>CAJMNM010000026.1 GCA_905214795.1 uncultured bacterium
TAGACATAACAAAACCCCGAAAGTTTTTTGTCTAACTTTCGGGGTGCATGTCATATTAATAATCCATACCGTATTTTTATTTAATGGTTATTCTATAAATATCGATAATTTTATATTTGTTCCGTTTTATGTTCGGTACATTTATTGTCTTGTTGGTTACCGTTTTTCTTGCGATGATTCTTTCTTCGATTTCTTTTCTTTATTTCATCGTTTTTATGTTCATTGGCAGAATGTGAATTTGCTGGAGAGAAAGAGTCGCTAGAATTATCATTCTTTTGTTTATTGATTTCTTCTTTAGGATTCCTTCTTTTCCTGTTTCGTCTATTTTTATTCTTTTGAGAACCTTTTTTTTCTGTCTTTTCGTTTTTATTATACAACGGAGATTCACCAAGCTCTTTGGGAACATTACGTTTTTCAATATCTGTATGTAAGAAACGTTCAATGCTAGCAAATTTATGCTGCTCTAATTCACTAACAAGTGTTATGGCAACGCCATCATTGTTAGCACGGGCAGTTCTTCCTATACGATGCACATAATCTTCTGCATCATGTGGTACATCATAATTAATAACAAGTTGAATGTCATCAATATCAATTCCACGAGCTACAATATCTGTAGCAACAAGTACATCTATTTGTTGCGCTTTAAACCGGTACATTACATCATCACGTTCAGACTGTTCCAGATCTGAATGCATAGCACCCACATTAAAACCTGCTTTACGTAATACAATTGTTATATCTTTGACTTTCTGTTTTGAAGAAGCAAAAACAATAACACGATGTGGAGGTATTTCTTTAAATAAGTATTTTACAATACCTGTCTTTTGTGTTTCATAACAAATAAATGCTGATTGTGCGATTTTTTCTGCCGGTTTGGAAACTGCCAGTTTCACTTCTGCAGGATTATGCAAAATGCTCTTAGCCAAATCTTGAATTTTTTTAGGCATTGTAGCAGAGAACATAATGGTCTGCCGCTTTTCAGGTAAGCATTTCACTATTTGCATAATATCATCACTGAATCCCATATCAAGCATACGGTCAGCTTCATCGAGAACAAAAAAGGATACTTTAGATAAATCTACATTACCAAGACTTATGTGACTGATTAACCTTCCAGGAGTGGCAATAATAATATCTGCCCCCATTGCTAATCCTCTTTTTTCCTGTTCATAGCGTATTCCATCGTTGCCGCCATATATGGCAACATTTGACAGGTTCATATAATAAGAGAAGCCTTCTAAAGACTGATCAATTTGTTGAGCAAGTTCACGGGTTGGTGCCATTACAATACAATTAATAGCATCGTCAGGATATCCGCCGTCACTCAGTTTACTTAATATTGGTAATAAATAAGCAGCAGTTTTTCCTGTACCAGTTTGAGCTACTCCAATCAAATCACGCCCTTCTAGAATAACCGGTATAGCATGCTCTTGGATAGGTGTACATTCCGTAAAGTTCATGTCGTCCAAAGCGTCAAGCACCTGGTCGTTCAAATTTAAATCGTAAAAATCCACGTATTATTCTTTTTATAACAATTAATTATTGTGGTGCATGTCTATACAAATAGAATGCAATGATGGTAAATAAAATATTAGGAAACCACATAGCAAGCATTGGCGGCCAATCTGCATTGATGGCAAATGTAGAAGACACTCCCTGCAAAAGAATATAAGAAGCACTTAATGCCAATCCAATGCCTAAATAAAGCCCCATGCCTCCCTTTCTTTTTCGTGCTGATAATGAAAGACCAATTGCAGATAAAATGAATGACGCAAATGGAGTAGCAAATCGTTTATGATATTCCACTTCAAATGGTTTTACATTTCCTAAGCCACGAGAACGTTGTTTAGCTATATATTCCTTTAATTCCGGATTTGTCAGTGTTTCTTGTTGATTATAAGTTAACATGAAATCTGAAGGTTCCATGGCTATAATAGAATCAATCTCAGCGCCATGTGTAATATATTCCTTCATACCTTTCATCTCGCGAAGTGTATAATTTCTTATTCTCCATTTATAACGCACATCTGATAGCGTATCATATGAAACAGATGTAGCAGTTAAATGCGAAACAAGTTTTTTATTGACAAACTTATCTAAAGAGAAATGATATCCTGTTTTGGTATTTCCATCATAATGTTCAATAAAAGCAATGACACCGGTATCTACTTGCATTTGTACATTCTGAACAAACTCAACACGCTTCTTTTTTTTGTATACAGTCTCGAAATTAAGACGGCTGACACTACCTTTTGGAATGACAAAAGCTCCTAAATAGAATGTTAAAACAGCAATAATAGCCGCTGATATCATATAAGGTCTCATTAAGCGGTTAAAACTCATACCGGTAGACATCATAGCTATGATTTCTGAGTTTTCAGCAAGCTTTGACGTAAAGAAAATAACCGAAATAAAGACAAACAACGGACTGAACAGATTGGAAAAATAAGGTATAAAATTAAGATAATAAATTATAATACCTTTCCAAGGTGCATTATTTGTTGTGAATTTATCAATATTTTCATTGTAATCAAAAACCACCGCAATGGAAATAATTAGGATGATAGAAAAGAAATATGTCCCCAAAAATTTCTTGATGAGGTACATATCCAGCCGCTTGATATAAAATTTATTCCATTTCATGAGCCTAACGTATTTTTACTACTGTTTGTATTACAACCGTGTCATAATACGTTTAACCATCATGGCCTTCCATGATGAAAAATCTCCGGCAATAATATGCTTGCGGGCTTCACCAACGAGCCATAAATAGAATGAAAGATTATGCACAGAAGCTATTTGCATCGCAAGTAATTCTTGTGCCTTAAACAGATGATGTAAATATGCTTTACTGTATGCGATATCAACATATGAAGTTCCATCTGGATCTACCGGAGAAAAATCATCTTCCCATTTTTTATTACGCATATTCATGATACCATTTTGAGTAAACAACATTGCATTACGACCATTTCTTGTAGGCATAACACAATCGAACATATCCACTCCGCGTTCTATACCTTCTAAAATATTAGCCGGTGTGCCAACACCCATTAAATATCGAGGCTTATCTTTGGGAAGAATTCCATTAACCAACTCAATCATTTCATACATCACTTCTGCCGGCTCACCTACAGCTAATCCACCTATAGCGTTACCGTCAGCTTCTTTTGAAGCAATATATTCTGCAGATTGTGTACGAAGGTCTTTATATGTGCATCCTTGTACAATTGGGAAAAGAGATTGGTTATAACCATATTTGGGTTCTGTTTCATTAAAACGTTTAAAACATCTATCCAACCATCTATGGGTTAATTCCATACTTTTCTTAGCATAAGTATAGTCAGAGGTTCCTGGCGGACATTCATCAAATGCCATCATAATATCAGCACCTATTGCACGTTCTATATCCATAACTTTTTCTGGAGTGAAAAAATGCTTAGAACCATCAATATGAG
Source organism: uncultured bacterium (assembly GCA_905214795.1). Lineage (GTDB taxonomy): Bacteria > Bacteroidota > Bacteroidia > Bacteroidales > Bacteroidaceae > Paraprevotella. The sequence goes on from CAJMNM010000026.1 coordinate 3,462, forward strand.
AACGGAATTCACATCCTTCCTCACGGATTTTACGTATACCATTTAATGAAAAGACTTGAAATCCGCCACTGTCTGTTAACATTGGTCGGTCAAACCCATTAAATTTATGCAATCCACCTGCTTTCTCAAGAATATCTATACCCGGACGTAAATACAGATGATATGTATTACCTAAAATAATTTGGGCTTTTATATCATCTTTAAGTTCCCTTAAATGCACGCCCTTAACAGAACCTAATGTTCCGACAGGCATGAAAATAGGCGTTTCTATTTGTCCATGCGCTGTCGTTATAAGTCCTGCTCTTGCATTAGTTTGTGAATCAGTATATTGAAGCTCAAATTTCATTATATTTCTTTCTTTTCTTCATCAAAGGTAAATTGAATAGGGTGATCAACCTTTTCTTTTAGCAGAGCATAATTGAACACCTCTGATACATCCTCTACATAATGGAACGTCAAACCGTGCAGGTAAATTTCCGGAATTTCATCAATATTCTTTTTATTTTCTTTACACATAATAATATCGGTGATACCGGCACGTTTGGCAGCAAGAATTTTTTCTTTAATACCGCCAACGGGAAGAACCTTTCCACGTAATGTAATCTCACCGGTCATTGCCAGATTAGCACGTACTTTACGTTGAGTCAATGCGGAAGCTAGTGATGTAGCCATAGTAATACCTGCCGATGGGCCATCTTTAGGTACTGCGCCTTCCGGTACATGTAAATGAATATTCCATAGATCAAAAATACGTGAATCAATATTCAACATATCAGCATGAGCTTTGATATATTCCAATGCCAAAACAGCAGATTCCTTCATTACATCACCTAAATTACCCGTTAATGTCAGTTTACTGCCTTTTCCCTTACTCAGACTACTTTCTATGAATAAAATTTCTCCACCTACAGAAGTCCAAGCCAATCCGGTAACAACACCTGCGTATTTATTACCTTGATATTTATCTCGACTATATTCCGGTTTTCCGAGTAATTTCTCTACATCGCTGATTTTTAGGTTAAGACAAGGGAACTGGCCATTACGTGCAAATTCCAATGCCATTTTGCGGAAAACTTTATTAAGTTTCTTTTCCAGTTCTCTCACACCCGATTCACGAGTATAATTTTCTATAATATACTCAATAGCCTGACGTGACAGTTTAATGTCATTTCTGTCTCCTAAGCCGTTGTTTTCTTTTTCTTTAGGTATAAGATGACGTTTGGCAATTTCTATCTTTTCTTCTGTAATGTATCCGCTAACCTCAATAAGTTCCATGCGATCGAGTAGTGGTCTTGGTATGGTGCTTATATTATTGGCTGTAGCAATAAACATCACTTTTGATAAATCATAGTCAATGTCCAGAAAATTATCATGAAATGCATTATTCTGTTCGGGATCAAGCACTTCCAGCAACGCAGAAGATGGATCTCCATTAACTGTATTTTGGGTAATCTTATCTATTTCATCTAAGATAAATACAGGATTTGACGAACCAGCCTTTATCATACTTTTAATGATTCTTCCAGGCATGGCTCCTATATATGTTCTGCGATGTCCTCTGATTTCTGCTTCATCATGCAAGCCACCGAGTGACACACGGATATATTTACGTTTTAAAGCAGACGCAATACTTTTACCTAATGATGTTTTACCTACACCCGGAGGTCCGTAAAGACAAACAATAGGAGATTTCAAATCTCCACGCAGTTGTAAAACCGCTAAATGTTCTAAAATACGTTCTTTAACTTTTTCTAATCCGTAATGATCCTTGTTTAAGACCTTTTCGGCATTCGCTATATTCAGATTATCTTCCGTGTAAGTCTGCCATGGAAGGCTTAACATAGTTTGAAGATAATTCAGCTGTACATTGTAATCCGGTGTTTGCGGATTTAAACGTTCCAGTTTTGCCAGTTCTTTAGCAAAGATTTTCTCAACATCTTCTGGCCAATTTTTTGTATTAGCCTCTTTTTGAAGTTCATGAACATCTTGCTCCTGAGGTGACCCGCCAAGTTCGTCTTGAATATTCTTAATTTGCTGTTGCAAAAAATATTCCCGTTGCTGCGAATCAAGATCTTCTCGGGTTTTACGTTGAATCTCAGCACGTAATTCTGAATATTGTATTTCGCGATTCAAAAGTTTCAGAAGATTAAGTGTACGTTGCTCTAAAGAGGCCTCGTCGAGCAATGCCATCTTCTTTGAAATAGCGAACGGGAAATTCGCACAAATAAAATTCACCAAAAACATATTGTTTTTGATATTTTTAATCGCGAACATTGATTCTTTTGGCATTTGTTCGCTAACCTGAATGAATTGTATTGTGCGGTCTCGGCAAGTTTTAATCAATACTTCAAATTCCTTATCATTCTTATTCGGTAGGGAATCTGTTAATTTTTCCACTTGTCCCACGAGGTATGGTTTTTCAGAAATGATTCCTTTCAATTCAAAACGGCTCATACCTTGAAGGATGATTGTTGTAGTCTGATCTGGAAGTTCCAATATCCTAATGATTTTTGCAACAGTACCAGTGTTGTATAAGTCAGAGAATCCAGGATTTTCTGTTTCTGGGGACAATTGGCATACTACGCCTATATTAAATTTGTTTTTTTCTGCTGTTCTAATCAAACGAAGTGAAGATTTTCTGCCAACAGCGACTGGCAAAACAACGCCGGGGAACAATACCATGTTGCGTAAAGGCAAAATAGGTAATGTTTCATCCACCTCTACATCAAAAACACTTGATTCATCACCGTCAAAATCGGCCACTAAAGAGAATGGATTCTGATTATCGTCAATTTGCATACTTAAAAATAAATAAATGTGAGCAAAGTTATAATTTCACAAAACGGAGCAAAGATACAAAAAATATAATAATCTTCTAATGCCTCATGTTTATTAATAACAAATATTTGTATACTTTTGTCGAATCAATATTTAACAATAATGGCAAAAACACATTTTGATTTTAAAAAATTTACAATATTTCACGACAAATGCGCAATGAAGGTTGGTACAGATGGAGTATTGTTAGGAGCCTGGGCCGGCGGTATAGAAACAGCACATAATATTCTAGACATTGGAACGGGTTCTGGTTTGATTGCCATTATGATGGCTCAACGTACTGATGCCGATATTTGGGGAGTGGATATTGAACATGACGCTATAGAGCAGGCTAGAGAAAATGCATTAGCTACAGAATGGAAAAAACGATTACATTTTATAGAATCTGATATTATAACATTTCATACGGAAAAAATATTTGAGGTGATAACCTGTAATCCGCCATTTTTCACAGATTCTTTGCAAAGTCCGGATTTAAAGCGTACAAAAGCACGACATAATGCAGGCTTATCATTTAAATCCTTGCTTTTAAGTGCTGCAAACCTTTTATCAAATAACGGACGTTTTCAGGTTATATTACCAACTGATTCTGCTGATTATTTTGTTCAGGAAGCATGGAATCAAGGGCTTAATCTATATCGACGTTGTTTAATTTACAGCAAAGAAAACTCTTCACCCAAACGTGTACTCTTAGATTTATTAAAAGGAGAGTGTGCTTATCCTTGTAATGAACATTTGATTATACGGATGGGAAATGGCGAATATTCAAACGAATATAAAGAACTCACGAAAGATTATTATATTCATTTCTAGTTATTCATGGGGAATAAATAGAGAGAATAATTAATGTTTCAGTTTTTTTAGTATCTCCTTATTTATAGTATTAATTCTCTTGAGGTTACGTTGATGAATCTCACTTCCAAAATTGGCTAATTCTTCATAAAATTCTGAGAACATTTGTACAAAAGCAGTTTCCGGTTGAGTGTTAACAATAACTTTAAGTCCTTTTTCTATTAATTGTACATCAATATCAGTTCCCGCAATTGTCGGATCGCCATCAAAGTGAATGACTCCCGAATGAGTGCGGTGGATATGTAGATTCTTACAACGAAAGGTCTTTATTCTACTATTTTGCAGTAAATTCTTATTAAATAATTGAATGGCAATTTGTGGTGCCTCCAATACATTAAAAGGCTCCATGATAGTAACATCTAACATTCCATCAGACATGGAAGCCTGTGGGGCAATAAAAGCATTATTACCGTATTGAGATGCATTTGCACATGCAATTAAAAATGCTTTATATTTTCTTGTTTCTCCTTCAACCTCAATCTCATAAGTGTCAGGCTTATATTTAAGACCTTCCCGTAATGTATTCTCCAGATATGTTAATAAGCCACGTCGCCCAGCATTTGCAAACTTTGAACTGACAAAAGCATCAAAACCGACGCCACAGGTACAAAAAAAAGGTATCTCATTTATTTTCCCGTAGTCTACATCTTTTGCTATAAAACGATTAATTACTTTAATAGCTCCTACAGGGTCCATGGGTATATGAAGATGACGGGCAAGGCCATTACCAGACCCGCATGGAATAATTCCAAGAGCGACATTGGTATGCACAAGCGAACGAGCAATTTCATTGACAGTACCGTCACCGCCAATTGCTATGATAGCATGATAATCCTGAGTTGAATATTCTTTTGCCAATAATGTGGCATGACCGGCATATTCAGTTTTTGCAATGTGCCAGTCAAACAGTTCAGAATTCAATTTTTCTGGAAGCAGCTTTAGTATATACCTTTTATTTTGAGTTCCTGAAATAGGGTTTACTATAAACACAATCTTTTTTTTCTCCATATCTCATATTATATAAATAGAAGAAACTAAGGTTTTCTTGTTTACAAAAATACGAAAAAAAAAACAAAACACATCTTTTCTGTTCCAAAGTGCTATTTTGCTGTCTTTTTTTCGGGAAATCTAATTGTAAACTCAATTTTTTATTAACTTTGCAATCATTTTCTGAGAAAAATATTCATAAAAATGGGCTTATTACAAGATAAACTAGCAAAATTTACTTTGCCACAACAGTATATGGAAAAAGGTATTTATCCATATTTTCGAGAAATAGAAGGCAAGCAAGGTACTGAAGTCAATATGGGCGGACATCGTGTTTTGATGTTTGGTTCTAACGCTTATACAGGTCTTACGGGAGACGATAGAGTCATTGAAGCAGGTGTTGCAGCTATGCGTAAATACGGTTCAGGTTGTGCCGGTTCACGTTTCCTCAATGGAACTTTGGATTTACATGTTAAATTGGAGAAAGAACTTGCAGCTTTTGTTGGCAAAGAAGAAGCATTATGTTTTGCAACGGGATTTACTGTAAATTCCGGGGTGATTTCATGTCTGACAGATCGTAACGATTATATCATTTGTGATGATCGCGATCATGCTTCTATTGTAGATGGCCGTCGTTTATCATTTTCACAAAGCTTGAAATATAAGCATAATGATATGGCCGATTTGGAGAAACAACTCCAAAAATGCAATCCGGATGCTGTTAAACTGATAATTGTAGACGGTGTCTTTTCAATGGAAGGAGATTTAGCTAATTTGCCTGAGATTGTTAGATTGAAACATAAGTATAATGCAACAATTATGGTTGATGAAGCTCATGGTTTAGGCGTCTTTGGTAAGCAGGGAAGAGGTGTATGTGACCATTTCGGCTTAACTGATGAGGTAGATCTTATCATGGGAACTTTCAGTAAATCATTAGCTTCGATTGGTGGTTTCATTGCGGCAGATAAGAGCATTATTAACTGGCTGAAGCATAATGCCAGAACATATATATTCAGTGCATCTGCGACTCCGGCAGCAACAGCATCTGCCTTAGAAGCACTACATATCATTCAAAATGAACCTCAGCGTCTAGAAAATCTTTGGAAAGTTACAGATTATGCGCTGAAACGTTTTAAGGAATCAGGTTTTGAGATTGGAGCCACCGAATCTCCAATTATTCCTTTGTATGTCCGTGATACAGAGAAAACGTTTTTGGTTACAAAATTAGCGTTTGACGAAGGAGTTTTTATAAATCCGGTAATTCCGCCTGCATGTGCGCCCCAAGATACCTTAGTACGTTTTGCATTGATGGCAAATCATACTAAAGAACAAGTGGACGAAGCTATCGAAAAATTGATAAAAGTATTTAAACAATTAGATATCTTATAATTTCAGATAAAAAAATAGGGAAATAAGGTAGACATAGTCAATAATATGTTTACCTTATTTTTTTGTTTTAATAAAAGGAGATTTTTAAATTCAATATTTATATTAAACATAATATAGATTATATTCATTTTGATCGGATAAATAACATACCACTCAAAATACATATATTTCAAATTCTAGAAACAGGTTCTAATAAAAAACACTAACTTTGCATTAAAATAAAATATTCATTTTTAATTATTATAGTCAATGAGAAATAAATCTGGCGCAGCATATGCAGCGACTAAATATATTGAATTTACAGTTAAAACATCACAGCCATTAATGGAATTTCTAATGACTGCGATGCAAGGAATCAGCAGAAATAAAGTAAAAGCTATACTGTCCGGACATGGAATCAGCGTAGATAAGAAATTAGTGACACAATACGATTTTCTGTTACAACCCGGTATGGTTGTTCGTGTTAGTCGCCATAAACGTTCAACAGAACTAAAAAATAAATTTATTAAATTAGTTTATGAAGATAAGGATCTTGTTGTTATAGAAAAGAATATAGGCATTTTATCCATGTCAAGTTCTTCACATCAGTTCTGTGTCAAGACATTATTGGACGAATATTTTAAACGTAGACATTTCAAGTGTACGGCGCATATTGTTCACCGTCTAGATAGAGAGACTTCAGGCTTAATGATATATGCTAAGAGTCTGGAAGTTAAGCGGATACTGGAGGAAAACTGGCATGATATTGTTACTGACAGACGTTATATAGCGGTAGTTAGTGGTAGAATGGAACGTGAAGGAGGTACTATAAGTTCCTGGCTGAAAGATAATAAAGCTTTCATTACCCACTCATCACCGACAGATAATGGAGGAAAATTTGCGGTAACTCATTTCCATACATTAGAAACAAGAGACCGTTATTCTTTAGTTGAGCTTAAACTTGAAACCGGACGTAAAAACCAGATTCGTGTACATATGCAGGATATCGGGCATCCGGTAATTGGCGATCCCAAATACGGAGATGGAAATAATCCTATCGGCCGTTTAGGATTACATGCTTTTCGGCTTAACTTCTTTCATCCTATAACCAATGAACGTATGGAATTTGAAACCCCCTATCCTAGTTCATTCCGTAAACTCTTTTATGATGATGAAATTGAATCAGAAGTCAAATAATAACCCCTAAACTTATTGATTATGGAAAAGAATTTTAAGGTATTATCATTATTATGCACCAGCGCATTTATGATGCTGGTAAGTAGTTGTGGTGGAATTACCCCGACAACTACAGCGGGAAACACTCAAACATCATCTGCTTCAGCTGCAACCCAAATAGGTTCAGGCATCCTTTCTTCATTGATAGGAAATATATTAGGTACCCCGACTTTGAAAAAAGCCAACCTGATAGGAACATGGAATTATTCTAGCTCAGATTGTAAATTTGAATCAGAAAATTTCCTACAACAGGCAGGTGGTGAAATTGCAGCCAAAACAATTGAAAACAAACTTAACGATTTGTTTGGAAAAGTTGGTATCAAACAGGGAGCATTAAGTTTTACGTTTAATGAGGATGGCTCATATCAGATGGGTATTGGCGGGCGAAATATCAATGGTACCTATACACTGGACGAAGAAACTGGAACTCTTACGATGGTTGGTATGTTTGGAATCACAAAGAGTGAAGCCGTTGTTACTCTTAATAGTACAAATAGTATAAGCATTTTATACGATGCAACAAAACTGATGCAAGTATTGAATGCATTTGCTTCACAGAGTGGCAATACTACAGTTCAATCAATAAGCTCATTAATTGGAAGCTATAATGGTTTGAAAATCGGTTTCGAACTGACAAAATAAGTTGCTTTATATTACTATCCTAGAATTTTAAATAAAAAGGTCATACCAAAATGAGTATGACCTTTATTCTCATAGAAGGTATTTCCTGTTAGATTTGCAGCTTTTGAGCGAAGCAATCAGAATTGAAAAAAAGAAATATCGCGCACGCGCGCCCATGCGTTTTCCCTATAAAGGTTTTCTTTCGCTTTTTGGCCTTACTCCTTCACAAAGCCATTCAAATAACAGACTGACAGTGTGTTAAGTGTGAAGGGTTATCCTTCACATCTCCTTCACCGATCCTTCACAGCGGATGAAATCATACAAAATGCATACGGTTACGAATTTTTTTCCGTACGGTTACGAATTCAATCCTGCACTTTGTGAATCTTTTTCCGCACGGTTACGGTGATGCCCGTTACCGTATAGGACTATTTTTCTGTACGGTTGTGGTTCCTGTCTCAGTGTTTTTGTCAGGATTTCTTAACGAATACAAAATGTGCGCTCTCTTTTTTAAACTTTTCGGACCGGTTAGTTCGCTGAAATGAGCAAGAGACAGATTTTAAACGGAGTGTATGTGATGTGAAGGATATCCTTCACACGTATTATATTGATAATAAATACGTTATGTGGTAATGTGAAGGGGTGAAGGACTTTTTATGTGAACTTTAAATGGTTGATATACAGCGTGGTTGTTTAGCTTAAATAAAAGCGTTTTTATGATTTTATGTCGAACTCACGCTTATTACGTATCTATACCCTTCCGTGTTATAATCTTTTGCGTGTCAGTTTAGATTCCATTATAAAAACAAACAAGTCTCAAATGCAGGTTAATGTTCTTTATCTAACCTATGCATTTAAGACTTGTTATATTCAGCTATATTATAAAGAATAAAAGGAATTATTCTTCAGTAGCTACTTTGCGACGTTTTTTAGGCTTTTCTTCTGTTACTTTTGTTTCATTCTGAACACCTGCTAATTCCGGGTCAATCATGATACGTCCGCAATATTCACATACAATAATTTTCTTACGCATACGGATATCCAGTTGTCGCTGTGGCGGTATCTTATTGAAACAACCACCGCAAGCATCACGCTGAACGTATACGATACCTAAACCATTACGGCTGTTTTTACGGATACGTTTGAAAGCAGTCAGTAAACGTGGCTCTATCGTAGCTTCTAATACTTTTGCTTTTTCTCTTAATTTCTCTTCTTCTGCTTTAGTCTCAGAAATAATCTCGTCTAACTCAGACTTTTTTACATCAAGATCTGATTTACGTTCGTCAGCCTGAGTCTGATATTTATCGATTTCAGCATTTTTGCGGTCAATAGCCTCTTTAGCTTCGCGAATTCTTTTTTCATTAAGTTCAACATCAAGACTTTGAAACTCAATTTCTTTGCTCAATGTTTCATATTCACGATTATTGCGGACATTATCCAATTGCTGCTTATATTTTTCAATGCTTTCCTTGCTGTTGGCGATTGAAACCTTACGTTTAGCAATGTCATCATTCAAGTTGTCAATTTCCGTATGAATATTCTTGATACGGGTTGTTAATCCAGCAATTTCATCTTCCAGGTCCTGCACCTCAAGTGGTAATTCGCCACGCAATGTCTTAATCTTGTCAATCTCAGAGAGCATAGTCTGCAACTGATACAAGTTTTTCAACTTTTCTTCGATAGACAAATCTGTGGGATCTTTTTTACTTTCTTTAGCCATAGTTTGATTATAATAGATATTTAATGGGATTCGTATCTATCGCCGTCATGAAGACCGGCAAATCGGGAAACGTCTCCCCTATGATTGAATAAAAAATTTCTTTAGTAAACTGTTCGCTCTGATAATGTCCCAAAACAGCAATCTGTAATTCCTGTTCATGACCGAAATACTGATGATAATGCATCTCGCCTGTCAAAAATGCGTCAGCCTCCAAAGCTATGGCATCATCAAGCAGGAAATCACCAGCACCACCACAAATCACGACCTTGCTTATTGGACGTTGTAATAACTCATTGTGCATCAGACAGTCGACACGAAATACAGATTTGATTCGTTGAAGAAACGTCAAGGCATCTTCCGCTAATGTCAATTCGCCAACTACTCCACTACCTGCCATGACTGTATATTCATGTCCTCCCTCTTTTACTTTTACCGGATGAGGTTGTAATAAACGTACCTGCTCCAATTCGATTTTTTCTGCAATCTTAAAGTTTACCCCATCTTCAGCATTATCCAGGTTTGTGTGAGCAGAATAAATCGTAATTTCATTCTGTATGGCTTTTCTGACACAACGTTCCACCATATTACGGTCTGATACTGTCTTCAAGCCATGAAAAAGCAGTGGATGATGTGATATCACCAAATTACACCCTAATGAGATAGCTTCATCAAGAACCTCTTCGGTTACGTCTAAACACAACAATGCCCCTGAGGCATCCGTCTCTGTTAATCCAACTTGCAGGCCAGCATTATCAAAACTTTCCTGCAAAGGCAGAGGCGCGAATCGTTCAAGGGCAAAAATTACTTCCTTAATTTTCACGCAAATAGATTATTTTTGCAAAGATAGGATTTTTATAGCAAATTTCAAACTTACAAAACCTTTTTATTGTTACTTCTTTCAGATTATATTGTTAAGTACAGTAGATTTATGTGCAGTTCTTCTAGAATTTCTTATTGGTTACTTTCAGAAGAAGCTCTGAAAATAGGTTTTAAACAGTCAAACTCATCAAAAGACTGACGGATGGAAAGCGAAATTGTAATCATTAAAGAGATTATTGAAGCCACGACCGTAATTACACTAATCATTAACTGATATTTAATCGCAATATCCGGCATAGAGCCTCCTAAAATCTGACCAATCATTGTACCTGGAAAAGAAACCAATCCCAATACAGCCATATTAGCTATACAAGGAGAAAAAGATTTAATGACAGCAGAACGCAAGAATGGTACTGTAGCTTCAAACCGAGTCGCACCATTAGCCAGCAGATAATAATACATTTGTTGTTCGCGACGTAAGTCGCTGTAATAGACATTTAAAGCCAATATATTAACTGTCAGCATGTTACCGAGTAGTACACCAACTATCGGAATAAAATATCTGGCAGAGAACACATTGGAGACACCCATGACTACCCCTAAAAAATAAGTAGATATCAACAATACTGTGACAAATAATCCCACTAAAACAGGTAAAAATAATACTTTCATACGAAGCGTAGTACGGCTTACGGCTGTATATGAGGCAACCATAGCCATAACAATCGTCCACAATATATTTACCAATATACTATCCCATTGAAATAACAGTCTCAAATAAACCCCTATCAGCAACAATTGCACAGTCATACGTATCGTACTGATAACAGCCGCCTGCAGTAAGCCGGTTTTCAGTCGCCAAAGGTAATAAAACGGAATCAGCATGAGCAACATACCGAATCCCAGTCCCCAATAACTGATATCTATTGTCTCCATCTTCAAATTGTATTTACCATGCTTCCATTTAAAGAAATATACGGTACTTTTGATGATATGATATATATTATTTTAAAGTTCCACGACTCTGTCACATCCCGCTATGAAATCACGGTCATGTGAGACTGTCAGTATTGCCGTGCCTTTCTCTGCCAGATTCTTAAAAAAGCTGACTACGCGGCGCACACAGTCTGCATCAAGTGCTGAAGTCGGCTCGTCCGCTATGACCAGCGGTTTCCCTAATAGGGCACAAACAGACAATAAGATCCGTTGCCGTTGACCACCAGATAAATGAGCCATGTTGCTAGTGTATAACTGCTGTTCTAACCCGAGTGTTTCCCACTGCTCCCATAACAAACTTTTGGAAAAACAGAGATTTTTGTTGCCTTTCAGTTCAAAAGGCATTCTAACCATCTCGCGTACACTTTCGTGTGGTAAAGAAAGTTCCTGGGGTATATATGCCGTCATTTGACGGATTTTTGCAATAGAACGCGAATTAAGTTGAATATCATTAACATATATTATTCCACAATCCAACGTCTGAAAACCTAATATGGCCCGGAGTAGCGATGTCTTTCCACATCCGGAATCTCCCGTAATACAGACCACCTCGCCTTTCCTTACTTCCATATTCAGTTCGCGGAACAGTGTGCGTCCGCCTAAACTTAATGTCGCACGTTCAATCTTCAGCATTTCCCCGTTAATTTTAGCCACAAAGTTAAGAAAAATAAAGTCATTATAGGCGAAAATTTGTATCTTTGCTCAAATTGTTTTATTTAAGAATGACCGACGAAAGAAAAATCCGCCACGAAAACGCTTGTGAGGTGGCACGGAAAATGATGACGGCGGCCCGTACCGCCCCCAAAAGTAAAGGCATGGATTTAATTGAAATAGCCATGCTGGAAGGAGACGAGATTATGCGTCTGAGCAAAGAAATGACTGCTCTTTATGAGATAAACGGAATGCATTTCTTTCTTCGTGACGCAGAAAATATTCTGCAGGCTGAAGCTGTTATATTAATAGGTACGCGAGAGCATGCCCTCGGTCTCAATTGTGGATATTGTGGCTCTCCCGTTTGTTGTAATCGCCCGGAACAAGCCCCTTGTGCACTTAACAGTATAGATGTGGGAATTGCTGTAGGTTCGGCTTGTGCCACAGCAGCAGACAACAGAGTGGACACACGTGTTATGTTCTCAGCAGGTTACGCTGCACAGCATTTAGGTTGGCCCACTCCAGCATGCAGTCAAGTAATTGCAATTCCTATAAGTATCTCTTCAAAAAATCCTTTTTTCGACAGAACCCCCAAGTCTGAACATTAATTATGGCATTACAATATAAAGTCAGAACATCGTCATATGACGAACGTGTATTGGAATTACGTTTTGATTCCCCAAACGGGCCTGATTATACAGAAATCAGGGCATCATTCTTACCATCAGAATGGTATCCGCAAAGCGGAGTACAACTAACATGGCCACATGCAGATACGGATTGGCATGATATTTTGAAAGAGGTAGTAGATTGTTATCTGCGCATGGCATATGAGATTGCGTCACGCGAGCCTTTACTTATTGTTACTCCGGAACCTGAAAATGTCCGTGCCTTGCTTGCTACGCATATGCCGTCTGCAGTAATGGCAAATATCCGTATAGCTGAATGTCCAACCAATGACACTTGGGCACGCGATCATGGATTTATTACGTTACTTACTGAAAATACGCCACAATTATTGGATTTCTGTTTTAATGGATGGGGCATGAAATTTGCTGCCAATAAAGACAATCAGATTAACCGGAAACTGGCTTCCCAACAATACTTTAATGGAACTTATACAAATTGCCTGGGGTTTGTGCTTGAAGGAGGATCAATAGAAAGCGACGGTGAAGGGACAATTCTTACTACGTCAGAATGTCTGCTTTCTCCCAATCGAAACGATCATTTGTCTAAAGTTGACATTGAACTGGAAATAAAACGCCTTTTCAATGCCTCACAAGTATTATGGCTCGATCATGGCTATTTGGCAGGAGATGACACCGACAGTCATATAGACACTTTAGCCAGACTTTGCCCCAATCACACCATCACCTACGTAAAATGTGACGACCCTTCAGATGAACATTATGAAGAACTTCACAAGATGGAGGAACAATTGTGTACATTCCGTACTCTAAATGATGAACCTTACAGACTAATTCCTTTACCAATGCCGGATGCCATTTACGACGAAGACGGTTCCCGACTACCGGCAACCTATGCTAATTTCCTAATTATCAATGGAGCTGTTCTGGTTCCGACATACGGTCAGCCACAACATGACGAAACGGCATTAAAAAATATCGGAAAGGCATTTCCACATCGTACTGTGGTCGGAATTGACTGCCGTGTTCTAATTAAACAACATGGTTCGTTGCATTGCTGCACAATGCAATTTCCTGCAAATGTTTTAAAATAACCATTACGAAATAACTATAATACATATGTCAACATTAAAAGTAGGACTAATTCAACAAGCCAATACAGCAGACGTTAAAGACAACCTGTTAAAATTGGCCAAAAACATAGAAGATGTAGCCAGCCGTGGTGCACAGCTTGTTGTATTACAAGAGTTACACAATTCTCTCTATTTTTGTCAAACTGAGGATACTCAATGTTTTGATTTGGCCGAGCCTATACCCGGACCGTCTACAGGCTTTTTCGGAGAACTGGCTCGTCAGTATGGAATTGTCCTCGTGACATCACTTTTTGAGAAACGTGCACCGGGACTTTACCATAATACAGCCGTTGTTTTTGAGAAAGACGGAACTATTGCCGGCAAATATCGCAAAATGCATATCCCTGACGACCCGGCTTATTATGAGAAATTCTATTTTACACCAGGTGATTTGGGATTTCACCCCATACAAACTTCTGTTGGGAAATTAGGCGTACAAGTCTGCTGGGATCAGTGGTATCCGGAAGGTGCACGCCTAATGGCATTACAAGGAGCAGAACTACTCATCTACCCTACAGCCATAGGTTATGAAAGTACAGATACTCCGGAGGAGCAAGAACGTCAACGTGAAGCATGGACTACTGTCCAGCGCGGTCATGCGGTAGCCAACGGCTTGCCAGTCATAGCTGTCAATCGTGTAGGACTGGAACCCGATCCTTCCGGCCAGACCAATGGTATTAAATTCTGGGGTAGCAGTTTTGTTGCAGGCCCACAAGGAGAACTGATAGCACGCGCAGATACAGACGATCCTGAAAATATGGTGGTGGAAATCGATATGGCACGTTCTGAGAATGTCAGACGTTGGTGGCCATTCTTACGTGACCGTCGTATTGAAGAATTCGGTCTTTTAACCAAAAGATTTATAGACTGAGAATTTAGTTTCGGTGCCAATCTATAAAACAGTTATAAAAACTTTTAGTCTGTTGTGCTGATAAAGCATAAAATGCATGGTTTTTCGCACCAAAATCTATAACTTTGCACCCGAAAAAGACAAGCGTGCCAAGTTTCAAATAAATCAACCAAAAACAGAAACTCAGAAATATGTCAAATTTAAGATTCAGAGTTGTTGAACAGGCGTTTCATAAAAAGCCGCTCGAAGTGACGGTTCCGTCAGAACGCCCCAGTGAATATTTTGCCAAGTATGTTTTCAATCGCGAAAAGATGTTTAAGTACCTTCCAAGTAAGGTATATGCAAAATTAGTGGACGTTATCGATAATGATGCCCGTCTTGACCGGAACATAGCTGATGCTGTAGCCGAAGGCATGAAAAAGTGGGCTACAGAATTAGGTGTAACCCATTATACACATTGGTTTCAGCCATTAACCGAAGGTACAGCAGAGAAACATGACGCTTTTGTTGAACATGACGGAAAAGGCGGCATGATAGAAGAATTCTCAGGAAAACTTCTTGTTCAACAGGAATCTGACGGTTCTTCTTTTCCTAATGGAGGTATCCGTAATACATTCGAAGCCCGTGGCTACAGTGCGTGGGATCCTTCTTCACCGGTATTTGTTGTGGGCGATACGTTGTGTATTCCTACCGTATTCATTGCTTATACCGGCGAATCGCTCGATTATAAGGCACCGTTGCTTAAGTCCATTCAGGCTGTTAATAAGGCTGCACTGAATGTAATCCATTATTTTGATCCTTCTGTAAAAAAGGTCCTTACTTATTTAGGTTGGGAACAAGAATATTTCCTTGTAGACGAAGGGCTCTATGCTGCCCGTCCCGATTTGCTTCTGACCGGACGTACATTGATGGGACACGAAGCTTCAAAGAATCAACAGCTTGAAGACCATTATTTTGGTGCAATTCCTTCACGTGTAGGAGCATTTATGAAAGATTTGGAGATTCAGGCTCTTGAATTAGGTATCCCTGTCAAGACAAGACACAATGAAGTGGCTCCAAACCAGTTCGAACTTGCTCCTATTTTCGAAGAATGTAATCTGGCAGTTGACCATAATATGTTGCTCATGTCGCTTATGCGTAAAATAGCACGTAATCATGGATTCCGCGTTCTTCTGCACGAAAAGCCGTTCAAGGGTGTCAATGGTTCGGGCAAACATAACAATTGGTCGCTTGGTACCGACAACGGTACACTACTGATGGCACCAGGTAAGACTTCAGAAGAAAATTTGCGTTTTATTACCTTCGTAGTCAACACCTTGATGGCTGTTTATCATCATAACGGTCTTCTTAAAGCCTCTATTATGAGTGCTACAAATGCTCACCGTTTGGGTGCGCATGAGGCTCCTCCTGCCATTATTTCCTCATTCCTGGGTACACAATTGAGTAAAGTGCTTGATCATCTGGAAGAAAGCAGTAACGATGATTTACTTTCACTCAGTGGAAAGCAAGGACTTAAACTAACCATTCCGCAAATTCCGGAATTGCTGATTGACAATACTGACCGTAACCGTACATCTCCATTTGCATTTACTGGTAACAGATTTGAATTCCGTGCACCGGGTTCAGAAGCCAATTGTGCAAGTGCGATGATTGCTCTTAATACTGCAGTAGCAGAACAACTTATTATTTTCAAACAGGATGTTGACAAACTGTTGGAAAAAGGCGAATCACAGTTCTCTGCAATTCTTCAGGTTATCCGTCGTTATATCAAAGAGTGTAAGCCAATCCGCTTTGACGGAAACGGATACAGCGACGAATGGAAGGCTGAAGCTGCGCGTCGCGGACTGGATTGTGAAACCAGCTGCCCACTTATCTTCGATAATTATCTGAAGCCTGAAAGCATCCGCATGTTCGAATCAACAGGTGTAATGACCCGTAAGGAACTTGAGGCGCGCAATGAAGTAAAATGGGAGATGTACACCAAAAAGATTCAGATTGAAGCACGTGTTTTAGGTGATTTGGTTATGAATCATGTCGTACCGGTTGCCATTAAATATCAAACATCGCTGATAGACAACGCTTATAAGATGAAATCACTTCTGCCCGAGGCCGAAGCTGCCAAACTCTCAGAAGGTAATGTAGCTATCATTAAAGAAATAGCAGAACGTACAGCTTACATCAAAGCGCATGTTGATAGTATGGTAGAAGCACGCAAAGTGGCCAATCGAATCACAGATATACGTGAAAAGGCTATCGCATATCATGACAACATCGCACCTATGCTTGAGCAGATTCGTTATCACATTGATAAGCTTGAACTAATCGTAGATGATCAGATGTGGACGTTACCTAAATATCGTGAACTATTGTTTATCAGATAAACATATTGATATTTATATAAAATAAATATATTGACAGAACTGCGTACAAATCCATACAAGGAAATCGTACGCAGTTCTCTTTTTTATGTTATTGTTTCCCAATAAAAGCATGTGAAGAGATTTATATCCCTCGCTCCTTTACATCAAGTTATTTCTTTATTTATAACTGATTGATATAACCGGTTATTTACCCATATCCATCAGCCATTTACCATCAACTTTAACCAGTTTGCTTTCCTTTTCTTTTTCTGAACCGTTTTTGTAAATCTCCTTGATCTTTACAATTGCTGTATTGCCGTCTTCAGAAATCTCTTCACCAAGTATTTCAAAATCCTGTAAAGTCTCTTCTTCTGGTTGTTTAGATGTTAATTCTTTAATCAATCCAACAAAGTTGGATTTAGCCTCTGCAATATCCTCCGGATCTACCTTAGAGAAATAAATTCCATCTACATATTTCTCGAAATCACCGTTCATATACGCTGTCGTATAAGATTTAAGCGCACCGGAAGGCGTGTTATCCGAACATGCAGATACGATGAACATCATCACCAATAACGTACTAAAATAAACCAATTTTTTCATTGCAATGTGTTTTTAATGGTTAATAAATTAAGGATAACAAATACAGTTTATCTTGAGAAACTGAATATCGTTGTTAAATGGGGATTTCCGGCCAAGTCATCAGGCAAGATGCATACCCCACTCTTTATGGGGAGACGTGGCCGACTCCGTCGACCTTCTGTCAAATCTATACCTTCTTTATAATAGACATAGGCAATCAGTTCTGTACAATACATTTTTGTAGTGTCGTTCAAATCATATTCATGATCAAACAATGTCCCTTTGCGTGCAAACTCCAATGCATGCCTTGCAGCCTTGGCTGCAGCTCCATTTTCTTCATTATATCGCATTACAGCACCTTTGCATGCTCTTTCAGGAGAGAAGAACTGTGTAACAGGCTCCATCTTTACACGATCCGGATCTCCTTTAAAATCAGGTTCATCAGGAACGGCATGAATGACAAACCATTTGTCACCTTCACGCTTCAATATGCCAATGTGTGAATAAACGCCATTCTTACTTGCCTCTACTACTATACGGCTCATTATACCTGTTCCTCTTCTGAAGATAATATCACCGTCACAGAACGATTCTATAGGAAGCTCCGGAGTTTCCATTGAATATTTGTTCTTGCACGATATAATCAGGCTTAAAACAAAAATGACCCAAAGATGCGATAGCAATCTCATTTGCGGAGAAAGATAGGAAATTAAATTCTTTTTGACAAATAAATCTGTAAAAAACAAATATTCAGATTCTATTTTCAATCCTAATATAGGAAGAATATATTTTTATGTCTGTATTTTATATAAATTATTCTATAAAATAAGTTGTAACAACTGTTCGTAATTTTATCGGCATATCAAATTACATTAAAATGTAAACTATAGTTTACTGCAATTTTGATTTTAATAAAAAAATAGCACAGAAAATTGAATTTTTAAGGTGAATTTACTATATTATATATGTAATCAAATTTAAAAACAATATGAAAAAGACATTTAAGACAGTAGAATTACCTCACACTATTTATGTGACATTTACTCATGATGATGAAATATATGACGGTGAACTCATAGAAATTACAGATATTGACGAAAAAAATGATCGATGTGTACTTGTAACAGATGGATTGATGCCACAACGTTGCCGGCTGCGTGTACCTTATTCATCATTAGATAATTCTATACTTAACTTTGGCACTGGTGCAACTCTTTATCTTGATTATCCGGGAAATAATTAAGAATATATTTGAATTCAAAACAATGATAAGAGATAAAACCTATCATTGTTTTGAATTCTGTTTCTATATCCTCTTGATGTTTTGAATCTAATAAAAAACTTTAAGGTCCTTATTTCATGATTGGATAAATAAACAATGCAGATTATTTTATTAAATTCATGAAAATCAGAAATATTTTACTTCATTAACTTCAACTTCCTACTCGACTAACTCATAACTGCTAACCTGAATAGGCATATCTAAATTGTGAAGCACTTTTTCGAGCATTATACCGTCTAGATTATTATATTCATATCCAAACGTGGAACGGATGCCCTGTAAAATGAATTGAGTGGCGCGGTCCAATGCAATTGGCAAACTGTCTCCTTGCATAATTGAACCGGTAATCACACTTGTAAAAGTATCTCCCGTACCAGGATAATGGGCAGGGAGGTATGGACAGGTAACCTTCCAATACCGTCCACCCGAACGGTTATAGGCATAAACTGAAGTCATATGCGGATTGTTTTGTACCGGCACGCTGGTAACAATAACAATCTGCGGACCTTTATCAGAAAGTTCCTTAAGATATCCTTTCAGTTCCTTGTCCGTTAAAGATTGGGCATCTGCCATAGGACGGTTTAAAAGCAAAAACATTTCTGTAAGATTGGGAGTTATGATGTCTGCATATCCTATGAGGCGACGCATCTCTTCAACCATTTCGTCAGCCATACCTACATATAATTGACCGTTATCACCCAATACCGGATCAACAACAACTAAATCATCAGGACGATGAAACTGTTTAATCAGTTCTTCTACAATCTTAACCTGTTTGGCAGAACCTAGATAGCCGGTATAGAAAGTATCGAATTTTACATCTAATAATTCCCATTTCTTAATGATGTTATGCATTTCTTCAGTCAAATCAAGAAACGAATACTCGGGATATTGTGTGTGATTTGACAAAATAGCAGTAGGTAACGGACAGACCTGAAACCCCATGGAAGAAAGAATCGGAATAACGGCCATAAGCGACACATGTCCTATACCAGAAAGGTCGTGAACTGCCACGACCTTTTTAATTTTATTCTGTATATACATTTTCTTGATAGATATATTTATTCCTTAGCTAAATAGTGTAATACATTTCCACTAAGTAATAATAAAGAGATTTCACACATTTTTGTATCATATTCGGCTGTCAGGATACGTTCTTCAGCATCAAGAAGACTCTTTTGTGCCTCACGCATATCAAGACCGGAAAGTCCTCCATCAAGATAACTCAGATAAGCTACTTCATAATTATCTTGGGCGGCAACAATATTCTCACGCTCTAGCTGGAGTACCTGCCAATTGTTTTGGTAAGCTTGCCATAGATTATTCAATTGTGATTTGAGCGCAAGTCTCAAATTCTCACGTTCTAACTCTGCATAGTCAACAGCTAATTCTGCATTTCTTTTCTGCATTTTCCGCTTCCCGTCAAACAAATTAAATCCAACAGTAATTCCCGCATTAAGTCCCCAATTATCACGTTGTTTTGTTGAATTTACAGCATAGCGGTTTAAAGTATAACCGTATCCGGCATTAAAACGTACATAAGGATAATCTCGCGACATGATTTTTTTATAATCCATACGTGCTAATTCGGTATTTTGGTCCGCCTCGAGCAAAGAGGCGTTTGCACGTTGAGTCGCTTCCCATAATTCATCAAGTCTTAAAGACGGATCAAGATCTATTGTTGTGTCGCGTATACCAATCGGAGCAGTAACATCTTCATTTCCCATAAGCTCGTTTAATTTTATAAGCGATGCTTTCAGAGCCTCCTGCTGACGCATATATTGTGCGCTGTCCGCATTAAAATCAACACGAGCCTGCAAATAATCCAGTCCTGAATTATCACCGATAGAATAGCGTAATTCTACAATACGCATACGTTCTTTTGATAAGGACATGGCATAACGGAAATTCTTTAAACGAATTTTTTCCTGAATAAAGTTATAATATTCTGCTGTCAATGATGATACAAGATCTTCTATAGCTAACCTTGTGTGCAATTCGCCTTGTTCGCGCAGAAGCTGCAACTGTTTATAATTAGTCCAAACACTGAATCCGTCAAAAAGCGTCCAGTTAAGATTGATTCCGGCATTGACATTCTGGTCGTAAGCATTACGATCCGTCGTACGGATACCGGTCTCACGGGAAGTTGTACGCGTTGTACCGAGATCACCGTTATATGAAGCACTTAAATCAACGGTAGGAAGTAATCCTGCATTTGCCTTTGTTGCATTGTTTTCACTTTCTTCCTGTTTGTTAAGTATCATCCGGATTGAATAATTATTACTCAACCCTTTTTCGAGGCATTCTTGTAGGGTTACCGTTCCAACACGAACCCATTCCGGTTGCGCTGATGCAGATAACGCATAAGTCAATAAAACTAATATGGTTCTTATTTTAATTTTCATTCTTGCTATGTTTTATCCGATTGGTTGAAATATAACTATATATTGCCGGTACAATAAACATGGTCAGGAAAGTAGACACCAACATACCACCGACAACAGCTACACCCATGGCTATTCTCTGGTTACATCCTTCACCTGTTGCAAACGCAAGAGGTATAAGACCGAGAACTGTTGATGCACTGGTCATTAAGATAGGACGCAAACGTTGTAGTGAAGCATCATGAATGGCCTGCATCTTGTCTTCGCCGTTCTCTTGTTTAAGATTAGCGAATTCTACTATTAGAATACCGTTCTTTGCCACTAGTCCGATAAGCATGATAATACCAATCTGACTGAATATGTTCATGGTTATATCGCTGAAATACATAAAAATAAGTGCACCTGTAATAGCCAACGGTACTGTTAACATGATAATGAGCGGATCTTTGAAACTCTCAAACTGTGCAGCCAAAATAAGATATATCAGAACTAAAGCCAAAATAAATGCAAACATCAGACTTGAAGAACTCTCACGATACTCTTTAGAATCACCGGCCAATGAGGTGCGGAAGGTATCATCTAATACTTCTTTGGCTATTTTATCCATTTCATCCAGTCCTTGCCCTATTGTTTTACCATCAGCCAATCCGGCAGAAATAGTAGCCGAAACGAAGCGATTGTAACGATAAAGTTTAGGCGGCGCAATGCTACTTTCCAACTCAATAAGATTATCAATTTGAATCATCTGCCCATCATTACTGCGCAAATAAATTGATAGCAAGTCTGCTGGTTTATTTCTCTGCTGACGGTTTATTTCTCCAAGTATCTCATATTGCTTACCATTCATATAAAAGTATCCCATACGCTGTCCACTAAGTCCATATTGTAAGGTCTGTGCCAGATCTTTTGTGCTTACTCCCATGATGTTGGCCTTATCACGATTAATATGGATACGTTCCTCTGGCATATTGAACTTTAAGTCCACGTCGGCCATCTGGAATGTAGGATTCTCATATACTTTTTCCATGAATACAGGCAGTACTTTTTCAAGCTTTTCTATATTGGTTGCCTGTAATACATATTGAACCGGCATGCTGGCACGACGTCCTCCAAATGATGACTGCTGCTGTACAAATGCTCTTGCTTTTGTCTTTTTCTGAACAGCCTTTGACAGCTTTTCAGCGGCTTCCATTTGAGTATAATCGCGTGTACGCATGTCTTTAAGCGCAATCTGAATATTACCAGTACCACTTGATACTCTGGCTGTTACTGCTTCGGCGTCCGGTATAAGCGAGTCTACCAAAAGATTGATATCTTCTGTATAATCACGCATATATTCGTATGTTGCACCCTCCTGCCCTTTTGTATTAATTGTTATCATTGAACGGTCTTCCAAAGGCGCCATCTCTGCCGGAATAATATTCCATAGATAGAAGATAAGTCCTATCATTATAACCATGAATGGTAATGTCCATACCCTATGACGCAAGATGAAACTTAATGCACGACTATAGACATTATTCATTCCTATAAAAAACGGTTCTGTTATCTGATAAAAGAAATTCTTTTTTTTCTGTTGTTTAAGAAGCTTGGTAGCCAGCATGGGCGTAAAGGTCAGAGCAGCAAAAGATGAAATGATGATAGAACCGGATATAACCATACTGAATTCACGGAATAGTCGTCCGGTAGTTCCTTCCATAAATACAATTGGAAAGAAAACGGCAACCAGCGTGACTGTAGTTGACACAACTGCAAAAAATATCTCCTTGGCTCCCTCAATTCCTGCTTCCTTAGGAGGCATACCGCGTTCAATACGTATGTAAATATTCTCTGTCATCACAATGGCATCGTCCACCACAAGTCCCACAGCCAAAACTATAGCCAACATGGTTAATACATTGATAGAGAAGCCAAGCAGATACATGATAAAGAAAGAACCGATAAGTGATACCGGAATCACTATACACGGTACTAGCGTAACACGCCAATCGCGCAGAAAAAGGAAGATAATTATAATAACCAATACAAACGCCTCATAAACAGTTTGTTTTACTTCGTTAATAGAAGCCCGAATAAATTTTGTATTATCAAATCCATAACTGTAATGTACGTCTTCCGGCAAATCTTTTTTCATGATTTCCATGCGCTCGTAAACCGCATTAGCTATATCAATATGATTGGCACCAGGTTGAGGAACGACTACTACACCGACCATCGGCACTCCATTCATTTTCATATAGCTTTGAATATCAGCAGCTCCAAGTTCTGCTCGTCCTATATCGCTGAAACGGACAATCTGATTTCCGTCACTTTTAATAATCAGGTCGTCGAACATTTTAGCTGTATTCATCAGTCCCATTGTACGGATGTTTAGCTCAATGGTATTACCTTCAATACTACCAGAAGGCAATTCGACATTTTCTTTGTCAACCGCATTTTTTACATCCATCGGCGTAATGCCATAACCAGCCATTTTTATAGGGTCAAGCCATAAACGCATGGCATATTTTTTCTCACCCCATATAGATACACTGCTGACATCAGAAATGGTCTGCAATTGTTCTTTGACCGTCAAATCTGCAATCTCACTCAATTCCAAAAGAGAGCGTTTTTCACTCTGCAAGGCAACCATCATAATTGGCGAGGCATCGGCGTCTGCTTTTGAAACAGTTGGAGGATCACAGTCATCCGGCAGATACCGCTGAGCTCTGGAAACTTTATCACGAACATCATTTGCAGCTGTTTCTAAGTCTACAGACAGTTCAAATTCAACTGTAATTCTACTTTGTCCCTGCTGACTGACACTGGTAAGTGAACGAATTCCAGGAATACCGTTAATATTCTGTTCAAGCGGCTCTGTGATCTGATTCTCAATCACATCGGCATTGGCTCCTGCATATGAACATGATACGGAAATGATTGGATTATCCACAGAGGGATATTCTCTGACTCCCAATGAAAAATACCCGATGATACCGAAAAGAAGAATGATAACGGTCATCACCGTTGCCAACACCGGACGTCTAATGCTTAACTCTGATATATTCATATTGTCCGCTTGTTTATTATTTCACTTCATCAAGTATAACAGGTAAATCGGTACGTAACTGTAATGTTCCTGATGTAATCAATGTATCACCAACATTTAAACCTCGTAAGACCTGCACCTGAGATTCTGTACGTAAACCGGCCTTAATCTCAACAGGTTGTGCTTTACCTGATTTATAAAGAAATACTTTATCCTTACCCATTTCCGGCACAATGGCTTCTGCAGGAATAGCTATAGCATTGAGAATTTCCTGCTTTTTAAGCTTAATGCTTACATAACGTCCTGGGGTCAGTTTGCCACCTTGATTTGCATAAATGGCACGTACATTCAACGTATGGGTACTCACATCAATAGCAGACTCCTTTGCATAAACTTTTGCAGGGAATGTTTCTAGAGAGCCATCTATCATAAAGTTCAGATTTGTACCTGGATTAATATCAGAAGCATAACGTTCCGGCACAGCAAATTCTACTTTTAAAGGTATAAAGCGTGTAAGCTTGCTTACTACTGTTGTAGGAGAAGCATATGCACCTACACTAATCTGTCGCAAACCAATCACTCCATCGAACGGAGCTCGTAACTCCGTTAATTCAATTTGTGCTTTAACGATTGCAATATCTGCTTTTAAGGTTTCTAGAGAGGTCCGTACTTGCTCATAAGCTTCCTGACTGACTGCATCACGCTGTAAAAGTCTTTTTTGACGTTCCACACGATCTTTTGCTAATTTAACTTGTGCTGTAAGTCGGCGTAACTGAGCCTGTAATTCACGGTCATTCACTTTAGCTAAGAGTTCTCCTTTTTTGACGTGTGTACCTTCTTTAAAGTTAATTTCTACGACCTGCCCCGATGTTTCAAATGACAAATCAACTTCTTCATCCGGAATTAATTTTCCCGGCACTTGAATTTCATCTGTTAACTTACCTGTTTTGATTATCAAACCATTAACATTAAGTACTTTTTTTCCACCTTTTTTCTGCGAATCAACTTGATCTGCTTGTTTAAGTTCTTCGTTTTGTTGCGGCATCTGTGTATAAATTCCCCAAGCCACAAAACAACAAATAATGAAGACTACTAATCCCCATTTGGTCTTTTTATTCATAAGCACTAATTTATTATTCTAAGTTCATCGTAGCAATTTGCTCAGTTTTTCTTTTTCAAGGCTGGCTAAAATCAAGTTTTTAATAGCATTAAATTGCATTGTGATACAAATTTATAAAAGATTAAATAAAGTCCTTATAATATTTGTTTTTTTAACAGAAATAAGCAAATAAAGACATTTTAAAAATGTCTATAAACATAAATATACAAAGATAAAAATACTTATCAGTGCTAACAGATATCAATTTTGAGAAAGTATATTTATTAAGGTTGCATAATCCTCAACCAACCATGTTGCACCAGCGTCTTCAAGTTCTTTACGACTTCCATAACCAAATAATACCCCTACTGTATCTAAACCGACTTCACGGGCTCCTATAATATCGTATTTACGATCTCCGATCATTAATATATGTTCCTTCTCTTTTTCAAGGTTCAATTCTTTTATGATATCACGAATGACATCTGCTTTTGTATGCAACCTCCCCTCGTCATCACGACCACCAACAAACTCGAAATATGTCCGTAAATTAAACGAATTTAATACACTTTCGGCCATTCTTTTCATCTTTGAAGTAGCGATAACCAAATGGAATCCGTTTTGTTTTAATGTATTTAAGCAGTCTGAAGCTCCGGGATAAGGCGCGTTTTCATGAATTCCAACAGTCTCATAACGTTCACGATATACTTTAACAGCAGCTTGTGCCATATCTGAAGAAAAATTATAAAACTCTTTAAAAGAATCTTCTAAAGGCGGTCCAACAAAAGGATATAATGATTTTAGGTCTGCAATATAAATACCAAAATGAGACAACGCATATTGTGCCGAACGCACAATTCCCAGTGCAGAATCAGTTAATGTACCATCAAGATCAAAAAATAAATATTTATATGGTTTCATTCGTTGTCTATATGCTTTAGTTAAACAAAACAGTATATCGTTTATTATATACAACCTATTGGTTTTGGCTTAAAAAAACTGTCAGATTAATCTATCTGATAAAAATTAATATTCAATAAGTTGGGTACTAACTTTCCCGTTAAAATCGGCCAATATACAAATCATGTAACAGCTTGCATCATCTGGAATACATACCGTTGCATTAAAGTGGAAACCGTCAGCATCAACTTTATCAAACTCCATATTAGATAAAATAGCCTGAGACAGGAAGTTATCAGGAACTAATCCTTTAAAGCTATTTTTGTCATAATCATGTCCAAATACACGTTGACGGCCATGATACACGCAGATATGAATTACATTGTCATAATAAGCATTTTCTACCGCCATCCCCTCATCGGTATAACTTGTTTTATAGACCTTTTGTTTTGATGGATTTACATATACATAACAATGATAACGTTCCTCATTAAAATAGACTACAGTATCTTTTTTGTTGACTTGTCTGTATGTTAATGAAGCCGTATTCTTATGGACAAAATACAAGGTGTCAGACTGCGAGTCAGAACGTTGCAGAGAAACGACATCACCCGTTAACGAATGAAAACTGAAGAGGTATTCACCCATGTGGTCTATCGGATATGCAGTTACTTTATCACCGGACAGATATAATGTATCTTGATAAATCCAAAATTTAACAGGTACATTTACAGTATCAGGATAATAAATGGAGTCTCCCTGCGCTTTGAAAAGAACATTTCCGGTTTCTCTGTCTAACCAAATTCCTTGAAAATGTTCTTTTGCGGCACGATCTTCTTGAAAGCCCTGTTTGCGCATCTTATTTTTTCTTCCAGAACATGCAGGAAGAAAAAATAAGAGAGCAAGAAATAGCATAATATATTTTTGCATCATAGACCTATACAATGATATTCAAATCCGGCTTCGCGCATTTCTGAAGGATCATAAATATTTCTACCGTCTATTACTAAATGATTACGCATGGTTTTCTGCATGACACGCCATGCCGGCAATCTGAATTCTTTCCATTCCGTAACAATCAATAACGCATCAACATCAACCACAGCATCATACATATCCTGAGCATAAAAAACTTTATTACCAATACGACGCTTACATTCATTCATAGCTTGCGGATCATAGACTCTGACCTGACATCCGGCTTCAATTAATCGATTAATAAGTACCAAAGCAGGCGCTTCACGCATATCATCTGTTTCCGGTTTGAAAGCCAATCCCCAAATTGCTATGGTTTTATCCTTCAACTGTCCGGCCATAGCTTTAAATAATTTGTCAAATAAAACCGATTTCTGGCGTTCATTAACCTCTTCCACAGCTTTTAATACAGACATTGAATAGCCGTTTTGTTCCGCCGTTTTTATCAAAGCTTTGACGTCTTTGGGGAAACAAGAACCACCATATCCACATCCTGCATAAAGAAATTTACGTCCTATACGGGTATCTGCACCAATACCATTACGTACCATATTGACATTTGCACCTACCCGTTCACATAAGTTTGCTATATCATTCATAAAACTGATTCGTGTAGCCAACATGGAATTTGCAGCGTATTTAGTCATCTCTGCAGAAGGGATATCCATAAAAATCACACGAAAGTTATTTACAAGAAATGGCTTATATAGTCTGGTCATTAATTCTTTTGCTTTCTCTGATTCTACGCCAACAACCACACGGTCTGGACTCATAAAATCATCAATAGCATGTCCTTCTTTTAGAAATTCAGGATTTGATGCCACATCGAATTGAATATCCAATCCTCGTTTATCTAACTCATTCTGAATAGTCTCGCGTACTTTTTTTGCGGTTCCGACCGGAACTGTACTTTTTGTTACTACCAGTTTATAATCATTCATGTTCGCTCCAATGGTTTGAGCGACCTGCAAGACATAACTCAAATCAGCACTTCCATCTTCGTCTGGAGGAGTCCCGACAGCACTGAAAATCACTTGTACACGATCTAGAACACTCTCAAGTGATGTCGTAAAACTAAGACGTCCTGCTTTTTTGTTTTTCAGTATCAAATCCTTTAAGCCGGGTTCATAAATTGGAATTTCTCCCTGTTCCAACATTTCTATTTTTTCACGATTCACATCCACACAGGTTACATCAGCACCTATTTCTGCAAAACATGCTCCTGTTACAAGCCCAACATAACCGCTTCCTACTATTGCGATATTCATAATCCGTCGATTTTATTAGTTTCGGACAAAGGTATAAAAAATAATGATGTTCTAAACAACTTCACAATGATTAGTTGATAATTTTTTTAAGTTAATTGTAGGAAAATACAGGGAAAAAACTTATATTTGTAGTGTGAAAGAGTTAGTAAGACATATAGAATTTTTATTGTTGGATAATGATTGTGTCATTATTCCGCAATTTGGCGGCTTTGTAACGCGTCATATGCCGGCAAAATATATTGAGGATGAACAACTTTTTCTTCCTCCGATCCGCACAGTAGGTTTTAATATGCAATTGAAGGAAGATGATGGTCTTCTTGTAAATTCATACATGAAAACCTATCAGGCAACAGAAGCAGAAGCAAGAAATTTACTAAGAAAACAAATAAATCAATTAAGACAGGAATTGTTGGAAAATGGTTCTTGTGATATGGGAAGTCTTGGACTGCTAACTTCAGATGAGAATGGGACTTTGAAATTTTCACCCTGTCAAGCAGGTACTGTTTGTCCGGCATTTTATGGGCTTGATGCACTCTTATTCACTCCCCTACAGGAAAATAAAAATGAAACGACATTATCTGCCAATCAGAGCATAAAAGAAAAAAATAATAATGAAATAACCATCAGACTCAAAAAAGTATGGTTACAAAATATTGCGGCAGTTGCGGCTGTTGTTCTTATGTTCCTGATACTATCCCCGTCTGCTCGTAATACAGGCATGTTATCAAATGATAAAGCTGAATTCGCAAATCTTATGACGGTGGGCACTCAGTTGACAACTGCTCAAAATGTCTCAGTCAACAATCCGGTCGCATCCCAATATGCAAAAAAAGACATTAAAACTGCTGATGATTTAAATAAGCTCTCAGCAGAGGATGAATCAGCTAAACACCTTGACACACAAGTTGCAGATAAGGTACAAAGTGAAGTTTCTAATAATAAGCCTGATTGTTGTTCTCAGACAAAGCCCCTAAAAGGATATTGTATTGTAGTTGCCAGTGCGATTTCAGAAAAAAATGCTAATCTATTTGTGGAAAAACTACATAACGAAGGATATAACGACGCCCAGGTTTATACAAAGGGCCATATGACAAGAGTTGTATTCCCGGGATATTCCAGCGAGGAAGAAGCGTATAATGATTTGAGAAAATTAAGTAAAACTTCAGAAGAATTCAGTACTGCGTGGGTATATTATATTAAATAAATCTGTTTGAATACATATTTTATATAGGCCGAGTATAAGTTTTCTGATTATAGAAATGGTTTATATAAAAAATAGCGTTATACTAAAACTCAACAAAAAATTTATGAAACGAGTACGTTGCCCTAAATGTGACAATTATATAACCTTCGATGAAACTAAATATGAAAACGGACAATCATTAGTATTTGTCTGTGATGTCTGTAACAAACAATTCCGAATACGTATAGGTCAGTCTAAATTAAGAGCGACACAAAAAGAAGAAATAACAGACGAGAATGAAAATGCAGACGCATTTGGGAGTATTGTGGTCGTAGAAAATGTTTTCCATTATAAACAAGTACTACCTTTACAGCTTGGAGACAATGTTATCGGACGGTATGTTAAGGGAACAGACATTAACACTCCAATAGAAACTGTAGACCCAAGTGTAGATACCAAGCATTGCATTATTAACGTAAAAAGAAACAAACAAGGACAATTGATTTACACATTAAGAGATGCTCCAAGCAATACCGGAACATTTTATATGAATGATATTCTTACCGATTACGATCGAGTAAGACTTAGTGATGGCGACATCATAACAATTGGAGCTACGACTTTAATTTTAAGAGCGGCACATACAGAATAATTATTTTTATGCAACCCGAATTAATCAAATTGATTGCATCGGAACTTCTTATCAATGAAAAGCAAATAGCCCGTACTATTGCTTTATTTGATGAGGGTGCAACAATACCATTTATCAGCCGATACAGAAAAGAAGCAACAGGTGGCCTTGATGAAGTACAAATCAGTAATATTAAACATTTGGCTGATCAATATATTGAGATTCAGAAAAGAAAAGATACAATCATCAATGCCATAAAAAATCAGAATAAACTAACCGAAGAACTGCAGCAACGCATTGAAACGTGCTGGGATGCCAATATTCTAGAAGATATTTACCTCCCCTATAAACCCAAAAGACGTACGCGTGCAGAAATAGCGCGTGAAAAAGGATTAGAACCGCTTGCATGGATTATTCTGAAACAATATGAACTACATCCCGAACAACGTGCTACGGCATTCCTGAATGAAAAAGTTAACTCTATTGATGATGCTATAGATGGCGCAAAAGATATTATCGCCGAAATTATAAATGAAAATGAACGGTGTCGTAATATAATGCGTCAACAATTTAGAAAAACCGCAAATATCACTTCTAAGGTTATTAAAGGCAAAGAAGAGGAAGGCATTAAATATAAGGACTATTTTGATTTTAGCGAACCGCTTAAACGGTGTACTTCTCATAGACTATTGGCCTTGCGCAGAGGTGAATCTGAAGGCTTTTTAAGAGTAAGTATCTCACCAGATGAACAAGAAGCCATTGAATCTTTACAACGAATTCTTATTAAGGGAAAGAATCAATGTAGCGAGATAATAAAATCTTCTATAACAGATTGTTATAAGCGTTTACTTAAACCATCGATTGAAACTGAGTTTGCTTCGTTATCAAAAGAGAAAGCAGATGATGAAGCCATTAATGTTTTCTCAAAAAACTTACATCAATTGTTACTGGCTCCGCCTTTAGGACAAAAAAGAGTAATGGGAGTCGATCCCGGCTTTCGAACAGGTTGTAAGATTGTTTGTCTTGATGCGCAAGGCAATCTACTTCATAATGAAGCAATTTATCCTCATCCTCCACGTAATGAGTTTCAACAAGCTCAACGTAAAATCCAAAAACTTGTTGAACAATATAAAATAGAGGCAATTGCCATTGGAAATGGAACAGCCAGTAGAGAAACAGAAGCTTTTATTCAAAGTATTTCGTTTAACCATGATGTGCAGGCTTTTATTGTAAGCGAGGATGGTGCCTCAATATATTCTGCGTCTTCCATTGCAAGAGAAGAATTCCCTGATTATGATGTTACCGTACGTGGCGCCGTATCCATCGGTCGGCGGTTAATGGACCCTTTGGCTGAATTGGTTAAAATAGACCCAAAATCTATTGGGGTTGGACAATATCAGCATGATGTTGATCAGACCAAACTAAAGAAAGTATTAAATGAAACTGTCGAATTATGCGTTAATGCCGTAGGAGTAAATTTAAATACTGCAAGCCATCAGTTACTAACATATGTATCAGGTTTAGGACCACAACTGGCACAGAACATTATCAATTATAGAACTGAAAACGGCCCGTTCGAGACCAGAAAAGATTTGTTAAAGGTTAACCGCATGGGAGTTAAGGCATTTGAGCAATGTGCTGGTTTTTTAAGAATTCCAAACGGAAAAGAACCATTAGACAATACAGCTGTGCATCCTGAACGTTATGCGCTTGTCAATCAAATGGCAAAAGATTTAAATACAACAGTCAGCAATCTGATAAAAGATAAGAGCCTAAGGCTAAAAATCGATTTGAATCATTATGTATCAGAGAGTTGTGGAATGCCGACGCTCGAAGACATCATGAAAGAACTAGACAAGCCAGGACGCGATCCCAGAAAAGGAATAGAAGTCTTTTCATTTGATAAAAATGTTCATACTATTGATGATCTCAAGGAAGGAATGATTCTTCCTGGCGTCATCTCAAATATCACAAATTTCGGTTGTTTTGTAGATATTGGAGTACATGAAAAAGGACTTGTTCATATTTCACAGATGTCTGACAAATACATAAAAGACCCTAATGAGATTGTAAGTTTACATCAACATGTTACGGTCAAAATATTGCAAATAGACAAAAATCGCCAACGAATAGCATTAACATTGAAAATATAATATTGTATGGAATATAAGTTGCTGGTGCTGGATCTTGACGGCACTTTAACAAACAATAAAAAAGAAATAACACCTAATACATTACAAACGTTATTAGACGCTCAGAAACAGGGCCTGAAAATTGTTTTGGCTTCAGGACGTCCTACTTATGGCATAGCTCCATTGGCTGATATCTTACAACTTGATACTTATGAAGGATATATCCTGGCATACAATGGAGGGCAAATCATAGACTGGAAGACAAAGGCTGTAATGTATGAAAATGTATTAGATCCTGCCATTTATCCTTATTTATATGAATGTGCAAAAAAGAATAATTTTGTCATATTGAGTTATAAGGATGAATATATTGTATCGGAAAATGCTGATGATCAGTATGTACGTCATGAGGCGTTTCTTAATAAAATGAAAAGTATTACAGTTCCTGATTTTCTCGAAGTAATTAATTTCCCTGTAGCCAAATGTCTGATTGTTGGTGATCCTGAGCCTTTGGCTAAATTAGAACAAGAAATGAAAGATACTTTAAAGAATCGCATGAACGTATTTCGCTCAGAGCCATTCTTCCTTGAACTTGTACCACAAGGAATAGATAAAGCCCGAAGTTTGGCTGTTTTGCTTGAAGAGATAGGATTGTCTAAAGATGAAATGATAGCCTGCGGTGACGGATTCAATGATCTTTCAATGATTCAATATGCAGGTTTAGGAGTTGCAATGGCAAATGCTCAGGAAGTTGTGAAAAAAGCAGCTGATTATATCACGTTATCAAATGAAGAAGACGGTGTTGCGGCTGTAGTAAAGAAATTTTTTCTTAACTCCTAAAAATAAATTTATAAGCTTAAAGCTCTTTAAAAGGAAATAAATATGTGGCTAAAACAATGAGTTTTGCAATTGACATTTAGCCACATATTTATTTTATAACTAACGTTTCTCTAACAACACTACATTTTCTACATGTTGTGTATGAGGAAACATATCAACTGGACGAACGCCAGCCACCCGATACTTCACATCCAGTAAATTAAGATCACGTGCTTGGGTAGCCGGATTACAGCTTACATAGACGATGCGGGATGGTTCTGCACGTAAAATAGTATCTACAACATCTTTATGCATTCCGGCTCTTGGCGGATCTGTAATAATAACATCCGGACGGCCATATTGATTAATGAAAGATTCTGTCAGTATATCTTTCATATCTCCTGCAAAAAACAGTGTATTATGAATATCGTTAATCTCTGAATTTATTTTAGCATCTTCAATTGCCTCTGGCACATATTCTATGCCTATAACCTGACGGGCCTTACGGGCAACAAAATTTGCAATAGTTCCTGTACCTGTATAAAGGTCATATACCAGCTCATTTCCTGTCAAACCCGCAAAATCACGCGCAACCTTATATAATTCTACGGCCTGATCGGTATTTGTTTGATAAAAACTTTTAGGACCTACCTTAAATTTTAAATCTTCCATTTTCAAGAAGATATGATCGTTTCCCTTAAAGGTAATAACGTTCAAATCACCAAATGTATCATTGAACTTTTGGTTATTAACATACAAAAGTGAAGTTATTTCTGGAACTGTAGAACCTATATATGTCAGCAAATCCTCGGCCTGTTGCTGTTCTTGTTGATTTGTAATACAGAATTGCATAAGAAGCATCAATTCTCCTGTATTAGAGTTCCTGATCATCATATTGCGAAGCAATCCTTTATGTTCACGCTGGTCATGAAATGACAGATTGTGTTCGTGTGCGTAATCACGAATACTATTACGGATTCTATTATTAATATCGTCCATCAACCGGCATGATTCAATAGGAAGGATTTTTTCAAATGAACCTGTTATATGAAATCCGACAGCATCATGACAATCATATGCGTTATCAGATGCAATCTCATCTGCTGTCAGCCAACGTTTATTTGAAAAACCGAACTCCAGTTTGTTGCGATATTCTTCTGTTTTTAATGAACCCAATATAGGCTGTACGCCGTTCAACTCTATCTTCCCTATCCTGGTTAAATTATCAATAACTTGCTTCTGCTTATATTTCAGCTGTTCTGAGTAAGGAAGACATTGCCATTTACATCCTCCGCAAACGCCGAAATGGGGACAAAACGGTTTTTGTCTACATTCTGAATATTTATGAAAACGAATAGCTATGGCTTCACAATAATGATGCTTTTTTTTAATTACTTGTAGATCTACTATATCACCAGGCACAACAAAAGGAACAAAAACGACCATATCATCAACCTTAGCTAATGCTTTGCCTTCTGCTGCGACATCGGTAATTGTAACATTCTCTAAAACGGGTAAACTTTTCTTTTTCCGAGACATAGAAATATTTCGTATATATAAGTGTAATTTTACGACTTCACAAAAGTAACATTTTTTTTTCATTTTTAGCCAAAATCCTTTTGTAATCTATATTTTTTGACTAAGTTTGCAAAAAGCAGAATTTGTTAACTTAAAAAACAACTTTGAAAAATGAGTGTAAAGAGAGTTTATACTTTTGGCAATGGTAAAGCTGAAGGTAAAGCAGACATGAGAAATCTTTTGGGTGGTAAAGGTGCAAACCTTGCAGAAATGAACCTTATAGGTGTACCTGTGCCTCCTGGCTTTACAATTACAACAGACGTTTGTAATGAATACTATGAAATTGGGAAAGAAAAAGTAGTAGCCCTTCTAAAAGATGATGTTGAAACTGCAGTAAAACACATTGAAAGCTTGATGGGTTGTAAATTTGGAGATGTTGAAAATCCATTGCTCGTTTCTGTACGTTCCGGTGCCAGAGCATCAATGCCTGGTATGATGGATACAATCCTCAATCTTGGTTTAAATGACGAAGTCGTGGAAGGACTTGCCCGTAAAACAGGTAACCCTAAATTCGCTTATGATTCTTACCGTCGTTTCGTACAAATGTATGGTGATGTCGTTTTAGGCATGAAGCCAGTTAATAAAGATGATATAGATCCATTTGAAGCCATCATAGAAAAAGTAAAAGCTCAACGCGGTATCGTTCTTGATAAAGACTTGAACGTAGAGGAATTAAAACAACTTGTTAAACTGTTCAAGGAAGGTATCAAAGCTCAAACAGGTGTTGATTTCCCAACAGACCCAATGGAACAGTTATGGGGAGCAATCTGTGCAGTATTCGATTCTTGGATGAACGAAAGAGCAATTTTATATCGTAAGATGGAGGGAATACCTTCAGAATGGGGTACTGCGGTAAGCGTTATGGCCATGGTATTTGGTAATATGGGAGATACTTCGGCAACAGGCGTTTGCTTTAGCCGCGATGCTGCTACCGGCGAAAATCTCTTTAATGGCGAATGGTTAATCAACGCTCAAGGAGAAGATGTTGTTGCAGGTATTCGTACTCCGCAGCAAATTACAAAAATCGGTTCTCAACGTTGGGCTGCACTTCAAGGTATTTCAGAAGAAGAACGTGCTTCAAAATATCCGTCAATGGAAGAAGCCATGCCTGAGATTTACAACCAATTAAATGCATTGCAAGACAAGTTGGAACACCATTACCGTGATATGCAAGACATGGAATTTACTGTACAAGAAGGTAAACTCTGGTTCTTACAGACTCGTAACGGTAAACGTACTGGTACTGCAATGGTCAAGATTGCAATGGATTTGCTTCGTGAAGGCATGATTGATGAAAAAACAGCTCTTGAACGTTGCGAACCCAATAAGCTGGATGAACTTCTACATCCTATTTTTGATAAAGAAGCATTAAGCAAGGCAAAGGTCCTGACACGTGGTCTCCCTGCCTCACCGGGTGCCGCAACAGGTCAGATTGTATTCTTTGCAGATGATGCAGCAAAATGGCATGCAGACGGACACAAGGTCATAATGGTTCGTATTGAAACATCACCTGAAGATTTAGCAGGTATGACCGCTGCAGAAGGTATACTTACAGCACGTGGAGGTATGACTTCACACGCAGCAGTAGTAGCTCGTGGTATGGGTAAATGCTGTGTTTCCGGCGCAGGCGCAATCAATGTAGACTATAAGGCTAAAACTGTTGAAATAGAAGGTAAAACATTTAAAGAGGGAGATTATATATCCTTAAATGGTTCTACAGGTGAAGTTTACGACGGCCAGGTTCCTACAAAAGCTGCAGAACTTAGCGGTGATTTCAAAGCTTTAATGGATTTATGCGACAAATACACGAAATTAGAGGTTCGTACTAATGCCGATACTCCACACGATGCACAAATTGCCCGTTCATTCGGAGCACGCGGTATAGGTCTTACAAGAACAGAGCACATGTTCTTCGATGATAAGAAGATTATCGCCATGCGTGAGATGATTCTAAGTGATACGGTTGAAGGACGTGAAAAAGCATTAGCAAAATTATTACCATATCAGAAAGCAGACTTCAAGGGCATTCTTGAAGCGATGGATGGATTTCCAGTAAATATCCGTCTGCTTGACCCACCATTGCATGAGTTTGTTCCGCATGATTTGAAGGGACAGCAGATTATGGCCGAAGAGATGGGAGTAAGTGTAAGTGAAATACAGAAACGCGTCGAAAGCCTTTGTGAGCATAACCCAATGCTTGGACATCGTGGTTGCCGTTTAGGTATAACATTCCCAGAGATCACAGCCATGCAAACCCGTGCTATTCTGACTGCAGCGTGTGAATTAAAGAAAGAAGGTAAAAATCCGATGCCTGAAATTATGGTTCCGTTGATTGGTATCCTATATGAATTTAAATCACAAAAGAAGGTAATAGAAGAAACAGCCAAGAAAGTATTTGCAGAAGAAGGTATAGAAGTGAAGTTCGAAATCGGAACAATGATTGAAGTTCCCCGTGCAGCGCTTACAGCCGATAAGATTGCATCAGAAGCTGAATACTTCTCATTTGGTACTAACGACTTGACACAGATGACATTTGGTTATTCTCGTGATGATATTGCCAGCTTCTTGCCTGTATATCTTGAACAGAAGATTCTAAATGTTGATCCATTCCAAGTATTGGATGAAAACGGTGTTGGCCAACTTATTAAGATGGCAGTAGAGAAAGGTCGTACAGTTCGTCCGGGTATGCGTACCGGTATTTGCGGTGAGCATGGTGGTGAACCTTCTTCCGTGAAGTTCTGTCACAAAGTCGGCATGAATTACGCTTCATGTTCTCCATTCCGTGTACCTATTGCACGTTTGGCTGCCGCGCAAGCTGCGATAGAATAATAATGCTAAGAAAGTAGCAGCTTTAGAAAAAAGTCATACCTAAGCGCATACACTTCACATACACCGGCAATGTAACCTATTGGGGAATAATCGTATATGAAAGTGGCGCAGGCTGCTATTGAGGAAGCATAAGCAATATAGGATAATATTTGATTTAGGCTGTAACGAACTGTTTATCAGGCGTTACAGCCTAAGTTATTTTTAGGCGGTTCGTGCATTTGTCCGCAAAAAATGAGCCAAATAAACGGCACTTGCATACACCATGCATACACTTTTGAACAGTGGCGCATACACCAACGCATACACCATTTAATAACTTATAAATCAATCTGATATGGCAACATTTAAAGTAGTCGTAAGAAAAAAGAGAGCTGACGGATTTTATCCAGTGTATATTCGTGTTGTCCACCGTTCAAGAATGGGCTATATTAAAACCGATAAACTCATTACGGACAAGCAAATCACCAAGAATGGCGAAATAAAGGATATTGTGGTCAACGAATATTGTTCACGAGAAATCCTACGTTATAGCGATATGATAAACCGTAAGGATGTCTCAAATTATTCTGTTGCTGAACTAATTGAATTTCTTATCCATTCAGATGAAGAAATATGTTTTAGTGACTATGCAACAAAATTCATTAACCGTATGGCCTCTGAAGGACATGAACGTAATGCTAAGAACTATCGTCTGGCTGTAAACCACCTTGAAAGATATTTGGGAACAACCAGAGTGATGTTTACTCACTTGTCATCCTCTGTTTTGACAAGATGGATTAATAGCCTTTCGTTGACGAACAGGGCGAAAGAAATGTACCCGACTTGTTTAAGACAGATATTCAAAAGGGCACTTATAGAGCTGAACGATGAGGAACGTGGTATCGTGCGAATAAAATACAATCCTTGGTTAAAAGTATCCATTCCAAAGTCTGACAGTACAGTTCAAAGAGCCATCAGTGCAGAGGCATGCAGGGAGTTTTTCAATCGTCCCTTACCGGAAACCAAAATGATTTCCTCTCTTCCGGAACTGGGTAGAGACGTGGCACTCCTATCCTTATGTTTGGGCGGAATAAACACCGTAGATATTTTTGAGCTTAAAAAAGAAAACTATAAGGATGGTATTATCGGATATAAAAGAGCTAAGACAAAGCATAGCCGGAAAGATGAAGCCTATATTGAAATGCGTGTGGAACCGTTCATTCAGGCCACATTTGACAAGTATCTTTCAGACGAGAATGACGAATATCTTTTCAAATTCCATAAGCGTTACAGCAACCCGGACAGTTTCAATGCCAACGTAAACATTGGAATCAGAAAGATATGTGCCGATATGGGAATGAAGAAGGAGGATTACTACTGTTATTATACTTTTCGTCATACATGGGCTACAATTGCCCAAAATGACTGTGATGCCAATCTGTATGAAGTTGCTTTCGGCATGAACCATAGTCATGGACTGAATATAACAAGAGGCTATGTCAAGATAGACTTCA
>CAJMNM010000027.1 GCA_905214795.1 uncultured bacterium
TCTTAATAAGAATGAATAAATTACGCGCGAGGTACGCCGGTCAGAATGTGTGTGTGTTTACACGAATTTCACACATATCCAAATTTTCAACACACTTTTTTGAATACAGGTATATGTATGATGCAACAGACAACGGAATGTTGCCTGAACAGATTGCCATATTTCTTGAAATGTGTTGTAAATTGAAATACATTGTCATTTATTAGAATCAGTAGCAAAGGTAGTTATTTTAACGAAAAATAAGAGGATAATCTCAGATAATTTGAAGGACAATTTAACGAAAAGTACTCATAATGAGAAATAATTTAGGGTATTTCCTGAATTTGTATTTCTTTTTCTTCGTCCAGTTTCTCTGATTTCAGATTTACAGATATAGAATGATAAGATAAAAAATTGCTCCCGACATTTTTTTCAAAAAGAGTTTGCCGGGAGCTTTCATTTAAATGAAGGGTTTTTCTTTGTTTTTAATTTCTTACGCTACCGTCGGGATTGAAGCTCAGATAGATATCCTGCGGTTCGCGATCAAGCTCAATGCGGTAGTATTCGGCTGTGCCTTCTGTGGTTGGAATCTCAATACGGTCGACATCGTCCTCAATGGGATTGAACGTATAGCCTTGTGCAGTAAATGAGTTCTTTACGGCTTCGGGGACTGCTGTGTTCCAGTCGAGATCCTCAAACTCTGTGCTTACCCAACCGTAGTTGTTGTCGAGGTACATATTGACTTCTTTGCCATCGATTCGCATCTCTACTTCGTAACCTGAGGCTTGTTTTTCTGTTTCTATGATTTGTGCCGTAGGATATTTTGCGGCAGCGATGTTTGCGGCCTGGTTTGTAACCGCATTGCCATTGTCGGGATTTACAGTAGAGCCGTCGGCTGCGTAATACAAATGGATGTCTTGCGGTTCACGGTCTAACTCGATGTGATAATATTCTTTTGTAGTGTTTCCGTCAGGAATCTCTATGCGGTCAATATCATCTTCACGGGTATTAAATGTATAGCCGTCTGCTGTCAATGCGTTTTTTATGGCGTCCGGTGTCTCAGTATCCCAATTGATGTCCTCAAACTCGGTCTTGGTCCAGTTGTAGGCATCATCGAAATACATGTTGACTTCTTTTCCGTCAATTCTCATTTCCACCCCATAACCGTTTATGATTTTTTCGGTTTCAATGATCTGGGCTGATGGATATTTATTGTGTACGGTTTGCGTAATCTGCTCGTTTGGACGGATATCGTCGTCATCATCGCAAGATGTAAAAACGGGTACACACAGCATACTCAGGAGAAGGACTGTTCCAATATTCTTTTTCATAATGTATCTGTTTTTAGTCTGTTCTGATAATTTGATAAATAACTGCGGATTTCTGAAAGTGGAAGCTTAATCTACTTCTTTGAGATTGCCTTTCTTGTCAAATTTAAGGTCAACGTCGTTAGACAGTTCTACCTCATATTCTCTGGAATCTTTTTCTATTTTGGTGATTCTCTCGTTCGGGAACATGTCTTTTACAGTGTTCTTGATGGCTGCCGGAATGAAGTAAGCCGGTACGGTTCCGGTTTTCTTGCAGTCTACTTCTGTCCAGTTGCCTTTGCTGTCGAAACTGACTTCCCAACCATTGACCAGCTGAATCTCATAACTTGTAGACTGGAACAGGTCTTTATCAATCTTAATGTATGAAACCTTGGTATTGTTGAACTGTTTGTTTAAAACTGTACGGGCTGCTGCCGGAAGGTCGTTTACGTTTCTTGAAATCACGTCGTCTGCACATGCTGTGGCGGTAATGGTTAAACCTATTACTAATGCCATTAAAATCTTCTTCATAATCGTATCGTTTTAAAAGTTAGTAAATCAATTTTGATATTGCGAAGTAACGATACGATTTGGGAAAGATTTGGGAATTTTGTTCCTAATTTTGTGTTTTTGGGAATTTTAACACAAAATGATGACGACCGTCAAAGTGATAGCTTAATATGATGTGGTAATATTCGGATATGGAATGAATAATGGAAAGCCCCAGACCAATGGAGTCTTTATACTGTGAATCGGCTTTATAGAAACGGCTGAACATTTTTGACTCGTCAAGAGATTGTGTGCCGTCATTGGAGATTTCCATATATTCTTTGTCAAGACGAAGCGTAACAGTACTGTGCTCAGGACTATGTACGATTGCATTTTTTATAAGGTTGTTTATAAGAATATGGGCAAGCGATTCGTGCATACGTACTTCGCATGGTGCCTTTTCGTCCCAGATGAACTGAATGTTTTTGCTGGCATATATCTCCGAAAGCATGTCAACAATATGATGGGCCTCCTGATTAAGGGTAATGTCTGTGGCGTCGGGAAACTGTCCGTTGTGGATGCGCGACAGCAGGAGCAATGATTTGTTAAGCTGTACGGCTCTGCTCAGACTGCGGTACATCTCATCAATGTTTTGCAATTCCTTTTCTGTCATATTCTCACTTTCGGCAAGCAGTTCAAGCTTTCCAAGAGCAACGGCCAGGGGGGTCTGCAATTCGTGAGAGGCGTTTTCGATAAATTTCTTTTGTTCTTCGTAGGTACGTTCGTTACGTGCCTGCATGTTGATTGCAGCCTGTGTCAGGGTGCGGAATTCTTTTATTTTTGTATTGTTTTCCAATACCGGCGCAGGGCGGTCCGGTGAAATCTTATCTAACCAGCAAAGCAGTTTCTCAAGTGGCTTGAACACTTTTTTCAATAATAATTTTGTGCCGAAAAGCGTACAGAACCATAAGATGACATATAAAACAATGAGATACCAGAAAATGGCGTTTATCAGATCATCGCGTTCCAATGTAGACAGACGCAGTTCCAGCTCATAGAAATTAAGATCGGAAGCACGGAAACATGACTTCATGACTCTTACAGGTTCGTATTCATCTTCGGTTTCAATATAGACAGTTGAATCGTAATAGCGTTCGCGGTAGTTTTCTGCTTCTTTTTCACTGATGGGTCTGATGGTATAGCTGTGCAGAATCTGGTCTTCTGTATGTAGAATGGTAGGGTCGGCCAGAATTTTTCCTACCACAATCTCACGATAGTTGTAAAGCGTGTCGTCTGTTTCGTCCATGACCTCATCAATGATGGTGAGATAGAAGAATGTGCCCCATATTCCCATCAGAATAAGTAGCAGAAAAGACATGTGACGGTTAATGTAATGGAGCAGTTTCATGGTTGGACGTTTTTAAGAAGAATGATTTATTCGTGGTCTGTTATGAGTTTGTATCCGAAGCCGTAAACGGCTTTTATTTCAGGCAAAGAACCGGCTGTTTTCATTTTCTTTCTCAGATTCTTGACCTGTGAGTAGATAAAGTCAAGGCTGTCGGCCTGGTCGATATGGTCGCCCCAAACGGATTCTGCCAGTGAGGTTTTATTGATGAGTCTGTTGGGATTGCTGGCAAAATAGTAGAGCAAATCAAATTCCTTGCGGTTGAGCAAAAGAGGCTCGCCGTTGATTTTTGCTTCGCGGGTGTCAGGATATACGGTAAGGTTGCCGATGATGATACTGGTGTCGCCGCCGGCCTTCTTGCGTCGCAGCAATGATTTGACACGTGCGTTCAGTTCGGCCAGATGGAATGGTTTGGCCAGATAGTCATCAGCGCCCAGATTAAGGCCTTCTACTTTATCTTCTATAGAGTCTTTGGCAGAGATAATAATGACGCTTTCTTGTTTGCGCATTTGTTTAAGGCGGGCCAGTATGGAAAGTCCGCTGCCTCCGGGTAGCATGATGTCGAGCAGTATGCAGTCGTAGTCGTAATCATTGATTTTGCTCATGGCTGTAGGGTAGTCTTCAGCACATTCGACTACGAATTTTTCTCTCAAGAGTGATTCCCTGACGGTTTCGCGCAAGGCTTTTTCGTCTTCAATAATTAAAATCTTCATGGGATATATTTATAATAAAGGTCACCCTTTCTATTCAAGACTGTCAATCGGCAGCTCATCTTTCTTGCGATAGCCCGTACTGGTAAGGATGGCTACCAAATCACCTTTATCGGTCAGGATTCGTACCTCGATATAAGGAATCTTTGCGTGGTTGAATGTTTCTCTTGCTTCGGCTATGAGGGTACCGCTGCTTACCGATTTCAGAAATGCGATGTTGGCAGAGAGTGATAACGTAATGTTCTTGTGGCTGTTGGCGACTGCGGCAAAGGCCAAGTCGGCTAATGTAAATATGGCACCGCCCTGACAGACTCCGGCTGCGTTGAGGTGGCGCGGAGTGACTTCCATACTTACTTGTGCGTAACCGGGTTCTATATGGCAGATTTTTGCACCGGCCTCGCTGGCAAAACGGTCATTGAGTAGAAATTCATTCAGTTTCATGGTATTTTTATTGTTTCATTTCATCAAAGTTACAGATTTTTTCTGAAAAAAGCAGGGTAGATTGTCAAAAAGGAGAGTGTTTATTATAATTACAGGTTTATAAGTTAGGGTGAAAGAATTTTGTATTGAGAATAATTTTGTGGAGTTGCGGGTAAAATAAAAAGACTTTCTGCTGAATGATGAAATTTAGCAGAAAGTCTTATGTGAGTTTTAATGAAATGTTA
The DNA here is from genome assembly GCA_905214795.1 of uncultured bacterium. GTDB lineage: Bacteria > Bacteroidota > Bacteroidia > Bacteroidales > Bacteroidaceae > Paraprevotella. The sequence goes on from CAJMNM010000027.1 coordinate 4,556, forward strand.
TTCTGATAAAACGGGAATTTTTATTCAAAGAATGTTTTCAGAATATCTTCCCAGGCGTCGCATAATGCCTGCATGGAAGGAAAGAGCAGGTTTGCACCGGCATCTAGCAGTACTTGGTCGGGGAGTGGTCCTGTGTTGACAGCAATGGTAAAGATATTTGCTGCTACACCGGCCTGTACGCCAAGCGGCGCATTTTCAACAACCAGTCCTTCCCATGGTTCGATTTGCGCTTTTTTCAGTCCCATAAGATAAGGCTCAGGAGAGGGCTTACCGTATTTGACATCAAAGCTTGTAACCATTAGTTCGCGCTTGAAAATGTCCGGGAAGTTTTTGTTGAGTCGTTCGAGTAAGGTAATCTGCCCCGAGCCGGTTACAACGAGCGGGGTACAACCACTTTCTTTGACTTTGTTCAGCAATTCGTGGGCACCAGGCATTTTGGGTGCTTCAGGACAATGGCTGAACAGCTCGGATTTTGCTTTATAGATGGTTTGTTTTTCTTCTTCGGTCGCATCGCGTCCCCAATAGCGCTGTGCAAGAATGTTGATGGTACCGGCTCCGGTGCGCCCCTCGTGAAGATAAGCTTCCTCGGCGGTCATTTCCAGGCCGAACTGTGTCATGGAGTGGCTCCATGAGTAAGCATGATTGGGCATGGAATCGAAAAGCACGCCATCCATATCAAAGAGCACGGCTTTGAGGCGGGTGCGCTCAAAGCCGTGACTTTTTAAATATGTTTGTTTTTCTTTTTCAAACATGAAACTTACTTGTTAAGTTTTGCACGGATAGCTTCGCTTTCTTTTTCGTAGCCTGGTTTGTTGAGGAGTGCAAACATGTTTTTCTTGTAAGCTTCAACACCCGGCTGGTTGAAGGTGTTGACATTGAGAAGGTTACCGCTGATGCCGCAGGCCTTTTCAAAGAAGTAGATAAGCTGACCCAGATAATATTCGTCAAGAACAGGCACACTTACATGCATGTTAGGTACACCGCCGTCTACGTGTGCAAGCTGTGTTCCGAGTTCTGCCATCTTGTTTACTTCGTCCACACGTTTGCCTGCGAGGAAGTTCAAACCGTCAAGGTTCTCTTCGTCTGACGGGAACAAAACCTTGTGATTAGCCTGTTCGATGCTGATTACTGTTTCGAAGATGGTGCGTTCGCCTTCCTGAATCCACTGGCCCATAGAGTGAAGGTCGGTGGTGAAGTCGACAGCTGCCGGGAAAATGCCCTTACCGTCTTTACCTTCAGATTCTCCGTAAAGCTGTTTCCACCATTCGTTCAGATAGTGAAGCTTAGGTTGGTAGTTAACCAGAATTTCAATCTTTTTGCCGTTTTCATAAAGTGCGTTACGGCAAGCGGCATACAGAGCTGACGGGTTTTCTGCAAACGGCACATCAACAGCTGTTGCCTTTTCCATATCTGCGGCACCTGCTACCAGTTTGGCAATATCGAAGCCTGCTACTGCGATAGGCAGAAGACCAACCGGAGTCAACACAGAGAAACGTCCGCCCACGTTATCGGGAATAACGAAGCTCTTGTAACCTTCCTTATCGGCTGTGGTACGTGCAGCGCCTTTCTTGGCGTCTGTTACGGCTACGATAACTTTTTGTGCGGTTTCCTTGCCACGCTGCTCCTCGCATTGTTTCTTAAGAATACGGAAGGCAAGTGCGGTTTCGGTAGTAGTACCGCTCTTTGAAATATTGATTACACCAAATTTCTTGTTTTTCAGATAATCGCTTAATTCGGCCAGGTAATCTTCGCCAATATTGTTTCCGGCAAACAGGATAACCGGATTCTTAGTATCGTTGAGTAACCACTGGAAACTGTTGCTCAAAGCTTCGATGACAGCACGTGCGCCAAGATAGCTTCCTCCGATACCGGCTACAACTACTACCTCGCAGTTTTCACGAAGAATGTTTGCGGTTTCATTAAGTTCGGCAATAAACTCCGGAGTAATTGAAGACGGCAAATGCAACCAACCAAGGAAATCATTACCCGGGCAGGTGCCCTTTTCCAAAGCTTCCTGTATGGCCTTAACTTTGGGCTCATAGGCAGCAATAGCGTCTGCGCTCAAAAACTGAGCGGCTTTCGTGATGTCTAATTGAATATTCTTCATCTTTTTACACTTTAAATTTAAATATGCTGTGTGTTATAAATGACTTATCTGAATGAGTCGGTAAGCAGCTTAATTTCTATACTGGGTGAGATGCGTTCATATAAAATATTGTAAACAGCATCTAATATCGGCATATTGACATGAAGATGTTTGTTGATGTCTTTCATGCACTTTGTGCCATAATACCCTTCAGCGATCATTTCCATTTCGAACTGAGCACTTTTAACGCTGTATCCTTTACCAATCATTGTACCGAATACCCGGTTTCTGCTGAAATTGGAGTAGCCGGTAACAAGCAGGTCGCCAAGGTAGACCGAATCGATGATGCTACGTTCTATGGGATGTACCGTTTTGAGAAAACGGTTCATCTCTTGTACGGCATTGGAAATAAGTACAGACTGGAAATTGTCTCCATATTTCAATCCGTTACAGATACCTGCTGCGATGGCATATACGTTTTTAAGTACAGAGGCATATTCGATGCCGATAACATCGTCGCTGATTTTGGTTTTAACGTATTCGCTTGCCATCATATCGGCAAAGTCCTGTGCCTTGTTCAAATCTGCACAACCTATGGTCAGATAGGTCAGGCGTCCGAGTGCCACTTCTTCAGCATGGCTCGGTCCGCCCAAAACGGCAAGGTTCTCATCGGGTACACCATATATCTGATGAAAATATTCCGAACATATTAAGTTCTCGTCCGGAACAATGCCTTTGATGGCCGTGACGATAAATTTATCACGGATGCGGGTTTTCAGTTTCTTAAGATGGCTTTTCAGGTATGGTGAAGGTGTGACAAACACCAGCGTGTCCGCATTCTCCACTATTTTGTTGATATCAGAGGAGAAGTTGATGCGATTCACGTCAAAATGTACGCTGGTCAGGTAAGCCGGGTTATGACCAAGACGACAGAATTCCTCAATCCGGTCATCCCGTCGCATATACCAATAAATGGAATCATTTTTTTCCAGCATCATCTTGGCGATGGCAGTAGCCCAGCTACCGCCTCCCATGATGGCTATGGTTCCACAATTTCCCATGATTTATTAGTTAAGCTTCTCTATCCACGCCGCAACGTCGTTGACGGACGGCTTTTCAATCTCTAATTTGTATTTTTTGAGAATCTCACCGATTTGCTGTTGCACCTTCTGAGGATTAACACCCTGAAGGTCGCTTACCAAATTATATCCTACTTTTTGGAGTACGGGAACAATTTCCTCGGGAACACCTATCTCCATGAATTTTGCAGGCTGGTCCTTAGGAATCTTCTTTTCAGGACGCATCTGTGGGAAGAATAATACTTCCTGAATAGTGGTTTGTCCGGTAAGAAGCATGGTCAGACGGTCCATACCGATACCAATACCGGCCAGATTAGGCATACCGTATTGCAGGGCACGCAAGAAATCCTGATCGATAAACATGGCTTCGTCGTCTCCCTTTTCGCTCAGACGCAGCTGTTCCTGGAAGCGCTCTTCCTGATCGATAGGGTCGTTTAGCTCGGAATATGCGTTGGCCAACTCTTTACCGTTAACCATCAGCTCGAAACGTTCTGTCAGTTCCGGATTGTTGCGGTGTTTTTTGGTCAGCGGTGACATCTCGATAGGATAGTCGGTCACAAAAGTCGGTTGGATAAATGTGCCTTCGCAGAATTCGCCGAAAATTTCGTCAATCATCTTACCCTTACCATAGGTTTCGTCAATCTCTTCCATGTTAAGAGCCTTACAGATTTCGCGGATTTCCTCTTCAGACTTGCCATTGAGATCGTATCCGGTCTTCTCTTTGATAGCGTCCAATATGGTAATACGTTTATATGGAGCTTTGAAGTCAATGATGTTGTCGCCAACCTTTACCTGAGTTGTACCGTTGACTTCCAATGCGATTTTTTCGAGCATTTGTTCGGTATATTCCATCATCCAGTACAAATCCTTGTAAGACACATAAAGTTCCATACAAGTGAATTCCGGATTGTGGTTGCGGTCCATACCTTCGTTACGGAAATTCTTTGAGAATTCATAAACACCTTCGAAACCTCCGACAATTAATTTCTTTAGGTAAAGCTCACAGGCAATACGCATGTAAAGGTCAATGTCGAGGGCATTGTGGTGAGTGATGAACGGACGTGCCGAAGCACCACCCGGTATGGATTGAAGAATAGGAGTCTCAACTTCAGTATAGCCGTCTTTATCGAAAAACGCACGCATGGATTTGTAAATCTGTGCACGTTTGAGGAACGTTTCCTTGACGCCATTGTTAACAACAAGGTCTACATAACGCTGGCGGTAACGCAGTTCTGGATCGTCGAAAGAATCGTATACCTCACCGTCTTTCATCTTAACGATAGGAAGCGGTTTGATGCTCTTTGCCAATACGGTCAGTTCTTGAGCGTGTACACTGATTTCTCCGGTCTGAGTCTTGAAAACAAAGCCTTTAATGCCAACAAAGTCACCAAGGTCGAGCAACTTCTTGAAAACGACATTATACATATCTTTGTTTTCATCAGGACAAATGTCATCACGAGTGATGTAAACCTGAATGCGTCCTTTTGAGTCCTGCAATTCAATGAATGATGCCTTACCCATGATACGGCGGCTCATCATACGGCCGGCAATGCAGACTTGACGTTTTTCTTCTTTGTCTTCAAATTCAGCTTTGATGTCTGTTGAAAAAGCATTGGTAGGGTAGGCGGCTGCAGGATATGGGTCTATCCCCATTGCGCGCAATTCGTTCAGATTGTTTCTTCTGATGATCTCCTGTTCACTTAACTCTAAAATATTCATTTCTTGTGATATTTACGCTATTTGGGGACAAATTTACAAAAGTTTCTGAATTTAGCCAATGAATTAATCTGTTTATTGGTTGAATAAGATGGCAAATTGTGATGAGCTTTTGTGTTTTTCCGGTGTTGTGTCTTTTCAAAAGGCCTTGTTTACGGCTTTATTCTATTAGATTTTCATATAGGCGGTTTCATATAAGAAAACTTCCGGTTCAGACTATTTTTAAGTTGGTGCTGACCGGAAGTTGTTACAAAGTATTGTTATTTATTTGAAGAATTTGTCCGTTACCACAGTTGATCGTTGAATGATCCTTCACAATTTGTACGGTTGTCACCTTCAAACCATTCTGTTGAACCGGATTCTATTTTGATGCTTGCACTGAGCAATGTTTCATTAAATACCTCGATGATAAAGGTCTCTGGTTTATGATAGTTTTTCATTTTGTTATAGAATTTATTTGATGGTGATTTTTTTATGATTGATGATATAAACTCCCGGTTTGAGTCCGATTGTTGCCTCTGAAACATTGACATTGGCTTTCAGTAATCTGCCGTCGACGGTATAGACACTGACTTTTTGTGGGATGGCTTCTGTTTCGCTGATGCCGGTTACATCATTGAAGATGTTCAGATTAATGTTTGTGCCATCTCCGGTTGATTTGTAGCAGGCACGGAACGGTGCGGAAATCGAATTTGCTTCAGCCAGACGGAAGACACCGTCGGTAGATGAAAGCATATAGATTCCATCAAGTTCACTTTCTACAGTATAGAAATCGGTTGAGCCGAACAGACCTTTTTCTTCCGGAGCGCTGTATGCCTCAATCGTCGCGTTTGTTGTCTGGTAAAGCTGGTCAATGCCTGTCTCTTCTGCCGCACCGGTGTACTTTATCAGGTAAGCCTTACCGCACTCCAGCGTTTCATCGGTTGTTTGAACTGTTTTCAGATAGCCGTTGTTTTCTTCAACAATTTCCTCCCATGAGAACAGGCCTTCCGGTTTTGGAGCATTAAATGGCAGTACAATGGTTTCATACAGTCCGTCGCGGTAAGCGTTTCGGGTGTACGACGCTGTTTGAGCTGTAAACTGTACAGGCGCATTAAATGGTTTGCGGTCAGTCAGGTTCAGGCTTTGACAAATGCCGTTACATACAATGTTCTCGCTACGGTCAATCATACCTAAAGGCGCATAGATTATGCAGTTGGGATTCATGTCTTTCGGCCATACAGGTGTGCCGACCAGTACCGTAACTGCTGTGAGGTCAATTGAACGGGTTTCTGGGGTAATGGCTGCTGTCAGTTCGGCTGCCTCAATGGCACCTTGGGCACTGATGTGATTGTTTGCTGTGGAAATACTGCCTTTTTCGGCCGCATAGGTTAATGAGAAGTCGTCAATTGAGAACCATTGATAGATGTTTCCGGTCTTAGCGTTGACTTCCAGCGTACAAGGTGTGTCTTCTTCAACATAGAATCCTATACTGTATTTGTTCCAGCCGTATCCGTTTCCGGCATTTACTCCTCTTTCAGCCGAACCTTCACTTGAATAATTCCAGATGTTGCCACCTTTGTTGTCGTTTGCCTTAATCTGAAGGGTTGCATCACAAATAGACATTGTCATATTGACCTGTGAAGCGCAGCGTGCAATCGCTGACAGGGAATAATATCCTGCAGGTAAATAAAGCTCCTGTTTCATATAAGCCTGCCAACCGCTTGACGCGCCCCAGTTGCCGCCGTCAAAATAATTGTCGGTGGTTCCTCGCCATGACTCTTCATTGCGTATGTTGGTAAGAGTCTGTGTCCATCCGTTGAGGTTGTCGTCTGCTTTCGGATTGACAATCAGTGCTGTCGCATCACCGGTTTCCGGGTCGATGCCACATCTGTACATGGACCGGTTCAGATTGTCAATGGCGGTCTGCACATCTTCAGGAGTTGATGAAGTGTTGTCTTTTACCAGCTCTGCGTCTCTTACGCAATCAATCAAGTTGTTCCATGAAGATGTCGGAATGTCTTTGCGGATGTTGTATTGGTTTACAAAAACCTCCAGCACCTTGTTAAGTTCCCTGATCAATCCGTCAACCTGTTCGGCTTCATCTATTTTTCCAGTGCCGTAATAGGTTAATTTAAGATTGTCAACAGCCATGGCAGTGTTGCTTTGACCGTTTTGGCTCAGATTGATGTGCAGGCTGACAGTCTGGTCATAATCTATAGTGAATTCGTTGGAATTGTAGGTCGTTAATGTTGTAGCAGTTCCTGTCAGAGTCGCTACCTGGTTGCCCTTTTCTGATGTCAGAGTAATAGTCGGGCTGGTTGAGGCGTCGCACAGATTGGCCATGTCTGCGCTCAGTTTGTAAGTTCCGGCAGGTAATGTGATGTCTTGTCCAAGGTCGACATAGCTGTTGGAGCTCCAACGCATACGTGCCGAATAAGCCCAGTTTCCTTCTGTTGGGGTAATACATATATTGGGGCCTGCCTGTTCGATGCTTGCTGAAGCCATGCCCGCGTTGTTATTGACATCCAAGTTTCCGTATGTAAGTGTCCATCCTTTGGGCTCGCTATAGTTTCCGTTGGCTGTACCGGTCTTGAATTCTGCACCGTTTTCAAATCCGGCGTTTGCAATCAGATATGTGGCATCAATGCCGTTGTCTTCCGATGCATCGGTCATGCGTGCCTTTCTGTAACTGAGAATAGCTGTTTTCAATGCACGGATGTCCGATAAGGTCAGGTTGTCTGAATTAACAGATTCTGCCGTGGCGATAGCTTCAGACAAAGTGGATTTTCCTGTAAAATCTCCTTCATCAACCAGTGTTTGTGCCTCGGTAATAATTTCGTTCATGAGAGGCTGCAGGTCACTTCCCGTCAGGCGGTAAAGCTTTGCGTTACCCATGATGGTCCAGGTTCCGTCATCACCACCATTTTGGAGCTGGCCGGTATTACGTGCACCAATGCTTAATGTGCCATCTTCCACAATAATATTATCAATCGTGTTTAGCCAGTAGTTTCCGGCTGTGCTGTAGAAAGCTGCCGAAGCGGAATTCATAGCATTGGGCATACTGCCATAAGATGTGTCCTGATGGCGAAGAATGATGGGAGTCATATATTCCTTGTCTGTAGCCGTAGCGTAAATGGCTGTTTGTGAGATGTTACGGTTCCCTGCACGGGTAAATCCGTTAATTGTAAACCGGTAAACGCCTTCGGGCAGGTTGTTGATAACCTGACTCATATTAAACCAGCAATTACTGAGGTCGGTTGTGTAGAATTCCTGACAGTTATTGCTTCTGTTTGTACTGCTATAGGCTTTGGATGAAATATTCCAGGCCGTATTGGTTGAGAAATTCGGATTAATGATATAACTTGTCACGTCTTCTACTGCGGCATGCAGAGGCATGGCGCCGGTCAGAATAGCGGCTGCAAGTATGTGATATATGTGAGTTCCTTTTTTCATGGCATTAATAATTAAAGTTAACAGATTGTACTTCTACAACACCTTCGCCTTCATGGCAAAGCACTATCCATGCGCCTCCCTGTGTTGCAAAATAAGGCGCAATGTAATCTTTAAAACTTACGTTGTTATACTTCTGAGTCGTAATGGCTTCTACATGGTTGTGTCCTGAAAAGTGATATGGATTCTTTGTCTTTGTAATCAGGTCCATATATTTGTTGCGCTTTTCAGATGCTGTACCATAGGTCGGTGTGTCTGAAGGGACTATACTTTTGCCTACATCATTCTGATCCAGCCACCAGCGGTCTTCGCAGGAAATGGGGTAGTGCTGTACCCAAATGGAAGGGTCTTCCTGATGGGATTCTACAAAAGATGTGAGGGATTCGATAATACCGTTCGGAGCATAATATTTGGCGCTACTTATTACTCCTGGTTTGTCGTATGGCTTTTGAAACCAATAGGTCTGCCCGATGTAGAATCGTACACCTTTAAATGTGAACGTAAAAGGCTGAGGTTGTACGTCTCCATTACCTTGAGAAAATCTTTCTACATTTTCTACACCATAACTTTGAGATGACGAAAGGTAGTTCGTAACAATTCCGTATGCAATATCATTGCAATAAGCACCTCCATCGTTAATGCCCCATGTGAGTCCTTCATCCCCATCTGTTCCTGTCCAATAATCAGGTACCACATCGTGGTTACCCACCATGGTAATAAACGGAATACCATTGTTGTTGAATGCATTGAACACGCCTTTAAAAGCATTACCCGTCTTTTCGCTGTCGCCGTCCATATCACCCATACAAATAACAAGGTCCGGTGACGGAATGATATGCGGATTTGCTTTAAATGCATAGCGTCCGCTGCTTTTCATGTTGATAATGCCATTGGCCCATTTGGTCAGATTTTCTTCTGTGGCATTGTTGTTGTAACGGTCGGTCAGATTCACTTCCGGGTCACCGAAAAGAATAACGGTAAACCATCTGCCGGCAGAAAAATAATAAGGAAATGCCTTTTTTGTACCGTCAGCGTATGTTACGGTAAATATTTCCACCTCATTGTCGCGGATACGGGCTTTTGTCGGGTCCGGAGACACAACAGCTCCTTCTGGCACTGTACAGGTTAATCCCAGATTGTTTAAATCGGTGGCGGCAGGAAATGTCATATATATCGCTCCATTGTCTAAAGTCTCCGTCAGGTCGGGAGTTGCATTTCCTACATGCAGTTGAAACGTGTAATCTTGTGCGCTCAGGAACTGGTTTATAAAGAGTCCTGCGCACAAACATAAAAGTTTGTTTTTCATATAATTAAGGATAAAATTAGGTTAAATAGTATACAAAAATACCAAAAAAGGAATTAAAATTTAACATTAGGGGTGTTTTAACACTTAATTTAGATTCTTTATACACAAGCAATCCATATATCTTTTATCTTTGTATATATGAAAGATAATTCATGTAAAATACAAAGAGAGAAGCGAACTGTTGAGTTTATGATACGGCTCTATTGCAAGCATATAGAGAAAAACAAGCAGCTATGTCCTTCATGTCGTGAGTTGATAGAATATGCGCATACCCGTTTGACACATTGTCGTTTTGGACAGGACAAGCCATCCTGTCGAAAGTGTCCGGTGCATTGTTATAAACCGGTTATGCGTGAACGTATACGGATGGTGATGCGAACAATGGGCCCTCGTATGTTTTTATACGCTCCGGTTGCGGCATTGCGGCATCTTTTAAACCGTTAAGGTTTCATTTTTACACAATTATAGGCCTTTTTGTCATGTCATTTGGTATTTTGGAATAACGTTTTAATTAAAATCTGATAAAAATACTTGTTTGTAGGTATTACAAATTTCATAATTAATGCTTAACTTTGCAAAGTGGAGACATGATACTCCTTATATATAATATATATAAATTCTAATTCATCAAAACATGGAAATGAATCATGAAAGCTGGGCCGGCTTTAAAGGCGACCTTTGGAAGAAGGAAATCAATGTGCGGGATTTTATCCAGAACAACTACACACCGTATCTGGGTGATGATTCTTTTTTGAGACCTTCTACAGAAAAAACCCGTAAAGTCTGGAACAAACTGACCGAGATGTTTAAAGTGGAACGTGAAAAAGGTGTTTATGACACTGAAACCAAGTTGCCGCAGAGCATCACGACTTATGGTCCCGGCTATATTGACAAGGACAATGAAGTGATTGTCGGCTTGCAGACTGATGCACCACTTAAGCGTGCTATCTTCCCTAAGGGAGGTATCCGTATGGTAGAAAACAGTCTTGAGTCATATGGTTATCATCTGGACCCTGTCACAAAAGAGATTTTCACAAAGTATCGTAAGACTCATAATGAGGGCGTATTCTCTGCTTATACAGAAGAGATGCTGGCAGCCCGTCATTCTGCCATTATAACCGGTTTGCCAGACGCTTATGGCCGTGGTCGTATCATCGGTGATTATCGTCGTGTGGCACTTTACGGTACAACCAGTCTGATTGAAGAAAAGAAAACTTTTCAGCGCCGTTTGGATATCCAGGAGCTTAACGAGGAGATTATCCGTAATCGTGAGGAAGTGACCGAACAGATTAAGGCGCTTAAGGATTTTGAGAAAATGTGTGCCGGTTATGGTTTTGATGTAACCCGTCCGGCTAAAGACGCACGCGAGGCTGTACAGTTTGTTTACTTTGCTTATTTGGCTGCAGTAAAAGACCAGGACGGCGCAGCTATGTCTATCGGACGTACGGCTACATTCCTCGACATCTATATAGAAAAGGATATTAAAGAAGGAAAACTGACAGAAGATGAGGCTCAGGAACTTATCGACCAAATGATTATCAAGTTGCGTATCGTGCGTTTCTTGCGTACACCGGAATATAACGACTTGTTCTCTGGTGATCCGGTTTGGGTAACAGAGTCATTAGGCGGTATGGGTATCGACGGACGTACACTTGTAACCAAGACTTGTTACCGTTATTTGCATACGTTGTATAACTTAGGTCCTGCACCGGAACCTAATCTTACAGTGCTTTGGGCTGAGCATTTGCCTGAAAACTGGAAGAAATACTGTGCAAAGGTTTCAATCGACACCTCAGCTATTCAGTATGAGAATGACGATTTGATGCGTGTGGAATATGGTGACGATTACGGTATTGCCTGCTGCGTATCTCCGATGAAAATCGGTAAGCAGATGCAGTTCTTTGGCGCACGTGCCAATCTGGCTAAATGTCTGCTTTATGCCATTAATGGTGGACGCGACGAACGTACCGGCGCACAGGTAGCTCCGAAATACGAGCCTATCACCAGCGAATACCTCGACTATAATGAGGTGATGGAAAAATATGAGCAAATGATGCGCTGGTTGGCTAAGGTATATGTAAACGCATTGAAGATAATTCATTATATGCACGACAAATACGATTACGAGGCCTATGAAATGGCGCTTCACGATGGTGATGTAAGTCGTATCCGTGCTACCGGAATTGCCGGTCTGTCTATTGTAGCGGACTCTTTGGCTGCCATCCGCGATTGCAAGGTAAAGGTTATCCGCGACGAACGTGGTCTGGCTGTAGATTTTGAGCGCGAAGGAGAATATGTACCATTCGGTAATAATGATGACCGTACGGACAAGATTGCGGTAGAGATTACAGAGAAATTCATGAACTATCTGCGTCAGCATGAGACATACCGTAACGCTACACCTACACAGTCTATTCTGACTATTACCAGCAACGTGGTATATGGTAAGAAGACAGGTACTACACCTGACGGACGTAAGGGTGGTACACCGTTTGCGCCGGGTGCAAATCCGATGAACGGCCGTGATGTGAAAGGTGCCGTGGCAGCATTGGCTTCAGTGGCCAAATTGCCTTTCGAACATGCTCATGACGGAATCTCGTACACATTTGCTATTTCTCCGGCAACATTGGGTAAAGAAAGCGGCATTCAGGTAGATAATCTGGTTTCATTGCTTGACGGTTATTTCACTCCGACGGGCGGCCAGCATTTGAATGTGAACGTCTTCGACCGTGAACTGTTGCTCGATGCAATGGAGCATCCAGAGAAATATCCGCAGCTGACCATCCGTGTGTCTGGTTATGCAGTAAACTTTGTGAAACTGACACGTGAGCAACAGCTCGATGTGATTTCACGTACCATCAATCAGTCACTGTAAAAACAGCGCGTTACATGAGTAAGAACATTGTTGGAAGAATTCATTCATTAGAGAGTTTCGGGACCGTTGACGGTCCCGGAATTCGTTTTGTTACATTCCTTCAAGGATGTCCGTTACGTTGTCAGTATTGTCATAATCCCGATACATGGAATCCGTTGAGTCCTGTAAAGTATGAACTCACTCCGGAGGAACTTCTTGAGGAGACTTTGCGTTATAAAAGTTTCATTAAAAAGGGTGGTGTTACATTGACGGGAGGAGAACCGTTAATGCAGGCATCATTTGTACGTGAGTATTTTCGTCTCTGTCGTGAGGCGGGACTTCATACGGCACTCGACACAGCCGGATCTATAGTAACAGAAAAGACCCTTTCTGTGCTTGATTATACAGATTTGGTGCTGCTTGATATCAAGGCGCTTGATCCGGACCATTCTGTAAAAGTGTGTGGTAACGACGGACGTAATAGCTTGCGTTTTCTTGACGAATTGCAGCGTCGGGGTATCCCTGTGTGGATACGTCATGTGGTAGTTCCAGGGCTGACGGATGATGATAAGGTTCTTGACCGTCTTGTTGATTTTCTTCGCTCTTATACGGTGATACAAAAGATAGAGTGGCTGCCTTATCATACAATGGGAGTATTCAAGTATGAACAGTTAGGTATGGATTATCCGTTGAAAGGTGTTGAGCCTTTATCCGCAGAACGTATCAAAGCCATTAGAGCACGATACGATAATATTTTTCCTGTAAAATAGCGTTTGTATTTCTGTATATGGAAAGCGACTAAAGGATACTAGAACAGACTGAAGATTTATATGGAATCTGTCTTATGAATTTTAAATAGTCTGAAAAATCCTTCACCCCTTCACAAATAAAGATAATATGCTGATATATTGAATCTTATATGTGAAGGGCTTTTCTTTTATATTTTCGTATTTTTTGATATAAAGGGGGATATACATATAACAAACTGTGTTATATTTTACATTGCAAAGGATAACCTTTTTGTTACAATTAATATTTTTCCGAAAAACTCCTTCACCTCTTCACATCTCATTGTAACGCGTTTATTATCATGATGATAGATGTGAAGGACTATGCTTCACATTATGCATGTATCAATTAAAAAACATCTTTTATCCGTAAAAGGGATAAAACAATCGGAAAAAGAATCGATTTCAGACTGTTTATACTGTTTTTTTGAGGGATTTTTTGATAAAAAGATTACAACTTAAACCACAACCGTGAAGAAAAATAATCCGGTACGGTTATGGGTTTCGCCGTAACAGTGCGGAAAAAAATTCATAAAGTGCAGGATTGAATCCGTAACCGTACAGAAAAAAACTCATAACCGTATGCATTTCGGGTGAACCCGTCGGTTTGTGAAGGATCGGTGAAGGATAAGTGAAGGATACCCCTTCACACATAACTCGTTGTCAGTCTGAAGCTTGAATGAGAATGTGAAGGGGTAAGGGCGGAAATTGAAAAAAACTCATATGGGGAAAAAGCATGGGTACGCAGGCGTAATACTTTCTTTTCCTGATACGGCTGTTTATTGATTCAAATTCTTTAAGATACATAATAGAAATATTGAGTGTTATGTGAATAAAACTTATAGGTATCGGAATTGAATAGTCTTAAAGGTTCTTTTAATGTATCATAGTTCTAAAAAAATACCTGGTTTTATCATATTAATTTTAAAATATGATAATATAACATATCTTTGCATTGAAATAAAACGTGACATGAAAAAATTAGAACTATTTCTTGCTTTTTGTTGGTTGTTGTGTTTGTCGGGATGTAATGTGATAGAATATCATCCTTATGACACGCGTATAACCGGTGAAACCGGTGTGAATGCCAAAAACATTAAGCTGATTGAAGAGAGGATGGCTGGAAAGAAAACGTTTCGTTTTGCAATGCTGAGCGATACGCAGCGTCGTTATGATGAAACTGAGGATGCAGTCAATTCAATTAATGCGCGTGGTGATATCGAATTCGTCTTACATGGTGGTGATATTGCCGATTTTGGTGAGACAAAGGAGTTTCTTTGGGGGCGTGATGTACTGAACAAACTACAGATGCCTTATGTTTGTTTATTGGGTAACCATGATTGTCTGGGTACGGGAATGGAAGTTTTCTCCCAGGTTTTCGGTGCGGAGAATTTTGCGTTTACAGTAGGAAATGTACGTTTTATTTGCCTTAATACTAACGCACTGGAGTATGATTACAGCCATCCGGTGCCCGATTTTAATTTTATGGAGGATGAGTTGGTTAATATGCCTCAGAATATAGAAAAAACGATTGTAGCCATGCATGTGCCACCCGGCGATGTGGAATTTAATAATAACGTCGGTAAGGCGTTTGAGCATTATGTAAAGACATATAAAGGTTTACAATTCTGTCTTTACGGGCATAATCACAGCTGGGATAAAAGAGAATTTTTTAATGACGGGGTTATTTATTACGGATGTACCACAGTAGGAAAGCGTGGATATTATGTAATAACAATAAACGAAGAAGACTATGAGATTGAGAGATGTGAGTTTTAGTCTGTTTTTGTGTCTATGTCCGCTTGTTGCTCATAGTGAAGATTTGGCAGATACGGTTCAGTTGAGAACAGAAGAGTCTAAATATGAGAAAAGAATGGAGATTCGTCATAAACGTTGGGACCGTTTGATTCCCGATCAGGCTAAATTTCAGTTTGCGGGAAGTATTGGTCTGGTGTCTACCGGAGTGGGATGGACCTACGGTCGTAAAAAGCAATGGGAGACAGACTTGCTCATCGGTTTTCTGCCAAAGTATCATAGCAAGCGTGCCAAAGCAGTATTGACATTAAAGGAATCATATGTTCCGTGGTTGTGTCGTATTTCATCCAGTTCTTTTTATGTGCAACCTTTGTCTTGCAGTCTGTTTCTGTCTTCTGTACTTGATGAAAGTTTTTGGGTTGATGAGCCTGAGCGTTATCCTAAAGGGTTTTATGGCTTTTCTACCAGGATACGGGCCAATTTGTCATTGGGACAGCGTCTGGTGTATAAAATACCCGAAAAGGCACGGCGTCGTGTGCAAAGTTTATCATTGTATTATGAGTTGAGTGCCTGTGACACGGATTTGTGCACATTTTTTGGAGATCGTTGTATAAAATTCAAGGATATATTGAGTCTGGCCATAGGTCTGAAGGTTTATATCTGACGGCTTGTTGTAAAGGGGAGAATTGAATTAGGTTGAGATGGAAGAAAAAACAGAGTTTGATGATATTTATCGGTTGTACTATTCGCGCTTGTATTGTTATGCTCTTCAGATAGTTCATGACAATGAGGAATGTCATGATATTGTGACAGCTGCATATGAGCAGGTATGGCGAAATTTTGATACAATCGAACGATCTACAGTACAGGCTTATTTGTATACATTTGTCAGAAATAAATGTATTGATTATCTGCGCCATCGTGAGACACATGAACAGTATGTAGCGGCTTGTCGTCATGCAGAAGAGTATGACGTGATGGAGAAGGCCATGATTGACGAGGAACGGATGAGGATGATAAGGAAAGCGATGGAACGTTTGACACCGCGGACAAGGTTTGTATTGGAGGCTTGTTTTATTGAACGTAAAAAATATAAAGAGGTGGCGGTTGAATTGGGGGTGAGTGTTAATGCAGTGAAGAAACATGTGGTTAAAGCCTTGCATATTCTGCGCCAGGAAAAAGAAAAATGTTGTTGAGGTACCTGAATTAAAGATTGAAACGTACTATATAAAAAAGAGATTTATGGAGCGCTATTCTGGACATGATGATAAAGAATGTCTGACGGATAAAGGTGCCCGTCATGATATGAGTGATGAATTTGAGCAGGAGATGGAAATAACCGATGAGGAGGTGGCTGAAGCAGACCGGATCAACGATTTTTCAGAAGATTTGTTTTTGCTTGCAACTGCTTCGCGGTCGGAGCGTATGAAGGCCGACGTGGAGCAGCGTTTGGCTGATTTTCATCGTACCCACAAAGCGGGCAATCGTCGTATGAGCCGTCACAGGGTTATCGGGTTGGTTGCAGTTGCTGCTACTGTGGCATGTATTGTTTGGTGGTGTAATACGTTTTTCTTTTCGGGTGAGCAACAGGAGTGGGTTGCTTTTATGCCCGATTCCATTCCGGCACAAGTAAGACTTGAAAGTGATGAACGGTCTGAAGCTGGAATTCTGAACTGGAAAAGTCTTGTTGCAGCAGTGCCTAACCGCACCAATGAATTGGATTACTGCCGGATGACCGATTTGATGATGCCGTTGAGTAATAAAGACGTGCATCATACCTTGAGCGTACCATGCGGAGAGACTTTTAAGATTACATTGTCTGATGGTACGGAAGTGATATTGAATGCCGGATCACGTCTGACTTATCCGGTACGTTTTACAAAAGCCGAGCGTAGAGTGCGGTTGGAGGGTGAAGCCTATTTTAAGGTTGCTAAAGATGCCGCTCATCCGTTTGTTGTGGAAGCAGGAGTTTTGACCGCACGTGTATTGGGTACAACGTTTAATTTGGCTGCTTATAAAGGAATGTCACCGGCATTGACTTTGTTTGAAGGTTGTGTGGAGGCTGATGGTGGTGTGGCCTCATCAGCTGTCAGGATGGAACCGGGCATGTCGGTGAATTGGAATGCCGAAAAGTCAGGCTTTGATGTAAGTCGGGTAGATTTGGATACAGAGGCTTTGTGGCGCGAAGGTTATTTCTATTATGATAATGTTCGTCTTGAGGATATCATGATTGGTATTGGCCGTTGGTATGGTTTGGGTGTTGTATTTAAGAACCGTGCGGCCATGGATATCCGTATGCATTATGTAGCAGACCGTCGGGACGGGCTTGAAAATGTTTTGGATTTACTGAACAGAATGAAGAAGGTATCGGTAAGCAGACAGGGAGACAGGATTGTTGTGGAATAAATAGAGAGATTGTTATGTACTAATGTATCAGCCTCAGGCAAACTTATACTGTAGTTTGCCTGAGTTTTTTTATGACCTTATTATTCTGTATCATGAATGTTTTTCCATTGTTCTATGATAGTTTCAATGGGGATATCCAGTAGTTGCATCTGATGGAAAAGTTCAGGAAGAATCTCGTGCATGAATTTCTGAGTCATGCTTTTTTTAATTCTTACTGTAGCGTCTGTTGTGACGAAGTATCCCAATCCCCGTTTAGTATAGATGATTCCCTGTTGTAACAGCAAGTCGTAGGTTTTGACAATGGTATTTGTATTGACCTCAAATTGAACGGCTTGCTCGCGTACGCTGGGTATGCGGTCGTCGGTATTATATTTCTTTGCCAGTATCTCATCGCATATTTGTTCGGCAATCTGTAGATATATGGCTCTGTCTTGTTTAAACTCTGTCATATACTATTGTTTGAATTCTAATTTTTTAAATCCCCTGTAGATTATGATGCCCCCTATGGCGCACCAAATGAGAGGTAAAGTCAGCAATATGAATATGAAAACGGCAGGGGATGGATTGAATACGATTTTACAGAAAAATACCAAAAGGTATGACAATATAAATGCGGCTATGGCAATAGTACGGGATTTCTTGCTAAGACTTTTCCATAAAAACAGCACAATCTCGAACGGGATGAAATAGAAACATGTCAGTGTTATGAAAACAAGTTTACCGAAGTTGTTGCCGCCTCCGCCAAAGACAAGATGCAATCCGTCTGTCTGATTTGTAAACAGAAGGGGAATGGCCAGTTGCATGATGATGTTGCATACAATAATGGACGAAATAAAAACGACTGTACCGATAAACAGAGTGTTAAGATACAGACTGATATTCTTTTCAAGAAGTGTGGCCGGCACCATGAATTTATTAATGAGCGTCTTGTTGTCTGTGAGGTTTTGTGTCAGTACCCAGACAGGAGCGGTGTATGACATCAGGATTAGCAGAAGCTCGATCTCTGATATGCTATCAGAGAGGTTATCGTGCTCGAACAGTAAAGCGATAAGGCAAGGAGTTAAAGCATTAATCAATATGAATTTAATGGTCCCCGAAGCCTTGTTGCTGAAATAAATTTCTTTTAATTGCAGTTTGGCAAACTGCATCATTCTTGTCATATTGAAATTGTTCATAGCGTATGTCCTCCTTTTATTAGTGCGTTAAACAATAATTCTAATGAGATTTCGGTGTCCGTATTGTCTTGTTTGGGGCAGATAACATGGTAGCCTTCTGCACATGGTTCTGCGTAAATGGCTCCATGTTCACTGCTTTGAATACCAAAAGAATATTTGCCGGATATATCCTCAAGAGAAGAGGTATATATGGTTTTATCCTGTTTGAGTATGATAATATCGGTCAGCAGGTTTTCAATGTCTTTCACCACATGGGTGGAGAGGATGATGATTTGATTTTCATTGGTGTGTTTCATGAGCATTTTGCGGAATGTTTTCCGCGCCGGAATATCCATGCCGTTTGTCGCTTCATCTAAAAGTATGATTTTTGTACCGAAAGACAGTGCTATGCTGACGGCCGTTTTATGGCTTTCGCCTAAAGAAAGCTTATTGAGGTCCTTTGTATTTTTGTCTATTCCGAAACAGGATAAGCAGTCGTTCAGGACATCTTTGTTGAAGTTCGGGTAGAATACGGAATGGAGAGCGATGTATTTTTCAAGACTCATTTTGGGAAATACAAAATCAGATGGCATGACGAACATGTTTTGCAAGGTTTGTATGTTTCTGTCCTTTGTATTTATATTGTCAACATAGACCTCACCGTTTGACGCAAACAGTTTTCCGGAGAGGAGTTTCAGTAAAGTGGTTTTTCCGGAACCATTTAAGCCTAAAAGACCATAGATGTGACCTTGCGTTAAATGCAGATTGAGATTTTCCAATACATTGCTCTCGGAGGTATAACCGAACGATACATTTCTGACTTCAATCATAGCTTTTATTTTTAAAGTGTTGTGCTGTACCATTTATGTGGTACAGCGCAAAGATATATTATTTTTTGAATCAAAACAAAGAAATGATTGAGATTTTTAAAAAAAAGTTGAGTCTCGAATGAGGCTCAACTTTCCTGATGTTTAGTATGGAAAATAAATATTTGACAGTCTTATATTTCATAGACTGTCAAAACAGGGGAAATAAATTTTATTTGGGCTGTTTTTCAAGTTCACTGATTTGGTAGGCTGCGAAAATAATCTGATTTGCATCCATATTTTCTAACCGGCTGCGAAGTATTTTAGATGCCCGTTTTTTAGTGACATCGTCAGCTGTCTTGAATAGTGCTGCAAAGTTAATGGACAGATAATATTGTTGATTCTTTGTAAGTTTCTCTGCCTCTTTCTCATAAAGATCTAGCCATGCGTTCATGTCTCCTTTAGCCCGACATTCTATAAACTTGAAACAAGCGTCATATTGTTTGTCTTTGTCAAGTCCTAGTTTTTTAATATCGTTTTTCATAATCTCATAGTCAGCATTGTTGTATTCAAGCTGTGCATTAAGATATTGTGAAGCCGTTGTAGCGTAAAGCTTTTCGATAGTCGTTTTTATTTCCTGCCGGATTTCAGTCGGAAAGTCATTGAGATGCTCAACCATGAATCGTGTTGTTGGTGCAGAGATGCTATTGGAATATTCGGTGTAAATGAAGATATTCTCGGGTAAAACCTTCTGAGTGTCGTTCAATCCGTTAAAATAGGCATTAATAATGGAATCGGTTTCCATTTTAACTTTGTTATAGGCTTCCTGACTTCTGCTTTCTTCAGCTGCAGACATTTTATATGCAGCATAAGCTTTGATAAGTTCGGCGGTGCGTTCGCCACTCTTGTAACGTTCTGTCAGGCGTTCAGGTGATTTTTCAGGATCGATAAGACGATCAATATCGCTGATAAATTTATCCGCGCTGGCTCCACCGATTTTAGTTCCAATGATTTTTTTGTCTGAATTGATAATAATAAAGGTTGGGTAGGCTTTGATTTGATATAAATCGGCCAGTTCCTTACCTTCTTTTTCTGCGTTCAGTTTGATGCAGACAAATTTTTTGTTCATGTAATCTCCAACTGTTTTTTGTGGAAACACATCACGCATCATCATTTTGCAAGGGCCGCACCAATCAGTATAGAAGTCCATAAATATCATTTTGTTTTCGGCCTTTGCTGCATTAATGGCTTCATCGTAGGTAATGTGACGGAAATCAGTTTGTGCCAAAGCCGGCAACATGGCTGCAAGGCAGAGGCTTGTCAGAATAAATTTTTTCATTGTTTATATTTTTATTAGGTTGATTATTAATTTGTAGTTGGGAATGGATATGCATCCATCATGCTTACAATTTCCATACCTGTGAATGCAATAGGCGAAAGGAAACGTACAGCTTTCACAGAGCCTGTGCCGCTTATTTTTTCGCTAGGTTCTGTTGTCGGCATACCACCAGTCATGTCATCTTCATGATAGAAATATAATGTATAGCTGCCGTCTTTTTGAGTGCCAATAATCAAATTATTGAAATTCATGGACTGATCGGCAAACATGCCCATATTGAGATATTGGTTTGAGATGTAATTTATTTCCTCACCATTTGTGATACCCGGCAATACAACTTCTTCTTCGCTGCCGGTTTGCCAACTGTAAGCATATAACTTATCGTTTTCGGCGCAATAGATATAAGAGGCTGTCAGACCGTTTCCGGCAATAACTTTGCTCTTGGCCAAATGGGTGGAAGGATCTATTTTAATGATTTGGTCAATTTGCATGGATGAAGTAAGGAGGAACAGGTAACGGTCGCCTGACGATGGCTGTTCACAAAGGAAATATGTGGTGGTGATGCCTCCCATGGTGTTGTTGCCACTTGAGATACATTCCAAGTCAGACGGATAGGCATCGTTTGCCAATTGTCCGGTATTGTCATAGTAATCCAGAGGAGTTGCCATGGTGCAGTTATAGTCTATTACTTTAATATTATGACTCGTATTATTCCAGTAGGCAATATTCATGCCGTAGTCTATAACCTGAACATTTATACTGGAGCAGTTGTCGACCGGATAGCCCAGTTTCCCGCTTCCCGGATCACTGCCGAGTTCTCCGTTTAATGATGCATAACGTACGCCGGTGTTGGAAAAGTAGAATGACAGAAACATTGATTTAACAAAGTTGTATGGCCGTTCGTTAGCTGGCATGTCGCCACTATAAAACAGATTGGTATTATTAAGTACTTCTTTCATATCCTCTGTGCGGAAACCTTTATAAGAACCGTCTTGTGTACAGATGTTCAATATGTTACCGGATGATGGCGTGTTGGTTTCCGTATCAATGTATTCACCGTTGTAAATAACAGCAATATTTTCAGGTTTTCCGCTTAATGGCTGACCTGTAATCTGTTTCATCAGATCGATAGATTGTGTTCCGTTATAGAAGTCAAGTTCAGTTTGGCCGTCTGCGGTTTCCTTTAAAATATAAAAGCCTTTAGAGAATGGAGTTGATACAGATACATTCATTGTTGCGGTCTGTGAATATTGATTGGATTTGGATGTCACCTCAAAAACGAATGTGTATGCTCCAGAAGGCAGACGGACTTCATAATCAAGGTTCTTTGTATCTGCAATCTTATTCTCACGGTAACCGCTTTCTTGAGTGTCCGAACCGTTATTGTAGAAATACCAGGCATATGTGAGATCGCTTTCCGGATAATCGCTATCTACTTGTGGGGCGATTTCTAGTTTTGTGCCGGTATATGATACGACTGATTGATCGGCAAGTTCACCAATGATGATGTCGCCCACAGAATTATTGCCTAATGTCGTTCCGTCATCGTAACATCCACACAAAGTGAATATGGTGGCAAGACAGGCTGTTATTATTGCTTTTTTCATATAATTCCGATTTTATAGATTAATAAATGAAGGCCACTTCCGTGCCGTCTGCTTCTTTATATACATCTTCTCCGTTTGCAATACGTATGGCATTTTCTTCTGCCAGTTTTTCACTGAGCCAATGTGCCAGATAGTCTATGTAGCCATAATCTCCCTGGTATAATGTATTCAGATAATCTTCATCCCAGGAATTGTTTGTCCATTTGATCATTAATTCGTGTTTGACAGGACCATATGTACCGAAATAATAATCTTCCCAGTTGTTTGGACGTGCCAGTTTATCGGAGATGTATATTGTGCGTTCAGCCATGCCTGCATAACCGGGCTTGAATATTCCATTGTCCTTAAAGGTCAGTTTCAGAGCGACATCTCCTTGAGTCAGTGATGCGTCTCTTTTGACAACTATGGGTATGAATGCACTGTTAGTTCCTGCTCTGACAACGCTTTTCTCAAGTAGTGACGGTGTATCGAACGCCTCGTAATGTTGCCCGGGAATGGCGTTGCGTCCGTCTGTCTGTAGCTGAACCAATTCTATTTGTCGGTCTTTGTCTGAAAGAAATCCCAT
Organism: uncultured bacterium; assembly: GCA_905214795.1. Taxonomy (GTDB): domain Bacteria; phylum Bacteroidota; class Bacteroidia; order Bacteroidales; family Bacteroidaceae; genus Paraprevotella. The sequence goes on from CAJMNM010000027.1 coordinate 27,449, forward strand.
TGTGGTGACTTCCAGCCAAATGGTGTCTGTCTGTAATTCTTTGCCGGCTGCGGCGCTGGATGTAATAAACGAATAGTAGGTCGTACGCATCTCGTCTGTAATTTCTTCGTTTGACGTGATGAGTTCATTGTAATAATCATAGTATGCAAAGTTCAGCCAGCAGTCATTTGTGCTGAAAACCGGCAGATCCTTTTCACATGAGGCTGTCAGTAGGGTTATTGCACAGCCAGTCAAGAGTGATGTTATCTTTTTCATGTTTCTGCTCATTAAAGATTAGGATTGAATTCAGTACGTGGTAAAGGCAGAATATATTCACTCTCGCTAACCGGAGTTTCCCGCCACATCATACTGGTGGATTTAAGTCGCTTATAGGTATAGAACATTTGTCCTTCTGCAAAAAATTCCCGACGGTATTCGTCAATGACAAATTGTCTCACATCGTCCAATGATGTGAAGTCAGTAGTGTTGGCTACATCGTGAGAAAGCATGTAGTCTTTGTACAACTGGTTAGCCTCATCGAGATTTGTCGTACATTCCATGGCTATAAGATAGATTTCTGAGAGTCGCAACATTGGAATAATCTGGTAATAGAGTGTCTGGTTAGTGGCAGTTTCGTTGTTCCAATAATATTTGGTGATTGCTGACATGTATTGACCGAAATTGTCTGTTACTTTATTATTCCACCAGTTAAGATAACGGTTGTGTGAATTTGTATTCTGTCCGTTATATAAATCTGTGCGCATTTCGGGAGTGATGGCTAAATTGTTCTGACCGTAATGTGTTGAGGTATTGCCTCCGATGAGAAAGGCTGATGAATAAGTCATGACATCATATTTACTTAAATAGAACAGGCATTCTGACGGACAGAGTTTATAACCGGCTCTGAAATCTTCTGTGCCGCTCAGGGTAATAACCTTTTGACCATTATAAGTGGCATCGATAATTTCTTTTTTGGCTATCTGGTATGCTTTGTCTTTATCGCCAATATAAAGATACATCCTGGCTTCAAGTGCTTTAACTGCCCAATAGTTAAGACGGGACTGACGATAGTACATATAGTCGTCTACATCGTCTGGTGCGGAATTGAGTTCAGTAAATGAGTGACTGAAAATAGGATCGTTGTCTTTAAGTAAAGATTCAGCCATGTTAATGTCTTCCTTTAATTTTGTGATATAATCCTCAAAATTGTAATATGCAGGCATTTCGTAAATAGAGGTCGTTTCTGAATATGGAAGCATAACTGTTTGAGTGGCATTTTGCGGACATTGTCCGAAAAGGCGGAGAACATCCAACTGGCAGTATGCTCTGATGGCATAGGCTTCACCTTGAATGGTAGATCGGATGGCGGAATCGTGTATGACATTGCCATTCTCATTGATGTTCTTGATAATGACATTAGCTTGTGCTATGGTGTTGAACAGTCCGGCGTAAAAGAACTGTATGGCATCACCATTTTCGTCATACGGATAGTTGTACGGTTGTTGAGCTACATAATCGCTGAATGAACCATAGTTACTTTCTTTAGACCGGTTGATACCGTATGATGTATAATTCTTGAATGTAAGATTTTTTATGGTGTACATTAAGGTAATGCTACCGTTGAAATTACGACGGTAAGAGTCCTTCATGGCTCCTTCCGTATCTTTATAATTGGCGGTGGCACTCCATCTGAATTCGTTACTTCCACCTTCAAGACGCAAATTATAGTGCGAGCCTACACCTGTTCTGACGGGAATGGAAAGCCAGTCTGTAGTTTGTCCGGAAAGAACCTTTTTTAATCGTTGGTTATAGACTTTATTCAGAGCAAGATCATAGCTGGGATTAGTTGAATGATAGAGACCGAGGCTCTGTTCAAGATTCAGCTTTTCCATTGCGTTAAGCATATCATATGATGTCAGGTCCGGAGCTTCTATATCGATACCGGCTTCTGCACTGATACGTAGTTTGCCGGGTTCAGGTTGTTTGGTTACGATGACAATGACTCCGTTAGAACCTCTGGAACCATAGATAGCAGTGGCTGCAGCGTCTTTCAATATATTGATAGACTCAATTTCTTCATCATTGTAATCCATGAGTTTTTCAAGAGAGATTTCAAATCCATCCATGATAATTAACGGCGTATTAACCGCATTCGATGCTGTCTCGTTGAATTCCTGAACACTCATAGGCAATGATGAATTACCACGGATATTCAGCTGAGGCAGGGCATTAGGGTTACTTCCTGCCAGATTATTGACGGCAAAGTTTATGGATGCGTCTGCATTCTTGAGTGTTTGTAATAGGTTTTGTCCTTTAAAGGCTTTAAGTTCTTCGCTTGTAATGGTAGAAACAGCACCGGTATAGCTTTCTTTCGTTTTCTTGAAAATACCGGTCACTACCACATCGTTAAGTTCTTTGACGTCAGGTTCAAGAACAATATGCATATTGGGTTGGGCATCCAATACTTGTGTTTTCATACCTATAAAAGAGATTTGTACTTTTGCCCCTTTAAATGAGAATTGTTTGAAAGCAAATTTACCTTCATCATTTGTAATGGTGCCAAAGTCAGAATCAATGATTTTTACGGCAGCTCCAATTACCGGCAGATTATCTTCTGATGAGATAACCGTTCCATAAACATTTTGCGTACCTTCAGCCAGATTTTTTTCTTTTAGGGTAATATTTACAAATTTCTTGTTTATAGAATATTCTAGTGGCTTACCACTCAGAACCATATTAAGTGCTGATGTGATAGATGCATTTTTAATATGCCCGGTAAACTGATACTGATTGACATCCTCATAGCTGAATAGAATCTTGTAACCGGAAAGTTTTTCTATTCTTTTAAACACATCAGGAAGTTTCGTGTTTTTACATTCCATTGTGATGCTGTTCTGCTGCGGTTGCTGGGCCCATGTAGAGGGAGGAGCCAGACTGATACTGCATAAAATAAGCAGTAGCATCCACGTTTTAAGATCTTTTATCATATTACAGATTATTTTGGTTAATTTTATAAGTTTGTTGCCTATAATACGATAAACTATAAAAAATGGGTACCTCTTTTTTAAAAAAAATAAAAAAAGATATCAGAAATATAATATTTCATATTTGGTTTAGCTTTTTTGATAAGCCGGATAATTTATCCCGATTAATATATTGCTTATCTGTGTGAGTAAAAAATAAGTGTACCAAAAATGGTACACTTTCACAAAAAACGAACAGTTCGTAAAACTATATTTTATTGTTTCTGTTCGTAAGTTAAAACTGAATGTTATAATAAGCTCTTTTTTACGATTCTGCCTTATCCCATCTTACCGGTTAGATATGAACGTGTACGTTCATCGCGAGGATTGGTAAACATCACCTGAGATTTGTCATATTCAATCAGTTCACCAAGAAACATAAACATCGAAGTGTCCGATATACGTTTAGCCTGCGACATATTATGAGTGACAATCATGATGGTGACCTCGTTTTTCAGTTGTATAAGTAACTCCTCAATATGTTTGGTAGCAATAGGGTCCAGGGCGGAAGTCGGTTCGTCAAGGAGCAGAATGTCCGGTTGCAAAGCCAATGAACGGGCAATGCAAAGACGTTGTTGCTGACCTCCGGAAAGGAATGTACCACGTTTGGTAAGTACATTTTTTACTTCGTCCCATAAAGCTACGTTACGCAGGTTGCGTTCTACTATTTCGTCTTTTTTGCTTCTACTCAGATGAATACCGTTCAGAATATATCCGGCCAGCACATTGTCGTAAATGCTCATTGTCGGGAACGGGTTAGGGCGTTGGAATACCATACCGATTTTGCGACGTACTTCCGTAGGATGCATTTCCATGATATTCTCGCCGTTCAATAAAATCTTACCGGTTACGGTGATATTCTTGTAAAGGTCATGCATGCGGTTAACAGCACGCAGTAAAGTACTTTTTCCACATCCTGAGGGACCCATAATGGCTGTAATGCTATTACGTTTGATGTTGGCTGATACGTCTTTTACGGCTGTTACTTTCTGATCGTAAGCAATACTTACGTGTTTGATTTCCAAAATCGGATCTATTATATTTTCCATTTTTTTGCGATTCGTTTAGCTATTAAGTTCAGACAAAGTACAAAAGTCAACAGGAAGAGCGAAGCACCCCATATCAGACTTTGCAGGTTGGGATCGTTAAAGAATTCCCAAATCAGCAGCGGAACAGCCGACATGGGTTTACTCATGTTCCAGCTGATGGCTGCGCCACCCAGTGCGGTAAACATAAGCGGAGCTGTTTCACCGACAACACGTGAGATGGCCAATAGAATACCGGTAAAAATACTACCGAATGAAGCCGGAAGCATGACCTTCAACATCACACGCCAATAGTTTCCGCCAAGTCCGAGACCGGCCTCTTTTAATGTTTCGGGCAGGATTTTCATGGTTTCTTCTGTTGAACGGATAATAAGTGGCAACATCATAATGAACAGAGCCACGCTACCTGCGAATGCTGAATAACCTTTCATTGGAACGACAACCCAGATATAGGTAATAATGCCGATAATGATTGAAGGCGTTCCTTGAAGCAGGTCGGTCAGATAACTGACGATGGTAGCAAACCAGTTACCCCTGTATTCAGACAGACAGATTCCGCAGAGAATACCTATTGGTATTGCTACTACAGATGCCAGACTCAGCATCAGAAATGTACCTACGATACCATTGGCAATACCGCCCGGTACACTCTCACCGTTACTCATGGCCATCATGGCTTTATAAGCATTGGGAGTTGCTTCAGTGATAAATGACCAGCCCAGCTGATCCCAGCCTTTAATGAGCACTTCGCCCAAAATGGCAATCAGTGGAATAGCTGTCAGGGCAGAGAAGATACAGATGACAATAAAAAGCATCTTGTTCTTCAGTATTCTTATTTTTAGGTGATTATCTTCTATTTTCATCGTTTTGAATGCTTATACATGTTGAGCTCTTCTGATGAGAATCTTACCAATCATGTTGATGATGGCGGTGATTAGGAACAACAGCAGACCGATAGCAATAAGAGAAGACAGTTTCAAACCGTCAGCTTCGCCAAACTGGTTTGCGATGATACTCGCCATTGTATTACCTGTGGTACGCAAGGTGTCAGGCATCTGATTGGTATTACCTATCAGCATGGTTACTGTCATTGTTTCGCCAAGTGCGCGTCCGATGGCCAGAATATAAGCGGAAAATATTCCGGATCCGGCTGTCGGGAATATCACGCGGCGTATCACTTCTGCACGGGTGGCTCCCAGACCGTATGCGCCTTCTTTCAAGTCGGCCGGAACCATCTTGATGAATTCCGAACTTAAAGATGCTGCATAAGGAACAATCATGATTGCCAGTACAAATGCGGCGGTCAGGATACCAGAACCTTGTGGAGACAGATTCAGATGCATGAAAACCGTACGCAGGGCGTAGAATCCCCATAAACCGTAAATGATAGAAGGAATACCGGCCAGCAAGTCTGTGATGGTACTCAGGATTGTGGCTATTTTTTTACCTTTAAAATATTCACCGGTAAAAAGTGCTACTGGCAGCGAGAACGGAATACACATGAGTAGCGCCAGTATTGTGGTCAGCAGTGTGCCCGTAATGAACGGGAGTGCGCCGTAGCTTTCTTTTCCGGCTGTCGTAACCCAGTCATCAGAGAATACGAAATGCCAGAAACCAAAGTGACCGAAAGCTTCGGAAGAATCTATGGTGAGGGAAAATATGATTCCCCCACCAATGATTGGTATCAGTACTGCTGACAATATGAGTAGAAATCTGAAAATCTTGTCTTGCATAGAGTCAACGGATTCTGATTAGTCTGATTACTTAAGAATGGGCTTACCGTCGTATGTTACGGTCTTCAGGTTCTGCTTGCTCAGTTCAACGGCTTTAGCAGGCAGTGGAGCGTAATGTACGGTAGCTGTTGTTTTCTGGATTGAATCGCTCAATACGTATTCCATCAGGTCAAGAGTAGCCTGTGCCTGTGCCATGCTGCGCTCTGCATAGTGCTGTTCCTTGTAAATGATAAGCCATGTGAAGCAGCTGATAGGGTATGCGCCTTTAGCCGGAGAGTTGGTGATTGAGCAACGGGTATCCTGAGGCATTTCGCCTGAAGCTGCTGCAGAGATGCTTTCAGTAGAAGGTGAAATCATTTCACCGTTGGCATTCTGTACATTTGCATATGGAATGTTCTGTGCGAAAGCATATTCAGAACCGATATAACCGATAGCATACGGAGTCTGTGCGATGATACCTGCTACGCCCGGGTTACCTTTTGCTGCCTGACCGACAGGGAAATCAACTGTTTTGCCTGCACCGAAGTTATTCTTCCAGTTTTCGCTGACTTTTGTCAGATAGTCGGTGAAGACAAAGGTTGTACCGCTACCGTCTGAACGATAAACAGGGATAAGGGCTTTTGAAGGCAGTGCGGCTTCAGGGTTTAAAGCTTTGATACGAGCATCATCCCATTTTGTGATTTTGCCTGCAAAGATGTCGGCAATGATATCACCAGACAGGTTGAGCTGTTTTACTTCCGGAAGGTTATATGCAATGACAACCGCACCCATACAAGTCGGGATATGTACAACAGGTGCCATTTCTTTCATTTCGTCGTCGCTCAGGAATGCGTCACTTCCGGCAAAGTCTACAATCTGATCTTTCAGGTTGCGTACACCGCCGCCGCTACCTATACCACCATAAGAAACCTTGTCACCGCTTTCGTTGCTGTAGCTTTCGAAAGTCATAGTATAGAAAGGAAGAGGGAAGGTTGCACCGGCTCCGCTCATTTCTACTGATTCACGACCATTCTCGTTATTGGCGGTTTTGTTTCCACCACAAGCAGTAATGGCCAATGCCATCATTCCTGCTACAAACGGCAAATAAATTTTCTTCATTTTGTTTAGATTTTAAAATTGATATTGTTTTGTTGTTTGCTTCTGTTTTTATAGATGTCAGCTTATTGTTTACAAACTGAAAGCTGCGTTGATGTAGGCGTAATAACTGTCTGGCGACTGTGTGTCGGCCGGAGCCCAGAAACGGAATGTCGGGGCCAGTTTCACCTGTTTGCACAGATTCACTTCAACACCTGCGGTGCAGGCCTGTCCGTCTTTGCTTCTGTTCCAGTCATGATTTGAATTAAGATAATCATAGCGTCCGAACAGATTGGCCTTTTTACAAAGCTTGACCTGAGCGTAGACAGAGGTACCGCCCAAATGCTGGTTGTCTGTATAATTGGCGTTCATTTGATAGTTGTATTCTGCGCCAATTGAGAATTTATCGTGTTTGTAACCGGCAAACGCAGCCAGATTGGTTGAGCCTTTCTCGTCCTTTTCTGTACATTCTTTATATGAACCGTAGGCACGTAAAGTCAGTCCTTTGACCGGTTTGGCTGTTACACCAGCGCCATATAGCAGACCGTTACCGAATTGTACCTTTTTATATCCCTCACCATTAACAATAATGATGTCGGCAGATAGCTTGTCATTAAAGTCATAAGCTACAGACACACCATAATCGGCACTGCTGCCCATTTTATATTCATCCTGAAAAGATTTCATCACATAACGTTTTCCCCAGAAATCCTCTTGCATCTTAAATTGTGTGGTGCTGATTAAACCGCCGGATATTTTCCAGTTGTTTTTCTTCCAGCTTACATAAGCGTTTTTCAGGAAACCTATGCGGTGCAGGTCGTCTACATCGTCAGACTGTCCGAAGTCTGCTACGGTTTTGATTTCAATTCCGTTTGAAAAATTATATTGGTAGCCCAGATAGGCGCGTTCTACTTCAAATCCGCGTTCGTCGTTGTCATGTCCGAATCCGGAATAAAGACTACCAAAGGTCGTAATGATGAATTTACCCTTGTTGGGAGTTTCAGAGGTTGTGTTTTGTGCCATTACCGGCATTAAACCACAAGTGAGAATACTGACAATCAGGAGTTTCTTTTTCATATAAGACTGTTTTTATTGTTTTGACACCGCAAAGTTCCGTATTTTATATTTCAATAATATTACAATTGAAATAAGATATGATGAATTTGTACTTTGTGTTACAAAATGACACAAACCGCTCACTTTTGAACTGTTCGTACAGTTATCCCGAATCATGCTTAACAAATTAAAAATCAGTCATAAATGAAACTTTATACTATGTGTGTAGCAAATGTTTCATACTAAAAAAGCAACGGCATTTGCATGTTTGTTGTTAAAAGCCGTGCAAATGCCGTTGCTTGGAAACGGAAGTGTCCAAAGACACCTTATGATTATTACTTATTCAAATGCTCAATAAAGAAGTTTGTGATTGAGGTGAACAGATGGTTGCGGGTGTTACCTCCAAAGATGCTGTGGTTACGGTTGTTGTAAGGCAACATCATAAACGGTTTGTTGGCCTGTACAAGTGCTTCAGCATATTCCATTGAATTGCGGAAGTGCACATTGTCGTCAGCTGTTCCGTGGCAGATAAGCAAACTGCCGTGGAGTTTGTCAGCACGGCTTATCGGGCTTAGTGCGTAGCCGTCTGCATTCTCTTTCGGTGTACGCATGAAACGTTCTGTGTAAACCGTATCATAATATTTCCAGCAGGTAGGAGGGGCTACAGCCACGCCGGCTGCAAATACCGGACGGCCTTCGCTCATACTCATCAGTGTGTTGAAACCACCGTAACTCCATCCCCAGATGCCGATACGTGAACCGTCTACATACGGCTGTTTTGCCATGTAGAGAGCTGTCTCAACCTGATCTTTTGATTCCAGATCACCCAGATTCAGATAAGTACATTTTTCAAAGTCAGCGCCACGTCCGCCGGTTCCGCGTCCGTCCACACATACACAGATAAATCCTTTTTGTGCCAGATATTGTTCGTACAACGCACCTCCCATGTTGCCGGCATACCAGGAGTCAATCACCTGCTGTGAGCCCGGACCGCTGTATTGGAATAAAATCACAGGATACTTTTTCTGGGCATTGAAGTCAGCCGGTTTGACCATATAACCGTTAAGCTTGACCCCTTCGCCTGTAGTGAAGCTGAAGAACTCACGTGTACCCAGATTCAGCGATGCCAGTTTCTTCTTTAGCTGTGCGTTATCTTCAAGCACCTTCAATGTCTTTCCGTTATTGTTGCAAAGTGAGGTGACAAACGGAGTGTTGATATTTGAATATACATCCATATAATACTTCATCCCCTTGCTGAACAGTGCGCTGTGTTGGCCGGTCTCTTCAGATAACTTCTCTGTCTTTCCGTTCTTGTCTGTGCGGTAGATGGCCGTATGCATCGGGTCATCGGCCATATTGGCTGCATAATAGTAAGAACCGTTGTTGGGATTATATCCGTAGAACTCTTTTACAACCATTTTGCCTTGAGTAACCTTCTTTAGCAGGCTGCCGTTCAGGTTATACGCATACAGGTGGTTGTATCCGTCGCGCTCGCTCATCATGACGAAGCGGTCATCATAGAATTTCAGATTGGTATATACGGTTTCTGAGATGTATTTTTTCACCTCGTCACGCAAAACCTTCTTGCATTCTGTTGAACGCGGATTGGCCATGAATACTTCCAGACAGTCCTGATGGCGGTTGATGGTAAAGATAGCCAGCTTGTTCGGGTCGCTTGTAAAATGAATGCGCGGAATGTAGCTGTCTTCCGGCAACGTCAGTTTCATGTCGCGTATCACGCGGCTCTTGATGTCAAAAGTCTGCACACTGACAACAGAGTTGGTTGTGCCGGCCACCGGATACTTGTATGCATACTGTCCCGGATATTCCGCATATTCTTCTTTGGCAGGATTGCTGCCTTTATACCATGGGAAGGTAAACATAGCCACTTTGCTTTCGTCATAGCGTATCCATGCCAGCATGGTGTTGTCGGCATTGAAGTCAAAAGAGCAGTTAGTGGCAAACTCTTCCTCGTTCACCCAGTCGGGCACACCGTTGATTACTTCGTTCACCTTGCCGTCTTTCGTAACCTGACTTTCGCTGTTGTTGAAAAGCAGCTTTACAAGAAACAGGTTATTGTCGCGTACAAAAGCCACCAGATTGCCGTCAGGAGAGAACTTTGGCATCTGCTGCGGACCGTTGTCCGACAACGGAGTCAGAATCCGGTTTTCAATGTCATACAAATAATATACGGCTGTGTACGAACGGCGATAGATAGGGGCCGTTTTGGTACGGATGAGCATCTTTTTCTCATCCGGCGACATGATGTAGCCGTCAATGGTTTCCAGTTTTACCTCACGGGCTGTTGCCACATCAAAAAGCACCTTTTGCTTGGCGCCGTTTTTAAATGAGTACGCGATAATTTGTTTGCGGTCGGCGCTCAGGCGTGAATAACTTTCTCCGTCGTTCAGCGGATTGACACCGTAGATTTGCTTGGCCGCATACTTGCCGCTGCAAAGGTCGCTCAGCGAGAGCTCCTCGGCGTGAGACACTACCGGCGAAAGCAACGCCAGACTGCCTAACAGAATGCTTGCGATTTTTTTCATTTCTTTCATATATCTGTTTTTTATGATAATTTCCTTTTTGTCAAGTGTCGCGCAAAGATAATCTTTTTTTCTATCTTTGCAGGACGATATGGCATGAAAAAGCATGGATATACCTTATTTATATACAGAACTTGGTCCGTATCTGCGCGGACAACTCGGATGTAAAGTGCAGAAGATTTCCCTGAACGCAGGCTTTACTTGTCCCAACCGTAACGGCGAGAAAGGGTGGGGCGGCTGCACCTATTGCAATAACCAGACATTTAATCCTGAGTATTGCCGTACGGAGAAATCCGTTACGCAGCAGCTCGAGGAGGGAAAGCAATTTTTTTCGCGCAAATACCCCGAGATGAAATATCTGGCCTATTTTCAAGCCTATACCAATACCTATGGTGGCCTGGATGAACTGAAGGCCAAGTATGAAGAGGCGCTTTCTGTGCCGGATGTAATCGGGCTGGTCATAGGCACACGTCCCGACTGCATGCCCGATGACCTGCTGCATTATCTGAGCGGACTGAACCGCCATACCTTTCTTATGGTGGAGTACGGCATTGAAAGTGCTAACGACGAAACCCTGCGGCGCATCAACCGCGGCCATACTTTTGCCGAAAGCCGCGAGGCCATAGAGCGTACGGCGGCCGAGGGCATCCGCACCGGCGGACATGTCATACTGGGATTGCCGGGCGAGTCTCGCGACGAACTGTTACGCCAGGCCGATGTGATGTCAGCGCTTCCGCTTACCACGCTCAAACTCCATCAGCTTCAGCTCATACGTGGTACACGTATGGCCCGTGAGTTCGAGATGTCGCCCCGCGACTTCCATCTTTTTACGGCAGACGAGTATATCGACCTTGTGATAGATTACATCGAGCGTTTACGTTCCGATTTGGTTCTCGAACGGTTTGTATCACAGTCCCCCAAACAGCTGCTCATCGCTCCCGACTGGGGGCTCAAGAATTACGAGTTTACTGAAAAAGTGAAAGCCCGCATGCGTGAGCGTCATACCTGTCAGGGACGTCTTGTAAAAAGTTAGCCTGAAAAGTGTTCTGTGTTTTGGAGTTTTTTTCTTACATTTGTCTACTACAAACATGAAAAACCATTATTAAACTAATTTCAATTATTATGAGAAATTTAAAATTCGGTATCCTGTGGGTACTGGCTGTGTGGTTCGGTGCGGCCGGAACGGTTGTCGCGCAGAACAGACAAGAGTCGGCCGATATCCTGCAGCTGATAGAAAAAGTCAATGACTACTGGCAGGCTCACAACACGCCTTACTGCCGTGCGTTCTGGGACAATGCCGCCTATTTTACCGGCAACATGGAGGCCTACAAAATGACCGGTAAGGCCGCTTATCTTGATTACAGCAGCAAGTGGTGCTATCACAACAAGTGGAAGGGTGCCACAAGCAACGACAAGCGCAACTGGAAGTACAAAACCTATGGCGAGGGACAGGATTTCGTGCTCTTCGGCGACTGGCAGATTTGTTTCCAGACCTATATAGACATGTACATGATGAACCCCGATGAGTTCAAGGTAGCCCGTGCCAAGGAAGTAATGAGCTATGCCTGCCACATGAACGAGACTAAGTTCTGGTGGTGGAGCGACGCCCTCTATATGGTGATGCCGGTCATGACCAAAATGTATAAGCTCACAGGCGACGAGATGTATCTCGACCGTTTGTATGAGAACTTCCTCTGGAGCGACAGCCTGATGTTCGACCCGCAGGAGCAGCTTTACTACCGTGATGCCAAGTACATTTATCCAAAAGTAAAGACCAGCTGCGACGGAAAGAGCTTTTGGGCACGTGGCGACGGATGGGTGCTTGCCGGTCTGGCTAAGGTATTGGCCGACATGCCAAAAGACTACCGCCACCGTGATATTTTTGTAAAACGCTTCCGCCAGCTGGCCGAGGGCGTGGCACGCTGTCAGCAGAAAGACGGCTATTGGAGCCGTAGCATGCTTTGCGAGGCCGATGCGCCGGGACCGGAGACCAGTGGAACAGCGTTCTTCACCTACGGTTTCCTTTGGGGTGTCAACAACGGTCTGCTCGACCGTGCCACCTATGCGCCGGTCATCGACAAGGCGTGGAAATATCTTGTTAACACCGCGCTTCAGTCCGACGGCAGCATCGGTTATGTGCAGCCCATCGGTGAGAAACCCGATCCGACCAAGACCGTCAACGCACAGTCACAGGCTCCTTTCGGAACAGGCGCATGGCTGTTGGCCGCTTGTGAGATGGTGCGCTATATCGACGGCAGCGTAACAGCCGCACAACCGGCCATGACTGTCGAGGTAAGCAATCCTACCGCTCAGATGCGTCGCGAGGTGATTGCCATCGATGCCAATACCGTGTTCGAGAAACTCAACATCGGCGGTGGCCGTCAGTTCATTGTGCGCGACGCCTATAAAATGGAACAGCCCTATCAGCTCACCTACGATGGCAAAGTGCTTGTCGAGGTTAATGTCCGTCCAAATACCACCTCTGTATTGACATTCGAGAAAGGCACACCCGCTGTCTATCGCAATGTGGCATACGGCCGTGTTTACCCCAACCGTCTCGACGATATGGCGTGGGAGAACGACAAATGCGCTTTCCGTGCTTACGGTCCCGAGTTGCAGCGCCAGAACCAGCAGGCCAAAGGCTTCGATGTCTTCACAAAGAATCAGAGCTATCCGGTATTGGAGCAGTTCTATGCCAACGAACTCGAGTCATACGCCATTCACGACCGTCTGCGTAAGGCCGGACGCGGTAACGAGTGCGATGCCGTGACACGCCGTCTGGGTTACCATCTCGACCACGGTTACGGTATGGATGCCTATACCGTAGGAGCCACTCTGGGTGCCGGCACACCGGCATTAATGGACGGCGACAGCTTCATCATGCCGTGGTGCTGGAAAGAAGCTGAGATTCTCGACAACGGTCCGTTGCGTTTCACAGTCCGTTTGGTTTACAATCCGGCCAAGGTAGGCAATGACGCCAATGTGGTCGAGACACGTACCATCACGCTCGACAAAGGTTCACACCTCAACAAATGCGAAGTGAAGTACGATGGCCTTACAGCCGCACGTAAAGTCGCTTCTGGCATTGTGGTCCACAACTCCGATCCCAAGGCCTATGCCTTGAACAAGAAGAAAGGCTTTGTAGCCTATGCCGACGCTTTCGACCATCCCGAAGTCATGAACGGCCAGCTGTATATCGGTTGTCTCTATCCCGACACCAAGACTGTGAAGTACCTTCCGCTCGAGAAGGAAACAGCCGGTGGGGTAGGTCATGTAGTCGGTATACAGAACTATCAGCCGGGCGATACCTTTACCTACTATTTCGGAACAGCCTGGAGCAAGTTCGACATGCCCGACTTCAACGTATGGCAGGAAACCTTGTCCAAATATGCCGACAATCTGAAGTCACCACTTAAAGTGACGGTTAAATAACAGCACATTGAGGTTTGTACAAACCCGATTAAACCGCTGAAAACAGAAATCACCCGCAGAGCCATGCCGTTCTGCGGGTGATTTTTTATTGAACAGGAGTGATACTCCTTTATTTAATATATTGCACTTTCTCCATGTGTCTGGGTTTAGCCTTTGGCGCTTCGTCCGGATAACCGAATGCGATGGCATAAAGCAGCTTGTGTGTTTCAGGGAAGTTCAGGCGTTTCAGCATATCACTGCCTTCCGGTGCGTTGAGCAGACGGCAGATGCTGCCCAGACAGCAGGAACCTAGTCCGAGCGACTGTGCCGCAATCATCATGTTTCCGCCCAGCAGACCGCAGTCAACCTGCGACAGGTCATACCGTGTGTCGTAAGCGATAAATACCAGCACCGGCGCGCCGTAGGCCGCCTTCATCTTCGCCTTGTCCGGATTCGTCTTGGCCAGCATGGCGCTGTTGCAAGAGTCAATCTCTGCCAGCAAAGCCGCATCGTCAACCACGCGTACCTCCCACGATTCGCGTCCCATACCGTTAGGCGCATACACGCCACATTTAATAATTTCGTCCATTTTCTCCTTCTCTACCGGCTGCGCCTTATACTGGCGGATGCTGCGTCGTGCAAGAATGGTTTCAGTCACAATATTCTCTGTTGTGGCACTGTCTGCGGCTGTCGTTTCCGCATTTGCAGTGTTAGTAGGTTGCGAGGTGCAGCTACACAATAAAAAGGCCGTCATGGCCAGAAACAAATGAATACTTTTTCTCATGGTTTTATTTGATTTTTGTTTTTGATACTTGATAAAGGTAATAAAAGGTAAGCTGAAAGCCAAACCGAGAAACATATTTTTCGATTTGGTATTACTTGAATTACTTATTGATTACTTCAAAAAGAGAAATTGTTTAACGTAAATCTTTCAATAAGCATGTCCCGATTAAAAATGTAAATATGAAAGCTTTTCTATAGATTCAGTTGTTCGGAACTTCCGAACAACTGAATCTACTTTTAATCATTATTTTTTAAGGCAAGTTAAATTTATATATATTGTAGTGAGATTCCTTTTCTATTAGACATATGCCCCATTATGAGAATGT
>CAJMNM010000028.1 GCA_905214795.1 uncultured bacterium
TTAGACATAACAAAACCCCGAAAGTTTTTTGTCTAACTTTCGGGGTGCATGTCATCAATCTGGAACTGTCTTTTTTATTAGCCGTTTTCTCGCTAAACGTTTAACGTGTCAGAGAGAAGCGTAAACTGAATCCAAAATCCTGTGTTATCGTAGGATAAGCATTTGACGAAAGCAATGGCTGGTTACGCTGACGATCGTAATAAAGGCTTAATGTCACATAACGGCTCATCGTATAATCTGCGCTAAACGAAGCCTTAATAGCTTTATTACCACTTGTCGCTTCTGACAAAGAAGTCTGTATGTTACGCGTAATAGCATCCTGATTACGGAAAGAGAAATCAAAACGCAAATTCAGGTCGTGGCTGAAAGTGCTACGCTTGTTGTTATTGGTATTACGGTCTGCATTACGATTATTGGCCGCGTTGGTACCGCCACGGTTACGATTGCCACCGGCCGCACGACGACGACGGCTGCCAAACAATGACGAAATCTTAAAGTCGTTGAGCTTATATCCCCACCCTATCACGAAATCATCGCTTGACGCTTCATTCAACTGGGCTGCTGTCATACTCAGTGTCAATACACGTGTCTTGCGGTATTCCACCTTAAATGTCATGTTATTGTTTAACGTCATGTCAAGTCCCACCAATGGTGAAAACGCCTCATTAATGGAAACACTGCTGATGTCATACATGCTGCTGGGCACCACCTTGTTATCTGTGACATTCGTTACAAATCCTAATCCGCCCATATATTCCATCCAGCTGCTGTATGAATTGTATGACCCGACAGAATAAATACTTTTATAACCATGGCTCAATGTCACGCTCTTGAAATGGTCGCGAATCCAAGGCAGATATACCAATCCTTTATAGGATACGCTCCAGTTTGGAAGCATGCGGGCCAATGACGGGAAAATATCCAACGGTGAAGTGATACTGTTTCCGCCGGTATATGCAGCCAGGAAGGCCGGTATCATCACATCTGACGAATATTTATCTACAGTACCGTTAGCCGGATCGAATGTTCCTTGCATACCGCTTGCCGCCGGATAAGGCGCACCGATATATTGCTGTTCCACACGTTTCTGGAAGGTATTCAAATAACTCTGGAAACGCTCAAAGGTCTTACTTTTGTAACCATTATCAGCGTTACCGCCACGTTCGAAAGCAGAACCTATGGAAATAGTGGTCATGGTAAAGCTACCGCTTTGGGTTGTCGGCATGCCTGCATACATATATTGTATACTTTTATTGCTGTTGACAGTACGGCTCGCATTCAAATCTATTTTCAAATCGGTAAAAGGTTCCAGAGTAGCCTTAATCTGAAGGTCCTCCATTGCCGTTGTTGTAGCCGGTGTACTTACATTCTCATTATTAAGCAACCATCCGCGTTCGTTAGCCTTATCAATATAACTGTCGTCAATAAATCCGAAAGCGAAATCAAGTCCCGGCTTCAATCCGCCACCTGTACCCTGTCCCAGCATATCACCTACATTCGGCATAAAGCCTGGCAGCGACATCGCATATGTATTGCGGTAACTTACGCTTACATTGCGTATCATCATCAGGAATCGAGTCGCACCTTCTACATAATCGAACCATGGTTTATCCTGAATTTTCGGCTGAGCCATTACATTGACTCTCAATTTTACCGAGTCCATATTCAAAATACGAATCTTATTCTGATCCAGCTTTTTGAACTTAATCGGGTAACGTTTTCCCTCGGCAGTGACTGCTGTCACTCTGATTCGTTTGCTCTTCTGATTATGCGCAAGTTCAACAGTCGTATCCGGTTTCAACGTTACTTCACCGGAAAAACCTTTAAAACGCGGATTCTTTTGCTTGGCATCTGATTTACCCTTCGCGTTATCAGCGGTTTTATTATCTTTTGCCTTATCGTCGGTTGCCTTTGGGTCTGTTGTCTTTTGGTCGGCATTCTTCTTGGCTTCCTCGGCTTTTTTCTTCTCCTCTTCTTCTTTTTTCTTTTTTTCCGCCTTCTTGGTCTTCACTTTATCCGAAGCATCCTTTTTACGGGATGACGCCGAATATTTCTTGTTCACCTCTTTTAAGAACGGTGAATAATTGTACAAAGTCTCCAGATTAAAACGGCCATTGATATTTACCGCACGCTGGTTATTGATTGTATTACCATAGGTTGTTCCGTCTTCCAGTTCCATACCTTTGTTCCAGGTATAATTGGCATTGTAACTTCCGTCTAAAGAAATCCATGAGAAACAAGGAATCTTATCTAACGGAACCTTATAAGACGCCGTAAAATCCTGATGATAATCCAAAGGCGTTCCAAATCCCTTTATGCTTTGCCAAACAGAATCCTTCCAGGCATCATACTTATCGGCATACAAATCCTTATTCACCGGAACGTATGGCTCCTCTATCTCAGCATTTGTTCCGGAAGAGAACGTAAAATGCAATGCTTTAGTCAAATCCCAACGCAAACTGAAGCTACGATTCCAAAGGAACTCCTGTGAAAATGACAAAGGCAATGAGGTCGGATTGTCCAGATTGTCAATATCACGCTCCTGAAGCTCATAATAATTGCGGGTTATATCCGTATTAAAAGTCAGGTTCTGAGGCAGATAATTAAAGTTCTGTTCCCGAATAATATCCAACCATTTGCTCTTACTCTTAATCATTTTCTTAAACGGTTCAAGAGCCTTATATTCAGGAGAATAATCATAACTCATTGAACCGCTCCAGTTCTTTTCCGTCTCCCACGCCGTAGTCTCTCCTACTTTCTTGGACTCACTGTGCGCATAACTGAAGGAGAAGTTCACCGGATCATACGGCATCGGATGCTTACCGAACTGTACGTTAAATTTAACGTTACTCAAACTGAAGTTCTTATTGGTTGTTTCTGTCGTGGTCAGGCTCTTCAACGAATCGCGTTCGGCATCGTTGGCACAGGCATCAAGCGCATCCTTCAAGAGCATATCAGTATCCAACGGATTATACTTAGGAGTAATGACTTCTCTGTTATAAGAATAGTATATAGGCGCAGACAGCTTAACCTTTTCAGGAAGCAACTTACCTAATTCAAAGCTGGTGGTAATGCTATAATTATATATATCCTCATCATTACGCTCTGTGACGGCATCTTCCAGTCCGCCGAAACCGGCTGTTTCCAAATGACCACTCAAATTAACCGAACCCAAATCGGATAATTGAATATTCAGATTTCCCTGAGCAGCCCAACCGCCATCGTTTGTATATTCCTGCAAACGTAATTCGTTTACCCAAACCTCAACCGACTTGATCTCACGCGCATTATTACGGATACCAATCATGATGGTCTTTACCTCGCCCAATGTCGGGTTACCCATCACACTTACTTTATTGTTCGGACGGTCATTATCATAAGCCGAATAAAGCTTGGTCAATGTGGTCTGTCCCTGACTTTTTGCCTTATTACGTGCC
Organism: uncultured bacterium; assembly: GCA_905214795.1. GTDB lineage: Bacteria > Bacteroidota > Bacteroidia > Bacteroidales > Bacteroidaceae > Paraprevotella. The sequence goes on from CAJMNM010000028.1 coordinate 3,438, forward strand.
TGCTTCAAATCTGTAAAAACAGACAAGTCAATATCCAGCATGTTGTCTTCGGGCCACACCGCACGACACTGGTCTGCAGAATAAGTATCATATTTTCCGGGAGCTGTCAGCTGCAACGGAATCTCATATTCATAAAAGTTATTCTTGTAATCGGAACCTAAACGGATAAACACACTGGTCTGACTGTTTTCGGTCTCAGTCACATTCTCGGCCAACGCATTGGCATGGACAAACATCTGCAGATGCTTGTAACGGCGCATATCGATATTGGTATTCTTATATACGGCACGGGCATCGCCAGGCGAAAGATTTCTCACCACCATGGAAAGCGCCTGCTCGTTATCCTCTACGAGCTGACTCTGGGCCGGGTCTACAACACGACTGATACCCGGAGGCAATACATAGTTGACCGGCGTCTTGTCATTGTTTTCCTCAATATTAACCGCAGACAATTCCAATGTACCGCTTGTGGCCGGCATCTCGCCACTGTATAACGCCTGTTCATAAGTACGCCAGTCTGCCTTTACCAAATCCAATGTTGCAAAACGCAATACTATCGGTTTCTCAAAATTCGTCAGGAACATACGCATGAAACGAATGCTGGTGAAATCATTGATATTACCTACTTTCTTTTCATACTCAGATACCGGCACACGGAACTGATACCAGTTGACCTCCTCTGTATTACCATTGCGCAGCTTGACACTGGATGTACGTTTGTCTACAATATAGTTCTGTCCTACGACCAGATCTTCGGGACGAAGACTGATATGATACTGATAATACTTCTCATATTCGTTCAGCGTATAATCCTGATTGATGTCCTCTACATCAGGGGTTGTTTTATAGGATGTGTCATAGGACTCGTTACTGTTTTCATTTGAACGGGAGTTTCCTTCGGGCAGATTGATATATTTATAACGGTCAAGAATGCTACGTTTCTGCGCATCATAATCCGACCCACGGAAATAATGATAATTGTCCGCTGCCGGATCGTTCATCAAAGAGTCGAACACAGCCGCACTTACTTTACCTTGCACAGCAGTAAGGAATTCTTTGTAAGCCCCAAAATTACGTTCTTCCTCACTGCTTAAACCGTTCAGACCGACATCCTGTTTTTCACGGGCTCCACCGGAATTATTGAAAGCATAAGTTACACTTGTAGTATTGGGAACGCGTCCCCATGCTGTTTCTGTATAATAAGTAGGATCACCGTCAATAGGCATACCGCTCTCAAAGAATTTCTTTCCGTCATGAAGTACATCCTCGCTTACCTCTCCCAGATTAATATAGAAATCACCTCCATAATCGCCGGGCTGGTTACGGCTGTAAATAAACGGGTCAAGCATCCAGAATTCAACATATTCTATATTGGCCGTTTCGAAATCATTGGTATCGAGTTTACGCATCATACCTCCCCACCGCTGACGTGGATTGGATAAATGGCCGTCATAGTCTAAGTCTGTACTCAAATTATATGCGCCACGTTCTGACGGATAATAAGCCATATTCAATATAGACATTGAGTTGGCCGAATTATAAGAAGTCTGCGTCTTATTGGGATATAACTCACGCTCGTAAACCTCACGCACATAATGATTGGAAAGCTGATTCAAATCGCTCTTGATATGTGAGGGGGTCAAAGAAGAACTTTGCCGTGTAAACAACGGATCAATATAATACCAACTGAGCAACGCACGATTATAACCATACCGCACATCGTTGACCAGCTTACTCTCACTAAAATCAGACGGTACACTGGAAATCATCCAGTTTGTAGGTTGCATTACGCTGATTCCGTTCTTTGTATTCTCAAAATCATCCAAATAGGACGCACCACCTTGAACACGCTTGTTCTGCCCGGCAATAAGCTGGGCAACCTCACCCGTAAAATCAATATGCGAAGGTGCAGACGCATCTATCAAAGGAATTTTATCGAGAAGATTCGTCAGCCACTGACTGTCATGTTTCCAAGACATATTCAATCCCCATAACATATTTTTCAACGGCTCCTCTCCCATATTGACCTTTGTAGTCAACGGCTGTTCATTAAGGAACATAAACGTACCGCCAAGTATAAAATTCTTGCTGAAATCATACTGCATATTAAAACCGACCATCGTCTTACGCTGCAGACCATAATTGTCATTGCTTTCCAAGCTGACATTAACGTTTGTACCGGCATCGATAATACTTTGATTTATGATGGTTACCACACCCATTGCATAGTCTACAGTATAATCGGTATTTTCTACCAAAGTAACGCCACCGGCTGTCACCACAACAGAGCCGGGTGCCACGTTCATAGCCCCCAGACTTATTTCGGCCCCATTGTTACCTTTATACTCACCGGTCAAGATAAATTTGTTTTTCTCAGCAATTTGTTTCGCTACGGTTTTCGTTGAGTCATACAAAGCATCAAAACAATATTTGTCGGCAAGGGTCGGGCTGTTAAGATAGGTTCTCAAATGACTGCCGAAAGGCTCAACCACAGGAAATATGATACGTCCCTTACTGATAGTATAACCATCCACGTAGTCAAACTGTCCGTTTGGATTGGTACGATTATTGGCGTCCAAGCGATCCAGATTCATAATCTGAAGCAGTTTGGTATTCTTAAACTGTTCCTCAGGCAGATAGGACAGATATACTCCGGCCGAATCACTTTGGTATTTTATATCGAGTTTGAACTTATCTTTTTGGGTTGTTGTAGCATTCAGACTATACACATTCTTCATCATCAAATCCCAGTTACCCATTTGAGGTGTCACTGATGTATTCTTCAGCGTCTTAACAAACAGCGCCTGGGTATTATCTGTCAGGTCGCCTGAAAATTCGCCGACCTGATAGGTCACACCATTATACGTATATTCAAAAGCTACGGCCAATACTTCATCGGGTTGCAAGGCAAAATTAAGTGATACATATCCCAAAGAAGTATTCAAGGTATATTCTGAAGACGACAATAAACGCGCACTTTGCAGTTTCTCATAATCAATACTACCTTCAAATCCCGGAATAGCATCCAAATCTGACGATGTTTGTGAAATATCACGAGCCGCCGCATGCTGGGTTGTCATTGTAGAATAAAGGGTATTGGCCTGATTGGACGGTACTGTCGTAGAACCCGGCTGCCACAAATTGTTGCTGATATGGGAATTCTCTCCCAAATCTGTAAAACCCACTATATTACGGTTGCTTTCATAACTGCCACTCTTGTTCGTAACCCACAGTTCCACACGCTTAATGGTAACGCCTGATGCGACGTTGGGTAACTGGCTCATATTCTTGTCATAGTTGTCACGGAAGAAATGTGCCAGAAAGAAATGGCGGTTTTCCTCATACTCGGCAGCTGAGAATTCATAAGAATGCAGCTGGTCACCACCTTTGGAAGAAACGCTTTTTGTTGTGGACTCTTTTTGTGACACAACGGTCTGAAGTTTTAACTTACCAAACTGTAAGTCTGTACGCAAGCCGAACAGTGAGGATGCACCACGGATCAACGATGAATTGGTGGGCAATGATACATTACCAGCTTCTATCAATTTAATAATCTCATCCTCTTTACCCTCATATTTCAACTTTAACGCCTGCGCGTCGAAATCAAAAGTAGCATCGGTATTATAATTCAGATTCAGATTGATTTTATCACCAACCGAACCATTCATACTCATATTGATTTTCTCGTCAAAATCGAAACCAAAAGTTTTACGGCGGTTTTGTGAGATACTCGGATTATCCACCTTCTTCATGTTGGCACCGATTTTCAGTTCTGCCGTACCTTGGGTTTTCAGACGTACACCACCTGGGCCGAAGATTTTTTCTGCCGGTCCTAAATCAAACTGCATGTCGGTAAAATCAAATTTATTTTTTCCGGCATTGGAATATTCTTCGGCATTCTTTTGTCTGTAATAACTCTGAAGTGATTTTTTCAGTGTCCATTCCTGATACTCTTCCGGTGTCATAAGAAGCGGCGCATTCAAATAACTGTCACCCAGCTTGGTACCGACAGTATATGTACCGCTTTTAGGATCATAGACTGTATCTGTCTTCAAATTATCCGGATCGCGCAAATCGGCCGGACGTACCTTCATGTCATTAACATTCTGGGGGGCCGTAGGTTTAACGTGAAAACGCGGCTTAACCGTATCCGGCTCGGCCTGCAACCACATCGGTTTCAGGAAACGTCCGGAAATTCCACTGACTGCAGCCAGTGCATTGACACTGACTATCATCAGCAGCACATAAAAAAATCGCTGTTTATGAATTCTTTTCATGTAATTCGGTTTCGTCCGACATCTACAAACGTTTGAGGGCTAGTTTTATGACCTGCTCTACTTTCATTTCCGGTTCTTCTTTCAGTATGGCAAGAACCACTTTCTGTGAAGGTGCCGGCGGAAAGCCCAACATGGTAAGTGCAGCCACGGCCTCGTCTTTCACCTCTTCATTGGCTGAATGTGTAACCTGACCAACAACCGGTTGACCGGATTCTATACCTACCGTAGCAATCTTATCTTTTAAATCAACAATAATACGCTGGGCCGTTTTCTGCCCTATACCCTTTACCGCTTTCAATATACGGTCATTTCCACTACTGATAACGTCACAGAGTTCTGCCGGAGTCAATGCCGACAAAATCATACGTGCTGTACTTCCACCTATACCCGGAACACTGATAAGAAGTGTAAAAAGTTCACGTTCCTGCTTGGTTGAAAATCCAAACAGTACATGGGCATCCTCGCGGATAGCCTCATAAGTATAAAGTTTAACTTGAGTTTGTCCCTGAATAGCTGAAAATGTATTGAGTGAGATGTTCAGACCATATCCCACGCCCTGACATTCAACAACTGCCATTGCCGGAGTCAGTTCGTCGAGCAGGCCTTTTACGTATTCTATCATAGAGTTTGTATCTGCATATATATTTTAATTTACTTAACGCCATTACAAACTTTTTATTGTAATGGATACCTTGTTTTTATATTTTCTATCTGAAAAACGGCCGGATTCTATCTAAAAATGAAGAAGTTTTAAAACCTTTCACCATTTTACGAAAAGAAAATATTTCATCTGATGTAAGTTTATGACTGTACTTATTCGTATTTATAAATAAAGATAAAAAAATTGCATTATGAAGAAACTATTTGTACCATTCTTCCTGATGGCACTGGCTCTGAACAGTAAAGGAGAAAATCTGACCTACCAGTTACAATCGCCAGACAAGAATTATACATTCTCGTTCACACAGGAAATTACGGATGACAGCATCCAAACCATGTATTATAACATCCGATACAAAGGAAAAGAAGTGGTAAAAAAATCCCGAATGGGTATTGTTATCAGTAACCGTCTGCTTGAAAATGCCCTTGGTATTCCTAATGACAATCTTCAAAACTGGGGAGACAATCTGACCTTCATTGGTGCAGATTCGGCGGAAGTCAACCAAAACTGGCAGCCACTCTACGGTGAACGGAAAAATATCACAGACCATTACAAACAACTGGAACTGAAGTTCAGGAAAGGGAAAGCGGACAGCAAGAATTTTAAATCTTCAGGATATGACCGTTCCAAAACTTATTACATGACCGTTGAAGTGAGGGCATACAATGAAGGTATTGCTTTCCGCTATCACTTCCCTCCAACCAGTAATGGTTTGTTTCTGCATATCACAGGTGAACAGACTCAGTTTTGCATGCCCGACGGTACAATGGCTTATTATGAACCGTGGGCACAAGGGCCAATCACACGTCTTCCTCTCAAGAACTGGGACGGTGAAAGCGAACGCCCGCTTACAATGGAGTTAACCAACGGGTTAACCGTATCGTTAGGAGAGGCCCGCATGGTGGATTACACCCGTACCAAATTCGCATTGGAAAAAGAAAATACGCTTGTAACCAGCATGTATGACTGTGCTGATATCATGACTCATTATAACACGCCCTGGCGCGTAGTAATGGCCGCCGAAAAGCCAATAGATTTAATTTCCAATAATTATATCTATCTTAATCTGAACGATGAAAATGAATTAAAAGGTGACTTGTCATGGATTAAACCAGGCAAAGCTTTCCGTTGTACCAAACTTACTCAAAAAGACGCACTTAAAGCTGTTGACTTTGCAGCAGAAAGAGGTTTACAATATGTTCATCTCGATGCCAGTTGGTATGGTCCGGAAATGTTGATGAGCAGCGATGCCACAACTGTAGCCGAAAATAAGGACCTTGACATGCCGGCACTTTGCAAATATGCAGAATCAAAGGGTATCGGAATTTTTGTATATGTCAACCAACGTGCGCTCTACCAGCAACTGGACGAAATCTTACCCCTTTACAAGAAATGGGGTATCAAGGGCATAAAATTCGGATTCGTACAAATAGGCAACCAACATTGGACGATATGGTTACACAATGCTGTAAAGAAATGTGCTGAATATGGCCTGATGGTAGATATTCACGACGAATACCGTCCTACGGGCGTAAGCCGCACGCTTCCTAATCTGATGACTCAGGAAGGCGTACGCGGTAATGAAGAAATGCCGGATGCCAAACATAACACAACCCTGCCTTTCACACGTATGCTTTGTGGCGGAGCAGACTATACACCTTGCTATTTTGACCCGAGAATTAAAAACACTTTTGCTCATCAACTGGCTTTACCAGTTGTTTATTACAGTCCGATTACCTTCCTTTTCTGGTATGACTCTCCGGCTCTTTATAAAGGTGAGAAAGAACTTGAATTCTGGAAAAATGTACCTACCACCTGGGACGAAACATATCCCGTAGACGGTAAAATAGGCGAATATGTTATTATCGCACGACGTAGCGGCAACAAATGGTTTGTTGGAGCAATCAATGGTCTGGAGGCCCGGAAAGTGACAATGCCGACCGACTTCCTGGAAAAAGGCAAGAAATATAAGATGACCATCTACCGTGACAACGCGAAATTAAAAACCCGTACAAAAGTTGAAACTATCACCAAAACCATTAAAGGTGGAGAAAAGATTAAAATTGACATGCTAGCCAGCGGTGGAACAGCTATTGAATTTGACAGTTTATCATAACATGAAAATATGGAACAGATGGAACAGTTAATCTCAGAACGGGACCTGTTCCATCTCCCTATTATACCGAACTGACTATTACAATAAGAACAGGATAAGATTTATGATATTAACATGAAATCCAAACATCATGTTTACAATATCTTTATCTGACTGGTTTTCATAATATCAAGGACAGAAAGGCCGTGCCAGATGGCGCGGCCTTTCTTATTTTCTCTCTCCTGTAATAGGCTTACAAAAGAGTAACACGCATAATCAAACCGATAAAAACGACAAAAACAAGCGTCAAATCAAACAAACTCTGTTATATATAAAAACTACTCATAAAGGTTGTGACATATAACCGCAAAACAGAATTCACTTTACAATATAAAAGCTACGCTCTACCGGTTCTGCGGTCTGAATCTTACCCCGAATACCATACTGCCAAGCGACTACTGTGACTTTTATCGGGAACTTAGTACGAGGGGGGATTTGAGTCAATACAATCTGTCCGTCTTTAACTTCTGCCGGCCCTTCCTTTATATAATAATACACCGGAAGACCACAATCAGATTGTGCCATGGGCGTAACAGAGGTTGTACCAACATGTACATCGTCAATACCTGGAAACATCAGACACTGGCGTCGCCCCTCCGTCAAACGATATGGCAGACGAATATTAAAAGGTTGTACTGTACTCTTATAATTTTTGTCGCCAGGATGTTCTGCCACCAACCAGATATCAAAACTCCGCTTCGGATTGTACATACCCACTCTATTGAAACGCACAACAAACGTACTGTCATTTTCCTTTTCAACAGGCCCGCAGATGATTGAAATCTGCGGTGCTCCGGCTGCATGCACCGTAACCGGAGTAGTACGCAAAGAATCTGTAAAACGAGCAGCAACATGCAAAGTCACGCCATCAACCTCAGGACGAAATACCGGATTGGCATTCACTCTGTTCTTTGCGTCATAAGGCATCAGTCTACCATCCTGTTCTATACCAAGATACTGCATTTTCTTACCTCGCTCGTCTGCATAACGTTTTTCAGTAAGTTGTGCCATTTCTTCATCAAAATACCAGAATGCGTCATGAATATCTCCTTTATATTTTCCGTAAGGCGCTGCTTTGGCACGTTTCTGCGGATATGGACGCCAACGTTCAGCCAACCATCCCTCACTACGCTTTACCGGACGCAACTTTATCTGACCGTCAACGGTTGTTTCTGATAAACGGTGCTCTATGGCCTTTTCCAAAAATGTGGCAATATATTCTGCAGTACGGTCGGACACATCAAAATGTCCGCGACCGGTATCACACAAGAAAGAAATACAACTTTCGGGATACATCATACTGAACGCCAAAGCCGGTGTCACACGGTCTTCCCACCACTCATATTCTCCTACAATCATCAGACCGGGTATACCATTGATGTTTCTGGTACGTCCCCACTCCAGATTACTGCGTCCATAGCCGGTCAGATTGGTACGTGGAGCATCACCATGATATGAAATCACAGCCAATGTACGTCCGGAATTCCATGCGGCAAAGTTCCACGGATAAGTGGCCATGGCTGAATGTCCGACCGGAACAATAGGGACAGTAGCCAACTCACTATAACCACTTTTCTCCGCCAAATTCCTAAGCATATGATCATAAGCCGCCGGAGATTCTGAATCAGCCTTCCACTCCTGGTCCCATCCAGGAACAATCCATATGATCCCAATACCAAGCTTTTCCATCCGTTGACGGAATACCTTACGTTCGAACAGAGGTTGTTCGTCCATATTGTGTGTTCCAATCAACACCGCATTCAAATGCTTACACGTAGGAGGTATCCACAAAAATGCATCTGGATGAGTCCCGGTTTCGGAAGAAACAATTTCTGGTATCTCAACAGACCATTGCCATTCGGCCCGAATCGTTGTAGTAAGCCATAAACCAACTATCGTCAGCAAAACACACTTTTTCATTTCTTATTATCTTTACCAATTTGTTATTATGATACCTAATACGCTTTAAAACGACTCAACCACATAAAAATTAGAAAAGATTAAAGAATACCATTATTACCGGCATAGTGTACATAATAGGTTTTACCTTTTTTCACATTAAAAGATACCACATGCGCTTGTGGAGAGCTGGGTTTAACAGTTTTACGTCGTCCTTGTCTGATATCTACCACATCAGCCTTTGTACAATAGAGATGACACTCACCATCGATATCAGCACGAATCACGCACTCTGTAGGACGCCCGTCAACCCAAGTCAAATCAACCGTATATCCTCCTTGGGCACGCAAGCCACAGAAACTTCCGTCTTTCCACACATCGGGCAAGGCAGGTAATAAATGAATACCGTTTACACTATTCTGCAAAAGCATCTCTGCTATTCCGGCTGTTGCGCCGAAATTACCGTCAATCTGGAACGAAGGATGTGCGTCAAACAAATTTTCGTATACACCACCTGCATTGTCATCCATACTGACAACTGTCACATCTGTAAGATTCTGAGCCTGTTTCAATAAGCGATAAGCCCTGTTTCCATCAAAAAGCCGTGCCCAACAAGAGATTTTCCATGCACGACTCCAGCCGGTACCACCATCACCACGAGAATCAAGTGACACTCTGGCAGCCTCTGCATATCGGGAATCTTTTAAAGGAGAAATCTGACTACCCGGATACAACGCAATCAAATGAGAAAGATGGCGATGATGATCACCTTTCACGTCCGGCTCTTTTTTCCATTCTCTGATCTGTCCCCAGTCGCCAATTGTTAATCCATTGTCCAGACGTGCAAACTTTTCACGAAGTTCGGCAACAAATTCATCTTGTATATCCAGCTCTTTTGCAGCTGCAAGAGTTTCACAGAACAGTTCATATATCAGTTGCTGGGCATAAGCCAAACCGTCCTCCCACGGTCCATGTTCCGGCGACCACTCAGCCGGTGCAATCAGACGCCCGTCCGCATCCGGTTTTAAACGGTCAAACCAATACTCACATGTCAGTTTCATCACCGGATAAGCAGTCTGACGCAGATAAGTCTTATCCAGTGTATAGGCATAATGTTGCCATAAATGAGTCACATACCAGGCATTTGCCGGTCGGTTGATATTCCAGTCTGTATAACCAAATATATTATTTTGCGTATTCATAGCCCAACCACGACACTGCTCTTTTTTAGCCAAATGCTGCCAGGAACCGTCTTCTTTTGTCGCTTCGGCCTCAACATATCTGATAAAAGGCATATGACACTCTGAAAGATTTGTCACTTCTACAGGCCAATAATTCATCTGCACATTGATATTGTTATGAATATCACACTGCCAGGCCGGATTATTGCTATCATTCCACAAACCTTGCAAGTTACTAGGTAAAGCCATTCCGCGAGAGGAAGCAATTGTCAGATAACGTCCATACTGAAAATACAACATATCAAGATACGGATTGCCACGATGAGCTTTCAGCAATACATCGGTGGTATATTCAGGCATTGCGGCATTGAGATTCAGACTGACACGCTCAAAAAAAGGACAATAATCTTCCAGATGATTCTGTTTTAATTTACGATACGACATTCGAGACGCACGTTCCAAACGTGCAGACAACCGTACATGCAAATCCTCAGCCGAACCGGAAATATAATCAGGACTGGCTATATCATAATTGGTACCACCTACCAGCAATATGGTAACCGCATCTGCTGACTTTACGCTAATCCGGTTGTCTATAGCCTCAACTGTTCCGCCCTCATTAATGACACAAACTTGAGCCTCATAATTCAGCAAATCAAGCTTACCTTGCATTAAGAATGTATGACCATTGACAACTGATAACGTACCGGCATGAGCATCTTTCAAACATACATCAAAAGTCAGCCCATTCTTCACACCAGAAGTTGTCAGACGTACCACAACCACACTATCCGGATTACTGGCAAAATACTCTCGTTCATAATTTATACCTCCAATTTCATAGCTCACTTTACCTAATGCCTGATCGAGTGAAAGTTCACGACGGTATCCGGAAACATCCTTCTGCTGATTAAAATCAAGATAAATATCTCCAAAATTCTGATATGCTCCACGACTGGTGCGACTGCCTGTCCATAAAGACTTTTCGTTAAACTGAATACGCTCTTGGGATATTCCACCAAAAAACATTGCGCCTAACTCACCATTACCAACAGGCAAGGCTGATGTCATCCAGTTTATTGCAGGTTTATCATACCACAACATCATTGGCACTTTTTCGGCATATGATGAAATATGTCCTGATACGGCCATCATTAACGCCATCAGTCCTCTGAATAATACATGTTTGTTTTTCATTGTTTTTTATTGTTATAATTTTATCATAATAAGTTTTGAGTCTGTTTCTGATTTAACGTTCCACACGTCCCACAACTTCAACTTCAGATAAGAAAGCTGGTTGTGAAGAGAAACATAAACGTACAAAACGCATAGGAGAAGGATTATTCTTCAGATTGATTTCAGCCACTCCGTTACGTATCATATCCGACCTGCATTCTGCTATTGTTTGCCAAATCTGACGATCAACAGATGCTTCTATTCTTATAGGGGAAACAGGCTGCTTGGCAAAATTCAAACGAATCTTCAGCAATGTGAGACCTTTCTCTGTATCAAGTATCCACCATGGAGAAACATCATCGGATGAAGACTGCCAATAAGTAGCCCCTACACCGTCTGCCGCCATACCTGAAGCATGACCGGGTTCAGAAGAACTTGAGAACGTTGGATTATTTCGTCCGAACACCTGATCTACAGATGTATTTTCACGTACATACCGGACATAAGGCCGAGATTCAACCTGAAGAGACCGCTTTTCATTATATTTCATTCCACCAACGAAATCCAGCTGTACAGAATCAGATACCAAACCTTCTGATTCTACTCTTACCACGGTATGTCCTGTATAATATGAGCGAAATTCAATAGCCGCTTTACCATCAGCTATACGAATGTCACTCCCCTGACTGAACGTTATACTCCGTCCAGTAGGAAATTCTCCTGGCCCAGATACCACAGTCATAGTAACATCAGGAGAATTGGAAACTGGACGTCCCGACTTATCCTGTACCTCTACAGTCAACATGACATCATCGGTACCATCTGCTAATATACTTTCTTTACAGTCAGCAGTCAGTTTTAAACGGGCTGGCACACCTTCTTCAGGCCATTTCGGCGGAGCTATATTCCGGTAATTTTGACGATACCAGTACCAAGAGCGTTTCGGAATACGGAAATAATCCACTATACCCATTTTTCCAAGTACAGAACCGGCTATACTACCATGGTCAAATCCACACCAAATTGCCTGCCCACTCCGCCACGGCAGTCCTTTATAAGCATCGTTACGGGCCAAATCACCCCAGCCTGGCGCAAATTTTCCAGGACGGTCTGCCGTCACACTTCCATATTCGGACACCAACGTCGGAATGCCCGGATTCTGAAAGTCGGGAATCACACTTCCATCACCGTTGTAACCAGCCACATCACCAAGTTTATCTATACGTCCATCGCCCAACGGACGCTGTGCACCACCGATAGCAGCCATACGTGTAGGGTCTAATTTTTTAGATAATGCCACACAAGACTGAAGTAAATTACGTACACCATCCATTGCTTCCGGCGCAGAAAAAAACACCTCATTGCACATACTCCAAATAATGACAGAAGGATGATTACGGTGAATACGTATCAGTTCCGTCAACTGTGTCATGACACTTTCATCAAATTTTTTACGGTCAGCCGGATTAACAGGATAGGCACTTGCATTCCAATAGCCGTCCGGCTTAAAACCACCAATTCCCCAAAATGCATTCTCAGCCCAGAAAAGCATGCCCTCTTCATCGCACGCCTTTGAAAAGGCCGGAGAATGGGGGTAATGAGAGCCACGGATAAAGTTAAATCCGGCCTCTTTCATCAAGCGTACATCACGGCGCATACCGGTTTCTGTCACCGCATCGCCCCATCCGGCATGGTCCTGGTGCACATTGGCACCAATAAGATAATAATGTTTACCGTTCAAAAAGAATCCTTTATCGGCAGTCCATTCCATCCAGCGGAATCCCAAAACTGACTCGCTGCGATCCATTATCTTGCGTCCATCATACAATGTTGTGACGGCACGATACAGATAAGGATGTTCCGGACCCCACAATTCCGGCCCGGTTATCTCCGGAGTCAGTTGTTCAATCTGGATATGTGAACCGGCCGGAATAGTGACATACGAACTTACCTCTGCCACCTTACGGCACTCTTTATCCAAAACTTCTGTTCTAAGCTCATATTTTTTATCACGCCCAAAAGTATTGGTCAAATCGGTCACAATACGAACCGCAGATTTCTGTCCTTTATTCTCTGCCAGATCTGGGGTAGTGACAAAAGTACCATACCAATCAATATAAGCCCGTTCTTTCACTACCAGACGAACATTACGATAGATTCCACCGCTGAAAGTATGCTCACCTGCACGCGGTGCTCTATCTGGACGCCAGATATTGTTTACTCTCACTGCAAGCAGATTGGAACCAACCTTTACATAAGGAGTTATATCAATACTAAATCCGGTATATCCACCTTCATGATGCCCCACAACCTGTCCGTTAATAAAAATCTCAGCTTCGAAAAACACGCCGTCAAATTCAAGGAAAAAACGTTTAGACGCCTGTCGTTTATTTATGTCAAGTGTTTTACGATACCAGCCATACCCCATATAAAAGTCTTTACTCATAAAATATGGCAAACTGAATGTATGCGGCAGGCCTATCGGTTCCCAGGAAGAATCATCAAAATCCGGACTTGCAGCATTTACATGATCTCCTGCCATGTACCTCCATGCTGCATTAATATTTATAACTTCACGTCCTACCGATTTACCCTTTACTGAACAAAATCCTCCTAGAACAAATATTAATATGAATATAAATCTCATAAAGCCTTTCATCACACAACAAACCGTTTAATCAGACAATAAATTTATGATAAAAAACATGAAATCAGAAATTCAGTAATTGTCGATCTACCTCCTGACCATTCTTTAAGAATACAACAGTCAGTTTATCCATCTTCATGTCGTTTTCCATCCCTTCGCATTTCAGAGACAAAGCACAAGAAGCATAAGGCTCCAAAGATTTAACATGTCCTTTTGCTATCTGACTTTCACCAATCCACAATGCAATATCCAGTTCTTCTGAAGTTGATAAACCAAAATTTTGAACTTCCAGACTAATGTTGTTATTCCATCTGTCATACATAGGATAAGCCGCTGAGACAATTGCCGGTTTATAATTAATATAAGACAAACTGGCATATCCGAACAACATACGTCCTTTTTTGTCTTTACCTATCATCTTGGGGGCAAATTCATTGCGCTCAATACCTGTGTCCTTACCTTCAAACGTTACGATCAGGTCATGTCCGTCTTTCTCTGTACGAACGGCTTTTGCCCCCCGTCCAAAATTGACCTCTGTAAACGAACCGAACCGCAATGACTTAACATTAATATCCTTCTGTGGATTAAATCCGTCTTCTGCCTTTATTCTCACTTTAATATATGAAGTTGCAGTTGTTACAGTATCAGTATTTAGCACAGACAAAAGCATGCCTTTATTAAGCGGTATACAAATATTCTTTGAACTATGATTATCATTTGGCAAATCTTCCCATTTAATTGTGTCAATGACAGCAAAATTCATTTGTTCAGCACGACCATACTGATCTTGGAAAACTTTAGGACGCTCATATTTAAACCAATGTTCCACATAACCATCTTTATGAAATGACACCCCTGGTACATAAGCCTCACCTTGTTCAGTAACCCAATGAACACCATCTTTAGAACGTTCATAAAAAGCGATACGCCCCAACCAGTCATTTACTATCAGATGATACTGAAGACTGTCCCGCCAGATGACCGGATCTTCAAAACGTCCGTCAACCTGAGGGTAAACACGACGGTCTGTCAACTGCTTATATGGAGAAAGCCCATCACGACTGACCCATACGCCACCTCCACGGCAAACCATCAGATATGAACCGTCTTGTCTTTTTGCAAACGTCAGATTAGAAAGTCCCTCTATAATGCGTCGGCTACGCGGATCGAAATTAAAATGGCTGTAAGTCCATGGTCCGTTCACTCCCGGAGCGATATAATAACCGTCAATCACGTATACCACAATTTTTCCGTCCTTCAACATAAAAGCCTCAGGATTGTGGCCTTTACCGATAGTATCCAGAATCTGATAAGGCCCTTCCAATTTTTCTGCCACGGCATGATAGACGGTTGATTTAGGCCAGAACATATGTCCCTTAGGGGAATTTTCGGGCCATCCGCATACAAACAAATGATATTTTGAGTCAGATGTCTGCAGGATGTTACCTCCCCAAAACGACATTCCGTTCATCTCTATACCATTATCGACATAACGCGGACGTACACTGTCTGCCCCCCAGACATCATCTGATAAGACTTCACCCTTCATGGGCTCAAAACGGTCCATAAAACGAGCGCCTCGCACCAAATCTTTCCATTCAGCCGGACGCTGACGCTCTACCACTTGTGCTGAAAACGTTGAAATAATGCCGAATAAACTTCCGACAATCAACATTACTTTTTTCATAATATATAGATTTATTTAATGGCGATCTAACGTAGAACCAGGTACAAAGATAATCTTATTTATCTGTAATGAGGTTCTTTTTTTGATTAAAGCTTTCAGATTTCTGATTTATCATCAATCACCTTTATGCGCTATTATAATCATTTGTATAAATATGTACTGCCATTTCAAGTACAGGCTTATTTACTGAGAACAAAAATAAATGATTAACATCACAGAACAAGGATAAAATGAACCTTATTTTATGGCATTACAAGCCATTGACTATTTGATCTAGAAAAAACTCATCCTAATACACACGAACATAAAAACAAGAAGGTGATTACCGGCTTCTTCCGGAAATCACCTTCTTTTATATACTTATATTTTTAAAATAGGCCCCATTCAAAATATGGACCATATCCGCTTAGAAATAAAATCCTAAACCTAATTTAAGACCGACCTTGCTGCCATCGTCAAAATCATTCAGACTCATGTGATAATAAAGTGCCGGCTCAATAGTTATAAAACGATTAATGAAAAAAGCATATCCTACTTCAGGGCAGAACTGCAAATTATTAATACTCTTTGTCTGATGTTCATACTGAAGTCCGAAACCTAAATAAATTCCATTCTGAGTAAAATAATAACGGGCCCCTGTACCAATAGCAAAATTATCGGAATATCTTGTATGGTCATATCCCAATACGCCATAAATCATCCAGGCCTGTTCCACAAAATAACCGGCATTGACATTCATACCTAATGTAAACTTCTCGTTGGAACTATAAGACATACCAAGCCCCGTTGCAGAAGCCGACAAATAAGTTGTTCCTTTATCAAACTGAGCTTTTGCTCCCACTGCCATTACCAGCAGCATCAATGAGAGAATGATCTTTTTCATACTTCAATCGTTTATAGTTATTATTCATGGATTACTTTCCATCATCTTCCGTGCTTTTCCTTATAGCGGTATAACCACCAGAGAGCTACTATTATCAATATATTAGCACCAATCGTCAGACATAAACGTGATGTGCTCACTGTTGTACGCGGAATAAACCAAGCATAGATTGCAGCTGAATATATTGTAAACACTGCCGGAATGAGGACCGACCGCCTTATCCTTTTTTTCATCGTACTTGTCTTTTCTGTTTAATGTACCATCTTGAGAACATACCACACAATACTAATGCGACAACTACTCCTATCACACAACTTACATTGTAAGGAAGACTGAAACCTTCAGGTGCGACAAGAATATAAGTGGTGCAGACACAAGTCATAAACATGGCAGGGAAAAGCGTCAGATAAATATTCTTTTGCCTACGCGCCAACCATACTGTAACGGCCCACAATGTAAAGATAGACAAAGTTTGATTAAACCAAGCAAAATAACGCCATAATATGTCAAAGTTGATATTCATTAACACTGCAGCTATCACAAACAGGGGTAAAGAAACCACCAAACGGTGTAAAATCGTATTTTGCTTATAATGTAAAAAGTCAGCTGTAATCAACCTGGCACTGCGGAAAGCAGTGTCTCCAGACGTCACAGGAGCTGCTACCACTCCCAAAATTGCCAGAATAGCTCCCACTGTTCCCAACCAATCATTGCAAATGGCATTGACAATAATGGCAGGATTTGAATTTCCGTTCGGAGACATCAATTCCAAAAGATGTTCATAACTTCCCGCATATTTAATGGCTGCGGCCGCCCATATCAATGCAACAATACCTTCTGTTATCATGGAACCATAAAATACCCTACGTCCCAATTTCTCATTTTTCATACAACGTGCCATCATCGGGCTCTGCGTAGCATGAAAGCCACTTATCGCACCACAAGCTATTGTAATAAACAACATCGGGAAAATAGAAAGTTTCTGATTGGGATGATGATTGGTAAATGCAGAAGTCAGTTCCGGCATCCAGCCGTTTTGAGTAAAGATACCGAATAATACTCCAACCGCCATAAACAACAATGCAATGCCAAACAAAGGATAAATCCGTCCGATCAGAGCATCTATAGGCAACAACGTAGCCAATATATAATAGGCAAAAATTACGATACTCCAAAACATTGGTGAACTGATCAGCCATATATCCTTACCCATGGTCGCGAGCAAGCCTGCGGGCGTGGTAACAAATACTGTTCCCACCAGTACCATTAATATTAATGAAAATATACGCATCACCAAACGTATGCCTCCCCCTAATTCATCACCGACAATCTCGGGTAAACTAGCACCGTCCTTTCTTAAGGAAATCATACCTGATAAATAATCATGCACAGCACCTCCGAAAATACATCCAAAAACAATCCATAAATAAGCGGACGGACCATAAAGAATACCTAAAATGGCACCAAAAATAGGTCCTGTCCCTGCAATATTCAGGAACTGAATCATGTACACTTTCCAAGTAGGCATCGGAATATAATCCACTCCGTCCTGCATCGTATAGCAGGGCGTCTTACGCGAAGCGTCTACACCAAAAACTTTCTCTACGATGGCTCCATAAACAAAATACCCCAACAGAAGCAATATCAGAGCCCCACAAAATGAAATCATAATATTATTTAACTTATTATTTAAAAACGTGCAAAAGTAACAATTTACAATCAATATTCCAATTATATTTTAAAACAGAAACTCAATTAATATTTTAATCTTAGTCACTAAACGTATATAATAAAGTCCTTCCAAACAGAATACTATATTATTAATTATATAAAACGAAATAGCCTCATCAACACCCACGAAGAATACAACTTATAACTCGAGTTATTAAAATAAGAAAGCGATATTATTCCACTTTTCACTACATAAAATAATTCATAACAATCATGCAACACAAGTTTCCTTTGTGACCTACAACCGAGCGTAATATTAGCATACGAACAGACAAAAACAAGAAATAAAGTCTGAAATATGAATAATCTTTTATAGCTTTGCATTTTGTATGATAAACAAAATGAATAAAATTTATAAAGTAGGAATTATCGGCTGCGGACATATTGCCGAAAAAATGGCAGCGACACTGATAGAAATGACGGAAGCCCAACCATATGCTGTAGCGTCAAGACATATAGAAAAAGCACAGGCTTTTGCCAAAAAGTGGAACATCAAAACCTGTTATGGCAGTTATGAAGAACTGGCCGACGACAAGAATGTGGACTTGATATATATAGCTGTTCCTCACTCTCACCATTATCAATATGCCCGCATGTGCATTGAAAAGGGGAAACCGGTATTATGCGAAAAGGCATTTACCGCAAACGCATTCCAGGCATGCCACTTGATCAGTCTGGCCGAACAAAATAAAGTATTCATTACAGAAGCGATATGGACCCGTTATATGCCATTGTCTATCAAAATGCAAGAGCTTATAAAAGACGGAATTATCGGCACGCCCCACATGTTAACGGCTAATATCGGTTATCCGATAAGCAATAAGGAACGTATTTTCAGTCCGGAACTTGCCGGAGGCGCATTACTCGACATCGGTGTCTACACGCTGAACTTTGCAGCCATGGCGTTTGGTACAGACATTACAGAAACTCATTCTGTATGCAATAAATTTAAAACAGGCGTTGACTCGCAGGAAAGCATTACTTTGTTCTACAAAGACGGAAAGATGGCGTCAATGCAGGCAACCACCTTTGCCTATACCGACCGCTCCGGCGTGATTTCGGGAGATAAAGGCTATCTCATTGTTGAGAATATCAACAATCCGGAATGTATAAAAGATAATACGGAATATAAACAAATTGCGGTATATAAAGCCCCGCAGCAGATTACAGGTTTTGAATATCAAGTCAGAGCATCTATTGAGGCCATAGAAAACGGATGGCTGGAGTCTCCTTATATGCCCCACAAGGAAACCATCAGAATCATGGAACAAATGGACAATCTGAGAAAAGAATGGGGCGTGGTTTACCCCTGTGACTGACAATCAGAAAACTTATAAAAAACCAGCAGTTGAACTATCAGCCTCCCCCAGCTATTCTATTTTTATATAAAAATCAACAGGTTATTAAACCAACACATTAAATATCATGAAAAAAATCATCACACTTGCCGCCCTGTCGTTATTAACGATGGGCAACAGTTATGCAAAAAAACAAACTCAAGACTTTAAAGGTTACCTCTTCGCATATTTTGAAGGCAGCGGAGACGCTAATCTACAGGAGCACCTGCGTTTTGCAGTCAGCGAAGATGCCAAAAACTGGTATGCCCTCAACGGAAACCGGCCTGTTATCTTAAGTGATTCCATCAGTGAAAGCGGCGGTATACGCGACCCGCATATCCTACGTGGTGAAGACGGCCGTTACTATATAGTAGCAACAGACATGAAGACAGCCAAATACGGATGGAACGAAAATCCGGGCATTGTTCTCATGAGTTCGGACGATCTCATTAACTGGCGTCATTCCAAAATCAATCTGTCAAAACAATATGCTGAACATTTTAGCGACGCCTACTGGGTATGGGCACCACAGACCATTTATGACAAAAAAGCCGGGAAATACATGATTTATTTCACCTTGCAACGTACCGGTGACGGACGTAAAAGTCTCATTACATACTATGCCTATGCCAATAAAGATTTTACAGATTTTGAAAGTGAACCGAAAATGCTGTTCAACGCAAAATATGGAAGCATAGATAATGATATCATCGAGCACAAAGGCAAATATCATCTTTTCTATAAAGGCAACACCAAAGATGAAAACGGAAAAGAAATAAAGAATGGAATACAACAAGCCATCTCTAAATCCTTGCATGGCAAATGGAAAGAAGATTTCAAGTATTTAGACGCTTATGCCGACTCACCTATTGGTGTTGAAGGAAGCGGAGTATTTAAACTCAACAACAGTGACGAATTCATCCTCATGTACGATTTATATGGACATGGCAGATATGAATATCAGACATCAAAAGACCTTATACATTTCTCAGAAAAACCAGAATCGTTCAGAAAAGACTTTTTCCCACGCCATGGAACAGTCTGTTCTGTCACAGCTGAAGAATTGGAACGCCTGCAACAGAAATGGGGGTATGTACTGACCCACAAATTTGAAAGCAACGGCAATCCGATCATCCGCCACAAACATACAGCAGACCCGGCCGTACTCGTTGAAGGCGACACCCTTTGGCTTTTTGCCGGACATGACATGAACGGCAACCAGAACGGTTATGTCATGAAAGACTGGCTGCTCTATTCAACTACCGACATGAAACATTGGACCGAGCATCCATCACCATTACATATTGACGAATTCAAATGGGCCAAGAGCAAACAGGCTTATGCTGGACACGTTGTAAAAAAGAATGGTAAATATTACTGGTATGTCAGCACCAACTGGTGTGGCATCGGAGTCGCTGTAGCCGACCATATTACCGGCCCATATAAAGACGCGTTAGGCAAACCACTGCTTACCAACAAAGACTGTTTTGCTTCAAAACACAGTTGGGCATGTATTGATCCGGCCATATTCATAGATGACGACGGTCAACCTTATATCTTCTGGGGTAACGGACAATGTTATTATGCCAAACTCAAAGACAACATGATAGAAATTGACGGTGAAATACACCATATTGAAATCGACGCTGCTCATCCGTTTACAGAAGCACCTTGGGTACATAAATACAATGGTAAATATTACCTTACATATGCTTCAGAATGGCCTGAAAAAATAGCATATGCCATGTCCGACAAGATTGAAGGCCCCTATCGCCCGGTTAGTGTAATCAGTGAGATTGCGGGAAATTCAAACACAACTCATCCGGCTATTGTCAACTTTAAGGGACAGTGGATTTTCTTCTCACACAACGGTGGTCTGCCAGATGGTACAAGTTACAGCCGTTCTGTGATAGCCGAGCCGATGTACTACAATGCCGACGGAACCATAAAAAACATCCCTCCCACAGCTGAAGGAGTTAAAGAGTTGAAGTAAAACTCTGATTTCTTTAAAAAACATCTTAACCTTATTTAAACCCGCTTTTGAAGAACGTAAAATCAAAGGCGGGTTTCTTTAATATGCTATAAAGGAAACCACACCACAAACAGACAATCTGATTTCACAAGCTGAAAATTCGTATATTCAAGTAAAAAAATGTATGTTTGTAGATAGAAAAGCAATACATAACACCACACTACAAGAAATGAAAAAATATTCTCTGCTACTCATCCTCACGATATTGATATGCCCCACTTTAATGCAGGCCCAAGATAACAACTGGATTACAGACTCTCCCAAACGGGAAATGCGCGCAGTCTGGCTCACCACGTTCAATAGCCTGGACTGGCCTAAAAACAAAGCAAGAACCGCCGAAGGCATATTAGCGCAGCAGAAAGAATTCTGCGAAATTCTCGACCGGCTTAAAGCCATCAACATCAACACAGTTTTACTACAGACCAGAGTGCGCGGCACAACCATATACCCTTCCGACATAGAACCTTGGGATGATTGTCTGACCGGGGCTCAAAATCGAAATCCGGGATATGATCCCTTAAAATTTGCCATCGAACAATGCCATGCCCGGGGTATGGAACTCCATGCCTGGCTAGTCACCATACCATGTTTCAAGACAAACGCAGCACAGGCACAGAACAAAAAATCAGTTCTTAAAACACATCATAATCTTTGCGTCAAACATGAAGGCACCTGGTATCTAAATCCGGGACAACCCGGTACAGCCGACTATCTGGCTTCAATCTGCCGCGAGATTGCAACACATTATGATGTAGACGGCATTCACTTTGATTATATCCGATATCCCGAAAACGCCGCCCGTTTCAACGACAACGCCACGTACAGGAAATATGGTAAGGGAAAATCAAAGGCACAATGGCGCAGAGACAACATTACACATTGTGTAAGTGAAATGTATCATACTATCAAGGCCATCAAGCCATGGATAAAAGTCAGCAGTTCCCCAATAGGAAAATACAACGACCTGTCGCGCTATCCCTCTTATGGATGGAACGCTTATGCAGCCGTCTATCAGGACGCACAGGCCTGGCTTAAAGATGGCATACACGACATGCTTTTCCCCATGATGTACTTCCAAGGAAATCACTTTTACCCATTTGCACTGGACTGGAAAGAAAACGATTACGGCAAAACGGTAGCCCCGGGACTAGGTATCTATTTCTTAAGTCCAAAAGAAAAGAACTGGGATCTGGATGTCATCAGCCGGGAACTTTATTTTATCAGAGACATCGGCTTGCAAGGACAGGCTTATTTCAGATATGCCTTTCTTGATGCCAATCATAAGGGACTCTATGATTTCCTGAAAGATTTTTATTATCCCTATCCTGCTTTAACTCCTGTTTGTCAGAGTACAGACCAGAAAGCGCCGGAAATGCCGCTTGACTTAAAACGGGAAATAAAAGCCAACAATGCCATGCTTACCTGGAAAGCGTCGCAAGATGACAGCGGACAAGTGCGGTATAATGTCTATGCCTCAAAAGACTATCCTGTAGATATTACAAAAGCTAAAAATCTGATAGCAGTCAATCTTGACACCTGCGTGTATATATACAATGGAATATATGCAGAACTTAACGGTTTGAATTTTGCGATAACAGCTATCGACCGTTCGGGTAATGAAAGTGATGCCGCACAACTCCACGCGTTTGAAACTGTCTACATTGATGGCAGACTGCTTCCTCACGCCAATAACCAACTGCTTCTTCCTCTAATGTCACCCCAACCGGAATTCATCATCCTGACAGATTCCGAAGGACGTATCGTGCGAACCATGCCTTATGCCAGAAACATTACCACCCAAGGACTTGCCGGTGGATATTACCAGGTACGCACATTAGAAAAAAAAGGTAAATCGTTACGTATCGGAAATTTCATTAAATAAAACAGAACTCTCCTTACTGCATACTTCCAGACGAGCACGATAATGTGTATGAGAAGTAACAGGCGTAAGAGCTATATATCCATCTTGCAATAATTTATCATGTACCAGAAGCGGACGCTCTTGTTTCCGCTTCTGATGATCTGTCCATAATACCCCATCTGATTTTTCATAATCAATCACAAAACGCGCCTCCGAACCGGAAGCAAGCCATCTTGACAAGTCAACCGCGACCTGTCCCATGGTACGCCGCAAATTAATCTCCACACAAGGATGAACAGCCAGGCCATCGGATAAGCCAATATCACACAGCATCATATCAACCCCCAAATTACCCCTATAATGCCCGACAAGACTGTCTGTCAGTCTCTCTGAAAGCTCTTTCACCAAAGCTATCCGCATGGCATGAGGTATATAATGTTCCAACCAAGCCTCTTTTACTGCTTCCGATGCGACCCAATTACCGCCATAAGTACCTCTGTGCGTTGTAAAAAATACCGACAACCCCGTATAACGCACAGATTCATCATCGGCAAAAAACTCAAAAGCAAAATCAAAACGTCTACGATACAATGGTTCCACAACCACCCCGCCCTGCTCTTTTAACAAACGGCGGCACCAACCTGTCAACGGCGACTGATAATCTCCACGTCCCAACCTCAGACCTTTACCACTGCCGGACCACGGGGCTTTAAGAATAGTTTCAGGATAAGAAGTTACCAATGAAACAATGTCTGATTCTTCACAACAATAAAAAGAACGACCACACAAACGATTACGCCATTCTGATAAATTATTTTCCGGACTACGTAACAAACTTAAAAGACTTACCGCACACCCACGGCCTGACAACACTCGGTATTCTGCCATTTCAGTTTCAGAGGGCAACAAACGATCCGGACATCCGGTTTGAAGAAGTTCCTGCTTCAGCAACGGACTCCATCCCCACGGACAAACAACCTCAACATTGAGCCATTCATCTTTTCCACACCATTTCACGTCAGGTATCAAGCAACCAACCTCATTCAAATAGTCCTCCAAACAGTGTGACATTCCGCTCCAGACGACATCTCCATCAGCTGCCCACCACACAGGTAAAACAGACAAATCATCACGCATCAGGCGGGCGGACCGCGGCGGAATAAAATGTGGACTGAAATTGGCTAATGCCAAATCATTTTCGGGATTAAAAACATGAAGATTCATTTTGCAAAAATAAGAAAAAAGAAAATATTTTGCCAACTCTACTTTGCAAATCTATCCTTTTGCATTATCTTTGCAAAACGTATTGATATTGAATATGGAGACTTTCTTCCGAACACACGCCTATCTTGTGGAACATACCCACGCCCCGGTTCGTCGAGCCCTCATGGACGAGATTGACTGGAATGAACGGTTAATCGGTATAAAAGGAACAAGAGGCGTTGGAAAGACTACATTCTTGTTGCAATATGCAAAGGAGCATTTTCGTGTAGAAGACCGTAAATGTCTCTATATCAATATGAATAACTTTTACTTCCAAGGTAAAGGTATTGCCGAATTTGCCTCAGAATTTTATCAAGCTGGCGGAAAAGTTCTACTCATCGACCAGATTTTCAAGCAACCGAACTGGAGCCTTGATTTACGTAAGTGCTATGACGAACTTCCGGAATTGAAAATTGTATTCACCGGTTCGTCTGTCATGAGACTGAAAGAAGAAAATCCGGAACTGAACGGAATCGTTAAATCATATAATCTAAGAGGATTCTCATTCCGTGAGTTTTTAAACCTCCAGACTGGAAACAATTTTCCATCATACACATTAAATGACATCCTGGAAAACCATGAACAAATCGTCCGTCAGATACTTCCTAAGGCAAGACCTCTTCAGTATTTTCAAGACTATATTCATCATGGTTTCTATCCGTTTTTTCTAGAGAAACGCAACTTCTCTGAGAATTTGCTCAAGACAATGAACATGATGCTGGAAGTAGACATACTTTTAATCAAACAAATAGAACTGAAGTATTTGGCAAAAATAAAAAAATTACTATATTTGCTCGCTATAGATAGCCCTGCAGCACCAAATGTGAGCCAGCTGGCAACCGAGATTCAGACCTCACGCGCTACGGTAATGAATTACATGAAATATCTTGCCGATGCACGACTGATCAATCTGATTTATCCCAAAGGAGAAAGTTTCCCCAAAAAGCCGGCTAAAATCATGATGCACAACTCAAATTTGATGTATGTCATCTATCCGAGCAAACTCGAAGAACAAAACATACTGGAAACATTTTTCCAAAATGCGCTATGGAAAGACCATTTGCTCAACAAGGGGGAAAAAGGCACCTCATTCCTTGTTGACAGCGACCTAAAATTCAGAGTATGTCCGACGGAAGTAAAGAAGCATCATCCTGATGTCATTTATGCTCGCCGCGATATTGAAATAGGCAAGAAACAGGAAATACCACTATGGTTGTTCGGCTTCTTATATTAAAATGAATCTGATTCATAAATTAGGATAAAAGAAATTGTAGTTTATTTTCATATTTACAAACTATTATGGCAAAAGAAAAGAAATTTATCACATGTGATGGTAACCAGGCTGCTGCACATATCTCGTATATGTTCTCAGAGGTTGCAGCTATCTACCCCATCACCCCGTCATCAACTATGGCAGAATATGTTGATGAATGGGCAGCTCAGGGCCGTAAGAACATCTTCGGCGAGACAGTGTTGGTACAGGAAATGCAATCTGAAGGTGGTGCAGCAGGTGCTGTTCACGGTTCATTGCAAGCTGGTGCCTTAACCACTACTTACACTGCATCTCAGGGTCTTCTTTTGATGATCCCTAACATGTATAAGATTGCCGGTGAATTGCTGCCATGCGTATTCCACGTTTCAGCACGTACTTTGGCATCTCATTCATTATGTATCTTCGGTGACCACCAGGATGTAATGTCATGCCGTCAGACTGGTTTCGCAATGTTGTGCGAAGGTTCTGTA
Organism: uncultured bacterium; assembly: GCA_905214795.1. Lineage (GTDB taxonomy): Bacteria > Bacteroidota > Bacteroidia > Bacteroidales > Bacteroidaceae > Paraprevotella. The sequence goes on from CAJMNM010000028.1 coordinate 29,971, forward strand.
CAGGAAGTTATGGACTTGGCTGGTGTAGCTCACTTATCAACTATCAAGAGCCGTGTACCGTTCCTTAACTTCTTCGACGGTTTCCGTACCTCACACGAGATTCAGAAAATTGAAATGTTGGAGAACGATGACCTCGCACCGCTTGTAGATCAGGAAGCTTTGAGCGAGTTCCGTAACCGTGCTCTTTCTCCAGAACATCCGGTTGCACGCGGTATGGCTGAGAATCCCGATACATTCTTCACTCACCGCGAATCATGCAATCCTTACTATGATGCAGTTCCTGCTATCGTAGAAGATTACATGAACAAGATTTCAGAAATCACCGGCCGTAAATACGGTTTGTTCTCATATTATGGTGCAGAAGATGCTGACCGCGTCATCATCGCTATGGGTTCAGTAACCGAGGCTATCCGCGAAACAATCGATTATCTGAATGGCCAGGGCCAGAAGGTCGGTTTGGTTGCTGTTCATTTGTATCGTCCATTCTCTGCTAAACATTTCTTGGCAGCAGTTCCTGCTACAACCAAGAAGATTGCAGTACTCGATCGTACAAAAGAACCGGGTGCAAATGGCGAACCGTTGTATCTTGACGTTAAAGACTGCTTCTATGGAAAAGAAAACGCTCCGGTTATCGTTGGCGGACGTTATGGTCTTGGCTCTAACGATACTACTCCGGCTCAGATTATGGCAGTATATGAGAACTTGGCTTTACCAGAACCAAAGAACCTGTTCACACTTGGTATCGATGACGACGTAACATTCACTTCTCTTCCTCAGAAAGAAGAAATCGCTGTTGGCGGTGAAGGTATGTTCGAAGCTAAGTTCTACGGACTTGGTGCCGACGGTACTGTAGGTGCAAACAAGAACTCAGTGAAGATTATCGGTGACAACACCAACAAACACTGCCAGGCTTACTTCTCTTACGACTCTAAGAAATCTGGTGGTTTCACTTGCTCTCACCTTCGTTTCGGTGACAGCCCAATCCGTTCTACCTATTTGGTTAACACACCTAATTTCGTTGCATGCCATGTTCAGGCTTACCTGCACATGTACGATGTAACCCGTGGCTTGAAGAAGAACGGTACATTCCTTTTGAACACCATCTGGGAAGGCGAAGAATTGGCTAAGAACCTACCTAACAAGGTTAAAGCATACTTTGCAAAGAATAACATCAAGGTTTACTACATCAACGCTACAAAGATTGCACAGGAAATCGGTTTGGGTAACCGTACCAATACAATCCTTCAGTCTGCATTCTTCCGTATCACCGGCGTTATCCCTGTAGATTTGGCAGTTGAACAAATGAAGAAGTTCATCGTTAAGTCTTACGGCAAGAAGGGTGAAGATGTTGTCAACAAGAACTATGCTGCAGTTGACCGTGGCGGTGAATACAAAGAACTGACTGTTGATCCTGCATGGGCTTCTCTTGAAGCAGAAGTTGCAGCTCCTAACAACGATCCCGAATTCATCAACAAGGTGGTTCGTCCTATCAATGCTCAGGATGGCGACTTATTGAAAGTTTCTGCATTCAAAGGCATCGAAGACGGTACTTGGCCTCAGGGTACTGCAGCTTACGAAAAACGTGGTGTAGCTACATTCGTTCCGACCTGGAATCCTGAAAACTGTATCCAGTGTAACAAGTGTGCATACGTTTGTCCTCACGCTGCCATCCGTCCGTTTGTACTCGACGCTGAAGAAATCAAGGGTTTCAACGCTCCGACAATCGAGATGAAAGCTCCTGCAGCAATGAAGGGTATGAATTTCCGTATTCAAGTCAGCGTAATGGACTGCTTGGGTTGCGGTAACTGTGCTGATGTCTGTCCGGGTAATCCGAAGACAGGTAAGGCTCTTACCATGGTTTCTTTGGAACAAGAACTTGACGAAGCTCCAAACTGGGAATACTGTGTTAAGAATGTAAAGAGCAAACAGGATTTGGTAGATATCAAGTCTAACGTAAAGAACTCTCAGTTCGCTCAGCCGTTGTTTGAGTTCTCCGGTGCATGCTCAGGTTGTGGTGAAACTCCGTACGTAAAATTGATTTCTCAATTGTTCGGCGATCGCGAAATCGTTTCTAATGCTACCGGTTGTTCTTCTATCTATTCTGGTTCTATTCCTTCAACACCTTACACAACCAACGCCAAAGGTCAGGGTCCGGCTTGGGCAAACTCTTTGTTCGAGGACTTCTGCGAATATGGCTTGGGTATGGTTTTGGCAACAAAGAAGATGCGCGCACGTATCGAGGAAATCTTGAAGGGTGCCATTGCAAACGATGCAACTCCAGCCGACTTCAAGGCCGCCGCTCAAGAATGGATTGACGGTAAGGACAATGCTGAAGCAAGCAAAGCTGCTACCGAAAAACTCGTTCCGATGATTGAAGCAGGTAAAGCTTCAGGTTGTGAGGCTTGCGCTAAACTGTCTGAATTGAGCCACTATCTGACCAAACGTTCTCAGTGGATTATCGGTGGTGACGGTGCTTCTTACGATATAGGTTACGGTGGTCTTGACCACGTTATCGCTTCTGGCGAAGACCTCAACATCCTTGTATTGGATACCGAAGTTTACTCTAACACTGGTGGTCAGGCTTCTAAATCAACTCCGCTCGGTGCAATTGCTAAGTTTGCCGCTTCCGGTAAACGTGTACGTAAGAAAGACCTTGGTATGATTGCCACTACTTACGGTTATGTTTACGTTGCACAAATCGCAATGGGTGCAGATCAGGCTCAGTGCTTGAAGGCTATCCGCGAAGCTGAAGCTTACCCTGGTCCTTCAATCGTTATTGCTTACGCTCCATGTATCAACCACGGTTTGAAGAAAGGTATGGGTAAATCACAGGCTGAGGAGGCAGCAGCTGTAGCATGTGGTTACTGGCACTTGTGGCGTTTCAACCCGGCTTTGGAAGAAGAGGGTAAGAATCCGTTCTCACTCGACTCTAAGGAACCGAACTGGGAAGGCTTCCAGGATTACCTCAAGGGTGAGGTGCGTTTCGCTTCTGTTATGAAACAATATCCGACAGAAGCTGCCGAACTATTCAATGCTTGCGAGGAAATGGCTAAGAAACGTTATCAGAGCTATATCCGTATGACAAAAATGGATTGGAACGAATAATAAATTCCAATAATATCATTACATAAAAAAAGAGTATGCCGATTGGCATACTCTTTTTTATATACACAAGCAACGTCATAGGCTAATACTCCGTAACTGTTTTGATTAAAATCTTTCCTTATCAACTACAGACAAACCTGGAAAACGATAATAAAAAAATCCGGCCACAATAAAATTGCAACTGGATTATATCATAATATCAATAGTCAGATGTTGCTCTATAAAAGTCTACTCTATACCTTGTTCCTGCAAACGCTGCCTAATAGATAACAATAGCGCCATATATCCGCAAAATGTCACCGAAAAATTCCCCTTATGACGTGAAAGGACCTTTATCAGTCGTTCTACGGTCAATGGCAGATTGTCAGTCTCCGTCGCCGGATCCATTTTCATGGTCTTTGGCAACTTATCCATTCTGGCTTCGAACCACGCCAACAATTCTTCAATCTCTTCCTTTTTAAAGTTCGGTTTAAACATATGCGGCATTTTCTCTGCCTGGAGCTCATTATCCATTATACTATAAATTTACAGGAATCTTACCCAATACTTTTTCCGCACAGGCATATCCCTCTTCATACAAATCCTTTAATTTTTTGATATCATTTTCCATACGGTCAACTTCAACTTTACGCTCAGGCCGTATGGCTATTATCTTACCTTCTTCCTCAAGCCGCTCCACCATTTCGAGTTGCCGGTTATAACATTCGCAGCGGTGACTCAAAACTACTCGCAAGCGTGGAAAACGCCTGTATATAAAATGAGGTATTCTGATATCACGTTCAGTCTTGCGATACCCCTTATTACGAGTAAGCACCACCACATTCTGCGAATATCCCATCGCTATTGCCCGCTCCACCGGTATGGAATCTACAATACCTCCATCCAACATCGGAATATGATCCACTATGGCAACCGGACAAACATATGGCAGACTGCTTGATGCCTTTGCAATACGCACCAGACGTTCACTATTATTCTTTTCTGACAGATAACATGGCTTACCAGTCAGACAGTTTGTTGTCACCATCTCAAAAATATTCGGATTCCTACGGTACGCCTCATAATCATAAGGCACTATCCGTTCTGGAAACTCCTCATAAAGAAGATGTTGATTCAAAATAGAGCGTTGTGTCCATAAATACTTCATTCCGATATACTTGTATTTCTCAAGCATATCAATATTACTATACTTGGCCCGTCCTCGCTGATGACTCATATAAGACAAGCCATTACATGCACCGGCTGAAACACCGATGGCATAAGGAAAATCAATGTGGTGATCCAGCAACCAATCCAATACCCCACATGTGAACACACCACGCATTCCACCACCTTCAAGTACTAAACCCGTTTGTCTGTTTATCTCCATAATAAATCCTAAAAACATCTGCAAAGATAATGATTTTCCGAATTTAATTCATTAATTTTGCAATCTTTACCAAAATCATATCCAAAAACATTAAAAACATGTTATTCGATAAAGCTACTTATATCGCCAGACGTGAAAAGCTTAAACAGCAAGTGAAAAGCGGACTCATCGTCTTATTTGGTAATAATGATTCACCGTCCAATTATCCGGCCAACGTTTATCAGTATCGTCAGGACAGTACATTTCTTTATTTTTACGGTCTGAAGCGTGACGGTCTTGTTGGTGTCATCGACATTGACAATAACAAGGAATATCTCTTTGGCAACGACATAGACATTGAAGATATCGTATGGTTCGGCTCTGTTGACAGTGTAGCCGACATGGCAGCCCAATGTGGTGTTGAAGAAAGCGCACCGATGAAACAGTTACAGGTTATTATCGACCGTGCCAAAACCACCGGACAAACCATTCATTTCTTACCACCGTACCGTCATGATCTGATGATTCAGCTCATGGATCTGACAGGCATCCACCCTTCACAACAGCGCGAGAAAGCATCTGTCGAGCTCATTATGGCCGTTGTGAACCAGCGTGCCGTTAAAAGCACGGCCGAGATTGAGGAAATAGAACGGGCCTGTGCCATCGGTTATGACATGCATACCACAGCCATGCAGTTGTGCAAACCTGGCGTTACAGAACAATATATCGCAGGAACAATCAGCGGAATAGCTTCAGCCAGGGGATGTATGGTCAGTTTTCCGTCCATCCTTTCCATGCATGGAGAAATCATGCACGGCTACCCATCACCTCGCCCACTTGAGGCAGGACGCCTGATGCTGTGTGACGCTGGTGCTGAGACCAATGATAATTACTGTTCAGACAATACACGTACCACTCCTATCAGCGGAAAATTCACTTCACGCCAACGTGACATATACAGCATTGTTGAAGCTTGTCACGACCATGTCCTGACAATTGCCAAACCAGGCATCAAATGGTGGGACGTACATATGAGCGTTGCCACGCTCATGACCGAACGTTTAAAAGCACTCGGATTGATGAAGGGCGACACAACAGAAGCTGTCCGTCAGGGTGCGCACGCCCTGTTCTTCCCTCATGGTTTAGGACACATGATGGGTATGGACGTGCATGACATGGAAGGCCTTGGACAGATTTATGTCGGATTTGATGATGAAGTCCGTCCATCAACACAATTCGGCACCAATTGTCTGCGTTGTGGACGACGTTTACAGGAAGGCTGGGTCATGACAGACGAACCGGGTATTTATTTCATACCGGCTCTCATTGACGAATGGCGCAGCAAAGGTATCAATAAAGACTTTATTAATTTTGAGGCCGTAGAAACCTATAAAGATTTTGGCGGTATCAGAATAGAAGATGATATTCTTATCACAGCAGACGGATGTCGCATGCTTGGCAAACAAATTATACCATACCACATTGATGATGTGGAAAATTACATGGAAAAATATCATCATTATTAAATAAATTGTTAAACAACAACTAAATTAAACATCAACTTAAAATTAAAATGAAAAAACATTTATTACTTTTCGCAATGGCCTGTTGCGTGCTTAACCTTTCTGCTCAAGAAAACAAAGAAGCACAAAAGGACACTACCAAAAACGAAGGTTTTGTATTCACTACAGTAAAAGAGAACCCGATTACTTCTATCAAAGACCAGAACCAGAGTGGTACCTGCTGGTGCTTTAGTTCACTTTCATTCTTTGAATCAGAACTTCTCCGTATGGGAAAAGGCGAACATGACCTCTGCGAAATGTTTGTTGTACACAAAACCATGGAAGACCGTGCGAAACAAACCGTACGCACTCATGGTGACGTATCTTACTCACAAGGTGGAAGCTTCTACGATGTCATCTACTGTATGCAAAACTATGGTATCGTTCCTCAGGAAGCTATGCCACAACCTGGTACACTTTATGGTGACACACTGCCTAATCACAATGAAGTAGATTTGGTTGCAGGCGGATTTGTCCGCGCTTTGGCTACAAGCAAGCTCCGCAAGCTGACTCCGGTATGGACAAAAGCATTCAGCAGTATCTATGATGCTTACCTGGGAGAATGCCCTGAAAAATTCACCTACAAAGGTAAGGAATATACTCCACAGAGCTATATGAAAAGCCTCGGTTTAAACCTGGATGATTATGTATCACTCACTTCTTTTACTCACCATCCTTTCTACAAACCGTTCGTTATTGAAGTTCAGGACAACTGGCGTTGGGCACAGTCTTATAACCTGCCTATTGACGAGTTGATGGAAGTATTCGATTATGCCATCAATAACGGTTATACCATTGCATGGGGTTCTGATGTCAGCGAAACTGGATTTACACGTAACGGTATTGCTGTAATGCCCGATTTGAAACGTGAGGACCTGACCGGTTCTGATGCTGCGCGTTGGTTAGGCTTAAGCACTTCTGAAAAACGTGCCGAAGCTACCAAGAAACCGGGTCCTGAAGTAAAGGTTACTCAAGAAATGAGACAAGAAGCTTATGACAACTGGGAAACAACCGACGATCATGGCATGCAAATCTATGGTATCGCTAAGGACCAGAATGGCACAGAATATTATATGGTAAAGAACTCATGGGGTGATGCAGGAAAATACAAAGGCATTTGGTATGCTTCTAAATCATTCGTGGCTTACAAGACCATGAATATCGTTGTGAATAAGAATGCGATTCCAAAGCATATCCTAAAAAAATTAGGCTTGAAATAATCGCCTGACCGACAGAGGTTCGTAAAAATTAAATAACCGCAGTTTCCAATTTATTTATTGAAAACTGCGGTTTTCTTGTATTTTTTTCCTACTTTTACGTTATTATACCGGAATATGGCCACGCGCTACCGGACCCGAGACTGAAAAAAGAAAAAACAATATATAAAATGAATTACAAATGGAAATACGAACCTCCTACAACCGTAACGACAGAAGCAGCTGATAAACTGGCAGCCGAACTTAATATCAGCCCGATATTAGGCAAGCTGCTTATTGAACGAAACATCACGACAGTCAAAGCTGCCAAGAGCTTTTTCAGACCGTCATTGATGGAACTGCACGATCCGTTTCTTTTCAAAGACATGGATAAGGCTGTAGAGCGCCTGAACTATGCGTTGGGAAGAAAGGAACGAATCATGGTTTACGGAGACTATGACGTAGACGGATGCACGGCTGTAGCATTGGTCTATAAATTCCTGCAACAATTCTACTCCAACATCGACTACTATATCCCCGACCGTTATGAAGAAGGATATGGTGTGTCTGTGAAAGGTATAGACTACGCAGAAGAAACAGATGTAAAACTCATCATCGTACTCGACTGCGGAATCAAAGCTGTAGACGAAATTCAATATGCCAAGGACAAAGGGATTGATTTTATCATCTGCGACCACCATGTACCGGATGAAATTCTGCCGCCCGCTGTAGCTATTCTTAATGCCAAACGTAACGACTCAACCTATCCTTATCCGCATCTCTCCGGATGTGGCGTAGGTTTCAAACTAATGCAGGCTTTTGCTATCAGTAACGGTATTGAATTCAGTCAGCTCATCCCATTGCTCGACTTGTGTGCCGTCAGCATTGCATCAGATATTGTACCCATCATGGGCGAAAACAGAGTGCTGGCTTATCAAGGCCTTCGACAACTTAACTCATCCCCCAGTGTGGGACTGAAAGCCATTATTAACATCTGCGGACTGAAAGACCGCGAACTGACCATGAATGATATTATATTCAAGATTGGTCCGCGTATCAATGCATCAGGACGTATACAAAACGGCAAGGAGGCCGTCGCTCTGCTCATCGAAAAGAATTACGACACAGCTCTGGAAATGGCTGCGCAAATCAATCATTATAACGATATGCGTAAAGACCTTGACAAGTCTATGACCGAAGAAGCCAACCAGATTGTAGTGAGTCTAGACAAAAAGATGGAACAACGTGCCATTGTCATCTATAATGAAGAATGGCACAAAGGAGTAATAGGCATTGTAGCATCACGGCTTACAGAAATTTACTATCGCCCTTCAGTAGTTCTTACAAGAGCGGACAATCTAGCTACAGGCTCTGCACGTTCGGTGTCGGGATTCGATGTATATAAAGCCATCGAAAGCTGTCGTGACCTGTTGGAAAATTTTGGTGGACATACCTATGCGGCAGGTCTTTCAATGAAGGTGGAAAACGTACCGGAATTTAAACGCAGATTTGAGAAATATGTAGAAACGCATATCCTTCCGGAACAGACATCAGCAGTATTGAATATCGACGCCTATCTTGATTTCAAGGATATCACCCATAAATTCTACAACGATCTCAAGAAATTTAATCCGTTCGGACCGGACAACCCTAAACCGTTATTCTGTACTTTACATGTCTATGACTACGGAACCAGCAAGGTAGTAGGCCGTGAACAGGAACACATCAAACTTGAACTGGTAGATAACAAAAGCAATAATGTAATGAATGGCATTGCCTTCGGACAAAGCTCACAGGCACGCTATATCAAGACTAAACAGTCTTTTGACATTTGCTACACCATTGAAGAGAATACGCACAAACGCGGCGACATCCAACTGCAGATTGAAGACATACGGCCAAGCAACGAAGCAGGTCAATAACAATATTGATGAACGGCTCAAAAAAAAACGATAAATATTCAGACCTTCTGAAGACTTACTGGGGTTACGATAGCTTCAGAGGTGTTCAACGTGACATTATCGAGAGTATAGGAGCCAGAAAAGATACGCTTGGTCTTATGCCTACAGGTGGAGGTAAGTCTGTCACATTCCAGGTTCCTGCCCTAAATCAGGAAGGTGTCTGCATAGTTGTCACACCGCTCATCGCACTCATGAAAGACCAGGTGCAAAACCTGAGACGGCGAGGCATCAAGGCCGTAGCCGTTTACTCTGGTTTGTCACGCGAAGAAATTATCGTTGCGCTTGAAAACTGCATATTCGGACAATACAAGTTTCTCTACGTTTCTCCGGAACGACTGACCACAGAGCTCTTTTTGAGTAAGCTACGGCACATGAAAGTCAGTTTTATTACTGTAGACGAAGCGCACTGCATTTCGCAATGGGGCTACGATTTCCGTCCTTCCTATACCCGCATTGCCGAAATCAGAGAATATCTGCCAGACATTCCCATACTTGCCTTAACAGCAACTGCAACTCCAGAAGTTGTAAAAGACATACAGCGTCAGCTAGGATTCAAGCAAGAGAATGTTTTTCAGATGAGCTTTGAACGTCCCAACCTGACGTACGTAGTCCGGCATACAGAAGATAAAATCACAGAATTGCTTCATATTCTGAGCTGTATTCAGGGCAGTGCCATTGTCTATACCCGCGACCGCAAAGGAACGAAAGAAGTATCTGCTCTGCTCGAAAAAGAGCATATCACCGCAACATTCTACCATGCCGGTCTGGACGATGCCGATAAAGATAAACGTCAACGCTTGTGGCAATCCGGACAAATCCGTGTAATGGTAGCTACCAATGCCTTCGGTATGGGAATTGACAAACCGGATGTACGTTTGGTTGTCCATTTGGATTTGCCCGACTCAATAGAAGCTTATTTTCAGGAAGCCGGACGAGCCGGACGCGACGGTCAGCGCGCTTATGCCGTATTGCTTTATCAGAAAAGCGACCGCACGAGTATGATGCGGCGTATTCCAGACAGTTTTCCCACCAAGGAAGCCATCCGGACAGTCTACGAACATCTTTGCTATTACTATCAGATGGCCATGGGCGACGGTCTTAATGTAACCAGAGAGTTCCATTTGGACGAATTTTGTCGCAACTTCAAACATTTTCCGGTGCAGACCCACAACGCATTGAAAATTCTGACACAAGCCGGATACATCGAATATACAGAGGAACAAGACAACGCATCCCGCCTGCACTTCCTGCTCAGACGGGACGAGCTCTACCGTCTTGGAGAATTACCCGATGACATGGAGAATCTGATTCAGTGGGTACTGCGCAGTTATGGTGGCTTGTTTAGCGATTATGTATTTATTGACGAACGCCGTCTGGCTACATTAAGCGGCCTTACAACTGATCAGGTATACCACAGTCTGCTTGATTTGTCCATCCGACATATCGTACATTACATTCCACACAAGAAAACCCCCTACATCACCTTTACGTGCAAAAGAATAGAATCTGACCGTATTGTGCTAAATCCAGAAATTTATGAGCGCCGGAAAGAGAATCTTGAAAAGCGTATCAAAGCCATGGTAGAATATGCTACAGAAGAAGATGTCTGCCGAAGCCACTTCTTGCTCGATTATTTTGGAGAAAACCAACCTCACAACTGTTTGCGATGTGATGTCTGTCTGTCAAAAGACGGCGACTTGCGAAAAGGCGAAGCCGAAGAAATCTCTCGCCGCATTCTTGATGTCCTTTCCGATGGCGCACACCACGATCTCAGAACCTTCCTTTTTCCGGAATTTGCTCCAGACAAAATAAAAGCAGTCGTGCGGAGAATGATACAGGAGGAACAGATTCATCTTAAGGACGGCTCGGCATATATTATACCCCATTGATAAAGATCTTCTTACCTGTCATATAAATTTTAGGAAAGAGAATGTTTCATCACAACAGAAATAATTTTTATATTATAATTAAACATTACATACTTCATTATTCCCCCAAAAAGTTGAACACAAGACTTCAGTATATACTTTTGTGGATTTTTATTATAGGCTAAACAGACAAAATAAAACCGATGATTAAAAAGCTAGTATAGTAATATACACAAAAAATCCTCCGTTAACCTTTCGGTCCGGAGGATTTCTCTATCAATAAAAAA
>CAJMNM010000029.1 GCA_905214795.1 uncultured bacterium
AAGTCCGCCTCCTAATATAATGTTAAACCGTCCAACTTTTGGGGGTCACATCATTGACCTGAAACTGTCTTTTTTATGTTCTAATCCCCGATGACTTCTCTTTAATTGATATATGGGGGAGAGATGGGTTTAATCTTCTTCCCAGATTTCCGGTAATGATTTGCGTATCTTTTCCGGAACTTCATCTGTAGCCGGATATCCGATAGGAATGATGGCAACCGGTTCCCATCCTTCACCGAAACTGAACAGTTCCTGACACAGTTGTACGCGGAAGTTACATACCCAGCATGTGCCCAATCCTTGTGATGTGGCAGCCAGGCAAAGATGTTCAATGGCTATGGCCAGATCAATATCTGCGTGGTTCTTGTTGTCATATCGTCGTGTCCAGGCCAGACTTTCGTTTTTACAAGCGATGACATATACCGGTGCTTCTTTAAACCACGGTTTGTCATAACATTGCTGTAGCTTTTCACGTCCTTCCGGTTTGTCTATGATGATGAATTTCCATGGCTGTTTGTTAACGGCCGAGGGAGCAAGTTGCACGCATGTTTTGATATAATCCATTTTATCGTCCGGAATCATGTCGGGCTTGTATGCACGTACGGAGTAACGTGTTTCACATAATTTCTTGAAATCCATAATATATAATTTGTTTTTATTGTTTTTTTTATGAGAATGTCATTTGCACCTTCATTATGTACTTACCTGATTGACATACTACAAATGTACTAAAAGTAAAATGTAGCGGCAAATGAAAATGAAACTTTTAGATGAATGAGAAATTGGTGTAAAACTCCGTTATCACTACAGTCTATAATTAGAAAAGCAGAAAGGAAATAATTTTTTTATTTTGCACTTTTCTTTTTCAAGTGTTTTGTCTCATTTTGTAATGAGGATTTGGATAAGCCATTTCCTGATATTTGAAAATAAAGGAGCGTTATGCTACTCTTGTAAGTGCTAAGCCTGAGAAACTGAAACACCAAAATCAACAAGAATCGGCATGGCAGTTCCCACGTTATAGCGTGGGCTGCTTTACTATATCTGTTGATGAAGGTTTTCTCAGGGCCTACACTTTAAGATGTGGTTAATAGCGGTGCCACGCTTGAACCAAATATTGTAAAATATCAATCTGATTATCAAATATGAAACTTCGGGAATTGTATGATAATGATACCATATAGTTCTCGATTTTTGTGAGGATTAGCCTAATTTTTCTTGTGCAACTTCAATGGCTTTTCGCTTTAATTCGTCTTCACCTTCTATAGCATCCAATACTTTGTCTGCCAGCCATAGTGTAAGAAGTTCATTTTTATCAATCTTGAAATACTCAGCTAATTGTATTACTTGTGTCCGTTTGGCATATCTATCGCCACGTTCTATTTTGCTAAACATTGGAGTGTCTATTTCAAGCAAAGCTGCCAATTGCCTTTGTAGCACACCGTGTTCTTCTCTCAACTCTTTTATTTTGTCTCCTAATAACATGGTCTTTATTCTTTTGAGTTCAGTATGTGTTTCGTCGAAATTCGACGGATTTAAACATTTTCGACGGAATGGGCTGTATCTTTTCGTCGAAATTCGACGGATTGGCTATAATATAAACCAAATTCGTCCATCTGTTCTAATCAATTCCTCGGCTTTCATAACTTTCAATAGATCACCCAAGCTGCGTAGTTTTTGCTCTTCAGTCTTATTGCTAGGCATTACATCTTTGATGTATTCGTAGATGCCATCACGTTTGGCTCCATCTGATCCAGCATTCTTAAGATATTGCAAAACCATCTGTTTAATTTTGTCCTTATCAAGTCCTTTTTGCTTGGTGTAACCTTGCAATTGACGAGTGGCTTTAGCAACTCCTAAAGAAATTGTATAATTGGGAGCATCGCCCTCAATAAGTCCCCTGTTCAGCAAGTCTTTTGCAACATCTTCATGTATGAATCTGCCTTTCTGCACAGCATCGAGAGATATGCAATCCCATAATGACAGAGTGTTGTCAGTCTTCAATAAATCCGTATATCGCTTATTGATCTCGTTACCATATATGCGTACTACAACCTTCTTTTTTTTCGCATCAATCTCGTAGTCCGGCATCGGAAAGTGTCTGCGCCATTGTTCGTTAAACATTTTCTTGATACCACGACTTACGGTATCAATCATATTGAAGTCCACCATTGCCTTGCATAGGCACTCATTGCGGAAATAGGTCTGAGATTCCTCATTTCTCAAAGCATTTTCCAAAGTTCCGGGGATGAAAGTACCGGCGTTGGAATAATATAGATAGCCGGGATTCTCAACGAAATTGATACGCTGCTGCATCGTATAGTCTTGATGAGCAATACAGTTATGAAGTGCTTCGCGTATAGTGTAGTCATCATACTGCTTCATTGTATCTGGGAAAAGCGTACCACCAGGCATTTCACGCAAAGTCAGATTTTCAATCTTTGAGAGAATTTCATCTACTGTCAGTATGAATGGAACAGTGAAATGTTCGTAGTCAACCACATCTTGGTTTGCATCCTTGCGTGTCCAAGTTACCTGAGCGACGACAGGACGCAGTTTAAAGGCTGATTCGTATTTACCTAACAATATAATAGCGGCACGAGTGATGCATCCATTTCTTGTCAGTCCGCATTTGCCAAGAAATGTCTGAATATCCCAAGCATTTACCTCGGATTCGGGAATACGGCTATGTACCTTCTTAAACATTTTGCGGGCTTTGGCTATAGCCACCTCATCAAGGTCATCTATCGTTGCATCAGGAACAATCTGTGCAGACCAATCTGTATCGCCAAATATTGGCTCATCAAGAATAACATTCATGCGTTCAGTGGTTAACTCCACAAGAGAATCTTCAATTCGCTGCCATGCTTTGTTATGAGCGTAAACAGGCAATTTGGGACGATGCTTGGGGATATGGATTACCCAAACTTTCTTGTTGGTATCATCAGTAATAAACTCTTCAATATCGAGACCTTCTGTCGAAAGATTGGCACATCGCTCAGTCAGACGAAAAATTGCTTTCTGTCTATCGTAATTATAAGTGTCCGTTCCAATGATTTCCAAAGTCTTGTCGTGAACACCAATAATCAAGTGTCCACCTTCCATATTTGAAATGGCAGAAACATACGAAATGACATCGTCTTTCTCGTCCCCACAGAACGAGTTTTTCAAATTCTTAAATTCCTTCCATTCGCAACGAGCATTCTCTTGTGGATAGTTGCGAAGGAGATATTGCTGTAGTTCTTGTGTAAGCATAATTTTTATATTTCAATATATTCGTCCTTTCTTGATAAAGGGAAATTTCATTAAATATTACAGGATATTTTCCCAGTGCCAAATACAAAGATATTCTGTCACTTTCAATTTTTGTGAGAAATAGGTGAAATGTTCTAATGTCATCATCTTCACTCAACCATTCTTTTGGGGAACGATGAAATATCCATCACCAATAGTATTGTTTTGATGGTCTGATTTCTTCGCTACCAGAATATCTTCATTTGTATTATACATGCGTATTATATTGATATTCTTTTAGTTTATAATAGCAATCATATGTCGCCAGAATATCGGACATAGCATTATGTTGATTATCAAAATGTTTGTTAAATAACTTATAGTAAAGTTCGGCTAATTTGGGATATTTGTAAGGTTGGCTTTGACGAGAATAAAAAGATAAATTCGGGATCTTACATACATTAACACCTAAATTCATCGTGTCAATAATATTGTGCTTCTTTTTAACGAATAATGTATTTTCTATCCCTTTGACTCTGATTATTTCAGCTTTAACCACATTTAAGTCGAAGGAAACATTATGCCCTATAATGATGTCTGAATTACACAAAACTTGGTCTAAGAAACTAATAACTTGTTTCCTGTCTTCACCTTCGTTGACTGCTTTAACATTGGATATTCCGTGTATTTTTGCGGAGGATTCTGGTATGGAATATCCATCCGGTCTCAAAACAATATTCCGTGTTGCCAATATTCCAAAGTTGTCATCTTCAATAATTAATGCAACTTGGACAAGATAAGGCCAATTATCCAAATTAGTATATGACGCCTTGTCATTTAAAGGTAAACCCGTTGTTTCTGTATCAATAAATAATCTTACATTTTTAAATGGCGATCCTTTAAAACTCTTACCATCTTTATCATAGGATTCATAATTCAAAAAAGGGATTGAATAGATAAGGTCATCTTGAACGAGGTTAATATCTGCCATAAAATCCCCTATGTGAAATAATAAGTCTTGACAAGAAAAACCTGTAGTTATACTGTCAAAGATGAAATGACTCAGGAAATGTTTCCTTGTATCCATAATTGCGCATCTCAACTTATTTGCAGCCCCCGGAAAATCACCAACTTTGTTACCGGTGTAATTTCCAACTGCAATTATAGGATTTCTCTCGCTGTAAAATATTCTTGCATAATCCCATTTGAAAGGAATGATTATCTCTTCAGGAATCCTACCAATGATATTATATCCACCATAAACAGGATTCTCTTTTTCAGATAATTTATCATGTTCTTCAATCACTATACCTTCCTTTTCTGTTTCAAAATCATAAACAGCAACCCAATTACAGTTTCTCTCTTCATAGGGAGAAACTTTCCATCTAATGCTATCAGGTTTCATGTTATCCCAACATAATGTTGACATTGTGTTATATAAAGTGTGGCCATTATGATATACATGAACTTCTACCTCATTTTCATTTATAAATCTAATAAAATCAAATTCAGGAGATTTAAATATATCTACTCCATAAGATGCACATGTGGAATCATATTTAAAAATTTGCCATTTCTCTATATTTAAGCGTACGATAAAATAATCATTACTTAAAGAGTTTATGTTTAGATATTCCTCATTATTAACTCTTTTTGAATATGTAAGTTCATGGTATGATGAATGTATTTCCATCATACAATCAGATTCATAGACTATTTTAGTACCAGCAATTATAAATAGTTTGTTATAATTTCCTATTTTTACTATTGCAAAGTATTCTCCACAATGCAGAATGCCAAATTCAACTATCGTATCACATTTATAAGTGAATAAGATTGTCATTGGAGTACGATTCTCATATACGTAACAATTGGATTCTCTATTGTCGAATACGTACCATTCAGTATCTTTTTTTCCTAATAAAAAGGATACTTTACTCCTTTCATTTGTAATATCTATTGCATGAACAGATGTGTAGCCATCCCAATTATCGGGATAGGTACTTTTTTGACAAATAGTTCCATCATAAAAATCGATACTACTTATTAAATCGAATGATTCTAAATTGTATAAAGTTTGTTTTTTTCGATATTCAAATTTGTTTCCCATAATTCACTGTCGGAATTTTTGAATTGTCATATGTTGACTACAAAAATAGGAAAAGAAATGTAGATTCACGCCATAAGCAAATAAGAAAATGCAAATAGAGAATAATGTAAAACAAAGTTTTGCGTGTAATATCAGATTTTGCTATTTATGATCTCAGTAGTCCTATCTTCGTTTTTTATATACTTATTTCTCTGTTCTCTACATGGTAATTCTGAAGACGAATCGCCTCCGTCTATGCGACATGGTGCTGTACAGGACCACTGACAGCAAGGATGAATTCAGCAACTAACAACTCAGCTAGCTTCCCACTTACCTGTTCCTGGGCCCAAAGACGGCATTGACAAACTCCTCGTTCGTGATTTGGCCGTTGAAATGTCTTTGAGCCACATCATAGTTTATCTGGAATTTGATGTTCTCAAAAAAATCATCACCGACCCGTGTCCGGATGTGGGGCGACGGATTTTGATAGTTCGGTACATTGAGGCGGACAAGTTCTGCACCGGACGAAAGGCTGTAACGCTGGGGATTGGCCTTGCGGTAAAGCAAACTTATCTGCTTTCGCTGCTTGTCTATGACTGTATCTTTCTCTTTTGACTGTCGTTCGATAGCTTCCACCCTGTGTATGGCTTTATCTATCTCCGCTTGACAACCGTTCCGTAGCTTCTCGATTTCCGATTTATGATGTTCCTGCAATTGTGTCTTTTCTACTTGTATTTCTACTGTCTTTTGTTCGGGTGAATCTGTGTTTTTCCGTTTTTCAGCCCATCTTTTGGCGGCGCATCGTATGAGTTTGCTGATTTTTTCCATGACGTTCTGTTTTTTCAGACAAATATACAACGGGGGTGAACATACCGTGGTAACTTTCGGTTACTTTGGGTAGATTTCGTACACATCCGGTCACATTTTGTTGCTTTCCGTATCGTATTTCCGCTTTCCGGCAATGTGCACAGAGTTGAAGAAAGAAAATATCGCGCGCACGCGCCCATGTATTTTCCCCATAAGGGTATTTTTTTACTTTTTG
Organism: uncultured bacterium; assembly: GCA_905214795.1. Taxonomy (GTDB): domain Bacteria; phylum Bacteroidota; class Bacteroidia; order Bacteroidales; family Bacteroidaceae; genus Paraprevotella. The sequence goes on from CAJMNM010000029.1 coordinate 6,363, forward strand.
TCCTTACTCCTTCACAATGCCATTCAAACAGCAGACTTACAAACTGTTAAGTGTGAAGGGGCATCCTTCACATCTCCTTCACCGGTCCTTCACAGCGGATGAATTTTTCTGAAACGCATACGGTTACGAGTTTTTTTCTGTACGGTTACGGATTCAATCCTGCACTTTATGAATTATTTTCCGCACTGTTACGGTGAAACTCGTAACCGTACCGGAATCTTTTTCTGCACGGTTACGGTTTCAGTTTCGGATTTTAGGTTGAAATTTTTGACAAAAACGGACTGTTTTATCTGTTTTTCGGACATATCCGGCCGGTAAAAATCCTGTAGTGAGTATGAGACGAATTTTAACCGGTATGTGTAGGATGTGAAGGATGACCCTTCACACGTATAATTCAGAAAATAAATATGTTACGGATGGTTGTGAAGGGGTGAAGGATATTTTGGGGAAAACACTGTTATAGGGGGATTCACAGCACACACACAGACATTGTTGCTGTTTGTTTCGCAGAGGCTCTGACAATCATTTAAGATGATATTGAAAAATTCGCACAAAATGTGGAGGCGTATCCGCGTGTGCAGTCTGTTCTTATTTTTGTTTAAGCTGTTCCGGAAATGATTCTGTCTGGTTCTTTATGGCGATATGCGCACGGTATCTTTTGAACGAAAACCATAATTTCATGAGGGGTTTATAGTTTAGAATGACAATAAGAAAGATTGTACCGACGATGCAGACTACACCAAAAAGTTCTTTCAAACTGGTGGTAAGGGTACTTTGTATAAGTTCGGCGTACAGTTGTTGGATAGGAACATTGGGTACCCATTCGCCTACTTCGTCGATTTTCCAGCTTTGGCGGGCTATGTTCTCCAGTTGCATGTGTTTGAGGCAACGTGTCAGGATGGCTGTACCGAGAGGGGTAGTAATACTTGTCCGGATGAAACTGAGTACGCAAAGTCCCTGGAAAAAGTGTTTAAAGGGCACCGTTTTGGCCACATAAATAGTCAGCGAGATGTAAAGAATGCCATGTCCTACACCTTTCAGAAAATTGGGCAAATAAAGACTTTCTATGTTCAGTGTAGGATAAATCAGAAAATACATGTAGTACTGATAAACAACAATCAGTATGAAGCCGACAGAGATAAGCAGTTTATATCCTTTCCGTAATACAACCTGACGGTAGAATACAATTCCGGCACCTGCCAGAATGCCAATAAATACATACCAGTTCAATGAAACGGCATTGAGTGAGTCGTATTGTAAGATGCTGTTCATGAACATTTCCTGAAGAACAGAAGAGGTGGTCAGGAACAGACATAGCATAAGAAACAGAAACAGAATGGTGGGAAAATGATGATATCTGAATACCTGTGGCTCAATGTATGGGCGCTTGCAGGTATGCATCCGGTTGATATTGATTAACAGGGTGACGATGGCGACCACGATGCTGCCTCTTATCAGCGCGCTGTCGGTCCAGTCGTAATAGTCGCCATAAATGCATACAAACACAATGCAGAACAGTATGAGCCCCCAGAGAGTCGCTCCAAGCCAGTCGATGCCGTATAGCGGTTTTTTCCTGGCCGGTCTGAACGGACGGGTGAAAAGCAGTACGCATAGCCAGACAATGGTGAGCAGGCCGATGACAAACCAGTGCATGTAGCGCCAGTTGGCCCAGTCGCTGAGATGGGTTGCCGCCAGTCCGGAAAGCTGAATGCTTTCAAGAACGATGATATAGATGACGGGATAGAATACCGAGAAATTACCTGATGGCGTTACGCTGAGGCGGGTGTTGGAGAAACATTCGAAGGTTCCCCACATGCGGAAGAAACCCGAAACGAAGCATGTGACAATTAGCAGAATAATATTTGTTGTATTCATCGCGATGAGGTTGCAACAAATCAGTATCGGGCAAACCGTCATGAGTATCTGTCGGGTTGTGAATCTGAATTTCAGCCGGAACAGAATGGGGAAGATGAGCGTCATGCCGATAAACGAGGCATAACCGGCCATCATGATATTTTCTTTAATACACCCTAAGGCGCTTGACATCTGCACAGATGTGGGTAGAAATACACCTCCACAGAACTGGAACACCATTGCGAAGAACATGGACATGACAAAGCATACGCTTGTGGGCAGGTATTCTTTGAAATATGGAATTCTGGGGCGGCTTTCTTTTGTCATAATTATGCTTGTATGGTTTTTACAGGTTGACGTAACATTCTACATTCATTCCGGCACGTAACCGTTGCAGGTCGGCCTGGTTATTCTCTTCGGTGAACTCAATACGGACAGGTATGCGCTGTTCTACCTTTACGAAGTTTCCGGCTGAATTGTCCTGCGGGATGAGTGAGTAGAAAGAGCCTGTGGCGTCTGAGATAGAGACAATTCTGCCTTTATATACGATGCCGGGAATGGCGTCGACTTTCATCTCAACCTGTTGTCCGCGTCTCATGTCTGTGGTCTGGGTTTCTTTGTAATTGGCAATAACCCATTTTTCCGTACCGTCTACCAGAGTGACCAATGATTGTCCGGCCTGTACAAGCTCTCCTTCGTGAATGTCTTTTCGGCCGGTCACACCGTCTGTCGTGGCGCAGATGACGGTATATGACAGGTTAAGTTTGGCCAGTTCCAGGGCAGCCTCGGCCAGCTTGATGTCAGAATCGTTCTGTTCCAGGCGCTGGGTCTGTTCCTGTTTGACCAGCATGGAAGACTGTTTCTGGCGCAGCAACTGTTCGTATTTGGCTTTTGTGGCTGCATATTCGGTGCGGATACGGTCGAATTGCTGAGGCGTAACGGCTTCTTCCTTCATTAATTCCTCGTAACGTTTATAGTCAGTTTCCGCATTCTTGAGTCTTACTCTTTGCTCTTCGATGATAGCGTCGGTAACGAATATATTGTTTTGTGTGGTGTTGATGGTGGTATGCATGGCGCTTTTTCCGGCCTGCGCGTTTTTATAGTCGGCTTCGGCCTGAGCCAGTTTCAAGCGATATTCTGTATCTTCTATTACTACGAGGGTGTCTCCTTTCTTGACGGGCTGGTATTCTTCGAAATAAATTTTCTTGATGAAACCTTGTACCCGCGTATTGACCGGAGTTAAATGTTGTTTGATTTGTGCGTTGTCTGTAAATTCTACATTTCCCAGATGAATGAATTTACCGCAGACCCAGCTGATGCCTCCGACCAGTACCAGCGCGATGAAAAAATTAGGTATGGCTCTTTTTTTGTTCTTTATCATAATGTTTCAGTCCTTTAAAAGTGATGTTAGAGTATTCCTGTAAGTTTCTTTAATAAGAAATGTTGGTATAGGATGTCAATCTGACAGTTGGCAAGTTGTAACTCCATGTCGAGCTGAGTGTTGCTTGCGTCGAGCATGTCGGTAATTAAAGAAAGCCCGTTGACGTACCGCTGGCGTATGATGTTGAAGTTTTCGTGCGCAAGCTGCACACTTTTCTTTTGGGTGCGTAGTTTGATGTAGGCTTCGTTCAGATTGACATAGGCTGCGTGGATTTCGTTGCCGGTTTCTTCTTTGGTCAGTTTGTCGGCCTCTTCTTTCTTTAATGTCGCTATACGTGCTTTTTTCAGTTTTCTGCCGGTTTTGAATAAGGCGTCTATATTATATGAGACACCTACACCGGCATACCAAAAGGTGAAATTATTGTTTAAAGGTGGAATCTCGGTTAAAATAGGGCCGTTGAGATCGTTTGTCGCAAACAGTTTGATTTGCGGTCTTTTTTCGGCCTTGATCAGTTGCTGATGGTTTTGCGCCAGTTTGACCTCAAGTTCCGGTATTTTGACCGAAGGAGCACTGTGCATAAGTTTAAACCAGTGTTCTTCTTCATGGTTCTCTATGGCTACCTTATTCAGTGATACTGTGTCCGGTATGATTGTGGTATTTGGCGGTAAACCGATAGTGGTAGATAATCTATGACTTAAGATATTCATTTTATCTTCTACGCCGGTCAGCGCAAGCTGCAGGTTCTGCAGTTGCAGTTCATAACGGGTAATGTCGCTTTTCAGTACCGTGCCTTGACGATATGAGGCACGCATGTCTTTTACCAGAAGTTCGGTCTGTTCGATATTCTTTTCGTATACTAATTTTTGGTTGCCAAGTTGCACAAGGTCGAGATAATAGCCGATGAGCATGAACCGTATATCCTGACGGTTCTTGTCGTATTCAAGAAGTGCCTGCTCTTTTTGGAGCTTACTGCGTGTGATGTTGTTACTGATGGCTCCTCCCGCATAAATCACCTGACTGGCCTCGACAATAAAACTGTTTCCCAAATGTGGTAAACTTGCGTGTTCCGCTCCGCTGAAGTTCCTTTCTGTCATGATACCGTTTCCTATGTATTTAACCTCAGCATGGGCTTTAAGTGACGGCAACAAATCGTTTTTTGCCACTGCGATGCCTTGCTCCGCTTCGGAAATTGCCAAATCGCGCAGTCGTATGCTTATGCTGTTCTGGTCTGCGAGATTAAACATCTCGTTAATGGTTAGCCGGCGGGTTTGTGCGGACAGCTTACATAATGGAATAATAAAAATGAAACAACCTAATAATAGCTTTTTTGTCATATACCTGTTTATTCTCTTCTTTCTTACTCTATTATAAATCAAATAAAATACAATCTTTTTACGTTATGTTTACTCCATGACCAGGTTTTTGAAAAACGACACTTCATTTTTCATATTTAATGATGTAACAGAGGTCTTGGGATTTTCTATGCAAAGTTATTTATTTCATGAATAACCGAATTTGCATATTCTGCAATAATATTATCATTTTCGGCCAAGTTTTTTCACAAATAATAATAGATTTTATATTTTTGCGAGACAGGAATAGTGGGCCTTATTGGGTTTTTTATGACATTTAAAGGCTTCATAGGACTATAGGTAAAAATGAATGCAGAGCAGAAAGAATATATATCTTTGATAAACCGTTCGGATAAGGACGAAATTCTTATTAAGAAAACGGGGTGGGAGGAAATTAATCTGGCAGGGCATGCTCATCATGGTAAATATCAGATTATTTATACCTTGTCGGGCACATTACATGTGCAGATAGGCGCAGAGAATTATTTTGTTCCCGAAAAGCATATAGCCTGGATTCCCAAAGGGGCAGAACATCATCTTTCAAGCAAAAGCCGTCAGGTTTCGCTGGTTATATTTTTTGCCAGTCTGGAGGTTTCTGCGAATGAGAATTTTAAGGAGGAATTCTCTATTTATATGACAAACACCATCATTGCGGAGAATCTGAAGTTTATAGCTTCGAGAGGGACCTCCATTATAAAGGGTGAGCAGCCGGATTTGTATTGTTTTACTCTCGGGTTCTTCAGGTTGCTTCCGCAAATCGCACCGGGTGCGGGATTTTTGCTGAAAACAATGGTAATACCCAATGATTCGCGACTTGAACCGGTATTGAATTATATAACAGAGCATTTTAATGAAGAGATTAAGATGGAAGTTGTGGCACAAATGTTTAATTTATCGGTGCGCAATCTCAGTCGTCTGTTTAATATGTCGGGTATTCATTTTAGCAGTTATATAAATCATTTAAGAATTGTACGGGCTATTGAATTGTTGACAGATGGAGAAAAAAACGTGAAGGAGATTGCATATGACGTCGGATTTAGTACACCGAATAATTTTAATCGGGTTTTTAAGCAGGTTACGGGGTTGTCGCCTAAATCTTATCTGACAGGTATTTCTTAACTGTAGTTTTTGCTGTGAAAATATTCATGGTGACCTGTTTGGAGTGATAGCAGTTCATAGTGTGTGGAAATCTGATAAAAAAAGGTCTGTTTTTTTGGATTTGTGATTGTATATTTTAATTTTGTGATTGAAATACCCTGACATGTTCTGAGAGGAATTTTGTATGGAGGTTTGTTAACTAAAAATTAAAGCCTATGTTTACACAAATTGCGATTTCTGCCATGACGGCAATTTTCATGTTGCCGAAGTTGAATTATGAGCCAAATGCGTTAGAGCCTGTAATCAGTAAGGAAACCATTGAGTATCATTATGGAAAACATCTTCAGGCTTATGTGAATACACTGAACACTTTGGTGAAAGGTACAGAGTATGAAAAGATGACACTTGAGGATATTGTCCGTCGTGCGCCAGCCGGGCCTGTTTTTAATAATGCCGGTCAGGTGCTCAATCATGCGTTATACTTTGAACAGTTTTGTCCGGTAAAAGCAGAAGGTAACAGTCCAAGCGGGCGTTTGGCAGAAGCGATTAACGCTTCGTTCGGCAGTTTTGAGGAGTTTAAAAATAAGATGACTCTTGCCGCAACCGGACTTTTTGGTGCGGGATGGGCCTTTCTGGCTCAGGATAAGGATGGAAAACTTGTAATTATGCAATGTCCCAATGCCGGTAATCCGGTGACTTCGGACATGGTTCCTTTACTGTGTTTTGATGTGTGGGAACACGCATATTATGTAGATTACCGTAACCGTCGTCCCGATCATATTTCAGCGTTGTGGCAGATTATTGACTGGGATGTAGTGGCTTCCCGACTGAAATAAGAAAATCAGATTTGACGGAGCGGAACGATATATGAATCTCCCTTTTCAGACAGAAACAGGGAGATTTATTATTCCGGATTAATTTGTTCGATATATTTTTTCAGATCGGCATAGAAGCGGTTACGGCAAAGGGTCTGACTGTTTCCGATAACGATAAGTTTCATTCTGGCACGTGTGATTGCGACATTCATTCTACGAAGATCTCTCAGGAATCCGATTTGTCCTTCGTCGTTGCTTCTGACCATACTGATAAGAATAATGTCGCGTTCCTGGCCTTGAAAACCGTCTACCGTGTTGACACTGATTAGCTGACGGAAGGGTTTAAAGAAGGAGTCTTTTCTGATGAGGTTGCGCAGAAGTTGTACCTGGGCTTTATATGGTGAAATGATTCCTGTATCTATTTTCTCTTCAATCAGTCTTTGCTTTCCGATTTTTTCGAAGTAGTTTTTGAGGATGCTGAGTGTTAAAGCTGCTTCTTCCGGATTCGCACGACTTTGTGTGTCGGAAAGTGATGATTCGCTGAAACGGTCTGAGGTCTTTTCTGTTTCGTTCTCGGCCAAAGCCATTGACGATGCTGTGAGATAGCGATTGGTTTGTTGGTCGTCTGAAGTATCAATCCATTCCATAGGAGTGTCCCAGTCCAGAATGCTGCGGTATCTGACTTCCGGGGCGCTTTCAACTTCACCATGATAGAACCAGTTGCTGGAGAAACGCATTATGTTCTCGTTCATTCTGTACTGGGTTTTAAGCAGACTGACAGTCTGCGGCTTGTTGCGCGCGATGGTTTCCATCAGTGTCTGCTCTAATCCGCCTTTTAAGGCAGACGGATTCTTGATGGTTGGTGGCAGCTGACAATGGTCGCCGGCCAGAATGACACGTCCGGCTTTCTGGATGGCAATCCAGCATGCGGCTTCAAGTGCCTGTGCGGCTTCATCGATAAACAGAGTCGAGAAAGTCATTCCGGTCAGTACACGGTTTGCGCTTCCGGTTAATGTGCAGGCAATTACACGGGTCTGATTGAACAAGCCGGTATTGATGGTATATTCTAATTCGGCTGCCCGGTCGCGCAGTCTGGATATCTTTTGGTGAAAAGAATCACGGTCGCCTTTGTTTTTCTGACTGTATAAATCGCGTATGGCTTTTCTGATAGACCAAAGCTGGGGGTATGACGGGTGATTCTCGAACATGCGTTCATAGGTAAAAGACAACATTTTGTCATTTACTCTGGAAGGATTTCCTATACGCATGACAGATAGGCCGCGATCGGTCAGTTTCTCGGCAATCCAGTCGACGGCCATGTTGCTTTGTGCACAGACCATAACCTGGCTCTCGCGGCGTAATGTTTCATAAATGGCTTCAACAAGAGTTGTTGTTTTGCCTGTGCCGGGAGGGCCATGTACGATGGCGACGTCTTTTGCTCTGAGAACTTCGTTGACGGCCGCGTCTTGTGACGCGTTCAGCCACGGGAAGCGGACAGGCATGAATTTATAGGTGCCGGCCGGAGCATGTCCCAGAAGAATTTCCCGTAAATCGGCAAGGCGTCCGTTCCTGGCAGTGCTTGTGCGGTCTATGGCTTCGAACATGAGACGGTATGTCGTCTCGTCAAAATAAAGTTGTACGCCCAACCTTTCAGCCTGAAGCAGGTTGGTTAGACTTTCAGGGGAGGGGAGAGCGATAACCATACGGTCCTCGTCAACAAAGCTGACAGTTCCGGTAAAGCTCATATAGTGTATCAAACCATCTTGAAAACGGCCTTTCTGAATCCCGGATGCATCCATCGTAAAGAAGCAGACGGGCTTGCCGGGCTCAAAACTATGTTCTATGTCTGTTCCTTCCGTACGTCTGACCTCAATAACAAATTGATTAAGGGAATTATAGTAGCTTTTTCCGACAGACAACGGATACCAGCATAATCCCTGATGTATCTTTCTGTGAATGCCTACAGTCTCTGTCTGTTTTTTGAATTGTTCCTTTTCATAGGCGTATTCCTGTTCCAGAAGCTGTCGGTGATGTTGTAAATGCAAGATGGGAGAGTCGGGCATGATGAAATCAGTTTTGATTTGAATTTTTAATGGCTTTTTCTTTTTGCATATCATCTCTGCTTTTGCTTTGAGTAACCAGCCATACACCTCCGAAAACTAAGACAACAGCAAAAGCCTGTCCCCAACCGAATACGCCCAAACCGGTGGCGACACTGACTATACAAGCTACAATAGGTTGTACGTAATTGTACATGCTGACAATTGTAGGACGTAATGTTTTTTGTCCTTTCATCATAAGGATGTATGCCAGATAAGTCGCGGCAAATACGACAAAAGCAGTTTCAGCCCAGACACGCATCGGTAATGATTGCCAGTTTAAGCCGGAAAGTTCATTGTAACTGAAAGGCAGGACGACGATTGTAGCATAAGTGAACATCCATTTCATACAAGTAATGACATTGTATTTTTGGATTAATTTCTTGAATATTGTCAGATATACCGCGAAACTGCATTGTGCGGTGACGCAGAGTAAGTCGCCAAGTATATTGCTTTGTCCGTTGTGATGGCCGCCGCCTAATATGAGCAATAACGCGCCGATAGCTCCACAGAAAATACCCAGAATCTTTTTTCCCGTAACAGGTTCTTTTAAGAAAATGGCGGCCAGAATCATGGTTACGATAGGCATTGTTGTGGTCACAATGCTGGCGTTGACGGGAGAAGTCAGCGATAAGCCGATAGTGAAACAACATTGGTTGAAGACTATGGCCAGCATTCCGGCAAAGAAAAACATAAAAAGGTCGCGAGGCGGAACTTCTTCTTTATTGTTGCTAAATAAAGAGGTTAACCAAAAACAGACCGCAGCGCCCGTCATTCTGAAACTAACCATGCATAAGCCGCTTATACCGTTGGCCATAGCATCTTTTCCGAGAGGAGACATCAACCCCCATGCCGCACATGCTGCCAGCATGCAGAGGTGTCCTTTCCAGTTTTTGTCTTGATTCATTTTACCTTAAAAATAATTCTACTAATTGAATGCAAAGTTAGTGCTTTTATCACAACTTTAATATTTTTTTTATTGCTTCTTTCGCGTTTAAGATTTATATTTGTGAATAGTCAAGAAAAACACACATATTATGGATAAGATAGGTGATTATATTAAACGGATAGAGATAGAATCGTTATGGAGTGGCCGTAAACATATTATCTGGAATCTGGATCGTCATGTGAATATTCTCAGTGGTGTGAATGGTGTTGGCAAGAGTACAATTATCAATAAGGTGATATTGGACTTGTTAAGTCATCTTAATGATAAATCAGATGGAAAATCAGAGGTTAAGCTGACTTATGCTCCAAGTGACGCGACAACAGTGAGATTTGATGTCATCCGTAGTTTTGACCGTCCGCTTATTCATAATAATTTACTTGAAAAACTGACAGATGACCGTGTAAGTACAGAACTTGATTGGCAACTTTATCAGCTTCAGCGGCGCTATCTTGACTATCAGGTTAATGTGGGAAACCGAATGATTGCCATGTTGACAAGCGGTGATCCGTCTGCTCAGGACAAGGCCCGTCAAGAGGCTGAAGCGAGAACCCATTTTCAGGATATTATTGATGAATTGTTTAAAGAGACCGGAAAGAAGATTGTACGTAACAGCAACGAAATCTTCTTAGATCAGTTTGGTGAGATATTGTCTCCATACAAGTTATCTTCCGGTGAAAAACAGATATTGGTTATTTTGTTGACAGTCTTGGTAGAGGACCGCCAGCCTTATGTTTTGTTTATGGATGAGCCGGAAGTCAGTCTTCATGTGGAATGGCAACAGAAACTGATTGGTCTGATTCAGCAGCTTAATCCTAACGTTCAGATTATTTTGTGTACACATTCACCGGCAGTAATTATGAACGGGTGGTTAGATGCTGTTACAGAAGTGACAGATATTACACAGTAGGGCTGGACAGGAAAGGAGGTCTTATGTCTAAACGGTTGTCCGAGAATCTTAATTCTTATTATTTGGGAGCAGCGCACCGGATGAAGCCTAAAAAGGCAAGGCGGAAAATTGTGGCATACGTAGAAAGCTACGATGATGTTCTGTTTTGGCGGAATGTGCTGGACGAGTTTGAAACAGAGGACAGATATTTTGAAATCATGTTGCCTTCACGGACGACTTTGGGGAAGGGTAAGAAAATCGTTCTGATGAATAAGCTGGGTCCTCAGTTCGGTGAGAATATGATAGCCTGTGTTGATGCTGACTATGATTATCTGTTACAGGGTGTGACAAGTACATCAGCAGTCATCAATAATAATCCTTATGTGTTCCATACTTATGTTTATGCTATCGAGAATTACCAGTGTTATGCGGAAAGTATGCATAATGTTTGTGTGATGGCCACGCTGAATGATCACCAGATTCTGGATCTGGTTGGTTTTATGCATGAATATTCTCGTATTATCTGGCCGCTTTTTGTATGGTCAATATGGGTTTACCGGCATAATGTTTATCATGATTTTACAATGACCGAGTTTGGAAATCATGTGACGTTCGGCGATATTAATGTTTATCATCCGGAATATACTTTGGATTTTGTTCGCAGGAAGGTTAACCGCAAGATGGCGTGGTTGCAGCACCATTATCCTCAGGCGAAATCGGATTATGAAACATTAAAGGAAGAAATGATTGCATTGGGTGTGACACCCGAAAGTACATATTTGTATATACAGGGTCATACCTTGTTTGAAAGTGTGGTGATGCCGCTTCTTAATCCGGTATGCACTGTATTGCGAAAGGAACGCGAGAAGGAAATCCGTAGGCTGGCCGAGCATGATGTGCAGCGTCAGAATGAGCTGTCGTGTTATCAGCACAGCCAGCAACCGGTTGATGATATGTTGCGGAAGAATGTGAATTTTAAGAATTCGGCTCCTTTCCAACGGTTACGCAATGACATCGCAAAACTTATGCAGCGAATTGATAAAGAGAGTGCTGATCTTGCTCAAAACCAAGCAAGGCAGATTGCGGAACTCTCACAGGCCGAACATTAAAATAATCGAGTTGCTTTAATGTTTCTTGGTTAGACAAAAAATTTATCCAATTTCTTGATTAACATACTGCGGCAGAATACCACGACGCTGTCGCCTTCTTTGATTTGTGTCATACCGCTAACCAGCATACCCACGCCGTTACGTACCAAACCTCCAATTGTAACGCCGGCAGGTAATCCGAGGTCTTTTACCAGTTTTTGAGTGACACGTGCCTGAGGTTTGACAACGAATTCTGCTACGTCAGCATTGGCCACAGTGAGGCATTTTACATTTGTTACATCCGAATCCAGCATCATTTGATAAATGTGGCTGGCGGCAATTGTCTTTTTATTGATAATGGTACCGATATCGAGCTTTTCAGCCATGGTGACGTAATCCAGATTATCAACAAGTGCTACTGTTTTTCTGACTCCCAGTCTTTTTGCTGTCAGGCAGGCTAAAATATTGCTTTCGCTTTGTCCGGTCAGTGCGACAAAGGCTTGGGTATGCTGTATGCCTTCATCCATCAATAAAGATGTGTCACGTCCGTCACCGTTGATAACCATCACATCGTCATCTTCTAGTAGCTCATTCAGTTGGTTGCAGCGTAAGGGGTCGTTTTCTATGATTTTGATATCCATATATCCGGGCGCTTTTTTTGCCGAATGCATGGCTGTGCGTCCTCCGCCCATTATCATGACATTCTTCACGTCTGCATAGTCTTCTTTTCCGACAATCTTCCGGATATAGGGAATATATTTCTTAGTCGTCATAAAATAGACGATGTCATTGAGTTGCAGTACAGAATCGCCGTTAGGAATAATGGTCTGGTCATCACGTTTGATTGCTACAATATGGTAATTGGTATCGGGACCACACAGTACTTTTAACGGTATATTCAATATTTCTGCCGATTCACGTAATTTTATTCCCAGCATAACCAAGGCTCCGTTGTGTACATCCCACCATTGTCTTACCCAGCTGTGTTTGATACTTTCAACGATGTCGCATGCAGCCAAGAGCTCAGGAAAAATCAATGAGTTTATACCCATTTTTTTAAAGAAGTCTTTATACTGTGCTTCTGTATATTCGGCATTGTCTATTCGCGCAACAGTCTTTTTCGCCCCTAAGGCACTGGCCAGCATGCAGCAAGTGATGTTTTTGGATTCGTCGGGGGTAACTGCTATGAATAAGTCTGCGTGGGCAGCTCCGGCTTCTTTTAAACTACTGATAGACGTAGGTTGTAGATTTAAAGTAAGCAAATCAAAATTATCTGCTAATTTTGATAGCTTTTCTTCATTCTCGTCAATAAGCGTAATGTCTTGATTCTCTCTTGAGAGCAAGCCTGCCAGATGTGTTCCTACGGCGCCGGCTCCTGCTATGATGATTTTCATGTTTAATCGTTATATAGTGAATGGAGACTGTTTGTAATACCTTCACAGTCGATACCCAGTATATGTTGCAGTTCATTGATGGTGCCATGTTCAACAAACTGATCAGGAAGTCCCATACGTACAACCGTTGGTTTATATTGATGATCGGAAAAATATTCTAATATGGCAGAACCCAGTCCGCCTTGTATGACACCATCCTCTAAAGTAATCACTTTATCGAAATGCTGTCCGACGTGGTCCAGAATGTTTTTGTCCATTGGTTTAAGAAAACGCATGTCGTAATGGGCTACAGATACGTTTTTTCCCGAATCTTTCATTTGCTTTTCAAACATAGCGATGGCCTTACCGGCAATATTTCCTATTGGTCCTATCGATAATAAGGCGATATCCTTACCTTCTTTCAGACATTGTCCGGTACCAATTTTAATTTCCTGCATTGGCTGATCCCAGTCGAGCATAACACCTCTGCCACGCGGGTACCGTATGACAAACGGGCCCTTGTCTGGAAGTTGGGCTGTATACATTAAATTCCGCAGCTCGACTTCGTTGAGTGGTGAGCTTATAGTCAGATTGGGTATCGGACGGAGTGCGGCCATATCGAAAGCACCATGGTGGGTTGGGCCATCTTCGCCCACAAGGCCGGCTCTGTCAAGACATAATACAACATGTAACTTTTGGATAGCTACATCATGTATGATATTATCGTAAGAGCGTTGAGCAAATGATGAATAAATGTTGCAGAACGGAATAAGTCCATCTTGTGCCATACCACCGGAGAATGTAACGGCATGCTCTTCGGCAATTCCGACATCGAAAGCTCTTTCGGGCATGGCTTTCATCAGGATGTTCATGGAACAGCCTGTCGGCATTGCGGGAGTGACTCCCATGATTTTAGGGTTCTTTTGTGCCAGTTCAAGCAATGTCTTTCCAAAAACATCTTGATAACGTGGAGGCATGTGACTTGTGTCTGGTTTGATTTGTTCACCGGTTTCTTTGTCAAATTTTCCAGGCGCATGCCAAATAGTGGCCGCTTTTTCTGCCGGCTTGAATCCTTTTCCCTTAATGGTATGAATATGTAATAACTTAGGCCCTGTCATGTCTTTCAGGGCGTTGAGCGTCTGTACCAGTTCTATCACATTATGTCCGTCGGCAGGACCGAAATAACGGATATTCATGCCTTCGAAAATGTTTTGCTGGTTGTTAATGAGCGATTTTATGGAATTGTTGAAACGTATAATCGCTTTTTTACGTTCTTCGTTTAACCATCCCCAGCTGAAAAGTTTGTTAGAGATGTTATATCTGATTTGGTTGTATGTGTTGCTGGTATGAAGCTGATGTAAATAATGTTTCATTCCACCTACACTTCTGTCTATACTCATGTTGTTGTCATTGAGTATAATCAGAATGTTATTGGGTGAAGAAGACGCATTGTTAAGGCCTTCAAAAGCCAGTCCGCCACTCATGGAACCGTCACCGATGACTGCAACGATATGTCTGTCTTTTTCTCCTTTACTGCGGGCGGCTATTGCCATACCTAACGCGGCAGAAATAGAATTGGACGCATGACCGCATGTAAATGTGTCATATTCGCTTTCAGATGGTGAGGGGAACGGACGCAGTCCATGTAATTTTCTGTTAGTGAAGAATTTGTCCCGTCTTCCTGTTAAAATTTTATGTCCGTATGCCTGATGACCTACATCCCACACGATGCGGTCGTAAGGCGTATTGAATACGTAATGTAGGGCAACAGTAAGTTCCACTACGCCTAAGCTTGAGGCAAAGTGTCCGGGGTTGTCGGCAAGTTCGTCAATGATATCCTCCCGTAGTTCAGCACAGACTTGTGGTAACTTTTCGAGTGGAAGTTTACGGAGATCTGACGGATAATTGATTTCCGACAACAGGTTATAAGGTGTTTTGTTATTCATTTATACAATTTAATAGATGCAAATTTAGCATAATTTCGTATATCTTGTTTATTTTTGCAATAAAATTTGTCTGGCAACAGAGTGTATCGATGATGGAATTCAGAACAAAGGTAGAATGGCCGGCTCCGGCCCTGACATTATCTCCTCAGAGCAAGGTGACACTGATAGGTTCTTGTTTTGCTGTCAATGTCGGGCAACGCATGCAGGCGGCTATGATGGACGTACATGTCAATCCGTTTGGCGTGTTATATAATCCTTTAAGTATAGCTGCCGTCATTAAGGGGGTGTTATCGGGTGGTGACTTTTCAGAGAATCATTTCTTTGAATCAAATGAGACGTGGCATTGTTGGTTAAACGACAGTTCTTTTTCTGAAATGACAAAAGAGGGCTGCATGAGGCATTTGAAACAAGTCTGTGTTGATGAGCTGGAACGGTTGCTTACATCGGATGTACTGTTTATAACATTAGGGACCAATCATTATTATAAGCTTAAAGAGAGTGGGCTGGTAGTAGGTAATTGTCATAAACAGCCTTCTGCTTTGTTTGAAGAGAAAATGCTGACGGTTGAAGACGTCGTTGCAGAGATGAATGTCATGCTGCATGATTTGTGGGCTGTTAATCCGGCATTGAACGTTGTTTGGACTGTCAGTCCGTACCGTTATCAGAAATATGGGCTGCATGAAAGTCAACTTGGAAAGGCTGTTCTTTTATTGGCTGTTGACCGGGTGTGCCGTGAGAATGCCAGATGCAGTTATTTTCCGGCTTATGAAATTGTTTTGGATGAATTGCGTGATTACCGATTTTATAATGAAGATATGTTGCATCCGTCTGCAATGGCCGTATCATATATCTGGGAATGTTTCTGCAATCATTACTTCACATCAGAGATGCACGAATACGTTGATGCCACAGAAAAATTATCGAAGGCTTTGGCACATCGTCCGTTGCATCCGGATTCGGAATCTTATAGACAATTCTTGTGTAAAACTTTGTTAAAGCTGGAACAACTTAATCAAAAATATCCGAACTTCGTAATATCATCAGAATGTCGCAGGTTGAAAAACCTGATAAAAAGCTAAACAACTATGTCTTATTCGTTAGAAAAAATTTCTTCGCTTATTGGCGCCCACCTGAGAGGAAAAGAAGACGTCACCATAAGTTGGATACTGACAGACAGCCGTTCACTTTGTTTTCCTGAAGATACGTTGTTTTTCGCATTGAAAAGCGAGCGTAACGACGGACATAAGTATATTTCAGAGCTCTATCGTCGCGGTGTCCGCTCTTTTGTAGTACAAGATATGCCACGTAATGTGGAAGATTATGCAGATGCCAATTTTCTTCAGGTGATAAATTCGCTTAAGGCTTTGCAGCGTCTTGCAGAGCGTCATCGTGAATCGTTTGATATTCCTGTTATCGGCGTAACCGGCAGTAATGGTAAGACTGTTGTAAAGGAATGGCTTTATCAGTTGTTATCTCCCGAAATGAATATTGTGCGTTCGCCGCGCAGTTACAATTCACAAATAGGTGTGCCGCTTTCAGTATGGACACTTAATGAAAATGCTCAGGCCGGTATTTTTGAGGCCGGTATTTCCCGTTGTGATGAGATGGACGCTCTTCAGTCTGTAATTCAGCCGACAATCGGTGTCTTCACGGGATTGGGCGAAGCTCATCAGGAGAATTTTGTTTCCAAAGAGCAGAAATGTATGGAAAAACTGAAACTTTTTAAAGACAGTAAAGTTCTGGTTTATCCAATCGATGATGCTTGCGTTGCCGGATGTGTCAGTCTTTCTTCGTTTAAAGGTAAGTATCTGGCATGGTCTATGAATCGTGAAGATGTACCATTATATATAGAAAAGGTAGAGAAAACAGCTGCAGACACCCATGTCGTTTATCGTTATGAGGGAGAGACTCATGATTTTCATATTCCGTTTATTGATGAGGCTTCTGTAGTTGATTCAATTACCTGTCTGGCGGTCTGCCTTTATCTTGGGGTAGCTCCCATGACGATAGCGCAGCGTATGCGGGCACTCGAGCCTGTGGCTATGCGTCTTGAAGTGAAAGAGGGACGTAATGGCTGCACTTTGATAAATGACAGTTATAATTCTGATTATAATTCTTTGGATATCGCGCTTGATTTTATGAATCGTCGTCCTGACAGTGAAGGACGCAGGCGCATGCTGATACTGAGTGATATCCAGCAGACAGGACAGAATCCGGAAGATTTTTATGCTAAAGTTGTTCGTCTTGTAGAAAGTCGTGGCGTAGAACGCTTTGTCGGTGTGGGTGAACAGCTTATGGCATATCGTCATCTGTTTAAAATAGAAAGTCATTTCTTTAAAACAACCCAGGAGCTTCTTGAGAGTGATTTTTTTGCGGGACTGCGTCAAGAGGTGATATTGATTAAGGGAGCCCGTGCTTTCAGATTCGACTTGATTACAGAACATTTGGAACTGAAAGTTCATGAAACCATTTTGGAGGTTAACTTGAATGCAGTTGTAGATAATCTGAATTATTATCGCAGTTTCTTGAAACCCGAAACCAAGATGGTATGTATGGTCAAAGCCTCAGCCTATGGTGCCGGTTCGGTAGAGATTGCAAAGACATTGCAGGATCATCAGGTTGATTATCTGGCTGTGGCGGTAGCTGATGAAGGTGTTGATTTGCGCAAGGCAGGAATCAAGGCAAATATCATTATCATGAATCCTGAGATGAGTAGTTTCCGCACACTGTTTGAATATGAGCTGGAACCGGAAGTTTATAGTTTCAGGCTGTTGGATGCATTGATACGCGAGGCTGAAAAGGAGGGCGTAACCAATTTCCCTGTTCATATCAAACTGGATACCGGTATGCACCGTCTAGGATTTGATCCCTTAAAGGATATGCCGGCTTTGATAGAACGGTTAAAACGTCAGACTGCGGTGATCCCACGTTCTGTCTTTTCACATTTCGTAGGTAGTGACAGCGATGATTTTGACGCTTTTTCAGCTTATCAGTATGATTTGTTCTTAAAAGGCAGTAGTCAGTTGCAACAGGCTTACCATCATAAGATATTGCGTCACATGTGCAATAGTGCAGGCATTGAACATTTCCCGGAACGACAGATGGAGATGGTACGTTTGGGGTTGGGACTTTATGGTATCAATTCCCGGAATAATGCTATTTTGCATACAATTAGTACTTTAAAAACAACAATTCTTCAGATTCACGATGTTCCTAAGGAGGAAACAGTGGGATACAGCCGTAAGGGACATCTTACACGGGATAGTAGGATTGCAGCCTTACCGATTGGGTATGCTGACGGTTTAAACCGTAAGTTGGGAAATGGTCATGCTTATTGTTTGGTAAACGGTCAGAAGGCGCCTTATGTAGGTAACATATGTATGGATGTCTGCATGATTGATGTGACGGATATAGATTGTAAGGAAGGAGATACAGCTGTGATTTTCGGTGAAGAACTTCCTGTTACCGTGTTAAGCGATGTTTTGGGTACTATTCCATATGAAATACTGACAAGTGTAAGTTCACGCGTTAAACGGGTTTACTATCAGGATTGATTTTATTGAATAGTTTTGTCATTTGTTTTTCCTGGAGATGAAAGCAGACTGACATTTGTTTATATTGAAGAGGGCATATCGTTGATATGTCCTTTTTCTTTGTTCCGGTGTTTACTTTTGATAAATATTCTTTTGGTGATAGTTTGATTTGTGCTTTATAATTAATACATTTGTTGTGTTCCATAAAAAATCAGATAAAGATGAAAAAAGAAACTGTTTTAGCCTTGTTTGTGACATTATGTCTTGCTTTGCCTTCTTTTGGACAGAACCGTGCGGAAGATCAGCTGAAAGAAGCGCGTGAAAATTTAGAGGCAAACGAATATACCAGAGCCCGATACTTTTTTGTTCAAGCCTATCACTCTTTTATGAAAGAAAATCGTCTTCGTGAGGCGGTAGATTGTGGTGTGAAAGCCTGTGAGCTTT
This sequence comes from uncultured bacterium, assembly GCA_905214795.1. GTDB lineage: Bacteria > Bacteroidota > Bacteroidia > Bacteroidales > Bacteroidaceae > Paraprevotella. Next base: position 25,181 of record CAJMNM010000029.1, read on the forward strand.
ATCACATGGATAAATTGTATACAGAAGCTTTTGATTTCTTGTTGAAGATAGAGCAAAGTGTATTAAGGGCTTTACCTGCAGATCAGGTTCAGGCCGGAAGATTGCGTTATCCTATTATAAAAGAGCGTATGCTGATGTATAGCGATATGAAACGTGCCCCGAAGGTGTTTGAGCAATTAAAAAAACTGGAGGAGACAACTGCATTAGCCAATAATGATTCTCTTTCGGGAGATTTACTTTATACACAAGCCATTTGTTATTATACTTTTGGAATGATTCCCCAGGGAGATAAGGCGCTTCAAACCTTAATCAGTAAGTACAGTGGCTTGGATAACTATAATCAGGTGAAGGACTGTTACATGACTTTGATAGATGTGGGACGCAAAGCTAATAGTGCGCGAATGGTAGCAGGAGCTTATGACAGTTTTGTAAACTGGAATGATTCTGTGAAAGCAAAGGCTGCAGAAAAACGTTATCAGGCATTAAACAGGAAATATACAGATTCCTTAAAGGTCATAGAAGAAAAAGACAGTTCTTTGTCTGCCAGACAATATATTATTGTTACGCTGGGTGTCATTCTGGTTATTTTGGCTGCTGTATTGGTACTTGGCGGATTGTTTTTGGCACGTATTGTTGTTATTTCACGCCGTCGCAAGAAGGATATAGACGAATTGGAAGACAGAAACCGGCAGAAGACCCGTTTTATTCAGAATATTACGGCACAGATGCAGCCGGCGTTACAACATTTGGACGGTCATTTGCCGGCTGTGCAGGCTATGAAATCTTATCTGGAACATATCGAAGAAATGTCTGTTCTGGAGAATACGTTGTCCGAACCTTATGAAATGAAAGAGGTCAACATCGCTACGTTCTGTGAACGTGTAATGGAAACTGTCCGTCCGTTGGTACAGCCCGATGTGGCCTTGGTGGTTAATGCGCCTAAATTGAGTGTGGCGGTCAATGCGGAACATCTGGAACGCCTGCTTGCTCACTTGTTGGTCAATGCCGCACGACATACTCCTTCCGGCGGAAAAATTACATTGGAATTTAAAAAGCGCAGTGCGCATAGCCATCAGATTAATGTCAGCGATACGGGGGATGGCATTCCGGAAGAAAAACGTGCGCAGCTGTTTGTTCCGTTTACAGAGGTTAAGGATTTGATGAAGGGCGACGGACTGGGATTGCCTGTTTGTGCGCTTATTGCCCGTAAGATGAACGGTCAGCTGACTTTGGATACAGGATATACCAAGGGAACCCGTTTTGTACTGGAGCTTCATGTCTGACAATGATATTAATCCGGATTCCATGTTTGTTTATGCGGGTAAAGATGTGTTTGCTTTAATTTGCAACCGGATTGCATAAACTTCTTTCTACATTTGCATTGTTGTAGAAGAAAGACCAAACACATGAAAGATATGGAAATAAAGTCTCAATCTAAGAGTCAGTCCGGTGAATGTTGTGATGAACATGCTGTCTGCGGCCATTCTTGTGGTTGCAGTCATCATCACAGTAACTCTGATAACCGTTTGTGGGAGATAGGACTTCCTTTATTGTCATTTTGTCTGTTGACTGCCGGTATGATTCTAAGTCACAGCGCGGCAGACTGGTTCTGTTCCGGTTCGGTTAGCTTGCTCTGGTATCTGGCCGCCTTTTTGCCGGTTGGTATTCCCGTGTTACATGAAGCTGTTGAGGCCGCCAGGCAAAAAGATTATTTCAGTGAGTTTACATTAATGGTTGTGGCCTCAATAGGTGCTTTTTGCATAGGTGAATATCCCGAAGCTGTAGCTGTCATGCTTTTTTATACAATAGGAGAGACCTTTCAGCATCATGCTGTGGACAAAGCCACACGGCATATAAGTACCTTGCTTGATGTGCGTCCGGAAAAGGCATCCGTATTTCGGGACGGGAGGTATATTCAAGTGTCTCCAAAAGATGTGATGGTTGGTGAGCGGATAGAGCTCAAACCCGGTGAACGGGTACCGTTGGACGGCTTTCTGGATGAGCAGGAGGCTTATTTTGATACTTCAACCTTGACCGGTGAAAGTTTGCCGCAGGCTGTCGCAAAAGGCAGGGAAGTATTAGCAGGGGCCATAGTGTTGGGACAGACAGTACATATTATGGTGTCACGTCCTTATGGACAAAGCATGCTGGCCCGTATATTGGACATGGTTAAGGATGCCACAGAACGTAAGTCTCCGGCCGAGTTGTTTATCCGGCGTTTTGCACGGATTTATACACCGGTTGTTATTCTGTTGGCAGCGTTGATAACTTTCCTGCCGGCCGTTTTTTCTTTAATATCACCCACTTTTTCTTATGTGTTTGCTGATTGGCTTTACAGAGGTCTGGTCTTTCTGGTAATATCTTGTCCGTGCGCTTTGGTTGTCAGTGTGCCGTTAGGTTATTTTGCCGGTATTGGAGCTGCATCGCGTTTGGGTATCTTGTTTAAGGGAGGTAATTATTTAGATGCTATAGCCCGTGTAAACGCAGTGGCTTTTGATAAAACCGGAACGCTTACCACTGGTCGTTTCGAAGTGACAGAAGTTTTTAGCGAGACGATGGCCGAGGATGAATTGCTTGGCCTGGTTGCCTCACTTGAATATGCCAGTACTCACCCGATAGCCCGTGCTCTGGTGGCTTATGCGGAAGAAAAGGGCGTCTGCGTTCAAAAAGACGTAGCGGTGAAGGAGCTTTCCGGATTCGGTCTGGAAGCGGTTGTTAACGGTCAGCAGGTTTTGGTAGGCAATATGCGTTTATTGTCAAATCGGGGTATTGTGGTATCAGATTCAAGAACGAATGTATCTGGAACAGCTGTGGCTTGTGCGGTTGACGGACATTATGCAGGTGAAATATTTTTGTCCGATACGGTAAAATCCGATGCGGCAGATACAATATCCCGTCTTCAGACTATGGGTATTGATGACTTGATTTTGTTGTCTGGCGACAGGAAAGAAATAGTAGAGGAATATGCCCGTCGCTTACATATAAACAAGGCTTTCGGCGGTCTTTTGCCGGCAGATAAAGCCGGGTATGTGGAGCGGCTCGTTAATCAGCCGGGTAAAACTGTTGCTTTCGTCGGAGATGGTATGAACGACGCACCGGTATTGGCATTAAGTGATGTCGGTGTGGCAATGGGAGGATTAGGAGCAGATGCGGCAATAGAGAGTGCGGATGTGGTTATTCAGACAGACCAGCCATCCAAAGTAGTCACAGCCATACAGGTAGGGCGCTATACACGATATATTGTCCGTCAGAACATATTGGGTACCATAACGGTTAAATTAGTCATTCTGTTGGCCGGAGCTTTGGGCGTGGCTTCACTGTGGAGCGCTGTTTTTGCGGATGTTGGCGTCGCGTTGTTGGCCATTTTAAATTCAATGCGTATCTTCGGGAAGAAATTCGAATAAATCAAAAATGATGGACGAAGAAAAATATAGTATAATTCTTCAAAAGAAAGGATTAAAGTCTACGGCAAACAGACTTCTGATTCTTCGTGCAATGTTGTCGGTGGCACGCCCTGTGTCGGTGCACGACTTGGAGGATATTTTACTCACGGTAGATAAATCAAGCATATTCAGAGTGCTCACTCTTTTTGTCGCTCATCATGTGGCGCATGCTATAGAGGATGGAAGTGGTGTGCTTAAATATGAGATTTGCGGTGGTGAGGATGCTTGCACGATAGATGACATGCATACACATTTTTATTGTGAACTTTGTCACAGAACTTTTTGTTTCAAGTCCATCCATGTGCCCACTGTCGAATTACCCGAGGGGTTCACTATGACTTCTGTTAACTACATGGTTAAAGGTATTTGTCCTGAATGTAGCCGTTCCGGCAAGGAATGAGAAGCGTTTCTTATAATATTTTTATTGTCAGATTTTAAAAGCATCTTAAAATGGATTTTTCAACCAATCATAAAGTACCGGAAGAATTGACATGTGTTGATTGTGGAACACAAAACTGTAAATATAAAGACCGTACATATCCGCATTTCTGTTTGACTTCTAATTTAGAGGAATCCGATATGCAATGGGCATTGGAGCGTTACGATGAAGGACGTAACCATGAGATAATGGTTGCCAGTGCGGAAGTAGAATACGAAGGATATTGTCGTTTAACCCGTGTGGAAGAGATTATGATGTTTGCACGTAAAATTGGTGCTCATAAAATCGGCATAGCTAATTGTATCGGATTGATAAAAGAAGCGCGTATCTTTGCCCGTATTCTCCGTGCTAATGGTTTTGAGGCATATTCGGTAATATGTAAGGTTGGAGGGAAATCAAAATCCTCAATAGGTATACCGCGTGAATGTGAATCGATAGGAGCGGCCATGTGTAATCCTATTTTGCAGGCCCGTTTATTGAACGAAGCTCATACAGACCTTAATGTGGTCATCGGACTTTGCGTAGGCCACGACAGCCTGTTCTATAAATATTCCGAAGCCTATGTGACAACATTGGTAACCAAAGATCGTGTTACAGGAAATAACCCGGCAGCCGCGCTCTATACGGCAGAATCGTATTATAAGAAGAAACTTAATTTGGATAAATAGTATGGATACGTTTTGTTAAAAATAAAGTGAAACTTATTAAGTATATGTAATCATATCAACTTATGATGAAAAAATTGTCTGTTTTTGTATTGGGGTTATTGTGTGTTATTGCCTGTTCTGAGGAATCGCCGTTTGAGAAAAGAGGTGAGGTTAAAAAACGTATAGAAATATCTTTTTCAGGTAATATGGAAAATATAGTTTCCTGGGCACAATTTTCAATATACTCAGAAGATGGTATGAGTTTTAATTATATACATAATGAAGATACCATCTGTATTGAAGATGGTTTGTATAAATCTGTAGACGAAGATTTTTATTATCCATTAATAGTTTTTGAAAAACAATATAAATATAATATTTCAGTATTTCATTTTGCTATAAAATATTTAAAACGAACATCTAATCCTATAGAAGAAGATGATTTGTCAATTCAGATTAAAGCTTTTGAAAATGGTAAACTTAGTAAAGAAGAAACTCGTGTAATGAGGGCTTATGAAATAAATGAGAGGCCAGACGCTGATGAATATATATATCGCTTTGTTTTTTAGTAATTGTATATATAGTGTTTTTGTATTTCTTTTTACATTCTTTGTGCTTTATCAATTAGATTGTCCCCTGCGTTTTCCCTAAGAAGTTATTTTTTTCATTTTATCCTTCACTTCTTCACATTCGGGGTTAATGTCTTGATTGAAATGATATTATGTGTGAAGGGTATGTTTCACAAGTCCTTCACAATATGTTTCACATGAATTGTTGTTTTGTAATAAAATATTAAAAACAGATCAAAAACGGGTACGGTTATGAGTTTTTCCGTAACCGTGCAGAAATATATTCCGGTACTGTTACGAAGAAATCCATAACCGTGGAGAAAAAAGTTCATAACAGTATAGGCTTGTACTCGTAACCGTATACAAAAAAAGTCATGACCGTATGCGTTTTGATTTTGTAAATATTTAATATTTTTTAGCACAAAAATGGAGAGAAAAGGAGTGTGAATGAGCAAAACTTAACAAAATATAAATATATGTTTACTTTTCCTGAGAGGAAGTATGAATTGAAGTAATATGGCACACAGTCAGTATATTTAATGCAGCGTGTGAAGGATAACCCTTCACACGCAATTTGCTTTTATACAGAATGTTAAGCCATGATGTGAAGGGGTGAAGGACTTTTTTAGGAAAACTATATTTGATTGAAAAACAGTGGATTTTCCGCTCCGGTGAAGGAGAAGCAGATGTGACTGCTGATTAATGCAAATGGCGGGAAGCGGGAAGTCTTTTGTCGGATGTTATATATTGGTTTATGGCGAGTTTGTTTTGTTTTCGTATATTTTGGATATGATAGGCTCGCATATTCTAAAGTTAAAACTATGTGTCCCGTTTGTCTTTGCGCTCGTCTTTTGTTATATTTGTAGAATATAGGATGCGGCTCGGCCATGACAAATTTTGAAAACTTCGTTTTCGCTTTGCCATCGCGCTCGCCTTTCGCTATATTTGTAGAATATAGGATGTGGCTCGGCCATGACAAATCTTGGAAACTTTGTTTCCGCTTTGCCGTCACGCTCGCCTTTCACTATATTTGTATACGATAATTTTTTAATACAGAAGGAGGGTAAACAATGTTAGCATATACTTATGTAAAACAGGGACTGTTCAGGATGTTGGATAAACCCAAGCCTGAGCTTCAGGGACCGCGTGACGCGATTGTACGTGTTACGTTGGGAAGCATTTGTACGAGTGATTTACATATTAAGCATGGCAGCGTGCCGCGTGCGGTTCCGGGCATAACAGTGGGCCACGAGATGGTGGGCATAGTGGAAGAAGTGGGAGATGAGGTGAAGAATGTCCGGCAAGGCGACCGTGTGACGGTCAATGTGGAGACCTTTTGTGGTGAATGTTTCTTTTGCAGGCATGGTTTTGTGAATAATTGTACAGACGAAAACGGCGGATGGGCTTTGGGTTGCCGTATTGACGGCGGACAGGCGGAATATGTTCGGGTTCCTTATGCCGATCAGGGGTTGAACAGGATTCCCGACACGGTGAGTGACGAACAGGCGCTTTTTGTGGGGGATATTCTGGCTACCGGTTTCTGGGCCGCACGCATTTCTGAGATAAAACCGGACGATACAGTGCTGATTATCGGAGCCGGACCTACCGGAATCTGTACTTTGCTTTGTGCCCGTTTGAAAGGTCCGCATAAGATTATTGTGTGTGAAAAGTCGGCCGAACGTATTCGTTTTGTCAAGGCGCATTATCCCGATGTGCTGCTTGTAGAACCGGAACAATGTAAGGACCTTGTGATGACAGAAAGCGCGCATGGCGGAGCTGATGTTGTCATCGAGGTGGCGGGTGGTGAAGATACGTTCCGCATGGCGTGGGACTGTGCCCGTCCTAATGCGGTTGTGACGATAGTGGCGATGTACGACCGTCCGCAGATTCTTCCTTTACCGGACATGTATGGAAAGAATCTTATCTTCAAGACGGGGGGAGTGGATGGTTGTGACAGCGATGAGATTCTGCGTCTGATTGAAGCCGGAAAGATAGATACAACTCCCCTCATTACGCATCGTTTCGGATTAAAGGATATCGAAAAGGCTTATCAGTTGTTTGAGAACCGGCTCGACGGCGTGATAAAAGTTGCCATTAAGGGAACGGCTGATTGATATGTTGGTTGTCTGTTGCATAGCCTTTTTTCGGAAAGGTTATAAAATATAATATGTAAAACATAATTAAAGAAAGGAATAAGATGAGAAAGAATTTCGGAAAGAAGACATGGTTATATCCTATGCCTGTTTTTATTGTAGCGGCTTATGATGAGGCTGGAAGACCCAATGCCATGAATGCGGCTTGGGGCGGTATTTATACCGATGACATGGTTGGTATTTGTCTGGCCGAGAGTCATAAGACCACAAAGGATATATTAAAGACAGGTGCGTTTACGGTCAGTATGGCTACTGCAGATTATGTGGCTGCCTGTGATTATCTGGGTTTAGTTTCGGGTAATACAGAGCCGGACAAAGTGGAAAAGTCGGGTTTGCATGTCGTGAAGTCGGATTTCGTCAATGCGCCTTTGATTGAAGAGTTGCCCATGACGTTGGAATGTGAATTGGTTTCTTATGATAAAGAAAGCAATCATCTGACAGGGCGTATAGTCAATGTATCTGTATCTGAGGATGTGTTGGATGCCGAAGGAAAAATAGATCCTTCAAAAATGCGTCCGATAACATATGACCCGGTTAATCATGATTATCTGGTATTGGGTGAGAAAGTAGGAAAGGCTTTTTCAGACGGTAAAGCGTTGAAGTGATTTTATACGTTTCTCATGACATAAAAATACCCGACGGCCGGAAGGCAAGTCGGGTATTTTTATGTTTCTGTTTGCGAGCGGTTTGAAAAGAGATTTATTTTTCTATGCTTTTTCCCTCTTTAATCCATCCCATGTAACCTGTGTCGAGTTCTACCACTTTATATTTCAGTCGGCTTAATATACCGGCCGCTTTTTTGCTTCGGTTGCCGCTGCGGCAATAAAGTGCTATGGTCTTGTCTTTGGGCAGTTGTGAGAGACAAGCCTTGTCGAAGCCCGGTTGCAGCACATCGATGTTGATGGCGCCGGCGATGTGCCCTTCTTCAAATTCGTCGATTGTTCTGACGTCAAGTCGTACGACATTGGTATCGGCGATGCATTGCTCGAATTTCTTGACCGATACAGACTGAAAACGGTCTGCCGAAGCCTTACAGCCGAAAAGGCTGCATAACATTGTGCTTATTCCCATAATGGTAGTGTGATAATGATTTAGTTTCATTTGTGTGTGTTATTTTCTTTATTTTGTCTGTGTCGGCTTTGCTGTAGTTGAACACAGATTAATCGACAGTAAAGTTAGGAATTTAAAATGAAACTGATGAACATATCATATTTATATTTAATCGTTAGTTGATTTCTATGACGTCAAATGAGACCGTCTTGAAGTTTGGCATGCAACGTCCTATTTCTGCTCCGACAAAGGTTGGGTCGCATATGATGTATTTTTCACCGTTAACCTGTACATAGTCTCCTTTTACTGTACTGTTGAAGCGGACCGCAGTTGCCAGATGACCGGGAAAATAAAGTAGAACAACGTCCAAATGGAGCATTTGTTTGATTAAATAGCTAAACAGTATGGAACGGTCTTCGCAGTCAGAATAAGGATAATAAATGACTTCTTCTTTGAAGAATGGTTTTTCAAATCCGAATTGTTCGTTGTCTGTTTTATATTCAAACCCAGTCTGAACCCAGTTCAGAAGTATATTGGCAGCTTCTGTCTCTGTTTTATTTTGGATGGCTTTTTGGAGTTGAGGTATAAGTTCGCGGTAACATGGAGTTTCCAAGGCTTGTCTGGCATAGATGTTCCATGGCTTTCCGGAGAATGTAGGCATCTTTGTATAATAATTTATAAGATTCTTGTTGACCTTAACCGAGGCTGTGGCTGAAGGGTATCTTGCAGATGTGATTTGTTTGCTATTTGTCGGGACGTAGGATAAACGCATCTCTGTAGGATTGTCAAAATCAATTGGACAAACAGCATCTTTCATATTATTTCTATATGTATTTACCTGTTCGCCTTTATAACTTAAATCCCAAATATAGTAAGGTTTGTTATTATCTAATTTAAGGTAATAATAACGGGAGATATCTTCTGTAGTAGTGGTCATAAGATATAACCTGTTTTTATAACAACACATGCGTGCGTCATATCCGAATTGAGTCAGTAGATAGGTTTGCAGAACAATGGCCTCATTACTTTTTCCTAAGAGCTTTTCGGAGATAGTTTGGCATAGTAACAGCGTAGCCCATCCGTTTAAATGCATGTCTTGATAGATTCGTGCACAATCTCTGAACAGATTATCATATTTTGAATCTGATAATTGGTTGAAAATTCGTGAGATTTCTTTTTCACTTGTTCCTTTAAGAGAAAATTTAAGCTGATTATCCAACTCAACATAACAAGGTGTTCCAAGAAATATTATCCGTGTTTTGGTATTTATGGGTTCTTTTTTTTGTATAGGGGGCAGTTTTACAGGATTGTCATGAATTGGGGCCGGTTCTGCGGGAATGATGTCTTTAATTGGAATCTCTGCAATATCAAAATCCGGTGTAGGAGTATCTGGAGCTACAATAGGATTAATTGGTTTTGGGAGGATTTTAGTTGCTTTACCCTTAAATACCTGCATGGTTTCCCATTTGTTTGCTATATATTTTGCAAACTCTAGATTTTTCTTTTGACGGTATTCGTTGAACTTTCTTTGTTTTTCTGTCTGATAATTTTTAAAAGCCTGTTCTTTTTGTTTTTTATATTCTTCAAATGTATTTTGTGCGTATAAATATGACTGGACAGAAAATATCAGAAATATAAAATAATATATCCGTTTCATGGCTGTTTATGATTTAAAAAATATGTGTAAAACAGATTTTGATATAATGTTTATAATTCTGTTTTACACATGTTAAGTTCGGAGGATTATTGACGTTCTGTGTCGTAAATCATTTTGACTTCTTCAGGGGAGATACATCTGTTGTATATTCTGAAGTTGTCAAGCTTGAAACTGTTGGTATTTTCAGAAGAACTGCCTATTTGCAGCTTGATAAGGGCTGGAACGTTTGTTCTTGCAACTTTAGAATTGTCAACAAGGTTTCCGTCAATATATAATTTCAAATCTTTGGTCGGCGCATTCAGGCATAAGGTAATCAAGTGCCAGCTTCCTTGTTGAATATCACTATAATTGTAGTTAGAAAATATATTGATATCACTGCTGTAAATACCAGTCTTAAATTGAAAATTTCTTTCTAATAAGGCACTTAAAGCTAATTCTGCATCTTTTTGACTTGAATTGAATGATTTCGTAATTTCTCCGGAGGTGAAATCTTTAATCCATAAAGACATTGAATAACTTATACTGTCTCCCAATGGATTATATGGGATATTGATAAGGTTTTCTTTGAATCCGTTCAGAAAAACAGCTTGACCTTTTTGATTGGGAGTTTCTGTGGTAAATTCAGGAGCATTTTGTAATGTTCCGTTGAATCCGTTTGTTGTCAGATCTTTTGCTGTACCATCATCAAAATTGTAATATAAGACTAGTCCTCTGTTGATATCAGGTTTAGATGTATTGTTTTCTTCTTCTGTATCACAACTGTAGAGTGCAAATATCGCAATCAGCGACATACAGATAATTTTAATACATTTGTTTTGGAATGGTTTCATAGTTTTTATTTTTCTGAGTTATATATTTCAAGAATTTCGTCAGCAGTGAGGTCCATAGCATAGAAACGCACATTGTCTAGTTTTAAAGAAGAGGTCCCGCCAAATTGGAGGTTGATTCCATCTGTTTCTATATAGTATGATGCTCCGGTGTCAACCTTCATACCATCAATGTAAAGGTCTGCATTTTTGTTATTTCTAAGTACAAGAGTTATCATATGCCAGTAACCATCTTGTATGGCTTTGTATTTGTAAGAGAAGTTAATGGAATGGCTCTCATAATATCCAACTCTGAAATTAAATGTTCCATCTTCTTGAGCAAATAATGAAGGTCCTGTAATATTAGAAGATGCGTTTGTACTGGAGAAAATAGTGCCACTGCCAAAATCTTTAATCCATAAATTAACGGAATAAGCAGTTCTTCCATTAAAAATCTTATATGGAATATTGGCATATTGTTCCTTAATACTGTTTAGAGAAATGGCCTTTCCATTTCCGTTAGGAGTATCTTCTATAAATGATGGATTGTTATATAACTGGCCGTGCATTTCATTTTCAAATGAATCGAACATGTTTTCATTATCAAAAGTATAATAAGCCAGTAGATTGGATTTAACGGCAATATCACCATTTCCGGATGTGTTGCCTCCTTCTTCTGATTTTAAAGTTCCTATGACTTGTACGGATACAGAACCACCGGCTACATTGATATTAATGAAGGATTGTAAGTCATCTTGCATTTTGTTCCTGTCGATCTTGACTGTAACTTGTGTGGATTTTCCTACGGCTGTAGTTCCGACTGTTGGAGACACTTGTATGCAGGCTTCAGACGGTTGACTGATATTCCAGCTAAGATCGCCGGCTGTTCCAACATTTTTAATGGTGAATTGTAATTCTTTGTAATCAGTACCGAAATCTAATACAGAAGGAGTGACAGATATTTTTTGAGAAACTTCTTCTGAATTAATGCTGATATTTACCGGATAAGAATCATTTCCGATATTGACTAAAAGTTGGCATGTAGCATCTGTTGTTAAAAGGTCGCGATTAACATTTACAGAAATTGTTTGTGTGCCTTTTGCTGAAATATAACCGGTAGAAGGAGATACAGTAATGTAATTCGGATAGTTTGTTATACTATACTGCATAGAACTGTTTCCTTTATTTTTAATGGAAAAAGTCAGACGGTTTGTTTGTGGACCAAAGCTGAGCATCTGAGGAGTGATTTCAACATCCTGTCCGGCTGGAGAAAGTTGAAAATCTAAATTTACATTCTCTCCGGCATACAAGGTCGCTTGTTTGGTTGTTGTCTGATAGCCGTTGGCAGACACTTGAAGGGTGTAGGTTCCGGGTTCAATGTCTGTGAACTCATAGCGTCCGTCACTACCTGTTGTTTTGGTGATGCCTTTTGTACTTATTGTTACAGTTGCGCCGGCAATAGGTGAGTTGGCATTAACATAATCTGTTACATAACCGCTTATGTTAGCTGTCAGAACGGCTTCATCCTCAGAGCAACTGAATAATAAGAGCAGGCTCAAGGAAAAAATAAATGAAATGATTTTTTTCATGTTTTTATAATTAAAAATATAATACATAGTTTCGTAAATAATTGATGAAAGCCCAGAAAGCCATTAAAAAAGCAATTAAAAGAAGAGCAACAAAGCCAATGAATAATGTAATCCAATGCTCTGAATGGTCGTCTTCATATGATTTGCTTCCATCTGCATGAGTATAGATGGTTCGTACTGTTTTGGCTCCGGCTATCATGGCGAAGATTCCGGCTATCATGCTGTTGTGAATGTTTGATCCGCCTCGTTTAGCTCTTTTTTCTATTAAAAAGGTTGGGGTACGGCTTGCCAAAATATAAGCATATGTAGATAGTAGTATGGCAAAACCAAGGCCGCCACCAAATAAAAAGATACTAATGATACCAACAATTCCTCCTAACCATATTAGTGGCTTGGAACCGTAAAAGTAACGTTTTTCGTTCGAGTTTATAATATCAGTCAGTTCATTCAGACGTGTGATTACATCAGAGTCGGTTGGTTGTTGTGCAATGACTTGATTGATATATTGTACAGAAAGTTTTATTTGTTTCATTTTTGTTGGCTTGCGAAATTCATTGCCTTCTTCATCTTGTTCTACAACAGTCCAGCACTCAAAAGCCTTTTCTAATAGACCAAAAGCTTCTGCAGCCTCTTCTTCTGTCATTTCTGTTGGTTTTCCTTCTGCATCTCTTGCTGCTTTCATTTGTTCTGACGTAAATTGCATTTTGTAACGCGCCCCTCTTATCCATAGATAAATCATGTGTGCAAATATTGCGACATAACAAATGGAGAGTAGAATGCTGATAATGATTTCAGATACTGTCATACTGTTTTTATTCTGTGACTTCTGATTGACGACAGTATGACCGTCTATAGTAAAAATGACATTCTCAAAAAGAGCGTCGCTACCGTTATTTTCTGTAACGTTGAATTCAATTTGGCCATTATTCAACGTGGCGGTACATTTTCCATTTCCTTCATCAATCTCAGGACGTCCACCGGTAAAAGTAAACTCTATCTCGTTGTTTGTTTGCCTGACAAGTGACAGTTCATATGTAGAGAGTAGACTTTCATTGCCGTTTGGATTAATGACAAATACAGATATAAAACCATTGCAAAGCGAATCCGGCTGATGAGGGTTTAATGATTCTTTTGAATCAATGTTTAAAATGGCGGTCAGTCTGGCATCGCCTTCCGGCGTTTTGCCATTCCATTCGCCATTCCAAGAATTTGAAACAACTTCTCCAAATGCTGATATTGTATTAATTATCAACATTACACTAAAACATATTTTTAAAAGGATATCTGTTTGAATGTATTTGTTTTTCATAGCTTAAAAATTATAAGTTAAATTAATTCCTGCACTTGATTTGTTCATATTATCAAGTATGAAAAAAGGTTTATAACTAAATGTTGCTTTGCCGGATTGCTTGATTTTAACTCTTCTGGCTCCACTGCTGATAGCTGCGTCAATAAGATTGTAAATATAGATTGCTCCTGCCATTCCGATACAAAGATTTCGTCCAATAGCCCAATTATTTGCTTTGGTATTGTATGTCTTTGCAAAGCGTGGTTGTTCTTTGACTTTATTTTTGTAATCAGCTCTTTGGCTTTCACAAAGGATAATACCTGCTGCACAAAGTATTTCAGAACCTAATATACATCCTCCTTTCAGGTAGCTACCTTTGTACATTTGTCCTGCTCCGGGAATCAATGAAAAAATAGCTGGTGTAAAACCGTATTTGTCGGTGAGATATACATTGTCGAAAACAGGGTTATTGCAGATAGCAACCATAAAGAGGGTATGTAGTTTGATTTGTCCGTTTGAGGATTTTTCTGCAAATTCGTCAATTTTCTGTCCTTGAACCTGATAATTCTCACCGGAAATTTTTACGTTGATGTCTATTTGTTCTTTTATAGTCTCATTGAAATTGCCGTTGACTGTTGTTTGGTCTACATGAGTCAGTTTCCCGGATTCAACATTTACATTAATGGCATTGGTTAATTGGTGGTCTTGAGCTAATAATCGAAGTGCGTCTATTCTTGCGCTGTTCAGGTCATTTCCGGTAGAAATGATTTCTACGAATTTATAAGTCTTATTGAGTTCTAATGGAGTGTTATTTACCCATTTGGGCTTCTGCGCAGAAGTCCAAATGAAAGTAAATAATACATATACAAAAAAAATAATACGTTTAGAAACCATGGAAGATTAATTGTTGTTATCCTTGTTTGTTTGTAACTTTAGTTCTATTTCTTTCTTAAAGGCATCTATTTCTTTCTGAATTTTTGAACGATCTTTATCTGAAACCTGTTGTATAATTTGTTCTGTAGTGTTTTTGGCAATGTCAGAAACTTCACCCATATATTCAAGACAAATAAAAATGGTATAAATCTTATTTTTACTATTATAATATTTATTTTTCTTAACTACATGGGTATTTCTTATAATGTTCTGAGAAACTATATCAACCATTGCTCTTTGCTTAGACCCCCCGTCTGTAACTTGATTGCCACTTTCATTGTTTCCAGAGTATAAATCATAATCTATTCCAGCACGATCAAATGCAGATTTTATGGCCGCATCAATACTTTCTGAGAATGCACGTCTGGCATCAGCTTCAGCTGCTTGTTGTGCAACATTTTCACTCCAACTTCTTCCACTGCCAGCTGCCCGCTTTCCTGGAGCTGCAAGTGCGTATTCTTCAGCTGGTGTTTTTTTAACTTCATCTCCGTAAGGGTTATCATTGTTGTTTGTTGTTTGTGGGTTGTTGTAATAGTTATTAGGTATTTGTTTTGAACCACCACATGAACACAATATTAGGCTAATAAAGCTTGCGGTAATAATTAAACTTTTTCTTTTCATAATTTTTGAATTCTTAGTTAAACAAAATATTATTATTGAGTATTATTCATAAATATATGTTGTATGTGTTTATATATTATACTTGTGGGCATTTTTCAGTTTTAATATTTATATTATGTAAAAATGACTAAGAGCAAGTATATGTTATATTTGTTTAATCTTTTGCAAAAGTATCAAAATATAACTGATAAATCAAATATTTTTTGATGTTTTTCTTGCTAAAAATAAGATAAAATAGGATTTATATAATTATAATCATAAAAAAAAGGCCTATTTTTACTTTCATGGAGAAGTGCAATATTTATATTGGAGAGATAATTGCCCGCGTAATGGCTGAGAAAAAAGTCAGTAAGGCAGAAATGGCGAGAAGACTGGAAGTTAGGCCTCAAAG
This sequence comes from uncultured bacterium, assembly GCA_905214795.1. Taxonomy (GTDB): domain Bacteria; phylum Bacteroidota; class Bacteroidia; order Bacteroidales; family Bacteroidaceae; genus Paraprevotella. The sequence goes on from CAJMNM010000029.1 coordinate 40,767, forward strand.
TATAGATTATATGTTAGGCCGTAAAAGTATAGATACTGATACCTTATATCATGTTTCACAAGCTTTAGATTATGATTTTGCTTTATTGTATTCAATAAAAAAAGGACAGATAAATTTGGATAGTGATATTGTTGAGAAAGAAAAGATAAAAAAGGCAAAGGTTGTAGTAGAATTGGAATTGGAAAAGGAAGATATAATGCGTTTAAATCTTAAAAAAAAGATTGCATTATTGTTTGAGTGAATTATGTATTTTTTAATGACAGAAATCGATTTGAGTCATTAGTAGTAATCATATATAAATAAAGCTATCCTGTATTCGTTATAGAATAGGATAGCTTTATTTATAGAGCGGAAAACGGGGCTCAAACCCGCGACCCCCAGCTTGGAAGGCTAGTGCT
>CAJMNM010000030.1 GCA_905214795.1 uncultured bacterium
GCTTCATATTCGTACGCACCTATATCAATATCATCGTCTACCAGACGCGCACTATTAGCCAAATCGGTTTCACCTTCGGGAATGACACTCTCAGTCGGCTTTACGAACTGAAGATAATTCTGGTTACTACCCTTATTTAATAAGGTAAGACTCGGACGTATACGATAATTACGCAATTCCGGATTCTCATTTAAAGGATCTACAAAATTCGGCCCGACATATATATCTGCGTTATTCTCAGCAGGTGTTGTTCCTGACAGGTCAAATATCTTATTATAATAAACCTTTTGACTCTCATCACTGTCATAAAACATGTTATTTGTAACATTATTCCAAGACACAGAATTATACACCTCCGGCTTACTGGTTGCACTCGCAAAAATCATGTCTGTTGCATTATTGGCAAATGTGGCATTCACAACAGTCGTATTGGCATCAGCTTCATTCATACCCGTACCTCCGTCTGCAAAAAGCGTATTGTAAACCAATATCTTTCCATAATTTTTGGTACTTGAAATATCCATACCTGTCTGATTCATTCTGAAAGCACAGTTTTTCAACGTTAGTGTACCATTGCTTCCAGTTGAAGCTGTCATAGCTGTACCACCACTACTCTTATTAATTAAAGTAAAGCCTTCAATATTTACATACTTGCCATTTGTCTCAACAGACAGTAAATTACCGGTAGTCACACCCGGTGCATTGCGCAAAACCGTGGGTTTGCTGAAATCCTGCTGATCACCACTACCCGTACAAGCCCCTTTCAAAGTCACCCCCGCACTGAGATTATTGTCCGACATATTAAGGACATAAGCCGCTCCTGCTGAAAGACGACTCCACGAATAGTCTCCATCCCGTATATAAATCACACGGTCGGCCTTTTCCTGAGTAGGATTGGCTGCGCCCATAATGGCACCACGCAAATCATCTGTTGCATTCGCCCAACTGTTTCCAGACGCAAGTCCTCTTGAGACAACGTCTACATAGATAGCCGGCATAGTAGAGAAATTTGAAATATACTGGTATTCATACAATCCTATATCAATAGACTTACACAATTCTTCATTATTTAAATTACGCGGTCCGGAATACCGAGAATAAGTTCCTTCAGAAATATAGGATTCTTTAACCATCTTATTTCTGTCAAACCAATCATTGTACCCCCATTAATTGTGTCTTTCACATGATTGTCTTCCCCATCCGGTTGAATGCTCGTATGTTCTGTTCCACTACCCGCATCCGTTACTACTGAAATTGCGGCCGGATTCCACAGACTGGACGCAGAATTCCCTTGTACTCCGGCCGTTACAGACGGATTTGTGAAGCGCGGGCCTTTATCACCCATATTATTTTTATCAAGTAATACATTATGGTTTGAATTCTGCTCTCCAAACTTACCGATATAATCCACATCACTCGCAGAATAGTTCACATTAATTCCGGCGACACTGGTCGCTTTATCATAATCACCTTTGTTTCCCCAAATCAAGGTATTCGTAATCTGGCTTTTCCCATTATGATTATAAAGCACCGGATTCGTTTCCGCCTTATTTCTCACAAAAGTATTATTCATTATATCAATTAACGGATCATGAGTAGAACTAATTCCCTCCGCATAATTCGTACCGATTGCTCCACCTTCTTTTGCAGACTCATTATTAGCCCATAATGTGTTGACAGCACGCAAACTGACCGTTGTATTAATACCGGATATATAAACAGCACCACCACGGCTTGTCAAGGTATTAGTTTCCTGAGCCGTATTGTCTACAGTTTTATTACCCGCAAATATACATCCGGACAAATTTAAATCCGCGTCACGCACAAAAACAGCACCGCCTCGTACGGCCACATTATTCAGCAATCTGCAACGACTTAATGAGTAAGTCACCCCGTTACTGTAAATACCTCCGCCACGGCCTTGCTCGTTATTATCGGCCGTTGTTGACAAAGCGTCAGATGTCTCACCGTACATCACAGTAAGACCATCCAGTACGACTCCACCCGTATTATCGCTGTTGTCCTTTTCCGTAAACAGAATATGATAAGCATTTTTTGCCGTAGCCGATGCGTTAATCTGTCCTGAAAGAATAGTCTGATTAGCCAACTCCCACGGTTCGTATATATTATTCTGATTAAAATCGGAATAAGATCGTTGTGAAAGAATGCTATCCAAAGACTCCGCATTTTCTATATTCGTAAATGTCTGACCGCTGCCAGGAATTGCCTTTAAATCTCCGGAGCAATATAACTCATCACCCGAAAATCCGCCATAGATGCTGACTCCCTGAGGCACTTCAAATGAATACAGACGTTGATCGTATGGTAAATTTGCATCAGTAGTACGTAAGTTTGTTGGTTTATATGTACCGGACGCAACCAATATTTCAAAATTAACTGATACATTATTATCATTCCTTTGGCTACGAACATACCCCAACGCATCTTCTAAAGTAGAAAATGATGTATAAAACGAACGTCCCAGATAATCAAGCATATTTTCCCCTTCGGGTAAATCTATATTTGTCGATGGAGATACAAATATCCTTTTGAATGTTGCTGTTGGCAAGATACCACCCAAATAGGCAAACGCTCCGGCGTCGATTCGTTCCGCACCAATATTTTCCTGTATGCGCAGAATATTCTGCATATCTTCTGTATCAACATCAAACGTGGTTTTCAGGCTTTCCTGCGTTTTATTTTTTATTCCATGCTTTACCAACACTGAGTAGTCTTTCAGACGATAATAATCATCCGCAAAATACAGCGTTTTATCACTATTCAGACTGGTATTCTCAAAATCAGACGGCATTTCCTGCGTCTCCACAAAACAGCAGTTAAAAGGATAAAAATAAGTTTTTCCGTCAATCTTAAATACTTCTGCCAACTTATTATCCTCATACAGCATATTGTTTACGCCACTGATATTCTTATCCGAACTGGCACTATTATCGAATATAACCGTATTAAGAGTCATCTGTGCGCCGTCCTGCATATAAAGTCCGCCACCGATAGAGGACGCTTCATTGTTTGCTATGGTACAGGAAAGAATATGTGCACGAGTATTCTCATCCACACCGGTATTATCCGCATAGATGCCGCCACCTTCTTCTGCACTATTGTTCATCACCAGTGTTCCACTGACTGTAGCTCCGGGCATCACATAAAGTCCACCGCCCTCAATGGCAGAACAATTCGTCACAATACAATTACGCACATGTGCTCCGTTCGGCACAATGGCTCCTCCTCCACGGGTATTCGGATTACCGGCTCCCGCCATTGAAGTTGCCAGTCCGTCTTCAAGCCAAACTCCATCTATCACGGTTTCTTTAGACAATGACGCTGTTCCCGGCCATGCTCCAAAAGTCACAGCATGATAACCATTAACATTTTGTATAGAAGAAAGATTTGCCTCACTCACTGCACTCAATACTGTCGGTCTTTCCAATGGATTGCGTTTTGTGAATGATTCATCATAGCCACCTTCCACAATGATACCTTCTGGCACAATATATGTGTAACTTTGTGGATCATTGGGATTACTCAAAGTATTCGGATGGTAAACAAATCCCGAATTTTCATCATAACCCGCAACTTTTACTATGGCAGACGATAACATTCCATTTTTAACGTTCTTACCTGCATCCATCAGAATATTCTGTAATTTCATAGCACAAGCCGCATTATCTGGATTGTGTCCACTACGCAATCCTGCTCCATTTTGCGAAACATAGTAGATTCCCGTTCCATTTAACTCTGTATATGCTATATTCTCTTCATTGTCAAGTTCATAAGCGCCCACATCTACAGTACAGTCTTTAATACGATTGGTAAAATCAACGTCTGTATCAGGTAATGAATACGCTTCAGTTCCGTTATTCACGCACCATGAATTTGAACTCAAACGATAATTATTAGTGCTTTGCGCATTAATTCCCAGCTCAAAAGGATTAGCCAAATTTAATCCAATGTTACTATTAATAAATTTTTTCTGTATATTGCCTGATAAATTTGTCTTAGTTTGAATGTAACAATTATAAGATTCCTCAAAACTTTCTTCATTAGTAGAACGAACTGCTACTTTTTCATTTCCGTAAAACAAACAATTATAAATACTAAGATGAGCCTCTAAACCTGTAGTCTTCCATTGAGTTAATCCTCCTGCACCACCAGATCGTGTTGCATTATTATAAGCAACTGTATTATTATAGAATCGGGCATTTTCAATAAATAAGCCACCACCATCCCAAGCTGAATTGTTAGCAACAAGCAGATTATATCCTGTTCCTAAAATCATATACATTCCACCTCCATAGCAATCTGATATTTTAGCGGCAGAACACCAATTATTTAGGATAAAACAATTTATTACACTACTATTATCTCCATCACAATAAATACCTCCTCCACGGTTTCGAGCATCTGTATATGTACTGCAATAATTCGTATTCTGTGTTACGACACAATTTCTCAGTGTTACTCCACGAAACATACGGACACCAGCGCCTCCATCACGATTTGCATGATAATCCTTATAGTAACCATAACGTATAGTAAAGCCATCCCATAAAGCACCTTCATAATCAACATACCGCATATCAATTCCAGGCTTATACCTATCTGAATTTGTGAATCCCGTTTCATCAAACCAACCTCCTGAAACTGGATCCCAGGCTGTAGTAGATTTAGTTGGTACACATACATCAGGCTGAAACAAAACAGGTTTTCGGTAAACGTTTGCTGGAAGACTATTCCAACCAGAAAGACTTACATTATATCCATTCCATGTCGCAGTCGCACTGTTTCTGACCTGAAGAATTGTTTCATATTTTTTATAATCCAAGCCCTCTGTTTCTGTTTTCAAAGGAACATATTGTGAAAACAAAGCTTCCCTATCATCTTCATTTGGTGTTCCTTCATTAGGAAATCCGCCATAGACTTCAACTTTATCACGAATTACAAAACCTTTCCAATCCGTATATGTTCCACCTGCCACCCAGACCTGTATGCGCATTTCATCTGTTGCAGCTGCTGATGCCTTTTCCACTGCATACTGCAACCCACTCACATATTGTTCTTTTCTATCATTTGTAATATTAAGATAAGAACCAGATTTATAATCTGTATTTGCCTGAAGAAAAGTTTTACTATGCCCTGAAGTTTCACCATAAGGACAATTATAACGATTGTAAAACCCGGCATACCTAGAATCTGTTGTTAAAACATCAATATAAGCACTTGCAGCATCAGATTTAGATGTATCATAAATATTATTTCCTGCAATAGCATTTTCCCAAGACGAACCATCTTTTTTACCAGCTCCCGTTGCCGTAACATAAAGTACAGTCCCTGCTTTAGGCAGGATAGCCTCATAAGCACCCAAATCCGGAATACCTCCAAGATCACGACTGTTAACAGTTGTAACATCTGTTGAGAGTCCTGTAGCACCTGACACCTTATTGATAATCTTATTTCCTACCTCAAGCGAACTTGTCAGCGGACGGAACTCTGAATATCCGCCCAGGTAAGTGTCAAAGCCTAATGTTGCACCGACTTTGTTTGTCGGATTAGCAAAATTTTTAGCACCTTCAGCCCCTATAGACGACAAAGACAAAGTATTATTATTCTGTAATACTCCATCAGAGTTAGTATTTCCGGCAGAGAAAGACGAAGCCCCCATATTGTCCGGTGCCTTACCGATATTGTTCACCACCGTTACGTGCTCCATCGTCAAAGTTCCGGCATTGACAACCGGCTTGGTATCGTCTATATTTGTATTGTTGTTCACCACACAATTCTGCATGGTAAGCTTTGCACCACGTGCGTCTATGGCCGCACTTTCCTGCGCGGTATTGTTTTCAAAAATACAGTTACGCAACGTTACATCAGAACCGGTATGTGCCAACAATCCGGCTCCATACTGACGGCTGGCCGTACCGGCTGCATAACCGTTGATGACATGAAAACCGTCAAACATCACTTCAGCATTCTGCTCCACCGTGATACAGTGATACAAACCGTCTTCAACAGTTTTGCCTTCGTTATTACCGTTGATAATTGAGCGATAAGTCAACGGGGCACGCTCCACCGTATTATTATCTGTCGTACGATGATATCCCCCGTAAATATGAATGGGTTTTCCACTCGCCGTGGCAGGTACTGTGACAGTCGCCGTCTTCGGATCGTTGTTGGTAAAGGCATAACGCGGCCAGAGATTTCCCTCCAACACATGAAATTCAAAAAAGTCTATATTAGAAACCGGTATTACTGTATTTGGATTGCCATCATATAATCCTTTCACAGTGTCGCCGTCCTTCAGACCGGCACAGAAAGCCAAAGCATCGTTCAGCGAACGGAAAGCCGTGGCCCACGAAGCACCGCCATGCGACGGTTCCGAACATTCCGCGTCAATATAAAGCACCAGTTTATAATTGCTGCCGTTTTGCTCGAAACTCGGTGACAGTTCCGGCACATTCACATGAAAAGCGCCTACAGCAGGCTTTTGAGCAAATACAGAGCCTTCTATATCCACCTCGGGTGCCAGAACCACTTCGGTCGGCAACTGTCCTAACGTCATGCCTCGTGCCCACAGGTTGGCTCCATTGACAGGTTTCCAATAATAGTTAATGAGACCATCCTTCCACTTTTCCTGTACACCATAATCGCTATCCAAATCAAAATCACTAATACCGAGGTCGGAAGGTTCGATAAATCTCGGCCCTATACTGCCCCTGTCATCCTGTGTTCCGGCATTCTGGTCAACCAGTTCAAGCGTCTGCTGCTGTAACATATTATTCCATACCGCATTATTGACACCTGAAATGGCATTGTTCATGAAACGCACAGTAGAAGCCGACGGATTACGTGCATACATCGGGATATTATTGTTGCCCACTTTTCCCATCTGATTGTTCCAGATGACGGTATTCACAACAAGCGCATACTCGTCAATATAAATACCTGCCGTCTGAGACGCGTCAGTATTTGTCGCATCGGTAGCCGTAATACAGTTATTGTTGGTCACGGTGTTCTGCAACAGCACACCGCCTTTATCACAATAAATCGCACCATTTCCCAACACCGTATTATTGGAAACCACACAAGTAGACAATATAAGGTATTCCGGATAATCCTCCACACCTGTTCCGGTCTCCACCTCATTATGAAGATAAACACCCGCTCCGTTAAGCGCCGAATTGTTAGCCAACATACTGCGATGCACCAATCCCCGGTTGTCTACATAAATAGCGCCACCATTGGCATTAGAACTACAATTGTATATCTGTGAAGTCAACACACGGCCGTTCTTCAAATACACACCACCGCCGTTACCCGTAGCGTAACACTCCTTCACGATGCAATTTGTCAGATAAGCATTCACGTCATTGATATACACGCCACCGCCACAGTCTGTCTTGAAATCATCCAGTCCGGTGCCGCCTTGAGCATATCCGCCCATAACAGTCACACCATCGAGTGTCGTAATATTCTTAAAGCCGGTCTGATTTGCCAGTGGAGCGAACCATACCACATGACGCGATTCACCGGTCAGCGTCCACTTATTGTTAATCCATTCCAAATCATCATGATTATAATATGCCGCCTTAAGAATAGTTTCATTCTCATAATCCCACGGCATACCGCCTGATTTTTTCTGACGTTGCGTTTTGGCTGTTTCTGTTCCTGCAAATCCGCCATACACACTGATACCATCACGCATACGGAACGAAGCCGAATAGGCAGCCGAACTGATAATTCTTCCCAAAGGCTCATAAGTGCCAGCAGCCACCCATACCTCGCCTGCCTGGGTTCCGCTGTTTGCCAGTTCGTCTATCATCTTCTGCAAATCATTCGACGCATTTGCCCATGACGAACCGTCCCCCGTTCCCTGGGCCGTCGGCATGACATAACGGATACGTGACGCCGGCAGATTCTGATATTCATAGGCGCCTATATCAATCGTACCGTCAAACCGGTTCTTGCCGGCCATATCCTCATTACCATATATTGTTTCCTGATAAAAGCTGTTATCACCCTTATCAAGCATGACCGACCCTTCGAGCACATTCCACGACCAAAGCGGATAAGCAGTCTGTCGCCAGTTAAAATCGCGGTCAAAACTGGTCTTCAACGACGGCGCGTCAAACATTGGAGAAGTCATATCACCACGGTTCTCCTTCGCCACATAAATGTTGCCGTTGTTGTCAGTATCTTCATCCGTATCGGTTACCACCACCTCATGAAAAGCTGAATTTTTGAATCCCGGTTTGTTTTCAGCCGAAAGCGTGGTATTACCCCATATAATGGTATTAAATACGCTGAATTCCGGACCGTTGCCAATCAAGTCTATACCGGCTCCCGTGTTTCGTACCACAGTTGAGTTTAACACTTTACTGTTGGCTGAAAGTCTCACTCCACCGTTCTCATTATTAAATATGGAAGTATTCACTACGGTTGCCTCACCGGCCAGATAAATTCCGCCAGCCTGATTCTCTACAGCCGACCGTTCACCCGAACCGTTATTGTAAACCACGCACTGATTAATCAGTGAATTACCGTTGTTGACATTCTTCACAGCCTCATCCACATAGATGGCACCACCCTGTCCGGCATAATTGTTCACCAGGAAACAGCGTTCTATACGGAAAATACCGCCATTCTTATTATCACCATATATATAAATACCGCCTCCCCGTCCGGCAGCATCGGAACCGGCAGCCTGACCGTTGCCTATTGAAAGACCGTTAACCACCGTCGGATAAGTATTATTATTACCAGAGGCCTGTGTCGGTTCCATATTGATGGAAAGCACGTGAACGGCATTATCTGTTCTTGTTGTATTAGCCGGAAATACCAGATCCACGCCATCATCCTTATCATCCATATTTATATCACCCGAAAGCACCGAACGGTACTTCAGCTTATAAGGCTTATCCGAAATCTCACGTTCATCCAATCCATTTTCAGTACCTTTGAATCCGCCATAAAGCTGCACGCCCGACTGCAAAACAAAGCCGCTCTGGTCTGGCGTGATATACAGCTGAGTACGGTCGGTTATCTCATCAAAACCTTTCACCCATATCTGCGCACCGGCTTGTGCTTTAGCCAGTGCCGCCTGAAGCGTCATCGTATTATCCCATGACGAACCGTCCTGTGTTCCGGCTCCTGCCGGACTCACCCGATATATCGTACCGCTCTGTGCAGATGCCATGGCAGTCATAAAACACGCCATAACCAACACTGATAATCTGAACATATTTCGCATAATCCTCATTTTAAACTCTTTTTCCTGTATATCCTATATTCCTTTTATCCTCGGGTCTGGTTCTCAATTAATTAGATACCGTAATACTCCAGTCATTGTTAAACCCTCTGATAGTGGTATTGACCTTATACCATGCGGCCTGTTTTAAAGGATTCAAAAAAGTCATTTTATAATCCTTATTTACCGGAACGGCTGCAGTCGATGTTGCCGTAATATTAAATGTTACATACGGTTTGGTTATTCCATCGGTAAACGTATAATGATAGATCCGCCCGTTCCGCTGACTGATTTCCGTCTTGTTGTAAAAATCCCACGAATTGCCCTTCTGCGCCGAAGCATGTGTCAGATTGGGAAACAAATAGCCGTAAGAAGTTCCGTTGTATCGAAAACCTGTTACCTTCACATCCGTATAACCAGATGTATAAGCATCCTCGGCATCCCACTGTATGTCTATTTTCGAAGCCAAACGGGTCAGTGTCATGGCCGGTATCTTACCCACCTCGCTTGTCCCGGTCTCTTTAATCTCAAACGACGCAGGAGTAGCTACATCAGTATCATAGTAATATCCTGTAGCCACGCTGAGGAACTTTTCGTAATCAATAGTATTACCGGTTGAGGCATAGCTGTTCGAAATGGCCAGTGCCTCAACGTCCGACTTGCTCCGACACGCCGCAATACTGGCAGACGGACTGTTTGCCGCATCGCTGCTGTAAGTCACGCCATATATATATACGGTTCCGGGCTGGGCATTCAGCGTCAGCCTCTTGACATTACCGCCGGTATCATAATCTGGCAATTTGTCAAAATCCTCCTTGCTGAGTTCCGCCACCATTACCTTTGAACCCTCGGGCAGAATCACATCCGAACCGTCCGCATAAGCCACAATGATGACCAGGCGATCCCAGTCGGCCCCTTCCTGCACCCCTTCGCCCGGATCGCCGATGTTGCGTTTGTCGGCTCCGGCATCAGGCACACTGACCAACAACTGCAACTCTTCCGTGACGGGTGTTACGGTCATCGCTTCCGGATCGTCATCCCGGCACGAGGTCAGGCACAAGGCTGTTATACAGAGCCATGCACATCCTCCGAAAACCTTTTTTATTCCCGTATATCGTCTCATCTTTTTACTCCTTTCCTTTTTTACCTGTTTAAATGCCCGTACATAACGTAACGGTTCTACATCTCAACATCAAAGTCGCCGCCCGGTTTCCAGTCCAGTTCTACCGACACGCCCACCTCGGGATTGTCGCTCACCACTTCGCCCCCGTCTGTCAGCTTGACTTTGACCACCTGCATCTCGCCGGCCTTCAGCGGATTTTTCATGTAAAGCGTGTTCTTCACATACTTGCCGTCGGGCAACCGGGTATAGAGGTCCATTTCCCAGATGCTGCCTGCCGACTCGTTCGGGTCGTACGAGTCTCGCACCACCGGTGCGTCGGCCGACGGGAAACATACCGTATGAAAGGCCAGCAGTCCGCCGCCCTCGGTCATGTGCGTACGCATCACGGTACGGTTGTTGTCCACAAACGTACTGTCGGCACACATCAGGCCGGCCGACACGCCACGTGTATAGGCCGCAATGGCCTTGGCCGGCGAACCGGCCGGATTGACCACCAGCACCGGCACGGCATTAATCATGTAAAGCGGTACGAAATAGCTGCCCGACACATTGTCCACATTCATCTCGCAATAACCCATGTAGATGGCCGCGCTGTGCGCGTCGAGCGTATCGGTCACAGCCTGACGCAGGCTGATGCCCGAATAAGACGACGCTCCGCTGATGCTTACCTCGTCTATGCTGTGTGTAGCGGCAAGCGCAATGTTGTGATAGTTGCCACGGTCCATATACACGGTAATGGCCAGACTGTTGGCATCAGGCTCCATCCGCTCATGCTTCGCCACCGCGCCGTCCTCGTATTTAAAGAACGAGAGGTCCATCACCTTGGCCTTATCGGTCATGATGTCGGCCAGATCTATCTTCAGCGCCGAAGCCAGTTGCTGCTCTACGGGAGTGGTGAGCTGTTCGTCGAGCGACAGCCGCAACGAGGCCGACAGTTCCAGACGGTATTCCAGAGCATTGTCCTTGCCACAGTCCGACAGGTCCTCGTCTATGCACGACACGAACGCCAACGGCAGCAGGACGGCTCCCAACACGGCGCGCCATCCTCCGCATATTCTGTTCTTTATAGCTTGTTTTATCATGATGCTTGTCCTGATATTATTTTTCTGTTCGTCTATTTTCTGCTTACCGCACGGGCGGAAGATTAACGGTTATCCGCCCATGTTTGCCGGTGGTAGACGCCCGCCCTACGAAAGGCGGACGCCTGATGATGGTTACGGCTTCCGTGACCGGACTGCTGCCGACCACATCGCCCGTCCTGATTATTCAATTGATACGTCGAATTTCAAACCTTCCTGCCATTTCAGATTGACTGCCAATCCGAATTGCAAGCTTGTAGAGCGCAAATCAGGAATACCGTTGTATGCGTTCTTCAAGGAAGAGATGGTCAATGTAGCCGTAGTCTTATAATCTTTCATAAAGACTGATTTATTATCGGTATTATCATCATCATTCGGATCCAACTGTGCAACCAGATAGAACTTAGAACCGGCATAAATGATACCGTCTGCGCCCTCAAAATTCTTTCCGGTGTTATTCACAAGTTCTATGGCTATGTTTACCTTGTCCTGACTGTCTTTTCCGGCTCTTGTACCCATATCAGCACCAGTAAACTTACTGTTATCCAAAGCCAAAGTATAGTTGGGATCACAAGCCTCAGTAGTAACCTTCGGTTTCGTTGTTGGAATAGCCGCATCATAAATCACATTGGTTCTTGTTGGACTGGTCGCATAAGTCTGATACATATTCCACTGAACAGCATCCGGCTGAGCGCCTATCAATACACCGGTCAGAGTGAAACCCTCTGTTCCGATTGCGATGGTATTACCACCGGCATCAAGTAAATTACTTGATTTACATTTCACTGTAGTTTCAAGCATACCCACACCGTAGTTTACGGGAGTAACCATTGCGATAGAGCGGGTTGTTGCGGCAACTGCCTCTTGATCCCAACCTTTAGACACCCAATCTGATTCGATGCCCCATGAACCATTTTCCGGGAAGGTAACATTTGTTAAAGTAGAAGCTTTTAAAGCTGACTCGCAGAAATAATACAATGAAGCGGGATAGGTGATATTCTCAATTTTCAAATTATTACTACCACCTACTTCATAAGAATTATTGTCTGCCGAGAACTTCTCCCCTGAAGTACCGTCTTTATTAAATTTCACACGTACCGCTCCATCAGGAAGTTTATAATTTGCGGGGAAGGTTGAGTCAAATCCTTCAGGATAGCTGAGTGTTTCCTCACCGGGATCTCCACTTGCACTTAATGTCAATCCGCCGCTGGCATCTGTCGTTATAGCCTGACGAATGTTATATGCCAATTTTGCAGCGTCAGAACCAGTGGTTCCATCCGAACTTGCAAAACTCAATGAACGATAAAGAGACTGCATCAGATTAAGAATTGAAGATGCAGAACCGGCCTTCATCGATGTAAAGTCAGTATAAAGTTTCTTTATGGCCTTGTCTTCAGCAGTGGTCTCCGTAGTATAAGCAGACCATCCGGAAGTGTTTTCCACACGATTCAACAAACTAACCAGCTGAGTCTGTTCAGTCATTGTTGTGCCATCATGAATCTGTTCCAATTCAAAATTAATATTAGCGCGCGTCGCCTGTCCGTCGATAGTCGGAATCAAGCTACCGTTCTGTACTTTGTCATCACCTTGTGCCACACCATAGAACAGAAAACGGTCTGTACCCACCGGAATATCTACATCTGTATAGATTTTCTGAGACTCGTTACCTGATACATTACCACTACCAATATTCTCCAACGCCAGAATCTTGTCAAGAGTCTGCGCTGATTCCCATGCTGTGCTGTTATAAGGAATCAAACGGATATTCTGCATACCAAGGAAAGTCGTTCCACTCTGTTGCGTATTGTCACCGGTCATCTTCTTTTTCGGCCCTGCTGCCGGAATACTGATGGCAAACTGGGTTTTCACACTCTCACCATCGAAAGTGGGGTTCACATTCTCCGGTACGACCTCGTCGCTGGAGCAAGCCGTAAACATAGCTGTTCCGGCCAGAAGAGCAGCGCCCATAAGGATGCTCTTTGAGAATAAAATCTGTTTCATAATCACTGAATTTAAAAAAATTAACAAAAAAAAATAAACTTGTTTTAAAATTTCAATATTTTCTTTTGAACTAAAATTTTTCTTTAGGTTTTCATTTTTTAATACCCAGCACCTCTTCCAAAGCCTGCACATTGCGCTGCGCACCTTCATTGCCACAGGCTACAGCTTTACGGAAACACTCAAGCGCCTCCTGACGCCGTCCGCACAAATAAAGTGCGGATCCCAACGCGTTCCACTTGCGGTCGTCATTCAAATGCTCTATCAAACCGACAGCCTCCTGCCCTTTCTGCTCACGCACCAGTTCCACCGCCCGGTTGATAAGACGCGCGGCCTCATCGACAACAGCATCGTAGTACACCTGAATGTATCCGGAATTACGCTGGTCGGCAAACACTTCCTGACGCAGATAGTTAAATGACTTTCCACCATTGTGACGACGAATCAGCTGTTCACGCCTGTTCAGATCGGTTGTATTACGTATGATGTCAATCAATTCGTCCTTTTTCTCAAGATTACTTTCCTCTATTACATCTCTCAAATCAGCCCATGCCTCGCCGCCGCCTATCATTTCATAAGCAGAATCGGGCAGCTGCACGCCATGTCTCACCAAATAGTCCTTAAGTACCTTGGCACGATTACGTGACAAGCGTTCATTCAGCGCCAACGGTCCTTCGGGTGAGGCCATACCTATAATACGCACCTTGACCACCCTTGACAGTGTGTCAGCCTCGATACGTTTCACCATATCAAGAATACGATGCAAGGTGGACGCATTGTCACGGAAATCGTCCAACAGAACAGACTTGCCCACGGGGAAATGCACATAAAGCGCATCTTTCATCTTACGCAAAGGCACATCAGGATTAAACGGCCTGTATTCACTCATTGGTACCAGCACAGGTTCACGCTTCGCAATCTGTTCGGCCACACTGATCCATGGCACCACAGGTTCAAAGCGCGGCGCAAAATATTTGGTGCGGCCAACCACCAACGGCTCAAGAGTGGTCACACCACAGCAGTTCTCAAGGTCGCGACGCATCACCAAATGCAAATCTGTGGTGCGCATCCAAGGCTCTACGTACACAATACTGTCAACACGCACCGTATCGGACACCTTGTAGACCGGATAACGTTCACCGCCTTCGAGCACCGCCTTACGGTCGAAATAACGGCGGTTGCGTTTTCCGGCCAGTTCAACCATCTGTAAAGGATACTCATGACTGCCGTCAGCCGACACCAGATAAGGCATCACTACCAGGCGATAGTCGGTCTTTATTTTCACATCACCGGCATCCACCGCATAACACAACTGAAGACGGGTGCTGTCCACCCATTCCATCCGCACGCTGTCGGGCGTGACCGCCGGCAAACCGACAGCCGACAACGGTCCGGCCACGCATACCGCCATACACACAGTCAGGGCATACCGGCCAAAGCCGCCCTGACAAGAATCAGTATATTTGTTTTTCTTACTCATCTTTCTTACTGTTAAAGGTTACCGCCCTACTTTATGACATAAATAAACGACAGCGACAGTTTGGTTGGCGCGAAGCGGTTTGTCTTGTCGTCGCCCAGAAAGTCGCCACACTTACGGCTCCGGTACTCATCAAACGCCGCATGAGAGAAGCCCAATCCCACCTCGGCCTCGAAACTCCAGTGCGAGGAGATAATCCAATGGTAGCCGTAGCCCAGACCCACAGCCCACTCGTTGCCCTGCACACGACTGTCGTCTATGCGGGTATAAAGATTGGAAAACGCCTTCACACCACCCACATTGAAACGGGTATAAGAAGCGTGCAGTCCGAGGAAATGACCGCCGAAAGGCCGGCATATCCAGTAACGGTATTCGGGCTGCACCCTGAAGTGGCGCCACTTTTTATTGTCTCTGAATGTCCAGGGATTATAGGAAAGGCCTAGCGCCAGGGTGGATTTCTTGCCCACTCTGACCTCTGGCTCAATATTCATAGAAAGCGTTGCCCAATACAGCAAATCCGTCTTTAATGCCACCTTCTGTGCCGATACCGACGCCGAACAGGACAGCAACAATATGACTATATATTTCAGTTTATTCATCACCTCTTTACTCATTATTTTGATTTTTTATATCATTCAGTCTATTATATCACATTAAAATTTATATGCTAAATTATTTCGAGGAGATTATTCAGTTAAGATTATCCTTTGTTTTCCAAACAAAAAAGCCTTTATGCAAAACCTCATACCGGGTACCATAAGAGTTTACAAACAGTCTTTGATCAAGTATTAGTTTCAAACTTTGCCACACACTATCAATAAACCAAGGACTCATCACAGACGCCCGCAACACACACAACTCACCGTGTCTTGACACAAGACATTTCTTAAATTAAGATAAGGATTCTTTGTGTGTTTTTGAATATTTCTTAATAAAAACAACAGGTTAAATATATTTCTATTTAATTTAACTTTTAATATATATACTTTCAGAGAACAATAAATGTAACTTACCATTCCTTCCAAACGGCTAATCAACTCAACCGGTATAAATGATACACCAGTTGTACTATATAAGACTTGTGTATTCATCTTGACCTCCGTTTATAAAAACAGTTATATTGTACTATATTTCTATTTTATTGCAAAAGTAGCTAAAAAAACCAAGTCTGGCAACTTTTTAAAATAGAAAACACCTCTTATTTTATAAAATATTTTTCTATTACTTAAAAAAACGCCTATCATACGTATTTCGAAGTCATCTGTTAACATCAAAAGACAAAATTAAACTAATTTTATTTTACAAACAATAATCTTAAAACTTGTTATTACACATTGATAAACAGAATTATAAAAAATGGAAGTACTCATTTCAATTAACAAGATCAATATTTAAAAACATGAAAAACCGCAGTAAAAAATCAAATAAAAATATTTACCATTCAGATATAACCAACTAAATATCTATATATTTTTTTTACTCCATATTAGTCCTTTTTGCAATGTCAAGATTGCAAAACAAACGCATTTATTTCTATGTCTCACCAACCTCTAAAACGTTAAAATATCAGCTTTATCTTACTATTTGATAAATTTACGACCTGTATCATTTTATCTCTCTTAGCCGCCACTACTAATTATAAAGGAAATACAAAACGCCCTTCACCCCTTCACCATGAGTCATAAATCATTTATATACAAGCAGTAACAGGTGAAGGGCAATCCTTCACATCCTTCACAATCCGACTACTGACGTATTATTACACCTTTTTACACCCAATATCATTTAGACAAATCGCATCATTTCACCATCCAAGACTACGAGTTCAACCAAATGAGTCCATAAGAAAAAAAACAAACAAAACATATTTATTTACACTTCGAAACATTTTCTTATTCTTAAAACCGGCAATTATCATTATTGAAAACACTAAATTTAAAAAGCATTCACCATAACAGAAACATCCACTGTTACGAACCCCCAATTTATTCCCTGCGGTGACGAACTTTTTTCCATACGGTTACGGATTTAATTCCATACGGTAACGGGCATCGCCGTAACCGTGCGGACACGAACCCGTAACCGTACAGGAATATTTTTCCGCACGGTCACGAAGAAATTCGTAAGCGTGTCTGTTTTGCCCTCACGGTTACCGCCGCCGCAAGCGTACAGAAACAACGAGGACAGGACGAAACACGGTGAAGGATAAAAAGCGACACCCCTTCACGCATAACCAACAATCTTTCAGATTATTATGATTCACTGTAAAGGGGTGAAGCCAAAAAGCATAAAAATACTTTTTCAGGGAAAATACAGGGGAAATATAATTTACCACACCTGCGGAGAGTATTTACAATCAGGCTTTACGCCCGTCTATCCCGGCACGTGCATGACGGTAAACACCGGCTATCAGTTCACAAGCTACATCAAGACTCATACTGCCGGTATTTATCATCAGATTATAGTGATGAGGATCGCCCCACTTGTCGCCCGTATAATATTCATAGTGGGCTATACGGCTACGGTTGATACGCCGTATTTCCGCACCGGCCGTGTCCGGACTAAGCCCGTAACGGGTCACCGCACGCTCGCGGGCACTGTCGGGGTCGGCATAGCAGAACACACGGATGACATGCGGATGCTCTTTCAATACGAAATCGGAACAACGCCCCACAATGATACAGTCGGACGTTTCGGCCAGCTCCTGAATCACCTTGCTCTCTGACACAAAAAGCACGTCGTTTGAAGACAAGCTGTGCTCTACAGGCTGCTCACTGCTACGGCTCAATATACACTTGAGCCAGAACGACGGAATGGACTGCTCGTTACGGATGATATATTGTTCGTCCATACCGCTCTTTGCGGCTGCCAGATGAATAAACTCCTTATCATAAACCTTTATACCGAGCGCGGAAGACAGCATCTCGCCCAAAAGACGGCCGCCGCTGCCATATTCGCGGGTAATGGTAATGATGACATGACCGGAACCTTGAAAGTGAGCCTTGTCCGCAACTTCGGGATTCCTTATCCAACGGTCGAACACGCGATACCAGGGACTGACAAAATGAACAATCGGGCCTACAAGAACAGCCGCAGCCACCGTCCCCTCGCGCACACCATAAACACCCGACATGAAAACAAGCGACAACGCACAGGCCATCAACACCAGCGTAATGTCGAACCCCAGCTTCATATAACCGAACTCCACCTTGAACCGCTTAGACAACACCCGCACAAAAAATTCTCCGGCCATCATGGCAATATCCGCCTTTACCTCAAGCGCAATACCCGCTGCCAGAATAAAACAGCCCATCAGCAATGCGACTATCTGACTGATATATGTCACCGGATTGAGCCAAGAAAGAATCCCCATCGCACAGTCGATAAACATACCGAAACAAAACGATATGGGTATCTGGAGCAAAAACATGCGTAAATCCGTACGGAACGCGGCTTTGTTCATAAACGGCATCTCCAACACCACGAACAAGATATTCAGCATAATGGTCCACTGCCCCATGGTCCACGGCGTGCACATGCTGAGCACGTAAGTCACACTCGTAATGGGTGAGGTACCCAACAGGGCACGTGTTATAAAAGCAATGCCAAAAGCATTGACAAAAAGAGACACCAGAAACAGAATATAACGTCTGACGGTAAATTTCTGCATATATTATTATTACCTCATTTTATTTTTCGGTTGCAAAGTTCATGCTGTTTTTTGAGTTTACGGTTATTCAAGAGCAACCTTTTTTGGTTAAAAACGAAACAAATCGTAACTTTACACCTAAAACAAAGAAAATCATAACGCAAATGACACCGGACATATCCCCATCCATAGCTAAAGCAGAAAATTATCTGATAAGCTATGCGATTAACGGCACCGACACCGCGTCAGACGAACTGAACCTTGAAAATGGTATTTATATTATTTTGGTTATAAACGGAACAGCCACACTGTCGGGTATCGGTCAGCAATGCCATGTGACACGCCACAATCTGATTATTCTGACACCCAGTCTGCGCGGCAAACTGACTCACATGAGCAGTAACCTGGAAATGAAGTGCCTGTACATCGATTCCGATTATTTTGACAGCACAGCCGGCGCCCTGCCTCTGTACAATCAGCTGGTGCGTTATCACGACAAGCGCCGGTTTCCGGTTATCCCGCTCGAAGACGCGCAGGCAGATTATCTGTATGACGTGATGAAACTGTTTTCCAACCATCTGTCTACCTTCGGACTTTACCGTAACAGCATGCAGAACAGCCTTTGCAGTTTTCTGCTGTTACAGGTTACCGACCTGTTCTGCGAAAAAGCGCATAACGTGCCGGTCTGCATCAGACGTTCGAACGAAATATACCGCAAATTCAAAAGACTGTCTGTAGACTACTACAAGACGCAACATAACATTAAATTCTACGCGGAACAACTGAACGTTTCGACCACCTATCTATCACGCATCGTCAAACAGACATCGGGACGCACCGTCCATGCCCATCTGACCGAACTGCAACTGTCTGAAGCCAAACGTCTGCTGGAATGTAGCGTATCCGACATCAAACAAATTGCTGACACACTGGGATTTTCAGACCAGTCGGCTTTTGGTAAGTTTTTCGTTAAACAGACCGGCGTGTCGCCTCTACGCTTCCGTCTGAGAACCAAGAATGTCAGAATCACAGAGTGTTTACATCTCATTACGAAACACGACAACTCTTCAGAAGCCCAAAAGTTTTAGAACCCTTTCAAAAAAAGATAGATTTTTTCACCTATTTTTTGTAAGTTTGCAATTGTATATAAAGTTATAAACCACTATTTGTTAGACAAGAATAAAATAAAAGCTATATGATTAATTTTCTGAACGCAGCCAAAGACAGCCTTGCGACCGACAGTATAAACATGGCTAAGGAAGTGGTACAGGCCATAAGCGACGGCAAGACCGAACTTATCATAGAAAAACTGATAGACCAGTGTATCAATGTAGGAAAGAATATCCTGGCAGCCATATTGGTTTATATAGTAGGACGCTTCCTCATCTCGCTGTTGAAACGAATGATGACCAGCATGATGGAACGCCGCAAAGTAGAAGCCACAATCCAGTCGTTTCTTCACAGCGTTGTAAACATCCTGCTGAACATTTTGCTTATTATTGCAGTTATTGGCGCCTTAGGCGTAAACACGACTTCGTTTGCCGCGCTGCTTGCGTCGGCCGGTGTAGCCATAGGTATGGCCCTTTCGGGTAATCTGCAAAACTTTGCGGGCGGACTTATCGTATTGCTGTTCAAACCTTATAAGGTAGGCGACTGGATTGAAGCACAAGGTGTTTCGGGCACAGTAAGTGAGATTCAGATTATGCATACCCTGCTGACCACCATAGACAACAAAGTGGTTTATGTACCGAACGGCGCAATGAGCAGCGGCACCATTATAAACTACAGCCGCAAGGATACACGACGCATAGAATGGATTGTAGGAGTAGACTACGGTGAGGACATAGACAAAGTAAAAACCATCATCAACACCCTGATTGCAAACGACCAGCGTATTCTAAAAGAGCCGGAACCGTTTGTTGCCCTTCACGCACTTGATTCCAGCAGTGTGAACATCACCATACGTGTATGGGTAGCAACACAGGATTATTGGAACGTTTACTTTGAAATGAACAAAAATATTTATGACGAGTTCAACCGTCAGGGTGTGAACTTCCCGTTCCCGCAACTGACCATCCATCAGGCTTAACCGTAAAAAGACGTATCAAATGGTAGAACAGACAGAATTCTCACTCACCGCCAAACCGCGCGGCTTCCATCTGGTCACACGCGAAATCACCGCGCAGTTACCGACTCTGCCACGGAAAGGATTACTGAACCTTTTTGTTAAACATACCAGCTGTGCACTGACCATCAACGAGAATGCCGATCCGGACGTAAGAAAAGACATGGCGGCCATCTATGACAGGATGGTGCGCGAAAACGAACCTTACTATAATCATGTACTGGAGGGGGCCGACGACATGCCGGCACACGCCAAAAGCATCATTACGGGAACTTCGCTGACCATCCCCATAACAAACGGAAAGCTGAACCTGGGCACATGGCAGGGCATTTACCTGTGTGAGTTCAGAGACTACGGCGGACCACGCCGCATTGTAGCCACCATTATGGGCGAATAAACCATACAAAGACATTCATCCGGAAACGGATAAAAAACATAAGACAAGACATATGATTGACAGAGCTACTGTAGACCGCATTATCGATGCGGCACAGATTGTTGACGTCGTATCCGATTTCGTCACCCTGAAACGAGCGGGCGTAAACTATAAAGGTTTATGCCCTTTTCATGATGACCGGACCCCGTCATTTGTAGTGTCACCATCGAAAGGGCTGTGTAAATGCTTTGCCTGTGGGAAAGGCGGCAACGCCGTGCATTTCATCATGGAACACGAACAGCTCTCCTACCCTGACGCCCTGCGTTATCTGGCCAAGAAATACCATATAGAAATTAAGGAACGCGAACTGACAGACGAGGAAAAACAGGCTCAATCGGAACGCGAAAGTATGTTCATCCTCAATGAATGGGCATGCAACTTTTTTCAGGAACAGCTGCACACCAATGACGGTAATGCCTTTGGCATGGCTTATTTCCGCTCCAGAGGATTCCGCGACGACATTATCAGAAAATTCAGACTCGGATACTGTCCCACCCAATGGGATGCCTGCTACAAGGAGGCTCTGCGGAAAGGATATAAGGAGGAGTTTTTATTGAAAACCGGTCTGTGTACAAAACACGACGACGGACACGTGACCGACCGTTTCCGCGGACGTGTCATCTTTCCGGTGCAGACCATAAGCGGGAAAATAGTGGCTTTCGGCGGACGTGTACTCGATGCCGCCACAAAAGGAGTCAACATAAAATATCAGAACTCGCCGGAATCGACCATCTATTCTAAGAAAAAAGAACTTTACGGACTTTATCTGGCCAAACAGGCCATCGTGAAAAATGACCTGTGTTTTCTGGTTGAAGGTTATACCGATGTGATTTCCATGCATCAGATGGGCGTGGAGAACGTGGTGTCTTCATCCGGAACGGCACTGACGATGGAACAAATCCGCATGATTCACCGTTTTACGGAAAACATCACGGTGCTTTATGACGGTGACGCCGCAGGTATCAAAGCGTCAGAACGCGGTATTGACATGCTGCTGGCTGAGGGCATGAACGTGAAACTGCTGTTACTGCCCGACGGTGACGACCCGGACAGCTTCGCACGCAAGCATCACGCCGCCGAATACCAAAAGTATCTGAACACCCATCAGGTGGACTTCATCAAATTCAAGACCAATCTGTTGCAGGAAGAGGCTCATGGCGACCCCATCAAACTGTCTAAACTGATTAACAGCATCGTACAAAGTCTGTCGGTTATTCCCGATGATATCACACGTTCAGTTTATATCCGCGAAAGTGCCTCTATGCTGAGCATGGAAGAACGCCTTTTGGTTACCGCCGTAGCCCAGCAACGGCAAAAGGCACGCGAAGAAAGACAACGTGCCAGAGAAAACGAACAAAGGCGAGCCGAAGCACCGGAAGCAGCGAAAAACATACCGGACCAAAGCATACCGGAAAACATGACGCCGTCTGCCAATGAAGCCGTCCCGACACAAAGCACACCGGACACGACAACAACACAAACAGGAACAGACAGCACCGTACGGTCGTCGGTACTGACTTTTATACCTCAAAAAGGCGCGGAATCTTTTCTGTTTTATCAGAAAGAACTGTTACTGGTGCAAGCCATTGTCCGCCACGGAAACAAAACAATGTGTTACATGGAAGACGAATCGGGACAGGATATTCCGGTAACAGTAGTACAGTACATTCATTACGCGTTAAGTGAAGACAGTCTGTTTCTGCACACTCCGCTGCATCAGCGCATTCTGGACGAAGCGTTGGCACATCAAAACGAAGAGGGATTTGAAACAGAAAAATATTTTCTGAACCATCCGGATACCGCTATCAGCACACTGGCCTTTGAGCTGACAAGCGAAAAGTATCAGCTCAGTAAATATCATACGAAAAACCAGAAGATTCCGAGTGAGGATGAACGCCTGATGGAATTGGTTCCCCACTTGATTACAGACTTTAAACTGTCCATCGTAGATGAGGAGCTGAAACAGATTCTGATGAAACTGCGTGACCCGAAAATTCTGCAATCACAAGAGGAATATATAGCTATCATGAAACATTTTAAGGAAGTGAAAGAAATAGAAAGTGCACTGGCCCGTCAGCGGGGTGACCGTGTCATCACCCCCTGACACTTCCAGACGGCACAGCCGTTATTTAAATAAGTATTTCGTACAATCTTTTAATTGTACAGATAGATGAAGGCATTAAGATAACTTGCCAACAGCAGCCAGATGAGGTAAGGCACAAAACACCACATCGCCCATTTATCACGCTTAGCCATAATGACAATATAGTCGAGCACTACCACATCGAGCAACAGCAAAATTATAAAACCGCCAAGGAACTGGTGAAAATAGAAAAAGACTATGCTCCAGCTGAAATTTAAAATCAACTGAACTACCCAATCACGCATGGCATCTTTATATCCCTTGCCAATAATGCGGCCTAACGATATGCCTATAAGCACATACAATACAGTCCATACGATAGGAAAAACCAGGGCCGGCGGCGTCAGCGATGATTTCCACAGAAAAGGATACCACTCCTGCAAAGCGTTTTTCTGGAACAGACTTCCCGAAAAGCCTACAACCAGACAAAGCAGCACTGGCCATAAATACTTTTTCCACTGTTTCATATAAAGAATTTTTAATTACGACACGATGTAAAATTACGGCAAATAAGAGATTAAAACAAAAAAAAGAAGAAAAATTATGTTTTTACATTCCAAAATAACAGATAAAAGAAGAATATGAAAACGATTTATTATCTGTTTTTCTTCAAAAATTCTCCTAAACATGTCTTTTTGGGAACAAAAGAGGGATGCATTAAAAATATATTTGTAAATTTGTCCCCAAACTATAACCCCTGATTATCTGAAATTAAAATAATTACGCTGACAGAAGCGTTACGTTACAAAACTAAATCATTACACGAATGACATTTAATATCGCAGTAGTACTGATAATGCTCGTGTTCATGCTGGCTGCCTTGGTGGCAGACAAAATGAGACCAGGCATGATTTTATTTACCGTTTTGGTTGTTTTTCTTTGCGTAGGCATCATTACACCGAAAGAAATGCTGGAAGGTTTTAGCAATAAAGGTATGATCACAGTAGCCTTGCTGTTCCTTGTAAGCGAAGGTGTACGCCAATCGGGAGCGCTGACTCAATTCATTAAAAAGATTCTTCCCCAAAAAGAAACAACAGTTTTCAAAGCTCAGTTGCGCATATTGCCATCTATTGCCTTTATCTCGGCTTTTCTGAACAATACACCGGTAGTGGTTATCTTTGCTCCTATTATCAAACGATGGGCAAAAGCCGTTCATCTGCCGGCTACCAAGTTCCTGATTCCACTGTCTTACGTCACTATTCTAGGTGGTATCTGCACCTTAATCGGAACTTCAACCAATCTGGTTGTACACGGTATGCTGATTGACGCCGGATATGAAGGACTGAGTATGTTTGAACTCAGTAAAATCGGTATACCTATTACAATAGCAGGTATTCTTTACCTGTTCTTATTCTCCAAAAGGTTGTTACCCGACGAACGTGAAGACAAAAAATTTGAAGATGAAGAAAGCGAACATGATGAAACCCTACATCCGGTAGAAGTCATTCTGGGTTCACGTTTTCCCGGTATCAACAAAACATTGAAACGCTTTGATTTCAAACGCCATTATGGTGCGGAAGTAAAAGAGATAAAACGTAACGGTCAGCCTCTGAAAGGCGATATCAACAACGTACATCTGGCCGAAGGCGATACGTTGGTTATCATGGCAGATGATTCGTTCATCTCAACATGGGGCGATTCTTCTGTGTTCATGTTGATTGCCAATGGCAAAGATTACTCCGATTCACAAAACAAAAAAAGACGCGGTTTTGTATTGATTTTGCTGCTTTTCATGATTATCGGTGCCACTGTAGGTGAACTGCCACTGATCAAACAGCTTTTCCCTGCCGTAAAACTGGATATGTTCTTTTTTGCAGCAGTCACAACAATCATCATGGCATGGACAAAAGTTTTTCCGCCGCTTAAATATACCAAATACATTTCGTGGGATATTCTGATTACCATAGCCTGTGCTTTCGGTATCAGTAAAGCCATGACCAATTCCGGACTGGCCGATGCCATAGCAAGCCTGATTATAGACGTCAGTCACAGTTACGGTCCGTATGTCTTGCTAGCTATGCTCTATATCATCACCAACATCTTCACAGAACTGATAACCAACAATGCGGCTGCGGCTCTGTCTTTCCCGCTTGCCCTCTCATTGTCTAACCAGTTGGGAGTAGATCCGATGCCATTCATCATTGTAGTCTGCATAGCAGCCTCATCAGCATTCTCTACACCTATAGGTTACCAGACGAATCTGATTGTACAAGGTATTGGTAACTATAAGTTCATGGATTTTGTACGTGTGGGCTTACCAATGAATCTGTTGGCGTTTATCATTTCTACTTTGCTGATTCCACTTATCTGGCCGTTCTGATTAAAATGAAAGCCTCATCTGGCAGGAGTTGAACCAATCACTCACATACCGATAGCGGAAACAGACCGACTAAAAGGTATTGACAGAGAGGAATAAACTTATTTTGCGTTGCGATATGCAGACTGACTCTTTTTCATGATTATGACACAAATCTGCCATAATCTGCAAAACTGACAGCCTGCATATTTTTTAGACCATTGAACATAAAAACAGAAACAGTCTTTATGTTACTTTGAAAACAGAAAGCAGATTGCAAATTCCAGAAGATTTAAAGCAGATATAGAAATACCTCTTTACCTTATATGATAATAAAAAAGAGAGCTGCAATTGTGCAGACTCTCTTTCAAAAGTTATGTGATTACAACCAGACAAAAGTCTGATCATTCAGATGTCACCTGTTATTTTCTCTGTCCGAGTTTATCATCCAAGAACAAAAGCCCTGCTTCACCTGCTTTCTTAACCTTCTCGACAATATCTTGAGCTGTAGCCTCTTCTTCCACTTGTTCACGAATATATCCCCAAAGGAAATCCTGTGAAGCCATATCTTTATCTTCTGAAGCAATGCGCACTAGGTTCTCAATCATCTTTGAGACTGCACATTCGTGTGTATAAACGTTCTCAAATACTTCGAGTACACCACTCCACTGTTGCGGAACTACGTCAATTTTATCAATTCTGGCTACACCACCACGTTTGATAATATAATCTGCCATGTCATAAGCATGCTGCAATTCTTCTGCAGACTGTGCTTTTAACCAATTGGCACAACCGTCAAAACCTTGTCTCTTTAAATAGAGAGACATTGACATGTAAAGATTTGAAGACCACATCTCGGCAACAATCTGCTCATTGAGTGCTTTTTCCAATTTATCTGAAATCATAGTTGATAATGTTTAAATGGTTCAACATCTATTTATCAACTAACAAACAATATGCCAGACGTATCTCTTTAGATGACTTTTTTCGAAAAGTAAATAAAATCTTAAATAGTGTGCTGATGAATCAGATTAAGAAATTCTTCACGCGTCTTTGCCTGATTAAAGGCACCGGTAAAATCGCTGGTTGTTGTAATGGAATTCTGCTTCTCTACACCTCGCATTTGCATACACATGTGACGTGCCTCAACCACTACCATAACACCTAGCGGATGTAGCGCGTTTTCTATACACTCTTTAATCTGCAAGGTCATTCGTTCCTGCACCTGCAAACGATGAGAAAAGGAATCTACCACACGTGCTATTTTACTCAATCCGGTAATATAACCGTTAGGAATGTAAGCGACATGCACTTTACCATAAAACGGTAACATGTGATGTTCGCATAAAGAAAAGAAATCAATATCTTTGACTATGACCATATGCCGATAGTCTTCTTTGAATTTTGCCGAATTCAATATCGCTTCCGGATCCTCATGGTATCCTCGCGTTAGTGTCTGCATGGCTTTCGCCACTCTGTACGGAGTTTTCAACAGGCCCTCTCTCTCTGGATCTTCGCCTAGAAGTTCAAGAATATTCTTATAATTAGCTTCCAAACCTGTCTGAACTTCCTCGTTTATTATCTGATTATTTTCCATTTAGTATGGTATAAGTATCACTGATTTCACAATCAGCGCTTCGTTAAACCGATTTGTTGCTCTCAACTCTCTCAATGCGCTTGCCGCCTCCTCATAGGTCTGAAAATCTCCAACCCTGCAAATCCATCTCGGGCTTTGGAAATGTGTATAAACCGACCACTCCGGGAACTCACTCCTCACTCTCGAAGCCATGCTTTGAGCTTCCTGACGCGATGCACGTGAATTGCCTCCGGCATAGACTTGTATGCGGTAACCATTGGCTTTCATCTTCCTCGTGCTACTCTTCCGTGTTGTTGACACAGACTGACTGTCACTTTCTGAAGGATGGCCAACCGTATTGACAACTGATCGGGATGAATCGCTGCCATCTACCATTTTCTTTATTTCAGCATCCTGTATTACTGTTACAGTCCCCTGACCGGGTACTTTTTTTGTAAGTTTATCCGTAAACTTTTCCTGAGCAGATACAGCCGTTGCACAAACCACCAGAATCAATGAAAGGAAAATCTTCTTCATTTCGTTCCCTGTTTAAAAGAAAAAGCTCATTCTGCCTATATTGGCAGAATGGGCATAAATGATTTACTGATTATTTCCAAGCGTCGATGATACCCTTGAAATCTGCGCATTTCAACGCAGCACCACCAATAAGGCCACCGTCTACGTCGGGTTTAGCAAAGATTTCCTTGGCATTGCTAGGCTTGCAGCTACCACCGTAAAGAATAGATACGTTTTCAGCAGCCTCTGCACCGAACTTATCGGCAATAGTAGAACGGATAAATGCGTGCATTTCTTCAGCCTGTTCTGCTGTAGCAGTCTTACCTGTACCGATAGCCCAAACCGGTTCGTAAGCAAGAATAACATTTGCAAACTGTTCTGCTGTAAGATCGAAAAGCGAACCTTCCAACTGAGCCTTAACAACTTCATTCTGCTTGCCTGATTCACGTTCTTCAAGAACCTCGCCAATACAGAAGATAATCTTCAAACCATTTGCCAAAGCAAGGTTAACCTTTTCCTTCAAAATTTCAGCAGTTTCACCATAGTATGCACGACGCTCAGAATGACCGAGAATTACATACTGTGCACCGGTTGACTTAACCATAGCCGCTGAAACCTCACCTGTATAAGCACCTTTTTCCTTGTCTGCGCAGTTTTCTGCACCAAGACCGATTACATTAGAATCGATGATGCCAGCTACAGATGCCAAATGAATGAACGGAGTGCAGATAATTACATCACAATTAGGTTTATCTGCAGCCAAAACATTGTTCAACTCAGTAGCCAAAGCTACACCTTCCTGCAGGTTCATGTTCATTTTCCAGTTACCTGCTACAATTTTCTTTCTCATTTTTCTACTTTTTAAAAGGTTGGTTAATCGTTTTTTATGTTTTAAACGTTTATACATCTTACTACCAATCCAAATCCGGTCTGCCGCACTCAGCAAAATAAGCGGTAAAACGAACCACAAAAGGATTTTCAGAATAGTAGTCATTCTTGATTCTATCTGCATCTGCCCCAACGTACTGTCTTCTAGCGGTTGCTCGAGTTCATTCTCTGCCGGCAAAGTATTACAGCTCCACTTATTGTAAACTACCCCTTGACGAAGAAGCATCAGTCCAGGATTGGAACGTATCATAGTTTTCAACGTTATCTCGTCGGTCACACAGAATGGATATTCCGCCCCGGTCAGATCCTGCCAACGCATAATTGCCTCATCTCCGGAAGACGTCAGACAATAAAAACGATAACCGTGTTCCAAGCAATAATCGTAGATTTCGTTTATCAGATCGATGTTACTGTCATCAGCTGTTTCCAACTTCGGAGATATCAACAGAAACGTATAGGATGAATCCTTAAGCACTTCCTGTGTAATGTCATTACCGGATGGCCATACAGTCATTGAAAAATCATGAATGGGCGGTAATGTGCCCTGGCGTGTTATAACCGTTTTACTGTCGACAAAATGCCAAGTACTGTCGGGATAGTTATCAAGTGTAAACTCTTTACGCTGTCCGTCTTTCTCAAGAATAAATGTCGTTTCATATTCCGGGGCGACCGCATCTGCCGGAAGCTCCATTCCCTTAGGTATATCCGCACTAATATGATATGGACGAAAATCAAAAACAGGCAAACGGTATAAACAAAAACCGGCCAAAACCAATGAAAATACAATAGAATAAAGAGAAATGGTCCATTGATTGCGCTCTGAGATAAAACGGGTCATGAAATGCGGGAAAAACAACACCATTAAAGACGCCAAAAACAGCACCACATTTTTACCAAACGTCTCCCAATTGGACAGCACAACAGCATCACCGAAACAACCACAATCAGATACCGGATTATAAAGAGCCAGATAAAGAGTGAATGGTGTTACACAAAGCATGAAGAGGAAATAAAGCCATGTCGTGATTTTACGCCGGATACCGAAAAACATATATATACCCAGAATAAACTCTAAGCCGGCCAAAAGAACAGACAACAAGAGCGGCATGAAATCAGGAATCCATTCCGACCATCCGAACGCGACAAAATAATCCTCAAATTTATATTGTGTACCCCGGGGATCAACAAGTTTTACGATTCCCGAAAAGATGAACGCACCGGCTAAAAGCAACCGGCAGAGATTCACCCCCGTCCACAACAATCTACGCCCAATCCTATTCACCGAACTTCAATTTTATCAAGCCAAAAACAGCATAATTAATCATATCCATATAATTGGCATCAACACCCTCCGAAACCAAGGTCTCACCACCGAGACTCTCAATCTGTTTGGTTCTGTAAAGTTTCATCAGTATCAAATCCGTATAAGAACTGATTCTCATACCACGCCACGCTTCATCGTAGTCGTGGTTCTTTTTCACCATCAGTTCCATGGTTATCCGAGCGTATTTATCATACTCTTCCAAAGCCTCGTCGGGCGTAAGATCTTCCTTATCTGCATAACCGAGATTAAGTTGGATAAGAGCGATAATACCATAATTTACAATACCTATAAATTCAGGATAAATCCCTTCTCCCACCAACGATACACCCTTTGTCTCAAGACTGCGGATACGGTTTGCCTTAATGAAAATCTGATCTGTAACGGACGATGGCCGCATAATACGCCACGCCGCACCATAATCGTGCAATTTTTTGGAGAACAACTCCCGGCATTCCGCCATAATCTGCTCAAACTGCTGATTTGTTTCCATAATCCTTACCTCACCGGCCTAAAGACCTTTCATGCTCATTAAATATCCAATATGTAACGCTACAAAGTTAATACTTTTCGCCGAAACATGCAAAAAGAGCCTGCCATATGAATGGCAGACTCTTATTATAAAAGCAAAAATTTTATGAATCATCAAGAATATTTGAGAATTTGTCCCGGACGAAGAACTGTACGGCGGGAAATACCGTTCAACTTGCACAACTTCTCTACTGTTGTATTACGCTTTTTGGCTATAGTATAAAGGCTTTCTCCTGAACGGACTTTATGTACACCTCCGGATTTCTTCGCTTTTTTCTCAACCGGTTTTGTATTCTTAGCCACCAATTTTTCCTCTTGCTGTTTGTCATCAGAAGAAACAATTACCTTTCTCGGGTAACGTGCGGCATCAGAAGAATTTATCGCCATACCCTTACCGTTCTTACGGAACAGATAATAATCACCGGTTACATCCTGAGCTACAAAATCAAACATTTCAGCCGGATCAATCGCTATACCCATGAAACGGATTTCAAAATGCAAATGAGAACCGGTTGAACGTCCGGTATTACCACCCAGGCCAATCGGATCTCCGGCCTTTACTACCTGATTATTCTTAACCAGTTGTTTAGACAAATGACCATAAAAAGTTTCCAATCCATTCGGATGACGAATACCGACGTAGTTACCGTATCCATAGCGGTCGAAAGCCACAATTCTTACCTTTCCACTAAAAGCCGCATAGATTGTATCTCCCGTATAAACTTTCACATCTATACCTTTGTGCATTCTACGAAACGACCTACGGTAACCATAATTGGATGTGACACGCTGACTGGGGGTCGGCATACAAAAATGTCTGAGATCAATTTTATATTCATCCGGAACCGAAGCATAGGAACGATGAGCGTAGTCATTGCTCCAATCCGAATAGAGTTCTGATGCAGGATTTTCCAAATTTTCCGTACCAATCAAACGCTGTAAAGCTACGGAATCTATTGCTCTCATTTTCTTGTCAATAGGTGCCTGACGCGCCAACAAATCTTGCCCATACGTTGGAAAACTCAACAGAGCCACGGCTGCAAGCATTCCTATCTTCATTATCTTCGAGTCAAAAAACATTACTTTCCTTTCTTCTATATTTTATTGTTAATCATTGATTTCGTCTGTTGCATAAAGAAAGCCCGACAACGCCTGCGTGTAATCAAACAACTCATCTTTCTTGAAAAAACGCGCCAATTCAATTTCTGCATTTTCCAAAGAATCTGAAGTATGAACAACGTTTTGCTGATTACTAAGACAATAATCGCCACGTATAGTCCCCGGAGCAGCCAAACGACCGTTTGTTACACCGGCCATAGCTCTTACTACGGCAACTGCTTCCACACCTTCAAAACAACATGCTATAATGGGAGCAGCCATCATGGAGTCTTTCAGACCCCTAAAAAAGGGCTTTTCTTTGAGATGTGCATAATGCTCATCAAGGATCTCATCCGTCAACTGCATCATTTTCATCCCGGCTAACCTTAGTCCTCTTTTTTCAAATCGTGATATTATTTCTCCAACCAGACCTCGCTGCAAGGTTCCTGGTTTCAACAGGACCAAAGTCTTTTCCATGATGAATTAGATTTAGAGTTTAACTTCCTGACGGATTTTTTACTATCCTCAATTGCAAAGATAACAAAAATCAAAAAAACGACCAAGGAAATTAACAAATTTTCCCTTTTCTAGCGATGTCTCTTAAGAAATCAACGACCAGTTCACATTG
Organism: uncultured bacterium; assembly: GCA_905214795.1. GTDB lineage: Bacteria > Bacteroidota > Bacteroidia > Bacteroidales > Bacteroidaceae > Paraprevotella. The sequence goes on from CAJMNM010000030.1 coordinate 32,147, forward strand.
TTTTGCTGAATTCTTCTTAATTGTTGCCACAACACTTCATTTTCTGTTTTTGCACAATATGGATCATCATCCAGTATCTTTTCTGCCACATTTCTGGCCGTCTGCAAAATCTGTCCGTCATGCACTATATCCGCTATTTTAAGGTCAAAAGGTACGCCGCTCTGTTGAGTTCCTTCCAAATCACCCGGACCACGCAATTTCAAATCCGCCTCGGCTATTTCAAAACCATCACAGGTCTCCGTCATGATCTGTATGCGCTTACGTGTATCTGTTGCAAGCTGGAATTTCGTAACCAAAATACAATAAGACTGATCTGCTCCTCGTCCCACCCGGCCACGCAACTGATGCAATTGAGCCAATCCGAAACGCTCGGCATTCTCAATTACCATGACTGTGGCATTGGGTACATTGACACCGACCTCAATCACTGTCGTCGCTACCAGAATTTGTGTTTCACCAGATATGAACCGCTGCATCTCGGCATCTTTTTCAACCGCCTTCATTTTTCCATGTACCTTACTAATATGTAAATCCGGAAAAACATGACGTAACTGCTCATAACCTTCTTCCAAATTTTTCAGGTCAATCTTCTCGCTTTCCTTAATCAACGGATAGACCACATAAATCTGACGTCCGGCAGTAATCTCACGACGCATAAGACGATAAAGTTCCTCACGGCGATTGTCAAACTGATGACGGGTTTCTACAGCCTTTCTTCCAGGTGGCAATTCATCTATAACCGACACATCCAAATCACCATACACCGTCATAGCCAAGGTACGGGGAATAGGTGTTGCCGTCATCACAAGCACATGAGGGGGCTGCTGACTCTTGGTCCATAAACGTGCGCGCTGAGCTACACCAAACCGATGTTGCTCATCAATAACAACCATCCCCAAAGACTTGAACTGTACGGTATCCTCGAACACAGCATGTGTTCCTACAAGAATCTGCACGCTACCATCCGCAAGCCCCTCTAAAACAGAACGTCGTCGGGCACCTTTTACAGTTCCGGTCAGCAATTCTACCCGGACACCCATTTTACCAAGCATACTGCAGAAGGTTGCAAAATGCTGTTCGGCAAGAATCTCTGTCGGTGCCACAATACAAGCCTGATAATGATTGTCTAATGCAATCAGCATGCTCATCAGAGCTACCAGTGTCTTTCCGCTGCCGACATCCCCCTGTAAAAGACGGTTCATCTGCCGACCGCTTCCCATATCCTGCCGTATTTCACGAATCACACGCTTTTGCGCGCCAGTCAGCGGAAACGGCAGACAAGTATCATAAAAATTTCTGAAAATCTCTCCTACCCGCTCAAAGATATATCCACGGAGCTTTCTTGTCCGTTCGCGGGAATAACGCAGAATGCCAAGCTGGACATACAACAATTCTTCAAACTTCAGCCGGTAACGGGCACGACGCAAATCTTCGGCATTACGCGGATAATGGGCAAAGCGCAAAGCTTGATCGGCAGACATCAGATGAAGTTGATCTACCAGATAGTCGGGTAAAGTTTCGGGTATGGTAAAATCTATTTTCTGCAACAATGAAGCGGTAAAATGTTCCATAGAGCGGGAATTAAGCCCTTTACGCTTCATCTTTTCCGTAGTTGAATAATAGGGTTGCAACCCCATGACATTCAATTGCAGACTGTCCACGGCATCTACATCGGGATGTACAATATTGATACGACCGTTAAATGCAGACGGTCTACCAAAAACAATATATTCAGTCTGAACCTTATAAGCAGACAGGATATATTTCAAACCATTGAACCATATCAAATCAATAATGCCACGCCCGTCGGTAAAATGAGCCACAAGACGACGTTTACGTCCCTCACCTTCGGTTTCAAAGCTCAATATACGCCCCTTCACCTGTACGTAGGGCATATTGATACTCAATTCGCTCACGGCATACAGACGGCTGCGGTCAATGTGTTTGTAAGGGAATGTATATAACAGGTCACGGTACGTATAAACCTGCAGTTCTTCATTTAGAAGAGTGGCACGTTGCGGACCGACTCCCGGCAAATACTTGATGTCTTGTTTGGAGAGGTCGAACATGCTCAGTCTGATAAAAGCGCTTCCGCTATTTTAAGATCAAAAGGTGTAGTCAGTTTTATATTCTCACGATTGCCTTCAACCAATGTAACCGGACTCCCCAACGCTTCAACAACCGAAGCATCATCGGTAAATGTTTCACGATAAGGCTGAGCATAAGCTTTTTTAAGCAAACGACCGTCAAAAGTCTGCGGAGTCTGCACCAGACGGTAATCTGCCCGGTTCACAGTACGGCTCTGCCCGCCCGTTCCATCAAGCCGACGCACAGTCTCTACTACAGGTATCACCGGTACTACGGCATGCGTTTTCTCAGCCATACGAAAACAAGTATCTATCACACTTTTACTCACAAACGGACGTACTCCGTCGTGAACTGCCACCAGACAATCTTCATCGTCCGGCACAAAGGACAAGCCGTTTGCCACTGAGTGGAAACGCGTTTCTCCCCCTTCTGCCAGACGATAAGGTACATCAAAATGGCACGACGCGCAAAGCGACATCCAGTAATCCTTTTGTGCCGATGGCAAAACAAGAATCAGTTGCACCGAAGCATCATACGCATAAAAAGCGTCGAGCGTTCGCATCAGTACAGGACGTCCCTTTACGGGAAGAAACTGCTTAGGCACTTCACCGCCCATACGCAGCCCTTTCCCTCCGGCCACTATGATGACATATTTTTTCATTTCTCCAGTTCGTTATATAACATTCCGTTCTTAACAGCCTCCGCTTTCTCTGCCCCAGCCACACGTTTCAACAACGCCAAACCAAAAGCAAAGACTGCAGCCGGACCTTTACCGGTAATAAACTGACCGTCTTCCTCGACAAGCGCACCGGTATAGGTAGCTCCCTTAAGGTTTTCGTCAAAGCCCGGATAACAAGTAGCCTTACGGCCTTCAAGCAGTCCCATACGTCCGTAAACCAACGGCGCAGCACAAATGGCAGCCAGGTTGCCACCCTTTTCATATTGTTTGCGGATAGCTGCGGCTAACCCTTCGTGTTCTGCCAAATTATATGCTCCTGGCAGTCCACCTGGCAATACCAGCATCTCAGCATCAGCCAAATCCACATCGTCGAATAAAACGTCAGCCTCGATTTTCACACCATGTGAACTGGTCACCTTCAACTGATCCGTTACAGACACGATTTTGACATCCACACCGCCGCGACGCAGAATATCCACAACACTCAAAGCTTCTACTTCCTCACTGCCTTCGGCAAAAAACAAATAAACTGGTTTCATATGCTTTTATTTTTATTTATAAGAATCCGGTCAAACGGATATTTTTTATTTCAAACAATCCAAATAAGCGGCAATGGTCCGCTCCAATCCCATATATAAAGCATCACATATCAATGCATGCCCGATACTAACTTCATCAAGCCATTCTATATTTTTATGGATATAAGTCAGATTCTCCAGACTCAAGTCATGACCGGCATTAACTCCCAATCCCAAACTGCGCGCTACTTTGGCAGCCTCGACAAACGGCGCCACAGCCTTTTCCGGTCCTGCAGCATACTGTGAAGCATAAGGCTCAGTATAAAGCTCCACTCTGTCTGTACCGGCCTTAGCCGCATATTCAATCATTTCAGGCTCTGTCCCTACGAAAATAGAAGTACGAATACCACGCGCCTTGAATTCACTCACTACTTCTGTCAGAAAAGCCAGATTAGCCTTCGTATCCCAACCTGCGTTAGACGTAATCTGATCGGGAGCATCAGGAACCAGCGTCACCTGAGTCGGTCTGACCTTTAATACCAGATCAGTAAAACTCTTACACGGATTACCTTCTATATTAAATTCTGTATGAAGAGCCGGTTTCAAATCATAAACATCCTGATAACGGATATGTCGCTCGTCAGGACGGGGATGAACTGTAATGCCTTGTGCACCAAACTTCTCACAATCTAAAGCCACCTGCAACACATTGGGATTATTTCCGCCACGTGCGTTACGTATTGTAGCCACCTTGTTGATATTAACGCTTAACTTGGTCATTATCTTTTCTAATTTAATACATGTTAGGGACAAAGTTAGAAAAAAATTGTAAATTTGCGGAAATGTTTTAATAAACAAAAGAACAATTTTACTTATTTATTTAATCAAAAAGGCAGAATGACAAAGAAACTTAAGTTCGCTTTGTTCGGCAATGTATATCAAGCTAAGAAATCGGCTTCAGTAGAACTGCTCATCAAAGAACTTCAGGCACATGATGCGGAATTGTATATTGACAAAGCTTTTTATGCCTATCTTACAAACAAACTGAATATCAGGCTTATTCCTAACGGGATTATCGAAGATAATGATTTCATGACCGATATCGCTATCAGCATGGGAGGTGACGGTACATTTCTCGAGGCAGCCAGCCGCGTAAGAAACAAAAACATCCCAATACTGGGTATCAATATGGGGCGTCTGGGTTTCTTGGCTGATGTCTCACCGAACGAAATACAAGAAGCCATAGAAGACATATATGCCGGGATTTACAAAATTGACGAACGTAGTGTCATAGAAGTAGACTATGAAGGTACCCCACTGAAAGGTTACCCTTATGCACTCAACGAAGTGGCCGTACTGAAACGTGACAATTCCTCCATGATTTGCATCCGTGTAGAAGTAAACGGCGAATTTCTGGCTACCTATCAGGCAGACGGACTGATTGTCAACACACCAACCGGCTCAACAGGATATGCGCTGAGCGTAGGCGGTCCGATTATTGTGCCACAATCGGGTACATTCGGCATAACCCCCGTCGCATCCCACAGTCTGAACGCACGCCCTATCACTATACGTGACAAAGTTGAACTTACCCTTTCCGTTGAATCGCGCAATCACAATTTTCTCGTCGCTATCGACGGACGGAGCGAGGCTTGTACAGAGGCGACACGGCTACGCATCCGCCGGGCAGGCTATACCATCAAAGTGCTACAACGAAGTAATCATTCATTCTATTCAACCCTGCGTGAGAAACTTATGTGGGGTACTGACCCGCGAGATTAATTCACATGCTGAACCTACTTAAACGGACTTCTTCACGCTATTCCACACGACACATTCTGGCGTGGCTTTGGCATATCCTCAGCCGACACCGTCTGCAGGCATGTCTCAACACTGTTTTGGGATGCCTTACCGTAGCTCTCGACTTTACATTCATCGCTGCAACCAAACAGGCTATCGACATTGCCACTCATAAAATCAACGGTTCGCTACTCCTTGCATCCATCCTGCTGGTAATCATCTTGCTCGGAGAACTGCTTATCGGATTTTTTTCCAAATGGATTCGCGCCACCTTGGGCACCAAGGCACAGAACCTGATGCAACGCACTTATTTCTCGCGACTGCTCCATAGTGAATGGAAAGACATGAACGCCCATCATAGTGGCGACATTCTCAATCGCCTGGAACGTGACGTACAAGATATCAGCCATACTGTAACCGAAACCATTCCAAGTATACTCTCAGTCAGTCTCCGTCTTGTCGGTGCATTTTTCTTCCTTTTCAGTATGGATGCAACGCTGGCCTGCTTCGCCATTCTCATTATACCGCTTTTTACCATACTCAGCAAAGTATATATGCGCAAAATGAGAAAACTGACTCGAGAAATCAGACAAACCGACAGCCGCATACAAAGTATACTTCAGGAAACAATACAACACCGCATGGTGGTCCAAACGCTCGAACAACAAGATACAATGAGCGACAAGCTCCAAGATGTCCATGCTCATCTGCAGAATCAGGTCAAAACACGCACACGCTTCTCTGCCACCTCATCCACTGTACTAAATGGCGGATTCATTGCCTGCTACCTTTTTACATTTATATGGGGAGTCTATCGTCTCGAATCTGGTACCATCAGTTATGGTATGATGATTGCCTTTATCCAACTTGTAGGGCAAATACAAGGCCCATTTCGTGACTTCAGCCGTTTCATCCCGATACTTATCAATGCTTTTACCGCCGGCGAACGTCTTATGGAACTGGAAGAAATACCCCTTGAAAAAGACACTGCACATAAAACCTTAACCGGCATACCTGGCATAAGATTCAAAAACGTATCATATGCCTACACTCCGGACAGCCGTCTCATTCTTGAGCATCTGTCATTCGATTTCAAGCCGGGTAGCCGGACTGCCATTATTGGAGAAACAGGTGCCGGAAAAACTACACTTGTACGTCTTATGCTCTCACTCATCCACCCTACTAACGGAGAGATTACTATTTACGGAGACAACGAAGAAGTACAGTGCACTGCCGGAACACGCGCCAATTTCATTTATGTACCACAAGGCAACACACTTTTCAGCGGTACCATACGCGATAATCTGCTTTTAGGTAATCCACAGGCTGACGAGTCACAAATGAAAGCAGCTTTACAAGATGCATGCGCTGATTTTGTTCTTGCTCTGCCTGACGGACTGGACACAGTTTGCAACGAACAAGGTAATGGTTTAAGCGAAGGACAGGCACAACGCATCGCCATCGCACGTGCTCTGCTCCGCAAAGGCGGCATTCTGTTACTCGACGAAGCGACTTCAGCTCTCGACCGGCAAACTGAAGAAAGGCTCTGGCAGAACATATCACGCCACAGCAAAGACAAAACACTGATATTTATAACCCATCGCACTGACATCATAGGCGAAGGAACTGACATTTTAAAAATCAATAAAATTAAATCCACATACAAATGAAATTTATATCATGGAATGTCAACGGCATCAGAGCATGCTGCGACAAAGGCTTTCGTGACGCGTTCACCAAACTGGACGCAGATTTCTTCTGCCTACAAGAAACAAAGATGCAAGAAGGTCAGCTCGATCTTCAGTTCGACGGTTACCAGTCTTATTGGAACTACGCAGAGAAAAAAGGTTATTCCGGCACCGCTATCTTTAGCCGCCATGAACCCGTCAGCGTACAATACGGCATAGGTATCGACCAACATGACCATGAAGGACGTGTCATCACACTAGAGATGCCTGATTTCTTCCTCGTCACAGTTTATACGCCCAATTCTCAGGACGAACTTAAACGTTTAGACTATCGCATGCTTTGGGAAGAGGATTTCAAGAAATTCCTTAAAACACTTGATGCTCAGAAACCTGTTATTGTCTGTGGCGACATGAACGTCGCCCATAAAGAAATTGACCTTAAGAATCCTAAAACCAACCGCCGTAATGCCGGTTTCACAGATGAGGAACGCGAAAAATTTACTCAATTGCTTGACGCCGGTTTCACTGATTCTTTCCGTTACTTCTATCCAGAACAGGAAGGCATTTATTCATGGTGGTCATACCGCTTCAAGGCACGTGAAAAAAATGCCGGCTGGCGTATCGATTACTTCCTCGTTTCACAGCGCTTGAATGAAAAACTGACAGAAGCAAAAATACACACTGATATTTTCGGCTCAGACCATTGTCCTGTAGAACTGGATATCAATTTATAAAACATAACAAAAGCTGATTAAAACAAACAACGTGTAAATAGAAGCTTTACACACTTCTTATTTACACGTTTTATTTTTCAATCTATTATGAATAATCTCATTCACAATCCATTTAATATATTGAATTGTTCAAATATTAAATAATTTCATAATACTATTTCTGTTTTTATCAAGATCTGATATGTTTCAAATCTAACATCAACATCGGTACGTCTACACTTTTTCCTTAAAAAACAATATTCATCCCATCACACTATACTTTATAAATAAATTTCACAACTTCAAATAACAGCACAAAACATTTACCGAACATTACGTATAAAGAACTGTCCTTCACATACTTCATTATTCCCCCCAAAAGTTGAACACAAGACTTCAGTATATACTTTTGTGGATTTTTATTATAGGATAAACAGACAAAAGAAAACCGATGATTAAAAAGGTAGTATAGTAATACAAAAAAATCCTCCGACGACCTTTCGGTCCGGAGGATTTCTCTATCAATAAA
>CAJMNM010000031.1 GCA_905214795.1 uncultured bacterium
GATAAATAATTTATTTTTGTCCAATAACTGTAACGGTTATTTAGGACTAGTCAATATCAAAATAAAAGGTACTATTTTTTAAAACTAGCTTCACAAAAGAACAGATTCACAAAAATATTTGATTCACATCACACTTTTATACCACGAGAAAAACTTAACAACCCCATCAACCAGCTATAAATCAAAGGAGAAGTCAAACCCACCCCTAAGAGAAACGACAAATCAAAACCAAACGACATAAAGTATAACATACAAAAAGAGGTTACACTCACGTGTAACCTCATAGACTTTTTACTGTTCGTAAAACTCTAGCCGAAAATTATTCAGCTACAGGAGCTTCAGCAGCAACAGAATCAGTAGCAACTACTGAATCAGCAGCAACGCTATCAACAGTTTCGATAGCAACTGAATCAACTACAACTGAATCTGAATCAGCTGCAACTTCAGCCTGCTGAGTTTTGTTACCACAAGATGCGAAAGAAATAGCTGCGAAAGCTACGAACATAAATGCTAACTTTTTCATTTTTTTGCTTTTTTAAATCTGTAAAACAATCAATTGCTTATTAAAACACTGCAAAGGTAAATACTTTTTTGATATGTTGTACACTTTACAAGCTTTTTTTTTCTTTTTTATTTTTTACTATACATTAATGCGTTGATTATCTGAACTTTATTAAGTGTTAAATTTTCATTTAATAGTTTACATTGCAACGTTTTTAAAGGTTTTTATAAGATTTTATAACTTATATGCTAACCTTTAAGAATACATTATTTTTATTAGACTACCCGTTAGTACATTTATATTAATTTTATTTATGTACCTTTGTAAGTTGAATTTTCATATTAACTATATTATGACAGGAACAACGATATTCGAAAATAAAAAGGCCGCATACTTCACACTTGGCTGTAAGCTTAACTTTGCCGAAACATCTGGTATAGGCAAAACACTGAAGCAATTAGGCGTAAAAACCGTTGCTCCAGGAGAAGAAGCCGATATCTGTATTATCAACACCTGCTCTGTTACAGAAGTAGCAGATCACAAATGTAGGCAAGCTATACATAAACTTGTAAAACAACATCCTCATGCCTTTGTAGTCGTAACCGGATGTTATGCACAACTTAAACCACAACAGGTTGGTTCTATCGAGGGAGTAGACCTCGTATTGGGTGCGGAACAAAAAGGTGAATTAATACACTTTCTTGAGAAACGTTTATATACGACTCCAACTGAAAAAAAATCAGCAGCTCATGAAATACTTTCAGTTCCAACAAAAGATATCCGTACCTTTTCTCCTTCCTGCTCTGGAGATGATCGTACACGATATTTTTTAAAAGTTCAAGATGGATGCGACTATTATTGCACTTATTGCACTATTCCTTACGCACGCGGACGCAGCAGAAACGGAAGCATAGCATCATTGGTACAGCAAGCTGAACAAGTTGCCTCTGAAGGAGGGAAAGAGATAGTACTTACTGGAGTGAATATAGGTGACTTTGGTAAAACAACAGGAGAGAGTTTTTTAGACCTAATTAAAGCTTTAGACAAAGTAGAAGGAATATCCCGTTATCGGATATCATCTATAGAACCTAATCTATTAACAGACGAAATCATAGAATATTGCGCACATTCACGTGCCTTTATGCCCCATTTTCATATTCCACTACAAAGTGGAAGTGCCGAAGTATTAAAATTAATGCACAGACGCTACACTCCTGATTTCTTTGCACAAAAGATTAATATTATTAAGTCTTTAATCCCAAATGCGTTTATCGGTATAGATGTCATTGTCGGCACACGAGGAGAAACAGAAGAATTATTTGAGGAAACCTACCAGTTTCTTAAAGACTTGGATTTCAGCCAACTCCATGTATTCAGTTATTCAGAACGCCCTGGGACACAAGCATTAAAAATAGAGCATATCGTACCACCAGAAGAAAAACATATAAGAAGCCAACGTCTTCTTGATTTGTCAGATCAAAAACTAAAAGCTTATTATACGCATTACATTGGTTCCTTATCTACTGTATTATTGGAAAAGAGTAAAAACCAAGGTATTATGCACGGATTTACTCCTAATTATATTAAAGTAGAAATACATTCTACATATGAAAGAGATAATAAAATTGTCCCAGTACAACTCAAAGGCTTTAATGATGAAGGAACTGCTTTACAAGCATGTATTATAAAATCAGAAATCTAAATCATATCAGACTAAGAAAAAATCACAAATATGGATAAAGTTGCAGTAGTCATTCTGAATTGGAACGGAGCTAAAATGATGCAAAGATTCCTGCCTAATATCATCAAATACACACGCGGAACTATATATATTGCAGACAATGCCTCTACTGATGACTCTCTAAATATTCTAGCTAAAGACTTTCCCAAAGTCAAAACAATCTTACTAGACAAAAATTACGGATTTGCAGAAGGGTATAACAAGGCTCTTGCAAAAATAAACGCAGAATACTTTGTTTTGCTAAATTCAGATGTTGAAGTAAAAGATGATTGGCTAACCCCACTCATAGATTTCATGGACAGACATCCCAAAATAGCAGCCTGCCAACCAAAGATCTTGAGCCAGTCACACCCTGATACATTTGAATACGCTGGTGCATCTGGAGGTTTTCTTGACAGCTTAGGATATCCATACTGCCGTGGACGCATATTCGATACACTAGAACAAGACAACGGACAATATAATACATCTCTACCAATATTTTGGGCTACTGGAGCAGCGATGACGGTACGTAGTGCCGTATACCTCGAAGTTGGTGGTTTGGATGGACGTTTTTTCGCACACATGGAAGAAATAGATTTCTGTTGGCGATTACGAAGTCGTGGATATGGCATTGTATGTTTACCAACCAGCACAGTTTATCATGTTGGAGGTGGCACTTTACCACAAAACAATCCGCAAAAAACGTTTCTCAATTTCAGAAATAATTTATTCATGCTTTACAAGAATCTACCTGACGACAAATTAAGACAGGTTTTATTCTGTCGATTTTGGTTAGATATGCTCGCCGCTTTACAATTTCTATTAAAAGGAAATTACGGTGATTTTAAGGCTGTATTAAAAGCACACCAAGCTTTTTCCAAACAACGCACATTATTTACCCGTTCTAGGTTTGAAAACAAACAGAAAACAATTTTAACTTCCATCCCAGAACAATTCCCCAAAAGCATATTGTGGGAATATTATTTAGGAAGACGGCGTACATTTAATGTTATCCAACACAAATAATTAAAATTTTACTTTTTTTAGCACTATTTTTGGGCCATATTAGAAAGTTTTGTATATTTGTTGTTGATTAACAAATTATAAGAATTGAAACAACTTACCTATATATTTATCTGCATAATACTATTTTTTTCTTCCTGCGACTGGCATAATAACATACCGTCAGAGGAAGTAAGAATTCATAGATTCGATCGTATTGTAGATGAATATGCATCACTAAACAGTTTCTCAGCTCTACAAAGAATGAACACCGAATACCCTCAAGCCACACGCTTGCTTATCGAAGATGTGCTTGAGATTGGTAAAGTACAAGACCCACGTATAGAACAGAAGTTACGCGAATTCTATCTTGACTCTACCATGCAAGTGTTATTAGAGGCTGTACATGATGAATACAACAATTTAAACAAAGAAGAAAAAGAACTTAACGATGTTTTCTTACAATTACATGAAATTGACCCTAATTTCAAAACGCCCCAAATTTATACGCAGATTTCAGGATTAAATCAAAGTATAATTGTTGGAAATGGCATTGTAGGAATAAGCCTTGACAAATATTTAGGAGCTGATTATCCACTTTACAAAAAATACTATTACGATCATCAAAGGCATTTATTTAGACGTAACCGTATTGTTCCTGACGTGCTATTCTACTATCTAAGTAGTGTATATTCACTCCCTGAAGATCAAAGCCATACACTTTTGGATTACATGTTAGACTACGGGAAACTTTCATGGGTCATTGCAAAACTTAGAAAAGTAAATCAAATAGAACAAGTTGGAATTGATCAAGAACAAGTTGAATACTATACCACTCACGAAGCTACAGTATGGAACTATTTGATGAGTCATCAGATTCTCAAAACAAAGAATTTGGCTATAGTAAAAAATTATATGATGCCACAACCTAAAACAAAAGAATTTTCTGTTGAATCACCCGGTCAAATAGGCGTATGGCTTGGTATAAGAATTATAGATACTTACATGAAATCTCATAAGGATATAAGCATCAAAGATTTGCTATATGATAATAATTATCAATCTATTCTAAATGCATCAGGATTTCATCCCACACCATCAAAATAGTAAACATGAATTTTTCAGCACTATATCTCATTCCTGTCACTTTAGGAGACACCCCCATAGAACAGGTACTTCCTACTTATAATCACGACATCATTGTTAATATCAAACATTTTATAGTTGAAGACATACGTTCTGCAAGGCGGTTTCTAAAAAAAGTGGACAGAAATATCAACATTGATGAACTGACTTTCTACCCTATCGGAAAACATTCATCACCTGAAACATTTACTTCTTATTTAAAACCTCTTGAAGAAGGAAAACCAATGGGAGTAATATCAGAAGCAGGATGCCCTGCTGTAGCAGATCCTGGAGCTGATATTGTCGCTATTGCACAGCGAAAAGGACTACGTGTCATTCCCCTTGTAGGGCCATCATCCATTCTAATGGCAATAATGGCTTCTGGCTTTAACGGACAAAGTTTTGCATTTAATGGCTATTTACCAATTGGCGCTTCAGATCGTGCACGAAAATTAAAGAATTTAGAACAAAGGATCTATAGTGAACATCAAACACAATTGTTCATCGAAACCCCATATCGTAATGCTAAAATGTTTGAAGAAATCTTGCAAAGCTGTCGGCCTCAAACTAAACTTTGTATTGCCGCTGGTATTACATGCTCTGATGAATACATTCACACTAAAACCATACAAGAATGGAAGAAATGCATATTGCCCGATCTATCCAAAACACCGGCAATATTCCTTCTGTATAAATAAGAAAAGAAAAAATATCACATCATACTACTAAATCTGACAAATGAAATAAATGACTGGCGGATTATTCTTTCTTAAAAATGTATGAAAGAATAATCCGCCAGTCAAATATATCAATAATCTTATTATATAAGATTACTTTATCAAATCAACGATAATAACGCTTTATCATCTATTGCATTCAATTTTTTCTCTCTAATCACCTGCTCTGTGCGTTCCGGATTATCCGTACGAAAAACCAAAATACCCTTACCACCTAACAAAAATGAATAGAGATATGAAATAGCCACACCTGCCTCACTAATATGACGAATAGCATCGGCTGCTCTACCTGGTTGATTGTCAAGTGTAATAGCAAACACTTCTGAGATATTAGAAGATATACCTGCTTTTTTTAACGCTTCAAAAGCACGTAAAGGCTCCGAACAAATAATACGATATATACCATATTCTACAGTATCAGAGATTGTAGACGCAATAAGCTGAATCTGAGCATCCTTAAAAAGTTCAAGCACAGTCAGCAAGGTACCTGATTTATTTTCTACAAAAATAGATATTTGATGGACTGTCATAATTATGAAGATTCTAATTTTTAAATTAATGTTTTACGCAAATCTCTAACTCTTACTGCTTTTCCTTCTTGCTTCGGCAAAGTTCCTTTTGGAACCAGTTTCACAGATGGCGTTAATAAAATCTCATCTTTCAATTGTCTGGTAATTTCTCTTGTCAATGCCTGAAGATGCGGATAATCATCACTAAATTCTTTGAGTTCAACCTCAACCGTCATCAAATCATTTGCTTCTTCATTAGTTAAAGTTATAAGGAACTCATTACCTAATTCTTTAAACTGCATTAATACGGTTTCAATCTGAATTGGGAATATATTTACGCCCTTAAGAATCATCATATCATCACTACGCCCTTTCATACGATCCAAACGTCTATGATGGCGCCCACAAGGACATTCTCCAGGCAATATACGAGTTAAATCTCTTGTCCTATAACGTAATAAAGGCATTGCTTCACGATTAATTGTTGTCAGAACAAGCTCTCCGACCTCACCTTCTGGAACAGGCTCTAAAGTATTCGGGTCCACAATTTCCACAATATAATAATCTTCCCAAATATGAAGTCCATTCTGCTCCTTACACTCAAAAGCGACTCCCGGCCCACACATCTCTGACATTCCAAACGAATTATAGGCTTTTACACCCAACATATCTTCTATTCTACGTCTCTGTTCTTCCGAATGAGGTTCAGCACCTATAATCAAAGTTTTTAATTTTGTATCCTTCCTAGGATCTATCCCCATCTCTTCCATTACCTCGTAAAGCCGTCCCGCATAACTTGGAATTGCATGAAGAGCTGTCGTACCAAAATCGGTAATAAATTTAATTTGTCGCTTAGTGTTTCCTGCAGCAGCCGGAACCGTCAACATTCCCAACCGTTCTGCACCATACTGAAACCCTAAACCACCTGTAAACATACCGTAACCTGATGAATTTTGAAAAACATCACCTGGTCTCAAACCTACCATATAAAGACAACGAGCAACAGCATTAGCCCATTCATCTAAATCGTGTTGTGTATGGAGAATAACTGTCGGCGTACCAGTTGTTCCACTTGAGGAATGTAAGCGGACAACCTGATCCATTGGCACGGCAGCCAGACCAAAAGGATAATTATCCCGTAAGTCCTGTTTTGTTGTAAAAGGTATCTTACGTATATCATCAAGAGTTTTTATATCTTCTGGTTTGAGACCATACTCAGTAAAACGTTTCTTATAAAACGGAGAATTCATACAACGTTCTAATGTACGCTTCAACCGCTCCATCTGAAGCTTTTCTATCTCTGAACGTGTCAGAGTCTCCATTTTTTCATGTAAATACTTCATAGTTATATCATAGTATATTAATTTTGTTTTCAAAGATAAGGATTTTATGACAATATGCTAAAAAATCAAGAGGAAAAGTTTTAGTTTATTTTGTTTTTATCATTTATGATATCATATAAATCTTTTTATGAACTTATGCCAGACCATATAACAAACAGCCATAAAATCAAATTACTTGATAAGTCATTTATAAAATTCACAAATAAAAATTCAACAATATACAATTTATGAGAATTCTAACAACCCTTATATAAACAATAACTTAATAAAAAATCAATGATTGGGATATAAAAAAAGGGCTCCGCTGAGCCCAACCTTTGTTAACCTTAAATCTAATACTATGAAAAACACGTTGCAAAGATACAACATTTTATATACATAGCAAATAAAGAAGTAATATTTTTATGCTTTATAACACATTTTATAAAATAAGACAATAAATTGGAAGTTTTTGAAGCTATTTTTGATTTTATTCGATACTAATGAGATCTACAAAAAACATTATAATCATTAGAAAAACATATTAATCTTGATTTTTTATTGTAACTTTGAAGTGACAACATTAACCTTATAATTGTATAAACAGAAATGAGAAGAAAAACATTAGAAATCGCTTTTTTAGCCTTAACTCTATTCAGTACATCTCCCCTGTCTGCTCAGGTTGCTACTCCTACGCATAAAATAGAACAGACTTTCAAAATTTCAAATCCAGACTATAAGCTTAGTCCATATACTGGGATGACCCGACAAAACTGGATTGAAGCGGCAGAATATCTCTTAGAAGGAGCCTTTACCTATATCCGAACATTGGATGATCCTATGTATTTTCCTAAACAACATGACAAGACATATCCTAGAAACGCAGGTGAAATACCAACCGCAAAACTGGAAGGATTATGTCGTACATTATTCGTAGCTGCTCCTCTATTAAAAGAAAATCCAAACCTTACAATCAACAACATTAAAGTAGCCGATTATTATCGCCACCAGCTTCTAAATCTTATCAATCCTGAAAGTCCCAGCTACATCAGACACCGCAATGGAGGACCAAGTCAGATTTTAGTAGAATTCGGCGCCTTAGCCATTTCACTACAAACTGCAAAAAATGTATTATGGGATCCATTAACCCAATCACAAAAAGACGAATTAGCAGCAACAATGTTAAGTTATGGAAACGGACCAACCATCAACTCCAACTGGATGTTCTTTAATGTATTTGTACTCAGCTTCTTCAAAGAACAGGGTTATCCTATCAACGAAAACCGAATGACAGAGAATCTGAAGAACATTCTGAAACTTTATCGTGGTGAAGGATGGTATAATGATTCTCCAGCTTACGATTATTACAGCATGTGGGCTTTTCAGATGTATGGTCCAATATGGGCTAACACTTATGGATATATGTACCCGGAATATGCAAAACAATTCATTAAAAATCAATCTGAAATGATTGATAATTACCCTTATATGTTTAGCAAAGAAGGAAAAATGAATATGTGGGGAAGAAGTATTCCTTATAGATTTGCGGCAGTTGTTCCTCTTGCATTACTTGGCTACGACAAAGACGCCGACATTAATTTTGGTTGGATGCGCCGTATCTCCTCTGCCACATTATTACAATTTCTTCAGAATCCCGACTTCTTAGAAGATAATATACCGACACTAGGTTTTTATGGTGCATTCGCTCCCGCCGTACAGATATACAGTTGCCGTGGCAGTGTATTTTGGTGTGGCAAAGCATTCCTCAGCCTTCTTCTGCCGGCAGACAATCCATTCTGGACAGCTAAAGAAAATAATGGACCATGGGAAAAAGAATTCAAGAAAAACCATGTATATAATAAATTCCAACCGGCAACAAATCTTCTCATTACAGATTACCCAAATTGTGGAGGTGCAGAAATGCGTTCATGGTGTCATGAAACTGTAGCCGCAGATTGGCAGAAATTCAGAAGTTCTGAAAATTATAACAAATTGGCTTACCATACAGAATTTCCTTGGATGGCAGACGGTAAAAATGGAGAAGTATCTATGAACTATGCTACCAAAAACAATAAAGGAAACTGGGAAGTACTACGTCTTTATACATTTAAAAGCTTTGAAAACGGTATTTATCGTAGAGATGCCGAACTTGAAACAAACCATGATATAAAATATCAACTTGTTGATATTCCATTAGCAAATGGAGTTTTACGCATTGACAAAATAAAAACTCCATTTGCAACTGACGTTCGTTTCG
The DNA here is from genome assembly GCA_905214795.1 of uncultured bacterium. Taxonomy (GTDB): domain Bacteria; phylum Bacteroidota; class Bacteroidia; order Bacteroidales; family Bacteroidaceae; genus Paraprevotella. Next base: position 9,178 of record CAJMNM010000031.1, read on the forward strand.
GACATTACAGTCTTCCTGAAATCGATGGAAATCCCATTAAAGAAATCGCACTGAAAGGAGATGACAAAAAACGTATCATATGTAACGGACAATACAGCCTGGCACTTGTTCCTATATACGGTTGGACAAAAACAACGATAGCATATCCAGAAGGCCTTAATCCTGTAAGTAACAAATGTGGAGTAATTATGGCTGAAACACACGTTGAAAACGAAGCTATATTTGTGACGTTAACATTATGGAAAAAAGGCGATAAAAACTTTTCAAAGAAAGAACTTAATCCAGTAAAATCTGTTACAGTGTCAAACGATAAAAAAACTGTTAATATTGTTTTTGCAGACAAAACAACAAAACAAATCACATTTAATTAAGTATATACAAAAGGCAGGTGTCACATTCATAATATTATTGATGTGACACCTGCCTTTTATAAAAATGAGATTCTGAGTTTAAGCTTTACTTAAAATAGCTTCTACCACCCAATCCGGAGCGATACGCATCCATGGAACCAATAAAGCCCATCTTCTTGTAATTACTGCTTTACGTTTTTTCAAAGCTATAACCTTATAAATTGCCGAAACTGCTTTCTCTGGTTTATCAACCCAAAACAACTTGTCTGGTGCAGAAAGTAATGGAGTACGCACAAACCCCGGACGAATATCAGTCACATAAACTGGATATTTTGCAATATCCGCTCTCTGCCTTAATGAATCCAGATAATGAATCTGGTAAGCCTTTGACGCAGCATAAGCTGGTGCCGGTGCCAATCCACGAATTCCTGCAACAGAAGAAATTGCTGCTAAATGTCCATATCTCTGAGACATAAAATATCCAAAAGCCCAATCCACAACAGCTGTCCATCCTCTGACATTAGTATCAATCGTTGGCAACTCTAGCCCATAGTCTAAAGACGGATTCATCCTACCGACGCCAGAACACAATACAAGACGATCCATTCCTCCCATACGTTCTAACAGGTTTTGCAGAAGTTTACCAATCATATTAATATCAGTCACATCTGCAACCTGAAAAAGAACATTTGACTTACCTTCCGCCATTTCTTTCAAAACAGCCTCCCTTCTACCTACGAGTCCTACAGTATATCCCTCAGCCATATACCTTTCGGCCAATCCACGTCCAAGCCCGGAAGTTGCTCCTATTACAATAATTTTCCTTATCTTATTCATGTTAAAATTTAAATACAAATCTTTTATGACAAAAATAGAAATTATATTGGAGATATTACTGCCATTAACAGATTTTGAGAAGCACAGTTTGGACTTCAAATAAATAATACCTACTTTTGAACAAACAAAATCATCCTATCATGAAGAGAAACAAGATTATCAAAAAATGGCAAACAATCGGTTTTACCATTCTATTATCCGGAATCACAGCAACAAGTTGCCAAAATAAACAAGAGTCACAAACAACAGAAACGGACAACGTAAACTATATCACCACCTCAATAAACAAAGAAGACAGCAAAAGTACGCTTGGGTGTAAAATCTATGCAGATTATCCGGAAAAGGGTTCTCCATTCTTACTTCAAAACATAAGAGAATGGATTAATGAAACATTAGGAGGCAGTTATGCGGGCGACTTAAAAAATGGAAAAGCTGTCATAGAATATTATGCACAATCCATAAACGACAGACTTAAAAAAGACGAAGCAGAATTTGGAAGTTCCCCCGACATGGGTGGTTCTGTATATTATGTGCAAATGCGAAAGGCTTTTGAGACCTGTCTATTTGTAACTTATACAAACGAAATCTACCAATACTATTCTGGAGCAGCACACGGCGGACAAACATATACAGGCGCTGTATTCCGTAAAACAGACGGCCGCAAAATGGGTTGGGATGTTTTTAAGCAGGACAGTCTCAACTGTATAAATGATATGATTAAAGAACAAATCAAGACTCAATTCTTCAAAATAAAAGATGACAAAAGCTTTTATGACATGTTACTGATTGACAATCCTGAGTTATTCTTTCCACTTCCTAAAACAGACCCACTGTTTATGGAGAAAGGTGTAATGTTCATCTATCAACAATATGAGATTGCTCCTTACGCAGCAGGAAGGCCATCATGTACCATTCCCTATGAGCGTTTAAAAGATTATTTTACAACTACTGCACTTCCGCTTGCTGAAAGCCACACAGATTCTATTGCGACCAAAACAAAAAATGGAATCATCAAACTTAATGTTGAATAGAGAACCACACCATTTACATTCAATCTTACATTACCGTCTGTATAGCAATAAAATAAAAAAGAATAAACAAGTCATATATGGCTTTTATCCAATAAAAACTCCCTCGTCCTTTATAAAGGGCCAGGGAGTTTTTATTGGATAACAATACAGAAATCGGAAACAGAATTATATGCAAATAATCATATTCAGACTTCTCTTTATCTATTAATTTAATTTTTAAAACTATGGATAGGAGCCGGTATACGTCCGGTTCTGTTAACAAAAGCACTACAACTGAATGCATTGACAGGCATAACCGGCGCATGTCCTAATAATCCCCCGAATTCTACCGTATCACCAACATTTTTACCTATTACCGGAATTATACGTACAGCAGTAGTTTTTTGATTAATCATACCTATAGCAGATTCATCGGCTATAATACCAGAAATCGTTGTCGCCGGAGTATCGCCAGGAATTGCAATCATATCTAACCCTACAGAACAAACACAAGTCATTGCTTCAAGTTTCTCCAAAGTGAGCGCTCCAGCCTCAACAGCATCAATCATACCCTGATCTTCACTGACAGGAATAAATGCACCACTTAACCCCCCCACATATGAAGAAGCCATCACACCACCTTTCTTTACCTGATCATTCAATAAAGCCAACGCTGCTGTTGTTCCTGGTGCTCCCGCACGCTCAAGACCAATTTCTTCCAATATCTCTGCAACACTATCTCCCACAGCCGGTGTCGGTGCTAAAGAAAGATCAATAATACCAAACGGAACCCCCAAACGGCGTGATGCCTCCTGAGCTACCAACTGACCAACACGGGTTATCTTAAAGGCAGTACGCTTAATCGTTTCACAAAGTACCTCAAAACTTTCTCCACGAATTTGTGACAAAGCATACTTCACAACCCCCGGTCCACTGACACCGACATTAATAATAGCATCAGCTTCGGAAACGCCATGAAAAGCTCCCGCCATAAAAGGATTATCATCAGGTGCGTTACACAATACAACCAACTTAGCACATCCCAAAGAATCGTTATCTTTTGTATATTCAGCTGTTTGCTTTACTATTTCTCCCATAAGCTTTACTGCATCCATATTGATACCCGTTTTTGTAGAACCTACATTTACAGAACTACAAATACGTTCTGTTTCAGCCAAAGCCTGCGGAATAGAACGAATAAGCAACTCATCACTGAGTGTCATACCTTTAGACACTATTGCAGAATATCCACCAAGAAAATTAATGCCAACCTCTTTTGCTGCACGATCTAATGTCTTAGCAATCTGTACATAATCTTCAGGTTTCTGACATGCCGTCCCTCCTACAAGTGAAATAGGAGTTATAGACACACGTTTATTCACAATGGGAATTCCATACTCACGAGATATATCTTCTCCAGTCTTTACCAGATTCTTAGCAAGACGTGTTATCTTTTCATAGATCTTATTACACAGCGTATCCAAATCATGATCGGCACAATCTAACAGATTAATACCCATGGTTATAGTACGCACATCCAGATTCTCCTGCTCGATCATTTTATTAGTCTCGAGCACTTCATATATATTAATCATGAGGCAAAGGATTATATACGATGCATTTTATCAAAAATCTCTTCACGCTGACATTTAACCTGTACACCAAGAGACTGTCCAATCTCAGCCAATTCTGTTGCTACAACCTCAAATGACTTTTCAACATGAGTCAAGTCAGCAATCATCATCATATTAAAATATTCCTGCACGATGGTCTGCGAGATATCCAAAATGTTTGCCTTATTTTCCGCAAGATATGTACATACTTTCGCAATGATGCCTACTGCATCTTTTCCTACTACTGTAATAATTGTCTTGTTCATAATCTAAGAAATAGTAAAAAAAAAGCTTATAAAAAAAGCAGTCTGTTATTTATTCGGCACAAATATAATCATTTCTGCTCAATAACAGACTGCTTTTCTATGTAAATTCTATGGAAACTTAACCGTATATGATTTTTCCGTTTTCATCGCGGTTCTCATCAACAAATGATTTCTGGTACTGTACCATTCCGCGTAAAGACATACCCATTTTTGAAAAACCACCGTCATGATAAAGATTCTGCATTGTCACTTTCTTAGTCAAATCAGAGAACATGACTACACAATAATCTGCACATTCATCTGCACTGGCGTTACCTAACGGAGACATACGGTCACTGAAATCGTATAAACCATCAAATCCCTTTATACCGCCACCTGCAGTTGTAAATGTCGGCGACTGTGAAATCGTATTTACACGTACTCCTTTCTCACGTCCATAAATATAGCCAAAGCTACGTGCTATAGACTCCAACAAACTCTTTGCATCAGCCATATCATTATAGCCAAAGAATGTACGTTGTGCAGCCACATAACTCAAGGCTAAAATAGAACCATTATCGCTAATTGCATCAAGTTTCTTTGCAGTCTGTATCATTTTGTGAAATGAAATAGCTGAAATATCCAAAGTCTTTCCAAGCAAATTATAATCTAAATCATCGTAAGTACGTTTCTTACGCATATTCGCACTCATAGCTACAGAATGTAACACAAAATCAATCTTACCACCTAATACTTTCTGAGCTTCTATAAACAAATTCTCAAGATCTTCAACTGAAGTAGCATCGGCCGGAATAACAGTGGCACCAGTCTTTTCTGCCAATTCTGCAATAGTACCCATACGGCAAGCCACCGGAGTATTGGTTAATACGATTTGTGCACCTTCTTCTACTGAACGTTCTGCAACTTTCCACGCGATGGAAGCATCATTTAATGCTCCGAAAATAATACCGCGTTTACCTTTCAATAAGTTATAAGCCATAACTATCAATTATAAATAATAAATCTTTTTCAACGGCAAAGGTAGATATTTCCTTGCACATCTCCAACTAAAACGTGCAATTCCTTTGCTTTACAAAAAATCACTTCTTTTAAATCTGTATTATATAAAACCTTTCTGTTAATTAACGGCATACCTATTATATCGCGAGCAACGCCACAATCCTGCATCTGTATACCATTTTAAGGTTGTAAAAAACTGTTGTTGAAGAATCTCATACATTGTATTTGCGTCACCCGGCAAATAAGTATTTAATCCGCTAAACCGCTCATCAGTTATTGGCAGATAAAGTGTTCCCCAATCATCACAACACGCATAATCACTACGTTTTTTGTAAACAACAGCCGCATCCAAAGCAGCCTTTACGACTGTAGCCTGCTTACTGCCACAACCAATGCTATCTATCCATTGCCCACAGTCATACAAATCTTTTGTCAATTCATACTTTTGAATATCCTCGGCTTCCAACATTTCAATTTTATTACGGACGCAAGGTATTCTGCACAAAGAATCCATCGCCTCAGCTACTGACGATATTTTTGTTAAATCAGTCAGACTTACAGCAACAAAATCATCCCATTCCACAGAATTCATCCGATAATAATTATAGTATTGCTCTGCCGCATGTTCTAATGAAGCCTTATCCATTTTTAATAAGTCCGATATGACATATTGATATGGAAAACCATTTCCCGGCACAGAATTAGGAGTTGCTAAAAGATATTTTGCACGATCTTTTATCTCATAAGCTGTTTCTATATTTGCCATCAGGCAAGCATCGAACATCACCATGTCAAGATACGCACATTTTGAAAGCGCCTCATTAATATCTGTAATATTCATACCATAATATGTTCCATTTATTTTTTCCATACCAAAAGAACGTTTTCCAATTGTACTTGTCTGTAACAGACTACCATCGGCATGAGATGAAAATACAACGCCTTTCTTTAAAGCCGGATAATTGGTAAACACATCATTCAACACCTCAGCCATTACCTCCGGATCAACAGATGCCTGATTCTGATACGTCTTGACTGTTTTCAATGTCACTGTACCATAATCATCCTTATTTAATAAATACAGCTTTGGCGTATCGTCCACATCTTTATATACCAATATGTTAGCCACACTATCGGTCTGTTTATATCCGGTTATCATATTAGCAATATTTACTTCCATATAATCGGATAAATCATTCTCACCCACCATATAAAATAACAAGGTCGCGCATTTTGGCTTAACCACTTCCGGCGTATCATCCGTGCTATCCGACAATTCGCAAGAACAAAAACACAATAGTACACCCAACAAAGACAACACCTGTTTTAATTTATTTTTCATGATTACATTCTATTTTAACAAACTAAAAAATCTATACCTTCACAAAGGTAACACACACCTTATCATTCAAAGATACATCTATCTTTTTCATTCACCGCAAAAACACAATAAAAACTCTAATACAGAAATTATATTGAATTTTATGTTCTGAATAAGGAACCGAGAAGCTGACTGACCGCCTCTGAGTATGCAGATAAACGTTGTGCCTTGTGTATTTTCTTCCGAGCCTTACGGTCTGCATCCGGCAAGAAATATTCCCAAATGGTTTTCATTTTCATCAGTACCTGCTTTTCGCCCCCTTCCATCTGTGCAACATAATGCTCAAATAAAGCATCATGGAATTTTCTGAGAGTCTGGCGTTTCTCGTCATCATTCCATATTCTGCCATCACGAAATTCTGAGGCCAACCACGGAGCAGCCAATAATCCTCTCCCCCACATCATACCTTCTACATTCGGGCATTTTGCACGAAGTGCATTCCATTCATCTGTATTTAACATCTCACCATTATAAACCACCGGATGTTTACATTCTATGGCGAACCGTTCAAAAGCAACACGATCACAATCACCATTATATTGTTGCATACCGGAACGTGCGTGTACCACAACCCTAGATAACGGAACTGCATTCAGAATCGGAAGTAAAGACATACAATCATCTACATTCTGATAGCCTAAACGCATCTTAACAGAAAAATGGATCTCAGGATATTTTTCTGCCAAAGACAATAAATCCCTCACTGCATCAGGTTTATCAAGAATACCACTGCCCTTTCCTTTCTTTGCAACCATAGGATAGGCACACCCCATATTGAAATCCACTTCTTTATATCCTAAAGGTAATATTTGTCCAAGAATAGATTCTCCCTCATCAGCAGAACCTGCCAACACCTGTGGAATCAAAACAGGAACCATATTATTTCCCGGAGTGATGTCACGTATATCCTTACGTCTCACGCCTCCATGCTCCCAACGAATAAACGGAGTATAAAACGCATTTACGCCACCGAAATCACGTTCAAAAAAATTTCTAAACGGAGCTTCGGTCACGCCTTGCATCGGAGCCAAATAAATCTTACAATCACTCATATATCAATTTTCAGATGTTTTCAGATTATTCATAATCTTATCAATCTCCTCGAACTCTTTACCCTTATTCAGATTCAAATAGACAGTATACAGCATTGGTGCCCAACGCGCCGCATCATCCGGACGCTTGGCTCGGACAAATTCCAACGGCGCCACGGCATCCATACAATACCCCTGCATTTCACGGCGATAAGTTTTATAACGTCTGTCTGTAACAGGAACAGCTTTCATTGAATCAGAAAGAGCCATTGCCAAATTATAACAACATGTCCCCTTGAATAAATTTGCTCCCAAATGCAAGCTATCCATTGACAACACATCATTGCATACATCCAAACATTTTAAATAATCTTTCTTGTACATATATACAGAGGCTTTTGCAAACCAATACAAAGAACGTTTGGGGTCATAAGCAATCATATGTTCTGCATATTCCATAGCCCGTTCATACTGCCCGGTCCGATTAAGATAATCCATCAGATTTGTAAAGAAGTAAGTATGCTCAGGAAAATTTATGATACCGGTCTTAAGCTCTTTAATCCACCCCGCCGTATCTCCTAATGCAAGATAAGCCTTACATGCATATTCCTGAATATATATTCTATTTTTAGGATATTCAATCGCTGTTTCAGCATAATTTACCACCCCATTGTAATTACCGGAATAATATGCAGCTGTTGTCGCCCAATAAGCAGCCCTTACATACATCGAATCAGTCTGCGTCAAAAAGAACTCACTCAATATTGGCTGTTCGGCAGACCATAAATACATATTTAAAAAACGATAGGCCTCCTGATAATTTTTTTTCTTCAGATAATAACGACCGCCATTAAGCAGATTTGAACGATATTTTAAAAGATGCTTCTGCCCACGAGTACGATAACACAACCTCTTATTTCCAGTCTGTTCCACTGAATCACATTGTATCAGATATGTATACATTTTATATAAGCTGTCATAAAAACGCACTGTATCCATGGCCACTTTCAGATAAAGCTTTGTATTCTCTATGCTATTAAAACGCTTCTGAACCATACCTGCATAATAGTAACACTGAGCCTTTTCACGCGCAGTCTTTTGCTTTGGCAAAGCCTCCAACAATTTCTTTTCAGCATCGTTAAGCCTATCCCTCACTTTATTGGCCTCATTTCCATCAGTCTGATAGAATGCACCACGAATGGTCTTCTTTACCTCTTTCACCACCGGATCGGTTTTTGCACATAATGCACTGCTACAGCACAAGACAAGCATCAATATCCCAATCTTTTTCATCGGCTAATTCAATTAAGGGGTGATGCACTGAAAAAATAGTCCATCACCCCCACATATTCATTTTTATCAATCAATCTTATTCATTCATATACTTATCCATCTCGTTTTCTTTAGCCTTCTCACCAGTAATATAATATACGGTCTTCAATCGAGAAGCCCAACGTGCAGGATTATCAGGCTCAAGTTCCTTTACCTTAAGGAAATAAGGTTCTGCTTTCTTATACCATTCTTTAACTTGCTCAATAGCAGCCTTTGCCTGAGCCGGCTTCATTTTCTTGGTAGAAATGCTTTCATTTATATTATAACCCTCATTACAGCAACAAACACCGGCATTAAAAAATGCATCAACATAAGAAGGGTCTAACTGTGTACATTTCTCAAAAAACGGCAATGCCTCTTTATACTTGCGTTGTCCGAATAACAATACCCCCTTTGAATAGTTTGCAATCTTATTCTCCGGATCGTTAGCCAATAAACCATCAGCAAAAGCAATGGCAGAAGCGTCATCTTTCTTATTTTGGTAATAAGCCAATAAATTTTGAGCTATGTTTTCATCATACTTAGCAAAGTCTCTTGACAACTCAACCCATTTTGCAGTATCCCCCTGCTCGATGGTTGCCATAAGATAAAGCTGACGTACAGTCTTTATCTCTTTCTCATAGTTCAAAGCTTCCTTCATATGCTTCTCGGCATTCTTGTAATCTTTTGCCTGATAAGCAGCCAGACATGCGTAATAAGCAACTTGACTCTCATCAAAAACAGAATCCTTTACTACAGAAGGTACACCTGCCACTAGTTTATTATCCTGTGGGAAAGTCAACCATTTGTCATATGCAGTAAATGCATCCTCAAACTGTTTGTTTTGGAAGAAGAACTGTCCACAATACATATAGAATGTACGGAACTTCATCAGATTACCTCTATTTTTCTCTACAAATTTCTTATCTTCATCCAAAGCATTACATTTTTCATAAGCCTCAACACAGGCATACAGATTTTTAGCAAAAACCATTGTATCCATAGGCTGATGAGCTGCAGCTTTATTCAATTCTGTAGCAAAAATACGTTGATAAATATCACCCTGTACATCCCATGCCAAAGCCATATTCTTAGTCTCGCCACTATTTAAGGCTTCCGTCAATACAGTCTGTGCCTCATCAAGCTTATTCTCATCGATAAGTGTCTGAGCCTTCTTTACCAAACGGTTTTGAGAAAACGCACCTGCTGCAACTACAGCAAATGCTATAGACAATAAAATCTTTTTCATGACAGTTCGATTAAAATTAATTATTAATTATTATTTTCATTCTCGTCATCATTGTTATTCTTTTCCGGAGTTTCATTATTTTCCGGGTTTTCAGGCAATACATTTTCTACATCGCCCTGAAGTTCATCCTCATCAATAACTTCCTCATCCTCGGTCTGAACTTTACAAACACTGCTGATTTGGTCATTACGTTTCTCCAGATTAATCAATTTGACACCTTGAGTAGCACGGCCCATAATACGTATATCTGCCACTTTAAGACGTATCGTTATACCGCTCTTATTAATTATCATCAAGTCGTTCTCATCCGTTACAACCTTGATTGCTACCAATTTTCCGGTCTTTTCAGTAATATTCAACGTCTTGACACCTTTGGCGCCTCTGTTTGTCACGCGATAATCGTCAATATCAGAACGTTTTCCATAACCTTGTTCACTCACCACCATAATTGTTTCTTTATGTGGATCGTTTACACAAACCATTCCGATTACCTCGTCCTCACCATCCTCGTCAATCGTCATACCACGCACTCCGGTTGCCGTACGTCCCATAGCACGCACCTTACTTTCGTTAAACCTGATAGCACGACCATTTCTGTTTGCCAATATAATCTCATTCTCACCATTCGTCAGACGAACACCGATAACACGGTCGTCCTCACGGATTGTAATGGCGTTCACACCATTGACACGTGGTCTTGAATATTCGGTCAGACAAGTTTTCTTAATTATACCATTCTTGGTACAGAAAATCACATAATGGTTCTTACAGAATTCCGGATCTGACAGATTCTTTATACGCAGACAAATATTAATCGCATCATCAGAATCTATATTCAACATATTCTGAATGGCACGTCCCTTAGAATTCTTATTTCCTTCCGGTATCTCATAAACCTTCATCCAGAAGCAACGTCCTTTCTGAGTAAAGAAAAGCATAGTATTATGCATCGTAGCAGGATAGATGTACTCTACAAAATCAGAATCTCTTGTAGTTGTACCCTTACTTCCGACTCCACCTCTACCCTGTGCACGGAATTCTGCAAGCGGTGTACGTTTGATGTAACCCATGTGACTGATTGTGATAACCATCTCGTCATCAGCATAGAAGTCTTCCGGATTAAATTCCTCGCTGGAATATACAATTTCAGAACGGCGCTCATCTCCAAATTGCTCTTTTACCGCGATGAGCTCATTCTTGATAACTTCCATACACAGATTGTCATCACTCAGAATCTGCTTGTAATATTCAATCTGTTTCAAGAGTTCATCATACTCATTGCGCAACTGCTCCTGCAACAAGCCTGTCAGCTGACGAAGGCGCATTTCAACAATGGCTTTGGCCTGAATTTCGTCAAGTTCAAAGCGCTGCATCAAGCCCTCTACTGCAGCCTGCGGATTTTTAGCATTGCGGATAATATGAACCACCTCGTCAATATTGTCACTGGCAATAATAAGTCCCTGCAAGATGTGCGCACGCTCTTCAGCCTTACGCAAATCATATCTTGTACGACGAATCACCACATCATGGCGATGATCAACAAAATTGGTTATACAATCCTTCAGTGTCAGCAATCTTGGACGCCCCTTTACCAATGCGATGCAGTTCACACTGAAACTGGTCTGCAACGGTGTCATTTTGAAAAGCTTATTCAATACCACATTCGCATTGGCATCGCGCTTAACATCTATGACAATACGCATACCCTCACGGTCTGACTCATCGTTGGCATTGCTGATACCGTCAATTTTCTTATCGTTGACCAAATCTGCAATCATCTTAATCAGCTCAGCCTTATTGACACCGTAAGGAATTTCAGTCACTACAATCTTATCATGATTTTCTCCCGGCTCAATCTCAGCCTTAGCACGCATAATGACTCGTCCACGGCCGGTTTCGTATGCATCTTTTACACCTTGCATACCATAAATATAGCCTCCGGTCGGAAAATCGGGCGCTTTGACATAACGCATCAGTCCTTCCACATCAATTTCCGGATTCTCGATATATGCCACACAAGCGTCAATAACCTCACCAAGGTTATGAGTAGGAATATTTGTCGCCATACCTACCGCGATACCACTGGCACCATTTACCAAAAGATTAGGTATTTTTGTAGGCATTACAGTAGGTTCTTGCAAGGTATCGTCGAAGTTATTGGTCATATCGACTGTTTCCTTCTCAAGGTCGTCCATCATGGCCTCTCCCATCAGCTGCAGGCGAGCCTCTGTATAACGCATGGCAGCCGCACTGTCACCGTCAACAGAACCGAAGTTACCTTGTCCGTCCACTAACGTATAGCGCATGCTCCATTCCTGAGCCATACGAACCAAGGCACCATATACAGAAGAGTCTCCGTGAGGATGATACTTACCCAGGACCTCTCCTACAATACGGGCACACTTTTTATACGGCTTATCATGTGTATTTCCCAATTCCCTCATTCCATAGAGGATACGGCGATGCACAGGCTTAAAGCCATCACGAACATCAGGGAGAGCACGTGCTACGATAACCGACATGGAATAGTCGATATACGAATTACGCATCTCGTCCTCTATGTTAACCTTAATAATTCTGTCTTGATCTAACATTATATATAATTTATCTTCTTATTTTATATCATCAAAAAGCATGTAAAATTACTACTTTTTGGGAGAATACGAAAATAAACACAAAAAAACTTTGCTGCACGTTACCTTACCTCACCAATATGACGCGGTATAAAACTGTATGTTAACTGAAATTGCGTCAGAGTACAACTTTCGCCCAGCAAACAGTTTTCTTATGTCCCAAGAAAGGCCATGAGATATACAAATGACATTGTATATTACCACAAAGCTTGATTTCAGTCAACAAGCGAACTAAAAAAACGAACTTTGTAAAATAAAAATAATCACATATAGAATAACAATTCACGACACAACATTTTTTATCGCTGCCGGTTGACGATGTATTTCCGTCCATCAGTTCGCACGATTTCCAGAAACACAAAATTTTTACCAGATCCACAGTCATACCAGACAGCAAGAAACGGAGTGCATACGGTTGCACAGTTAAACGCATACGGTCGCGACTGACATGCTATAATTTTCCGGCTTGGACAGATGTCAATAAAATTCATAAAGCAAAAGCATTTTTTACTTTTTTACATATTATTCGCCATTTCATTTTCATCTTTTTTAAAGCTAGATCTTACGAAAAACAAGCTTGTAGAAAACTATCATTATAACATTACAACAAACAATTTTATATCGTTTATATATTATTTCTAGCTATTTTACAACAAAACAAACAAAAAAATAGCCACATTTAATAACGCATCAAACACAATTTATCATCTATACCTTGAATTTTGGCTTCTACACACTGATATGCTCAAAAAAACAGAAAATACTTAAAAAGCCCTTCAAACCTTGATAAAGAAAATTAAAATACTGTCTTTCAACAATCTACATAAAAGACATGTATTAAAATAGAATTAAATCGACAGTTTAATACAAAATGCGCATCACTAGTTACAGCAAACGACACCTTTGTTTTGTAAAATATTAATACTTTTAATATTTATCTTTATAATTACATTTAAAACGTGCACGGTTACGAATTTTCCCACGACCGTGCAGAAATACCATTCCGTACGGTTACGGGCATCTTCGTAACCGTACAGAAAAAAATCCGTAACCGTACCGGATTGGATTCATAACCGTAGAGAAAAAAACTCACAACCGTATACATTTTAGCACAACTAAAGCATACGTCCATGCAAAGATATCAACTCTCATCACAAAATATTAGATATTAATCTAATATACAACCATTTACAAAACACGCAACAACCAAATCACCAACCAACCGACAATACGGCATCCCTTACAACAGTTTTACAAACGGTTACAAAAAAACTGTAAACGTACAGGTTTTCGTATCACATGAAGACATAACTTGCATGAACATCAAAACCATGCTTTTAACTGTATAAAATTTTCAAAATCGATCAAATCAATCCCAAACATCAATAACAAGGCTCCGTCAAGTATTGTCTATGTCAGAAAATATAGCGTTTACATTTACATAAAAGACGCTTTCTGCATATAAAAAAATAAAAATAGTGAACAAAACAAAGCGCAAACAACGAACAATCATAAAAAAAACATCCAAATTAAAGAATACCACCTCCATGACAAAAACACACTTTAGCCCAAGGAAATATCCCCCACACACTCTATATACGAAAGGTTTAATCTCTTTTTCCAAATTCTCAATCGACCATTCAAACCATTAAAGATGTCAATATACTCTTTTTGCTCACGTTTATTATATTTAAGGAAGACAAAAACCGCATTGGCATGCTTTTTGTTGAATATTACAAGAAAATATCCCTATATTTGCAACACATTAGTATTTAAGTGTAAAAAGTAAAATGATGACAAACCAATTCTCTCCCAAAATAACCGAAGTATTAAATTACAGCAAGGAAGAGGCAATCAGGCTGCATAATGACACCATTCGCCCCGAACATCTTTTGCTGGGTTTGCTGCGTGACGGCGATTGCAAAGCCATTCAGCTGCTTCGTCTGCTCACAGTGGACCTCACCTCCATTCGCGAACAGCTGGAAGAGTCTGTACATGAATTTATTGTCGCGACAGAAATTCATCAGGATGATATTCTGTTAAGCGAAAAGACCTCAAAAATCATGCGCTTGTGTTTACTCGAAGCACGGCTCATGAAAGCCGGAGTGGCAGATACTGAACATATTTTATTGGCAATTATGAAAGAAAAAGACAATAACGCCTGCCGTATATTAGAAACTCAGCACATTCATTATGCTGATGTCATGAATCTCCTGACACAAAAGACAGAAAAGACAGATATAAAATCAGGATTCGGATTTGCCGACGATGATGATGACGATAATGATTATCCGTCATCAAACAATGCACCACGTCAACAACCGGAGAACCAAGCCACGGCATCCGCGGCATCAAATAACCGCAAGTCTGCTCACAACACGCCCGTGCTGGACAATTTCGGTACAGATCTGACGCGTGCTGCAGCAGATGGTATTCTCGACCCGGTAGTGGGACGCGAAAAAGAAATCGAACGTGTATCACAGATATTAAGCCGACGTAAAAAGAACAATCCGATTTTAATCGGCGAGCCAGGTGTGGGTAAATCTGCTATCGTCGAAGGACTGGCCTTACGAATTGTTCAGAAAAAAGTCTCACGCACTCTTTTTGACAAACGTATCATAGCGCTTGACATGGCAGCTGTTGTAGCCGGAACAAAATACCGCGGTCAGTTTGAAGAACGTATCCGCAGTATTCTGACTGAATTACAGAAAAACCCAGATGTCATATTGTTTATTGACGAAATCCATACCATCATCGGCGCAGGTTCGGCACCCGGAAGTATGGACGCGGCCAATATGCTCAAACCGGCATTAGCACGTGGCGAAATCCAATGTATCGGTGCGACCACGACAGACGAATTCCGTAAAACCATTGAAAAAGACGGCGCATTGGAACGTCGTTTCCAGAAAGTAATGGTTGAACCGACATCGGTTGACGAAACCATACAAATACTGGAAAACATCAAAGAGCGCTATGAGGACCATCACCACGTGCATTATACTCCTGAGGCTATTCAAGCCTGCGTAAGACTGACAGAAAGATATGTGTCTGACCGCTACTTCCCGGACAAAGCAATTGACGCCATGGATGAGGCGGGATCGCGCGTACATATCGCACAAGCGCCCAATTCAAAGGAAATGGAAAACATAGAACAGCAGATTGACAAGTTGCACACTTTGAAAAATGAAGCTGTACAAAACCAAAACTTTGAACTGGCAGCCGACTACCGTGACCAGGAAGCAAATCTTCAGGAAGAACTAAATCGTTTGCGTACGCAGTGGGAAGAGGAACTGAACAAACAACGTATTACTGTAGACGAAGACCAGATTGCAGAAGTAGTTTCCATGATGACAGGCATACCGGTACAACGGATCGGACAAACGGAAGGTCAGAAACTGAAAGACATGGACAAGAACCTGAAAAAGGAGGTTATCGGACAAGACGAAGCCATCAGCAAACTTGTACGCTCCATTCAGCGTGGACGTGTCGGTCTGAAAGACCCCAACAAGCCTATCGGCACATTTCTGTTTCTTGGCCCGACCGGCGTAGGAAAGACTTATCTGGCAAAGAAACTGGCTGAATATATGTTCGGAAGCGAAGACGCGCTTATCCGCATTGACATGAGTGAATATATGGAAAAGCATACGGTAAGCCGCATGGTTGGCGCACCTCCGGGTTACATCGGACACGACGAAGGAGGCCAGCTTACAGAAAAAGTACGACGCAAGCCCTACTCCATTCTGTTGCTTGACGAATTGGAAAAGGCACATGCCGATGTATTCAACATCCTGCTTCAGGTTATGGATGAAGGCCGACTGACTGACAGCAACGGTACAACAGTCGATTTTAAGAATACAATCATTATTATGACCTCAAACTGCGGTACACGCCAGCTCAAGGAATTTGGCCAAGGAGTTGGTTTTACAGCGGTCAAACCGGCCAACGACAAGAGTTACAGCCGCGCCGTCATAGATAAGGCTTTGCGCAAACAATTCGCACCGGAGTTTCTGAAT
This sequence comes from uncultured bacterium, assembly GCA_905214795.1. Lineage (GTDB taxonomy): Bacteria > Bacteroidota > Bacteroidia > Bacteroidales > Bacteroidaceae > Paraprevotella. Next base: position 25,871 of record CAJMNM010000031.1, read on the forward strand.
CGTTTGGACGATATTATTCATTTTGACCAGTTGGATGAACAGTCACTGCGTAAAATCGTGGAACTGGAACTGACACCGGTTACAAAACGTATGGAAACCATGGGTTACCATCTTGAGATTCAAGATGACGCCAAAGATTTTCTGGCCAGTAAAGGATATGACATCCAGTTTGGCGCACGCCCTCTAAAACGTGCCATACAGACCTATCTGGAGGACGCGTTGTGCGAACTGCTCATTGACGGCAGCCTGCACGAAAACCAGTCCCTCAGGGTAAGCAAAGACAGCAAGGGCGAAAAACTGATTGTCACCTCTCTGAACTGACAAAAAGAGTTTTATTGAGTCAGACTACAAGCCTATAAAACAAGCCGTATTAAGGCCTAAATAAATGTTAAAAATGCCAATTCTCAAAAGATTGGCATTTTTTTTGTATACAGATTAATGGTTTCTTAAGCCATAAAGAAAAGATTTAATCATTTAAAAATATAAATACCATGCAGAAAGGTAACATTGGGGTAACTACAGAAAACATATTCCCCGTCATTAAAAAATTCTTGTATAGTGACCACGAAATTTTCCTTCGTGAAATTGTATCTAACGCTGTTGACGCAACTCAAAAACTGAAAACCCTTGCTAATAAAGGTGATTTCAAAGGCGAAACGGGTGAACTGAAAGTTTCTGTCAGCGTTGATAAAGATAATGGAACAATTACCGTCAGCGACAATGGCCTTGGTATGACAGAAGAAGAGATTGACAAATACATCAATCAAATCGCATTCTCCGGCGCAAACGACTTCCTTGATAAATATAAAGATGACGCTAATGCCATTATCGGTCACTTCGGACTTGGTTTCTATTCATCATTTATGGTCAGTAAGAAGGTGGAAATCATAACAAAGAGCTATCAAGAAGGCGCAAAAGCTGTAAAATGGAGCTGTGACGGCAGTCCTTCATATGAAATTTCAGAATGTGAGAAGGCCGACCGCGGTACTGACATTGTGATGTATGTAGACGACGACTGTAAAGAGTTTTTAGAAAAGAACAAAATTGAAGAATTACTTAAGAAATACTGCCGTTTCTTACCCGTACCTGTCATATTCGGCAAGAAAACCGAATGGAAAGACGGCAAACAAGTGGACACAGAAGAAGACAATGTAATTAACAATACGACGCCTTTATGGACAAGAAAACCAACCGATTTGAAGGATGAGGATTACAAGAACTTCTATCGTGAGTTATATCCGATGAGCGATGAGCCTTTGTTCTGGATTCATCTGAACGTAGACTTCCCATTCCACTTAACCGGTATTCTTTATTTCCCGAAAATAAAGAACAACATTGAATTACAACGCAACAAAATTCAGCTTTATTGCAATCAGGTATATGTAACAGACAGCGTTGAGGGTATTGTTCCCGACTTCCTGACCTTATTGCACGGTGTAATAGACTCACCGGACATTCCTTTAAACGTGAGCCGCAGCTACCTGCAGAGCGACAGCAACGTGAAAAAGATTTCCGGCTATATCACCAAAAAAGTCAGCGACCGTCTGCAAAGCATATTCAAGAACGACCGTAAGGATTTCGAGCAGAAATGGGATGATTTGAAGATATTCATCAACTATGGTATGCTGACCGAAAATGACTTCTATGACAAGGCCAAGAATTTTGCTTTATTCAAAGATACAGACGGCAAATACTTCACTTTTGATGAATATCAGACGCTTATCAAAGATAATCAAACAGACAAGGACGGCCAACTCATCTACCTGTACGCACAAGACAAAGAAGCTCAATACAGTTATATTGAAGCAGCCAAGAACAAAGGCTACAACGTATTGTTACTGAACGGACAGCTTGACACGCCAGTTGTTTCCATGCTGGAACAGAAATTTGAAAAAAGCCGTTTTACTCGTGTAGACGCAGACATCATAGACCGTCTGATAGTGAAAGCAGATGACAATAAGACAGAATTAGAAGCTGATAGAAGCGCCAAACTGTCAGCCGTATTCCAAAGCCAAATGCCAAAAGACGGCAAAACAGAGTTCCATGTGGAAACTCAGGCTATGGGAGAAAACAGCATGCCTGTACTGATTACCCAAAGCGAATATATGCGCCGCATGAAAGACATGGCCAGAATTCAGCCGGGAATGTCTTTCTATAGTGAGATGCCGGATATGTACAGCCTTGTTCTGAATACAGATCACCCGCTTATTAAGGAAGTTCTGTCAGAAAGCGAAAGCGCTACAGCAGAGGCATTGAAACCTATCGAGTCTGAACTTAAAGGACTGCATGCCCGCCAGTCTATTCTCCGCCAGCAACAAAGTGAAAAGAAACCTGAAGAAATCACTCAAGCAGAAAAAGATGACATGACAAAGTGCAATGCAGACATTGATGCTCAGGAAAAACAGAAAAACGAAATTCTTGCCGGATATGGCAAAGACAACAACAAGGTTCATCAGCTTATAGATCTTGCCTTATTACAGAATGGCATGTTGAAAGGTGAAGCTCTGAATAATTTTGTTAAACGAAGCATCGACCTCATTAAGTAATTACAAGAAAAATCCCCTTATTTTATAATAAAGCGATATGCCGGATGTTTTTCCGCATATCGCTTTCCTTTTATACAGAACCTACCTTTCTTAATCAGACAAGATAAAAAACATTATAAAATTTGGTTGTTTAACCTAAAACGTGTACCTTTGCAACCGAAAACATAATAAAAAAGGCTCCTTAGCTCAACTGAATAGAGCATTTGACTACGGATCAAAAGGTTACAGGTTTGAATCCTGTAGGAGTCACCACCCTAGAGTGGTTTTTATATGTTGGCCCCTTAGCTCAACTGAATAGAGTATTTGACTACGGATCAAAAGGTTACAGGTTTGAATCCTGTAGGGGTCACTTACTTCTTAATAAAATAAGAAAACTTGTTCCATCCAGGGACGAGTTTTTTTATGCCCAAAATACTAATAATTTATGTACAATCTTCAAGGTATCATTTACGCATTAATCTCCTCTGCTACATTCGGTCTTATTCCGTTATTCGCCATACCGGCAGTACAATCGGGTATGACAGTAAATTCTGTTGTATTCTTTCGTTTCCTCATTTCGGCAACCGCGATGGGAATCATCATGATTATGAAAGGAATTAACTTCAGACTTACACGCAAGGAAATAGGCTGGCTATTACTTTTAAGTGTATTTTATGCTTCTACATCTTTATTGCTCACCTCTTCATATTTTTATATTCCTAGCGGTACAGCTACTACTATTCATTTCCTTTATCCTGTAGCTGTCGCACTGATTATGACCATATTCTTTAAGGAAAAAGCATCTGTGTGGCTATATTGTGCCATCGCATTGGCTGTTATCGGAGTTTATCTGCTTAGTGATTCATCACATTCCGGAGAGATTCGTCCTTACGGGCTGGTTCTTGTATTCAGCACCGTCATTACGTATGCATTATATCTGGTTTTGTTTAACCGGTCCTGTTTAAATAAAATGGACAGCATAAAAGCCACATTCTGGGTGCTGACCATGGGCACAATTATTTTTCTTGCCAACGTGCTTATTACTGAAGAAAAGATAAGTGATGTACCCTCTACAGAAGCCTGGATTAATCTTGCCATGTTAGGCCTCGTATCTACTCTTATTTCGGACCTGACACTTATTTTAGCACTAAAACGCATAGGAGCAACGACATCAGCCATTTTGGGATGTCTGGAACCTCTGACAGCCGTATGCTCCGGCCTATTATTCCTTGGAGAACATTGCACATTTATACAGGCTATTGGACTAATCATAATACTTTCATCTGTCACAATAGTCATTACAACACAACAACACAGTTAACCATATTACACAATATCACATACAGACAACAAGAGGAGGAAAGCCACTCAGCTTTCCCCCTCTTATTGTTAACCAATCTGGTCTTTTATATCATCTTACAATCCATTCATAAATTCCGGATGATTCCTTTTCAGGTAAAACGACTTCCAACTTCACGGCTTTTGTTGTCACCGCGTCAAAGCTAACTATATTACCTTGTCCTTTTTTAACCGTGTAAGCTGTAGGATTTGAAACTGGTTGCCACTGTCCATTATCATCCATAAAATAAACAGTCCAGCTTCGTGGAACCCTACATCCTCCCCATGGCGCATCGTCAAACCAATATACTTCGCACGCATTCACCTTTTTAGACTTTGGGAAAGTATAAGCAATCCATTCTGTTGAATTATTTTTTGGCCACCAATGATAATAAGGAACACTTCTGTCATTTTCGTCCTTTGGAATAAGTCCGTCTGCTATCGGTGCCAGATTTGCATTATGCGACGCTGTTATTTCATAATCAGGCACCATACCGGAAGGACGAGCAGCAGTAACATCAGCAGGCAACCATACAGCCATATGTCCGGCTCCTCTATGCGCCCAGGCATAATACGGAATTAGCGTTAATGTTTTATCAGACAACTTCAAACGCCCGTCAGCTTCATATGACAAAGCTTGTACTGTTGTCTTTATTTCATCCAAGCCATAAAGTTTATCTGGTGCTGTAACAACCGTAAATTGTGGCTGACGATTAAGCAAAACACTCAACACATCAAAATCATTGTCCGGCCATTCCGCACAATAGACCAACGGACCGCGTTCTATAGCGACACGCCCTCTATCTGCTTCAACTTTATTATTTGCCTTTACGACACGGGGTTCCATATCGAAATGCAATGTAACTTTATCCCCTTTTTTCCACTTTCTCTCTATTGTAAAGTAGCCGTTTACCAATTCTGACTCTATGGGTTGTCCGTTTAAGGTTACTTTATACTTCAATCTTTTTCCATCTGCATAATAATATAAATCAGAAGGCACAACTTCATTCCTTACCCAACCAGGAATACGGAGTTTCAGAGCAAACTTTCCTGCGGTATTCTTATCTACCGTTATTACCATATCACCAGACCAAGGATAGCGGGTCTGCTGACTGAGACTGACTGATTTCCGTCCAAGTTTCAATGTTGTCTTATTAGAGAGATATAAATTCACATAAATATTATTATTCTTTATGGCATAAACATAACCCGGCAAAGACGGAATAAAACGACTTACATTTGAAGGACAACATGCACACCCGAACCAAGGCTGTCGCTGATGCTGTCCCATTGACTCTAAAGGATTCGGATAAAAGAAACTACCGCCATCTAACGAAACTCCCGCAATCAATCCGTTATAAAGTGTACGTTCTAGCACATCAATATATTTTGATTCACCATGCAACAAGAACAAACGATAATTTAAATAGACGTTTCCGATGGAAGCACAAGTTTCACAATAAGCAGACATATTGGGCAATTCATAATTTTTACCAAAAGCCTCGCCTTGGCTTGTTGCACCAATACCTCCAGTAATATAATATTTTTTTGATACTATATTTTCCCATATCTTATCTATAGCGTGAATATAAGCTGAGTCACCGGTTAGAGCCGCTACATCTGCCATTCCTGAATACATATAAGCAGCACGTACAGCATGCCCTACAGCCTCATCTTGCTCTATAACCGGTTTATGAGCCTGACTATATTCATCTCTGCGTTGAGTATATCCGCGCTTATCAAGAAAAAATTTAGCCTCATCCAGATATTTCTTATCACCTGTTACAACATATAGCTTTGCTAATGCCATCTCTGCTATCTGATGTCCGGGAACAAGTACCTGCTGCCCTTCTCCATCACCTATTTCACGACAAACACAATCAGCATATCGTATAGCTATATCTAGAAAATTACGCTGTCCTGTAGCCTGATAATGAGCTATAGCACCTTCGACCATGTGTCCTAAATTATAAAACTCATGACTAAGATCTTCCACTTTCTCCCAGCGCTTAGTACCAGACCAATTATGAGGATGTTTAGGATTCATGGTACGTGCTGTATAAAGATACCCATCAGACTCTTGAGCACCTTTTACAATAAGCAAAACACTGTCAATATAATGTTTTAATTTATCGTCGGGATAGGTTTGAAGTAAATAACTAGCTCCCTCAATTGTTTTGTATACATCTGTATCATCAAACGGAAAGCCTTCTACCTTATAGTTTTCACTAGGATGAGCAGCCTTAATAAAATTTTCATAGCGCCCACTTTCTTCACATTTTCTGAACGCCAACGGAATCGTTACCTCTCTGTTCGCCTTTAAACGCTGAGCCCAAAAACCATCTGTCACCTTAACAGATGTAAATGGCACAGGATCTATAGGATACTTCCCACTCTGAGCATAAGCCCCTTGAACAAATGCACTACATAAAATTACAGTACGAATGATGTTTTTCATGTATAAAATACTTTTTTATTCACCGGACAAAGATACTGGAATATTTTTACATTATCATGTCTGGCGAATAAAAAAGCGAATTTAAATCCGAAAGATCGTTATATTCTTTCTTTTTTCTTCCTTAATGAAAATAAAAATTCAAGTCCACGATCACCTTTAGCCAGTTTGGCATTGATATTGCCACCATGGAAAATCACGGCATTCTTAACAATAGCTAAACCAAGACCTGTTCCACCAATCTTCCTGCTTCTACCTTTATCAACACGATAAAATCGCTCAAAGAGACGTCCAAGATGTTCTGAGGCTACTCCGACACCATTATCACAGACACTGAAATAATAAGTCTCTTCATCCTCTGCAAAACAATTTACACTGACATGAGTACCTTCACCAGCATACGCAAGTGCATTATCCAACAAATTTCTGAATATTGAATAAAGTAAAGAAGAATTTCCTTCGATTATCATATGATCAGACAACGACAAGGATAAAGTCATGTGACGTTCCTCAAAATTTAAGGATAATTCTTTAGCAATATTCTGAATTAAAAGTGTTAAATCAACATTCTCCACTTCAATAAGACCGGAAGCTTCTGTCATTCTTGTTAGAACAGAGATATCTCTCAATAGATTAGTCAGACGATTACTTTGCGCAAAACACCGCTCCATGAATTTACACCGCGTCTCTTCCGGCAAATCAGGATTGCCTATAATTGTTTCCAAATACCCTTGTATGCTACTGACCGGGGTTTTAAGTTCATGCGCAATATTCTGAGTAATTTGCTGCTTCATGCGTGTCTGTTCTTCTTGCTTGGTAATATCTGAAATAGATATTTCAAAGCTATTATCAGCAAAAAGCACAACTGAAAGATTAAATATGTAACCATCCTTATCTACAATAATCGTTTTTTGACGTACGTCATCGTGTACTCCTTCACTGACTTCAGAAATAAACGTGAATAAAGGAGCTAATTCCTTAACTTGGAATATTTCATCAATAACTGCCAGATTACGATCTGAGATCAGATTGATATACTGCATGAACAATCCATTGGTGAGAATAACATCCTTTCCGTGATTAAATATAGCCAATCCCTCATTAGATATTTGCAAATGAGCAATCAGCTTCTCACGCTCTCTAAACAAATCATCTTTAGCCCTACGCAAACGTTCGTATATATCTACAATATGTTTATATATTTGTCCTAAGTCTGTATCACCGAGTTCTTCCATATCATCAAGCTTTATCGGCTCGTCCTGATCTGCCCGTTGCGCAAACTGCTTTAGTTGTGTAATCATTTTGCCAAGTCGAGAAGTCAGATTATAAAAAGCAAGAAATAAAATAGCGGTCAACAGAAATGAATACCACAAATATCCTTTATCTGCATTAAGCATTTCTATCAAGGTATTATCATAAGGCAAGGCACTGCGCACATATAAATGAGATTCCGGGAAATAAGAGGCTACATAAAAGAAAGACGTGCCTAACGTTTCAGATGTACGCATTATTGCATATCCCTTACCTTTCTTATAGGCTTCCTTTATTTCGGATCTGTTGAGATGATTGGGTATATTAGCAGATTTAGAAAGACTACTGTCATAAAGAACATTACCTTCTGAATCTATCAAAGTTACACGCAAATGCCCTAAATCATAATGTGCATTATATGCCAGAATATATTGAGATATAGAGAAAGACGAGTCATTCAAGTGTTCATACAATGACATATTAAACATGGTCAACATATTATCTAACATGTTTACCTTGTGTGTTTTCTCCCGATGATACTGATAAAACAGAAAACTTAATGCAAAAATGACATAAAGTGTCATTACAGAGAAAAACAACTTATTGCTAAAAGAAAAATATCGTTTACGCATGATCTATTGCAAGCGCTGTATTTAATCTTTTACTGTTGTATCGAAACAATACCCGTATCCCAAACGTGTTACCACATATTTGCCATAACCATCCAGTTTCTTACGCAAACGAGTAATGTTCACATCTACTGTACGATCGAGAACTTCGGCATCATTATTCCATATTCTTCTTAGAATTTCTGCACGAGAAAAGACACGTCCCTCATTTTCAAGTAAAAGGCGTAAGATCTCAAATTCTGTCTTGGTCAATTGCAGACTTTCACCGGCTAAAGTCACTCCTTTCTTATTCAAATCTATTTTAAGTTCCTTAAATCCGATAAACGCTGCAGGAATATGCTGCTGCGGAGCCGTACGACGTAAAACAGCTTTTATACGCATCTGAACTTCACGCAATGAAAATGGCTTGGAAATGTAATCATCAGCCCCCAACGTAAACCCTGTTACCGCATCATTTTCTGTATCGCGAGCTGTTAAAAATATAATAGGAATATCTCTGGTTTCTCTTACCTGTTTCAACATTTTAGCCATTTTAAAACCTGAAATTTCTCCCATCATTACATCAAGTAAAAGCAGGTTAAACTTAGGCAAATCCATTTTCAAGGCTTCCTCTGCAGAATTGGCAGTTTCCACTTCGTAACCTTCGTTCTCCAGATTAAACTTTAGGATATCGCAAAGATCTTCCTCGTCGTCCACGACCAAAATTTTATAAGCTGTACTCATTTCTGATATAGTTCTAATTATTTCGGTCACAAAATTACGCCATATTTATTGCACAAAAATGAAATTTCTATTACAATATTATTACAATGCAAAAATAATGCAAAATTTATTGCTGGAATCGACGACATGCTCGAACCCAATGACGCATATGACCTATTATTTCCTGCGTCTCCTGTAAAGTACTTAAATACAAAAATTCAATCTTCAGATTTGACATATCACCCTTACGTATACGGTCTTGCTGAACCTTTCGTAATTGTGACAATTGCGTTTTCATATCATCACCAAAAGCACGCAAAGTAATGGCATTCTCATAATTGCCACTTTCAATCATCTCCTCTACCCCGTGAATCAATTTTTCAACTCCTTCACGTATTGGCTTAAACTCATTTACATATTCCTGCGGCATCGGATTGAAATTATTGTCTACATGTTCTAGCGTTGGTTCACACATACGTTTCAAACAGTATAAACTTTGCTCGCAACTATTACAAGCCAAATGGAACCACGTATTCTTTTCAACAGCCTGCAACTGGTCTATCTTACGTAATCCCAATAATTCCTTACGACGCAATACCTTCCAGTTTTTCTTTTCATCATCTAAACTATTAAGCGTTCTACGCAAAAGTTTCACATCCTCAGTCAATAATCCGTCTGTAATCTGCTGGTATGCATCTCCTATGTAACTAACCATTTTTGACTGATTACGGCAAACATGCTTATTTAATAACGTCCATGCCGCATCTGTATCATGTGTCTGCATTAATTCCATAAAGACCTCATCCCGCTGAGTTGCAGCCATTTTTTTCTTATAACTACGATTGTTTTTTATAAGCATGAACCCTACAAAAACAATAAGAAGAACCATGGCTATCACGCCTCCAAAGTGTATCAGCAAAGTTACTATAAAACAAAGGAAAAACGCAGCACCTGCCGTCATAAACCATCCACCAATCACTGATATCACTCCTGTAACACGGAATACAGCACTCTCACGTCCCCATGCACGATCTGCCAACGAAGATCCCATACCAACCATAAATGCAACATACGTGGTAGACAATGGTAACTTTAATGTTGTTCCTACAACAATAAGCAAACCTGCCAACACTAAATTTACAGAAGCTCTAACTAAATCGAATGCTGCCCCATTGGGTAATATGGTCTCATCCTGATTAAAACGAGAGTTTATCCATTTTTTGATACAAACCGGCGTATGCCCAACAATAAATTCATTTCCATTCAATACAGCCCGAACCAAACGGCGTGCAAAACGTGAAGAACCAAACATTTCATCTCCCGCATTCTGACGAGATAAATCAACAGAAGTTTTTACTACATTTTGCGCTTTCTTTGAGGTAACCAAAGCCATTGTCATAACCAATCCAGCCCCTGCTAGAAAATACAAAGGTGTTCCTGCGGATTCATTCAAAGAATTCATCATATAAGTCGCCGGATCTGCTCCAGGGTGAGCTGAAAAATCCTGATATGAAGAAAAACCGGCTAACATAACTCCTATAAAATTAACCAAATCATTTCCAGCAAAAGCCATTGCTAAAGAAAAAGTTCCAAACAATACAATAATCTTAAATACATTGACTTTACACCAATGCAAAAATTGCATCAGTACTGAAAATCCTAAAATAAAGCTAATTAATATAATTTGAGTGTTTTCATTAATCCAGACCTTAACTTCTGGCGTCATAAACGCAGCACTACCAAACCCTTTTACCAAAAGGAAATAAGCAATTGCGGAAATAGACAAACCTCCAAATATACCTATTGTATATTTTAAATGTTTGACATAATTAAAAGTAAAAATAACACGCGCAATCCATTGCACAATTGTACCAAAAACAAAAGCAATGGCTACAGAAAGAAATATTGCTAATATAACAGAAAAAGCTTTATCAGTATTAATTAACGTTGCATAAGTAAAAGCTGGATTATGAATCATTTTCATTAAGGCCAACGCCGTACTTCCCCCTAATAGTTCAAAAACCATGGAAACTGTTGTTGAAGTCGGCATTCCTAAGGTATTGAATATATCCAACAGAATCACATCTGACGCCACAACAGCTAAGAATATACACATCACTTCTTCAAATGTAAAGAATTCCGGTCTGAAAATACCATGACGGGCAATATCCATCATACCATCACTCGTTGTAGCTCCTACAAAAATACCTATTGCTGCTACTATTAAAATAGTCCTGAAACGCGCAACTTTTGAGCCTATTGCCGAACCTAAAAAATTTACTGCATCATTACTGACACCAACAAACAAATCAAAAGTTGACAGTGCAAAAAGAAATACAACGATTCCAAGATAGACAAATTCCATACAAATGTATTCAAAATGATTATGATGCAAAGATAATCATTTTCCAAAATTCTGCAACGCATATGTTATACTAATTTAATGCGTTTGTCTTACATATTGCATTCTGGCTACAAAAATTTATTCAAAACGAATTGATTTGGCTGGATGAATATGAGATATAAGGAAACTTGGCAATATCAAGACTAGCACAGAAGCCGCAAAAGTAAACAGATTTATTACCATTATATATCCCCAATTAATCAGCACTGGAACAGATTCAACATAATAGGTAGCAGCATCTAAACGAATAAGTCCAGTATACTGTTGAAGCAATACTAATCCCAGACCAAGAACATTCCCCCAAAAAAGTCCTTTACCTATAATAAAAACAGCATAATAAAGAAATATCTGACGCATAACATGATTAGTTGCCCCAAGCGCCTTCATTACTCCTATAAAATTAGTACGCTCAAGAATAATTATCAACAAGCCTGAAATCATTGTAAAACCGGCAACTCCAACCATTAATATTAAAATAACCCATACGTTCATATCCAGCAAATTAAGCCAATCAAAAATCTGCGGATAAAGTTCCTTTATGGTCATAGCTGAATAAAAGGCCCCATAAGCGTCCGTACGATGATTGACCAGTTTAATAAGTTTTTTTGATACGGCATCAAGATTATCAAAGTCTGTTAAACTTATCTCTACCCCACTACATTGATCGGCTTGCCAGTTATTCAAGCGATTACACGTATACAAATCGGTAAAGACCAATTGTTTATCAAACTCTGTCATATTAGTCTGATAAATCCCAGCTACAGTAAAACGTCGAGCACGAATTGCTCCTTCAAAGAAATATGCATAGACTTTATCTCCCACTTTCAAGCGCAACTCATCAGCTATCTGACGAGAAATTACGACCTTATTAGATGAAGAATCCGCTGAAAAAACAGGGATATCCCCATCTACAAGATTTGAACGCAGAAAGGTTGAATTAAAATCACAATCAACCCCTTGCAACATGACCCCCTTAAACGCCTCATCTGTTTTTAAGATTCCACCTTTATTGCAAAAACGTTGTATATGTGCAACCCCTTCCAATGATCGTATCTGACGGAACAAAGTATCATTAAAAGCCAAAGGTGCATAAGCACTGGCCCTTAACGACTCATAATTAATAATCTGAACATGCGAACCAAATCCTATAACCTTCGAACGTATTTCCTGCTTAAACCCCAACATGACACAGACAGAAATCAACATTACAGCCAACCCTATAGCCACCCCGGCAGTTGCTATACGAATTGCTGGACGAGAAACCTTTTTCTGATTTCCCTTATCGCCTGATAACTTACGTGCAATATAAAGACTAAAATTCATCTGTGCCTCGTTCAGTTGCCAATACGTTACTCTATTGCTCCCTTACTCTGCCCGGATATGCCTCCAACGCTTTACGCAAAACAAACAATGCACGGGTCAAATCTTCTTTTTTCAAGACATATGCAATACGCACTTCGTTTTTCCCCGATCCTGGTGTTGTATAAAAACCTGCAGCCGGAGCCATCATTACAGTCTCTCCTTCATAATTAAAATCAGTCAGACACCATGCACAAAAATTCTCTGCATCATCTACTGGTAATTTAGCCACGGTATAAAATGCCCCCATTGGTATCGGTGAATATACTCCTGGTATACAATTAAGTCCGTCTATCAAACATTTACGCCGCTCTACATATTCGTCATATACTTCACGACTATACTCTTCCGGTTCGTCAAGTGAGGCTTCTGCTACCACTTGTCCTATCAGTGGAGGACTCAAACGAGCCTGACAAAACTTCATCACAGCCTTTCGAACCTCTTTATTTTTAGTAATCAGTGCACCGATTCTAATACCGCATTCACTATATCGTTTTGAAACAGAATCTATCAATACAACATTATCTTCTATTCCTTCAAGATGACAGGCAGAAATATAAGGTGACCCCGTATAGATAAATTCTCTATACACTTCGTCAGAAAAAAGATAAAGGTCATATTTTTTTACGAGATCCCGTATTTGGTTCATCTCACGACGCGTATAAAGATAACCGGTAGGATTATTCGGATTACAAATCAAAATAGCACGCGTACGTTCATTAATGAGTTCCTCGAACTTCTCTACTTTAGGTAGCGCAAATCCTTCTTCTATAGTAGTTGAAATAGTTCTAATTACCGCCCCAGCAGAAATGGCAAAAGCCATATAGTTAGCATAGGCCGGTTCCGGAACAATTATTTCATCTCCTGGATTCAGACATGACATGAACGCAAACAATACAGCTTCTGATCCACCAGACGTAATGATAATATCATCCGGATCTAAATGAATATGATATTTCTCATAATACCCCACCAACTTTTGACGATAACTCAAATTACCTTGACTAGGAGTATACTCCAACACTTTATGATCAAAATGATGAATAGCCTCTAATGCCGCTCGCGGAGTTGGCAGATCGGGCTGCCCTATATTCAGATGGTATACATGAATGCCTCTTTTCTTGGCATCAAAAGCCAAGGGAGCTAATTTACGAATTGGCGATTCCGGCATTTCCTGACCGCGAACAGATATTTTTGGCATGAGTAGTTATTTTTTAGTTTATCGTACAAAGATAGTATTTCACAAGAAATCGGACAAACAAAAAAGGAACAAATTACACTCTATATACCGAACAAACACGTATCTATACTATTGCGATAAAACAGAATTTCCATTTCTATATTACATCTCCGATATGAATATCTAAATATTTTTTCAAATCTAATAAAAACAAACATAATGTAATAAAGAAAAAGGTATATACAAAAGATGAGTACCTCATAATAAAGATACTCACCTTTTGTACGCCCTCAGGGATTCGAACCCTGGACCCATTGATTAAGAGTCAATTGCTCTA
>CAJMNM010000032.1 GCA_905214795.1 uncultured bacterium
CCCACGACACAATTGTCACTACCCCCTCAAAGTAGCGCGTCTACCAATTCCGCCATCTCTCCGTCATCATTGAATCAGTGCCCAGAACAGGACTCGAACCTGCACGCCTCGCAGCACTCGCACCTGAAACGAGCGCGTCTACCATTCCGCCACCTGGGCATTGATCTCTGATATTATTTAACTTCTGAGCGGAAAACGAGACTCGAACTCGCGACCCCAACCTTGGCAAGGTTGTGCTCTACCAACTGAGCTATTTCCGCAACAGAACTCCGTTTCATTAAATTATCACTGTCATTCTCTCTCGAATGCGGTTGCAAAGGTAAAACGTTTTTTTTGAATCTCCAAATATTTCTCTAAAAAACTGTATTATCTACTACATTTTTTCAACACATCCTATCACGATAATCCTCATAACCGAAATGTCGATAATATTCCAGTTCACCATCCTCATGCAACATAGCTATTGACGGATGATTTATTCCATTAAACATATTGGTCTTAACCGTTGTATAATGAATCATATCCTCAAAAATTATCTTATCACCAACTTTCAATTCATGATCAAACCGCCATGCCCCCATAAAATCGCCACTCAAGCAACTGTTTCCACCCAATCTGTAAATATGTTCACCTTTTGAGGCATTCTTCACAGCATCTGCATCAAGAGTTTCCGCATATCTTACCTTAGGCTGATAAGGCATCTCAAGACAATCTGGCATATGACATGTAAAGCTAACATCTAATATAGCAGTCCTTATCCCTTTGTTTTCCACAACATCTAATACCGATGCTACAAGTGGTCCTGTCTGCCATGCAAAAGCAGACCCGGGCTCCAAAATAACTGAAAGATTCGGATAACGAGACTTAAGCCCTTTTAAAAGGTTTATCAGATGTTCAACATCATACCCCTTACGCGTCATTAAATGACCACCACCTAAATTAAGCCATTTTAATTTAGGCAACCAACGACCGAACTTCTCTTCAATATGTTGCAACGTATGCTCCAAAGCATACGAATCACTTTCACAATGGCAATGACAATGAAATCCGTCAATACCTTCCGGCAAATCATCCGGTAGTTGTGAAGCCATAATCCCGAAACGGGATCCTGGAGCACAAGGATTATACAAATCGACCTCTATCTCGGAATATTCCGGATTAATACGCAAACCACATGACACAGGCTCAGAAGGACAATGATGATTATATGCCTTCACTCTACCGATAAACCGTTCATATTGACTGAGAGAATTGAATGTAATATGACTGCTACATGCCATCACCTCCTCAAATTCATAATCAGAATATGCAGCAAAGAAACTATGCGCCTTATTACCAAACTTGTCTACTGCCAAACGGGCTTCATTAAGCGAACTGGCCGTCGTATGTTGGATATACTCTCTGAATATCGGAAATGATTTCCATAAAGCAAAGGCTTTAAATGCCAAAATAATCTCTACCTCTGCCCGATCCATCACATCGCGTATTAAACGTAAATTTCTACGCAACAAATCCTCTTCTATTATATAACATGGTGTAGGGACACCATTATAAGTCGCATGGTCTGTTTTCATCTAATTTATATTCTCTATTTTAATAAACCAAACGTACATTATCAATCCACAACGTTGTACCCACAGCTCCCACATATGCTCCACCATAACTAGAATCAAATTGTAATACCATATGTGTCGGGGTTTCATCAGCATCGGCCCATCCGACCTCACGAATAGGAACAACTTTACCTTTACTGTTGCGACAATACTTTGTATCATCGCCACCGATTAGTCCCATATAACTATGATAACCATTCTTTTTGGTTATATCACCATAAAGAATCTCAAACTGGGCGTTATTCACCCAATTTGTTGTTCTGTTAAACCGGTGAACCATCGTACCTACACGTTTTGCATAAACATTACCCTTACTGTCCTCCCATCGTTTCTGTAAAAGACAAATCACATCTGGCATATCCATACCACTAACTTTGGTAACTTTACTGAAACCGGTTTCACGTATACGATCCGGTTTACCGGACAATTTTACTTTATAATCGAAACAAAGAGCCTTCGGACGTTTAGTAAACGGCATTCCAGCTAAAATCTTACTCATTGGATTCGACGTACTGGTAATAGGCTCCGGTATACTGCCTAAAAATACAGAACCTGCAGCCAATACTTCTATATTGACAACTCCAAGCACCTTAACCTTTTCAATATGCGTTTCCAGACGTGCGCAGTAACCGTTGCCTCTTTTTTCACGGTAAGTAGAATTGTTTGTTTTAACAATTCCACAAACTTTGGCCATCACATTTGACGTTCCCCATGGCGAACCACCTTGATTATGATAAGGTTTGTTGTTATTCCACACTGCAGAAGGACCAACCTCATAAAGTTCCTTGGTTTGTCCTCCAATAATCCCACTCTCTTTGACATGACGTACAATCCAACTGTCGAAATTACCATATTTGATAAACTCAGTCTGTGCCATAGAGGGCATTATACTACAAATGGCAAATGCGCCTGCAGCCATTGTCAGTTTCATTTTCATTCGTTTTTTCTGTTCCATAATATCTAAAATGCCTCATTAATATTAAACGTAAAATTAGGATTGTCTTTTGTAAAGCCGAAATCAAGACGTACATTTACACGGGTTTTAAATTCCCAACGATAACCAATACCGTAGTTCGGCAAAATCTGTTTCAATCTAATATCTCTAAATCCGGGAAATACATTTGCCATACCTCCCCAAATTGCTATACCATGCCGGCCTTTAATGCGCTGACGCAACTCTACCTGCCCCTCCAAAATATTACGGTCACGGTAACGTCCTTCATAATAGCCTCTCATACGCCCCTGTACACCAACCTGAGCCAACATTGTCCAAGGAACCTTACCATAATTAAACAACGAATGGAGTTCCATAGCCAATACACCGCCTTTCCAAACCTGACAATATGCGCTGTATGTCAAATCTGTATATATGAAATGGTATTTATTCCCTAAAACATCTGGATAAAACATTTGTTCCCATCTGAAGAAATTACCTTTATACGCATTCAACACAAAATCTCGCGTATCATATGAAAAATTAAAACCAATACCGATATTTGCTATATCCTTATCCTGTCCTTCCAGTTTTGACACATCACTGAACGAAAAACTGTTTACCCACTCTATGTCAACAACAGGACCTAAAAACACAGATCTTTCTTGGCTTAACCTAAATAAAAAGCTTGGCTTAAATTGAAACTTCACACGCTTATAACTTCCCTTATTAGCATCGTTTGCTCCATTTTCATATCCAATACCCCAAAAATCGCTAGGAAACGTATATACGAACATTTGGTAATCAAGACGATATTTATCCTCAGGCAAAAAATTATTTCCCTTTACACCCAAAGAAAACATTCCGGCAATACTAGCATTGGCAAATATAGACACATTTGACATTGGTAATGTCTTGTCTGCTCTATTCCACGAATATAATCCTGAAGCCGTAGCACCCAATCCTAAAGATGTTGCAGCAGAATAACTCGGGCCCAACAATATACTGAAATCAAAAGGCTTGTCACTATGTTTATTCGTATTACTCAAATATTTCCCCAACCATTTAATCGGATTGTAAGATTTACGTTTGGGAAGTGTATCAACAGACAAAGAATCCGGTACAACAAGCCGATGACGCAAAGAATCCAAAACGACTGTTGAATCTATCTGTAAAGGTTCTGTCGAAAACGAATCGACAACCAGCACTGTACTGTCTGCACAAACAAGATTTCCAACCGAAGCAGACATCCGTAACGGCATGACAGTCAACACTGCACCAATACACAAGGATAAATGAAATATTATTTTATTGTTCATCATCGTTGATATTGGGTGCAAAATTACACTTTTTTGTTCAGTCTTAAAAATGAACGCAATCTTTTGACCTCTATCAAGGAATAATTAACATATTTATAGGATTTCCTGACCACTTATCACTTATAAAATCTCTCATTTTACATTTTGAGTCATTATAAAATTATCTATTAATGATGAAACAGAACTGTCATCGACAACATAAAAAAATGTTTTCATAATGATAAATCATGCCCGATTTATTGATAAGATTGAAAGATTTCTTAATTTTGTATCAACCAAAAAGATGAATTATGAACAACAACAATCCTTATTCTATTGAAAGGATACACAACGACATCCGCATTTTGGAACTATTGTCACAAACAGTTCCTAACATCGGAGCAGCTTGTACTGAAATCATTAACCTTGAAGCCATTCTGAATCTGCCCAAAGGAACAGAACACTTCCTGGCAGATATTCATGGAGAACACGAAGCGTTCCAACACATCTTAAAAAACGCATCCGGAAACATCAAACGCAAAGTGAATGAGATATTCGGAACAACCATGAGAGAAGCAGAAATTCGCCAATTATGCTCACTCATATATTATCCCGAACGCAAACTTCAATATATCAAAGCTTCAGAAACCAATCTGAACGATTATTATAACATCACCCTGCACCAGTTAGTCAGTGTGTGCCAGGAGGTTTCGTCCAAATATACCCGTTCAAAGGTCCGTAAAGCCCTTCCACCGGAATTTGCATATATCATTGAGGAACTTCTTCATGAGTCTCCCCTCGACTATAACAAACAAGCATATTTTAACCGCATTATTGAAAGTATCGTACTAACCGGACGTGCCGATGAATTTATTGTCGCCATATGCAATCTTATTCAGCGTCTCAGTATCGACCAGTTACATATACTTGGTGATATTTTCGACCGTGGCCCAGGAGCCCATATTGTTATGGAAACACTATGTAAATATCACAACTTTGATATACAATGGGGTAACCACGACGCTCTGTGGATGGGAGCCGCAGCCGGTAATGACTGTTGTATTGCGAATGTCCTACGTCTTTCTTTGCGTTATGGCAATTTGGCGACCCTGGAAGATGGATACGGTATCAATCTAGTACCACTTGCCACCTTTGCAATGGAAACCTATGCTCAAGACCCCTGTGAGTTTTTTGGTCCTCATCTCGACAAAGATGATACGACACACAGTAAAAAGACAAGACGACTCATCGCACAAATGCACAAAGCCATCAGCGTTATACAGTTCAAGCTCGAAGCAGCCATGATAGACAGCCGACCGGAATGGCACATGCAAGACCGTAAACAACTTGAATATATTGATTTCAAACGCAAGCTTTTTGTGCGTGACGGAAAAGAGTATACCATGCGTGACTGCTACTTCCCAACAATCAATCCGGAAGATCCTTATAAACTAACTCCCGAAGAAGAGGAATTGGTTAAACAACTACATCATTCTTTCAGTGTCAGCGACAAATTGAACAAACATATTCAGTGTCTGTTCTCTCACGGTTGTATGTACGGCATATTCAACTCCAATCTTCTATTCCACGCTTCTGTTCCCCTCAACGAGGACGGTACGCTAAAGGAAGTGGACATTAATGGCAGGAAATATAAAGGCAGAGAGTTGCTCGACCGTATTGGTATGGTTCTACGCTCTGCGTTCAACAGTGATACAGAACCCGAAGAAAAGAAATTTGCAGTAGACTACTTCTGGTATCTGTGGTGCGGTGTTGACTCACCACTGTTCGACAAATCTAAAATGACCACATTCGAACGCTATTTCCTTGAAGACAAAGAAACACATATTGAAGAAAAAGGCTGGTATTATCGTCTTCGAGATGACGAAAAGATTTGCGACATGATTTTGGATGCGTTCGGCGTAACCGGACAACACAGACATATCATCAATGGTCATGTACCGGTCCGTGTAGGTAACGGAGAAACACCTATTAAAGCTAACGGTAAACTGATGGTTATTGACGGAGGTTTTGCAAAAGCTTACCATAACACAACCGGCATAGCCGGTTATACACTGGTTTTCCACAGCCGAGGATTCCAACTCGTCCAACACGAACCATTCACCTCTGCAGAGGAAGCTGTAAAAAACGGTACTGACATCGTCAGTACAACTCAAATTGTTGAAATGAGTACTCAGCGTATGATGGTTAGAGACACAGACAAGGGAGCAGAACTCGAAGCTCAGATAGAAGAACTTAAAGAATTACTTTATGCATACAGGCATGGATTAATCAAAGAAAAAGGAAAACCATAATAATCGTCACCCAACTACCTTAATAACGAAGCAAGCAGCTTGCTCAGACGACAAAAGATATCAACCATCCTTAAAAAAACGCCCTCCAAAAGCTAAAGCTAAAAATAGAACTTTTGGAGAGCGTTTAATTTTTAAAAACGTTTTTTATCCAACTGTACATGGTTTCTTATTTATACATTCTTCTTACATTGGTCACTAAGGTTTGAATTTCCTGTTTTAGAATAAAGTTTTTTATGAGGAAACAATTCTGCACGGTCTCTGACACAAGCCGGACCAGCCCAATCTTCCGGTACAAATTTCCATAAACCTAGTGGACGAGCATCAACAATCTGTCTTTCCTGGATATATTCTATTAAGTAATGACGCAAATCTTTCGGTGTACTTGCCACCATTCTTTCATTCAAATATTCATGCGGTATTCCGGCCCCTTTTGTAAACAGCTCTCCACCACCATTTGCACGATATGAATTAGTTGCAACAAGATATGTCTGATTCAAATCAAACGGACTGCCATCTGCCATAGATAAAATATTGATTTTACTCCCAACAGGTTGCGTTACATCCACCTCATATCTGATACCGGCAGCCGAATCAAAATTATATGCCAAATTCACGAAACCTAACCGCTGCCCGTTATCCAACATATAATCCACACACATAATATGATCATCCGGTGATTTCATCTGATTAGTCCACAAACCGTAACTCATCTCAAGTATCTTCTTAATCTCCAGTCCGGTAAGTCTCATCACATACAAAATATTCTCGTAACGATATAAATTAAACATATCACGTATGTGCACGTCTCCCTCGGCAATTTTCGCCTCAAACGATAATGGAGCAGCAAAAGACACTTGAGCGCCGGTTACACGCAACTGCACTGTATGTACAAGGTCTACAAAAGCAGAAGGACCAAAATAAGCATCTTCACAAGTAATTTCATGAGCAAACGAGCCTATCCTACGATTGACATAATAAAGCGTATTGCGAATATCCCGTTTGAAATACTGTTGCAAATAGTAAACTTCATTAGTCTTAAAATAAGCCAAATCCTTTACTTCACCGGCTATTTGTTTATCAATCACTTGTTTGCCTCTTAATTTCAGTGTAAGATCTACCTCTACTACTGACGAAGCAAGACTGGAAGGTGCACAGCAGACCACATTTCTACCCTCACAATTTACTATTGTTTCACTATTACGGGCATGGTCGTGTCCATAACAGATTATATCAAATCCCGGCACCCTTCTTGCAACATCAAAAGCAGCATTCTCAGCATATTCAGGTGTCACTATGCCATCCTGCTTCCCCGAATGAAAAAGTCCTACCACAATATCCGGCTGCTCTTTTTCCTGAATTATCGCCATCCATCTTTTGGCACACGATACCATCTCTTCAAAATGCAGTCCGCTCCACAATGTGGGAGGCAGCCAATTTGGCACTGCCGGTGAAGTCATTCCCAATACAGCTATACGCACACCGGCCCGTTCCAATACCACATAAGGTTTAAGATAAGGCTCACCTGTCTCATCATCAATTACATTGGCTCCCAATATCGGACAATGACAAGCCGAAATCCACCGGTCATACACCGCATGTCCTGTTTCTATGTCATGATTACCTATCACACCTACATCATAATGCATGTAGTTCATCAGTTCCGCACCAAGATGATGAGTTCCGCGCGCCACAAAATTACTGTAATAAATGGCAGGACTGCCTTGCAACATGTCTCCTCCATCCATTAACAAGAGCCGGTCGCCGTATTTTTCACGCAATGACTGTACATAAGCATAAACACGCGCCAAGCCCCCCTTCACGGAACGATTGTTCACATAATCCCGTGTAAAGAAACTGCCATGCACATCGCTGGTCTGTATTAATTTGAGCCGTATTACCCGGCTTTCCGGCATACAATTTGTCATATTACGTTTTAATATCTGCAAAAATAATAATAAAGATTTCTGCCACAAACAGGTTGGCACTTTATTTGTTGTATAAAAAATAGAAAGGAGATTAAAATATGGCATTTATTGATTACTACAAAATTATGGGTATCCCAAAGGATACACCACAGAAGGACATCAAGACTGCATATAAGAAAAGAGCAAAACAGTTTCATCCAGATTTGCATCCTGATGATCCTAAAGCAAAGGCTAAGTTCCAAGCATTGAACGAAGCTTATGATGTGCTCAATGATCCTGAAAAACGCGCTAAATACGACCAATACGGTGAGCATTGGAAAAGTATGGGCGAATATGCCGGCGGACCGGCGGGAAGTCAATCCGGCAGCGATTTCGAAGGTTTTGATTTCAGCCAGTTCGGCGGCGGTGGTTTCTCTGATTTCTTCCAGGAAATGTTTGGCGGAAGCAGACACCAGTCACGTACAGGCGGACAATCATTCAGAAGCTTTCACAGTGGTTTTACCCCCTTTGACAATGAACAGCCACTTTATGCAGACAGTGAATATCGTGTCAAGATAGATATGTACACCGCCATTCTGGGAGGCGACATCATCGTACAGACACCACAAGAGAAACTGAAGCTTAAAGTAAAACCCGGTACACAGCATGGAACAAAAGTAAGACTGCGCGGTAAAGGCGCCGTACGGCCAGACGGTACACGCGGCAACATGATTCTGACTTATGACGTAGACCTTCCAACCAAGCTTAGTCCTCGTCAGAAAGAATTACTTCAGGAAATGCGGGTCAGTTAACCCGCCACAACCCATAAAGTTCTTCCTTTTTCCAGCCTTTCAGATGGTTCAAAGGAAGAACTTTTATTGTATAATAGAATAAAAATTACGATATTTGCATCCGAAAATTCATTAAAATACAAATATTATGACCACAGACATAACTCCAAATGTAAAGTATATCGGTGCTGATGACACAGATATAGATTTATTTGAATCACAATACCTTGTCCCGCAGGGTGTTTCATACAACTCTTATGTCATTTTGGATGAGAAAACAGCAGTGATGGACACTGTTGACTGCCGTAAGACCACAGAATGGCTTGAAAATCTGTCTGAAGCGCTGGACGGCCGTCAGCCGGACTATCTCGTCGTGCAGCACATGGAACCTGACCATTCAGCCTCAATCAAAGCTTTCATGGAAAAATATCCTCAAACAACTATTGTGGCTACAGCTAAGGCTATCCAGATGTTACCTCAATTTTTTGACAATGTCGATTTTGCAGGTAAGACCCAAAGCGTAAAAGAAGGTGAAACACTCTCTTTAGGCAGTCATACACTTAAATTTTTCATGGCTCCGATGGTTCACTGGCCCGAAGTGATGGTATCATACGAAGAAAGTGAAAAGATTCTTTTCTCGGCCGATGCATTCGGTAAATTCGGCGCACTTTGCAATGGCGGAGAATGGCTTGATGAGGCCCGTCGTTACTACATTAATATTTGTGGCAAATACGGTGTGCAGGTGCAAACCCTGCTCAAGAAAGCTGCTACGCTTGACATTAGCATGATTTGTCCGCTTCACGGTCCGGTATTGGCTGATAATTTAGGCTATTACATTGGCTTATATGACACTTGGAGCAAATATGAGCCGGAAGAAGAAGGTGTTTTGGTTGCCTATGCTTCCATTCACGGACATACAGCCGAAGCAGCTCAGAAAATGGCAGAAATTCTGACAGAAAAGGGTGCTAAACACGTTGTGCTGACAGACCTCAGCCGAAATGACATGTCAGAAGCTGTAGAAAACGCTT
Source organism: uncultured bacterium (assembly GCA_905214795.1). Taxonomy (GTDB): domain Bacteria; phylum Bacteroidota; class Bacteroidia; order Bacteroidales; family Bacteroidaceae; genus Paraprevotella. Next base: position 9,881 of record CAJMNM010000032.1, read on the forward strand.
TCCGCTACAACGCCATGATTGTGGCTGCAGCATCATACGATGCGGGCGTATTCCCACCTATGCACGACTTCCTCCACCATCTTCAAATCAAAAACTACCAAAACCGCCGTGTAGGTATCATTGAAAACGGCTCATGGGCGCCTACTGCTGGAAGAGTAATGTCATGCATGCTCTCTGACATGAAAAAAGTAACAGTTATGGAAAAGATGGTTACCATCAAAAGTACAATGAAGCAAACTGATATTCCTGAAATGGAAGAACTGGCAGAAGCTATTTTGGAGAAATAAAAAAGAATGCCCGCAATATTACTATCCGGACAGACAGAATGATTCATATTCCTGTCTGTCCGGATTTTTACATACTATTATCATTATTTATATAGTATGTTTATTCAATTATTTTTATTGTTTATCATTTAATAGGCGTCGACTTATCCTCTATATAGAATTATTGGATATATCCTATCAAAAACAAACTACACATCTATTTCCTGAATTTGTGTTAAACATGCCACTTTACGTATTATTTTATACATCAACTAAAAAATCTTATCCTACAATTATTATTTTCCCCGAAAACTCCTTCACCCCTTCACAATCAGTCATAACAGATTTATTATCTGAACAATACGTGTGAAGGACTATGCTTCACATAATACACATACAGATTCAATTCTATCATATACCCTAACTGTCTGAAGAATTTTTAAAAAACAGACGATACATTTCTCCTTTTTAATAAAAATAATGAAGATTTATTTACAAGAAGATGTGCAACCGTATAGAAAAATATTCCTGTTATGTAACGGGTTTCACCGTAACCGTGCGGAAAAAGATTCATAAAGTGCAGGATTGAATTCGTAACCGTTCAGAAAAAAACTCGTAACCGTATGCGTTTTGTATGATTTTTTCAGCTGTGAAGGATCGGTGAAGGAGATGTGAAGGATAGTCCTTCACACTTAACACGCTGTCAGTCTGTTATTTGAATGGAATTGTGAAGGAGTAAGGATGAAAAATAGAAAAAAACTTCTATAGGGAAAATGCGTGGGCGCGCGTGCGCAATATTTCCGCTCCTCAACTTAGTATGATTTTTCAGAAAGTAAGCAAATGGTACGTAAGATTGCAAAAGAGGGTCAAACAAACGAAATAAATAGAATAACAAAAAAAGATTTGACTTATGTCAAATCTTTTTTATGAGGTGCCCAGCAGATTCGAACTGCTGTGGACGGTTTTGCAGACCGCTACCTAGCCTCTCGGTCAGGGCACCGTTTCTGTTTTGCGTTGCAAAGGTACAACTTTTTTTTTATACTGCAAATATTTCCGATAAAAAAATCATTTTTTTATTTCTTCTTTCACCAAAATGCCAAACTACAGCATAAAAGCATTCAGATAAAACGTGCAATAAAAGAACGTAATTATATAAAAATCAAATAGTTTACATAATTCTTTCTAAATACATCAGTATTGAACAAGTTTTCATATCTTTTAATAAGCCATGCGGTTCGGCGTAGCAAATAGAAAAAACTATGTTATTATTTTGTCTCTGCGCTCACCTTTTTTTATCTTTGTAACAAGAATAGAACAAACATTTTAAAATAATATAAATTATGCTTTCTGTAGAAGAATTAAACGACCGACTAATCGACCTTGCTTTTGCTGAAGATATAGGTGACGGTGACCATACCACATTATGTTGCATCCCTGAAGATGCAATGGGAAAATCCAAACTGTTGATTAAGGAAGAAGGTATTCTTGCCGGTGTAGAAATCGCAAAAGAAGTGTTCCACCGTTTTGATCCCAGCATGCAAGTTGAGGTTCTTATTAATGATGGCACACACGTAAAACCCGGGGATATAGCAATGGTTGTTACAGGTAAAATTCAAAGTCTGCTCCAGACAGAACGCCTCATGCTGAACATCATGCAGCGTATGAGTGGCATTGCCACAATGACCAACAAGTATGTAGAACGTCTAAAAGGTACAAAAACCCGTGTGCTGGATACACGCAAGACTACTCCGGGTATGCGTATGCTTGAAAAAGCAGCTGTGAAAATCGGTGGCGGAGTGAACCATCGTATAGGCTTGTTCGACATGATTCTTTTAAAAGACAATCATGTTGATTTTGCCGGAGGAATAGCAAATGCCATTAACCGCTGTCATACCTATCTGAAAGAAAAAGGTAAAAATCTAAAAATTGAAATTGAAGTGCGTAATTTTGACGAGTTGAAAGAGGTTCTCGAAATAGGCGGTGTAGACCGTATTATGTTGGACAACTTTAGTCCGGCCGATACAAAAAAGGCGGTTGAAATGATTGGAGGTAAATATGAGACAGAATCAAGTGGCGGAATCACTTTCGACACACTAAGAGATTATGCAGAATGTGGCGTAGATTTCATTTCAGTCGGCGCTCTAACACATTCTGTCAAAGGACTTGACATGAGCTTCAAAGCCTGCTAATAATACTAGTCAGAGCACTCAAAAAACGATTACCACAAGATAGGCAGTCGCCTCTAAAAGGTCACCCTGACGATTTGTGGTAATCGTTTTTTATATCAATCCAATACAATGTCACAATGAAACATACGATTTTACCGACTGTTTTGCTGTTTAGTCTCATATTTTCCTCTGTTAAAGCACAGAGTCAGCAAACAGCATTCCATTCCCCTGTTGACATCCCCTATCTAATGTCGGGCAGTTTTGGCGAACCTCGCCCAAATCATTTTCACTGCGGTATTGATGTAAAAACACAAGGCACCGTCAACAAGCGTGTTCTTGCTGTAGCCGACGGTTATGTGTCACGCCTAACAGTAGGTAAAGACGGATTTGGCAATGCTATATATATTACTCACCCTAATGGTCTTGTATCCGTATACTGTCATCTAAACGATTTTGCTCCTGCACTTCAGCAATTATTACGTAAAGAACAGTATATCCGTCAAACAGACGAAATAGACATCCGATTAAGCAAAGGAGTATATCCGGTAAAAGCCGGAGCTTGGATTGCTTACAGTGGTAATACCGGAGCTTCTCTCGCTCCACATCTGCACATGGAATTTCAACGCCCTACCAACAACGGAAGTTTCGTGTTAGAAGATCCGCTACCCTACTTCCAACATTTGGCCAAAGACGACCTTGCCCCTAAAGCTCATGGCATCAAACTATACTCACGAGAAGGGGCAGGTACAATCAACGGAAAAGGAAAAAATATCATCATTGAACCTTCACACAACGAAACAACCGTATGTAACGCATGGGGACAAATAGGTACCGCTATATGGGCTGATGATTACATGAATAACACAAGTAATAAATTTGGCATTTACCGCATTGTACTCAAAGTTGACGGAAAGACAGTATTCAGTAGTGAGATGAAATCATTCGGTTATAACGAGAATCCTATGGTAAATGCATGGGGGGATTTTCCTCATTATAAAAAAACCAGACACTGGTATCTGAAATCTTTCCGTGAGCCCGGAAATAAATTAAGCTTCATCAAAACAAGCAACAATAATGGGTGGATAAATATTTGTGATGAACGAATTTATCATTTTGAATATATTCTTGAAGATTTAAAAGGAAACCGTTCCACTTATCGTTTTAACATCAGAGGGCTTAGAAATGATGAAGCTTTAGCAACAGAAAAGGCACGGATGGCAAAACTCCGACAAAATCCAGGTTTTCTAAGTTGTAATGAAGCTCATGTTATCCAACAACCGGGAATGGAATTGCAAATTCCGCTTGGTGCGCTATCAAAAGACGATATAATCAGTGTAACAGTAAAAAACAAACCAGATGGCCATTCCAACCAGTTCCGACTAAATGATGAATACGCCCCACTGCTAAAGCGGGCAACCCTTCTGATTGCTCCTCGCTACCCAATTGATAATCCTAAAAAATATTATATTGCTTCATCTAAAGGATTTGTTGGAAATGTTTATAAGAACGGTTGGTTTTCAGCACAAGTTCGCGATTTAGCAGAAACATACGAACTAGAAAAAGACACTATTCCACCAACAGTAACAGCAATAGGCAACTGGACCAAACGGAGGAGCACCCAGTTAAAAATCAAGGTTCTTGATAAAGGCTCCGGACCTCGTACGTTAAAAGCCCTTGCTGACAATACATTTATCCTATTTATCAGAGACGGTAATATGTGGACATGCAATCTAAACGAATCGCCTCTGAAAGCAGGAAACAAAACATACACACTAAAAGTGGTTGTTACAGATCGTTGCGACAATCAAAAAATATACGAACAAAAATTCATTTATTAAATAATTATATAAACATATGTTATTATCTAAAATCAAGGTTGTTGTGGCTATCGCAATGACGATTGCCTCAATAAAAGCCAATGCCTGTACCAATCTGATTGTCGGTAAAAAAGCATCAGCAGACGGTTCGGTCATCGTATCTTACAGTGCTGACGATTTTGGCAGTTTCGGTTATCTGTGTCATTATCCCGCGGCAAGCCATGCAAAAGGAAGCACCCGTTCTGTGTATAGTTGGGAAAGCAACAACTATCTTGGCGAAATTGAAGAAGCCGCAGAAACCTATAATGTGATTGGAAACATGAACGAACATCAGGTAACAATTACTGAAACGACTTTTGGCGGTCGTGCAGAGTTGGTTGACACTACGGGAATATTAGACTACGGCAGTCTGATTTATATCGCCCTGCAACGCTCGCGCACAGCACGTGAAGCTATCGGTGTTATAACCGGACTGATTGAAAAATACGGTTATTGCAGTGAAGGCGAGAGCTTTACATTAGCTGACAAAAACGAAGTCTGGATTATGGATCTCATTGGTAAAGGACCAGGAAACAAGGGTGCTGTATGGGTAGCTATCCGCATTCCGGACGATTGCATTGCTGCACATGCAAACCAAAGCCGAATCCGAAAGTTTCCATTGAAAGACTCACAAAACTGTCTTTATGCCAAGGATGTTATCAGTTTTGCTCGAGAAAAAGGATATTTTAAAGGAAAAGACAAAGACTTCTCATTCTGTGAAGCCTACGCACCTGCCGATTTTTCAGCTTTACGATTCTGTGAGGCACGCGTATGGAGTTACTTCAACCGTTTTGCCGACGGCATGGAGCGCTATCTTCCCTACGCGTCGGGCGAGAACCCTCAAGGAGAAGCCATGCCGCTTTATATCAAGCCTAAACAAAAAATATCTGTACAGGATATTAAAAATATGATGCGCGACCATTACGAGGGTACACCATTTGAAATGACCAATGATTTAGGAATGGGCCCATACGAGGCACCTTATCGTCCGACACCATTAACTTACGAAGTAGACGGTAAAACATATTTTAACGAACGCCCTATCTCCACACAGCAATCTGCATTCACAATGGTTGCTCAGATGCGTTCATGGATGCCCGATTACGTCGGAGGTGTTCTATGGTTCGGATGTGATGATGCCAATATGATTGCTTTTACTCCAGTTTACTGTTGTACAACATTTGTACCGGATTGCTACTCAGACCGTGTAGCTAATGGACTAAACTTCTCGTTTAAAAGCGCATTTTGGGTTTGCAACTGGGTCAGCTCAATTATTTATCCACGCTATTGTCAGCTTTTCAATGAATTAAAAACTGTACGCGACCGATTAGAAAAAGATTATAACAGTCTGCAAGCCAAAACTGAACAAGAGGCCATAAACATGGCTGGAAAGGACAGCAAAGAAAAAGCAAAAGCTATTGCATACCTAAACGCTTACACCAACCGGGCAGCAGAAAACATGTTAAACCAATGGATGGATTTAGGCAAATATCTGATGGTAAAATATGTAGATGGTGTTGTTCGTCCTGAGAAAGACGGCAAGTTTGAGCAGACGCCTGGTGGATATGGCACAAGAGTAAAAAGGCCTGGCTATCCGGAACGATACCGCCGTGAAATCGTACGCGAGACCCGGTCAAAATATGAAGTAAAATAATCGTACTTTGATTACATTTTAGCCTATAAATAAGGCCTTTGACAAGAATCAAGTTTTGTTAAAGGCCTTATTTTTATGACTGAAACAGATATTTTCAGACTAAAGCCAAAGCAATTAATTGAATAAACACGATAAGAAATACCATCGCGACAGGATAGACCGTAGCATAAGCAACACCAGGAATATTACTATCTACCATAGAATCGGCCGCAGCCAACCCCGGAGTGCTGGTCATACCACCGGTAAGGGTCCCAAGAAGATCGAGCGTGGAAATTTTAAACACGTAACGTCCGACTATAACAGCCACTAACATTGGAACAAGAGTAATGGCTGCTCCTACTCCAAACAATATCCAACCGCTTTCTTGAAAAGTAGAAACCAATGTCTGTCCGGCAGACGTACCGACCTCGGCCAAAAACAAGAGAAGCCCAAGCTGTCTTAACAACTGATTAGACGGTCCGGACATTGACCATATAACAGGTCCTGTTTTTCCTATTGCGCTAAGTATCAGCGCAACAATAAGAACTCCACCGGTCAATCCCGGAGAAAAAGAGAATCCACTTCCAAAAGAAATATTCAGTTTACCAAACAACACTCCCAACACAATTCCCATAGCAATAGGGAAAAAATCTGTATCTGAAAGCAATTTAGCGTTATTACCCAACATTCTAGCCAATCCATTCAGTCCGTCGGTCTCACCGACAACTGTCAATTTATCACCAAATTTTAATGCCAATTCGGGAGACGGCGAAAGATCGATACCACTACGTCTTACACGAGTTACCGTACATCCAAAGTTACGATGAAGACCAAGATCGCCCAGTTGTCTGTTAATCATTGCTTTATTAGTTAACAAGAGAGAGCGAATATCTTGCGAATCGACTAATGGAAGTTCGCCCTCCTGGCGTTCGCCAAGTAAAAGCCCTGCTTCACGTAATGCATCCTCACTGCCAACAGCCTGCAACCAATCATCTTCATGCAAAACGACATCTGCTGACGGCATCATAATTGTATTGCCGCTTTTAATACGCGAGACTACTGCACCGGTCATCTTTCCTAAATTCAATCCACTCAGAGTCTGGCCAAAGACTTTTGGATTTGTTACACGAAACAAACATGTTGAAAGTTCAGGATATTTGCTACGTCGTTCCGACTCAAGCCTGCGGGCTTCTTGCTCTAAATCAACGTGAAGTATACGTGGTAAGAGTTTTACAAAAAGAATAACACCAATAACACCAAAAGGATATGCTAATCCATAAGCAATAGAGGCTAATGGAGAATCTGTTGAATCTATTGCTACAGCAAGTCCTGGTGTACTGGTCAATGCACCGGCAATCAATCCTACAATACTAGGTGTGTCAATACCTACCAAATATTTAAAAGCAATTCCTGTAAGTGCTGCCGCACCAATAATCAAAAAAGTCAGCAAAATAAGGGTTCGACCCTTACTCCGAAACGAATCAAAAAAACCAGGACCGGCCTGAATACCTATCGTAAAAATAAAAAGCACCAATCCAAAATTACCGAGTTCCTTAGGTATAGAAACTCCGAAATGCCCAAAAAGCAATGCAATGAAAATGACCGCCGAAACATCAAGCGATACTCCTTTTACCTGTATCCGCCCTAACATAAATCCTAATGCAACAATCAGGAAAAGAGCAAAATAAGAGGAATTTAACAGATCTGTCCACATAAATTATTAATAAAAAATATTTGCTCTACAAAGATAAATTATAGAAACGAAAATTCCCGAAAGTTCAGAAAAAACTTTCGGGAATCCTTTGTTTTTCCGCTTTCCCCCTCAATAGAAAGCGAAATAACTTGATTGATTATTCATTTTACTCATTCATTGTCAATCCACCGACAGTTGCCTTACGAGCTTCCTCAACACGCTTTGTAGAAACAGCTACATAGTCGGGAGTAGTCTTAAATATTGGCATCTCAGGTGCTGTAACGGTAATAACAAGGTTGTCAGCTTCATCTTCCTCAGAAAGAATCTGATTATTTACATTGATACCATAATAATATGTATCCTTACGAGCATCATACTTTGATGTTCCCGGCTGTAAAGACTGACCAAATGCGATACGAAGTACACCTTCCTTTACGGTGCAACGTAATGCTTTAGCTACAATTGAATCTTTAGCCTCTACCGTAAATCCGTAATCATTACCTTTTACAAAACGTACACGAGCCGGTACGCTGACCATAGTCTTGTCAAACGCTACTGTTGTTACTTTTGTTGCATTAGCGACAGACGCCATTATCATGGCGCATGCCAAAGTCATTAACTTTCTCATAATTTCAATCTTTTTACCTAATTTAAATTCGGCTTTATTATTAGCCTTTCTTACCTTAAATTTTGAGACCAACCCTTAAAGGCCTCTTTCCTAAAAACCATTGCAAAGATACAGCTTCCTGAATATAACATCAAGCAAAATGAGCAGTTTTAACGAGAATATACATATTTAATTGATATAAATCAAGAAATAACAGCACATATGATTATTTAATATTACTTTTATGTTACAAAATGTCAATCTTTATAGAATTCTATTATTAACATAGTCCATCATAATCTTCAATAAAGAGCCTTAATGATACAAATAAGAATAGTTTTCTTGTTTTTTGCTTATATTACCGTTTTTTTTGCTTAATTTTGCATTTCAGAATAGTATCCAAAAACATAAAAAAGATATGCTTACATTAAAACTCATTAACGAGCAGACCGAAAGAGTAATTAAAGGTCTGGAAAAAAAGCACTTTAATGGTGCAAAGGAAGCTATTGAGAAAGTAATGGCCACCGATAAAAAACGCCGCGAAGCCCAAACACAATTGGATTTGAACCTGTCAGAAAGCAAAAAAATGGCAGCACAGATTGGCGCGTTGATGAAACAAGGCAAGAAAGACGAAGCTGAATCGCTTAAAGTTCAAGTAACTAGTCTAAAAGATACCAACAAGACTCTGCAGGAAACAATGGACCAGGCACAAAAAGAATTAATAGACTTACTATGTGCTATCCCTAACATACCATATGATATTGTACCCGAAGGCGTTGGTGCAGAAGACAATGTTGTGGTCAAAACAGGAGGTATGGAAACAGAATTGCCTAAAAACGCTCTTCCACACTGGGAACTTGCAAAAAAATACAACTTAATTGATTTTGACCTTGGAGTAAAGATTACAGGTGCCGGCTTCCCTGTTTATCGTGGAAAAGGTGCACGTCTGCAACGTGCCCTTATTAATTTCTTCCTTGATGAAGCACGTAAATCAGGTTATGAAGAAATTATGCCGCCAACAGTAGTCAACCAAGCTTCCGGATATGGAACAGGACAGCTTCCAGACAAGGAAGGACAAATGTATCATTGTGAAGTAGATGATTTTTATTTGATTCCTACAGCAGAAGTACCCGTTACCAATATTTATCGTGACGTGATATTGGACGAAAAAGATCTGCCTATAAAAAACTGCGCTTATACAGAATGTTTCCGTCGTGAAGCAGGTTCATATGGTAAAGATGTACGAGGATTGAACAGATTACATGAATTCTCAAAAGTTGAACTTGTACGTATCGATACTCCCGAACATTCAGAACAATCTCATCAGGAAATGTTAGCACATGTTGAAGGCTTGCTTCAGAAACTGGAACTTCCTTATAGAATTTTACGTCTTTGTGGTGGAGATATGAGTTTTACTTCTTCTATTTGTTACGACTTTGAAGTATATTCAGAAGCACAAAAACGTTGGCTTGAGGTTAGTTCTGTATCTAATTTTGATACCTATCAAGCAAATCGTCTGAAATGCCGCTACCGTCGTACGGAAGACAAAAAGACTGAATTATGTCATACATTAAACGGTTCCGCATTAGCTTTGCCTCGTATTGTAGCTGCTATTATAGAAAACAATCAGACTCCTGATGGTATTCGTGTTCCAAAATGCCTTGTACCTTATTGCGGTTTCGAAATGCTGGATGACAAACCATATTAATTAAAAACAAAGACGTAACATATATAAAATGAATAAAATCGTATCCAAGAGTCAATTCTCGGAGAAAGTATATAAGTTCGAGATTGAAGCGCCATTAATCGCCAAAGCACGCAAAGCAGGACATTTTGTAATTGTCCGTGTAGGTGAAAAAGGCGAACGTATGCCGTTAACTATTGCCGGAGCTGACCCTATAAAAGGTACAATCACCTTGGTTGTGCAGAAAGTAGGTCTATCATCAACCAAACTCTGCAACTTAAATGAAGGCGATTATATTACAGACGTAGTAGGCCCTCTCGGAAAAGCAACGCACATTGATAAATTCGGAACTGTTATATGCGCCGGAGGAGGTGTTGGTGTTGCGCCCATGTTACCTATAATTGAAGCTTTAAAGGCTGCAGGGAACCGTGTTATTTCTGTTTTGGCTGGACGTAGTAAAGAGCTAATTATTTTGGAAGAAGAAGTCCGCAAAAGTTCAGACGAAGTAATCATTATGACCGATGATGGCAGTTACGGCCGTAAGGGACTTGTAACAGAGGGTATTGAAAGCGTCATACAGCGTGAAAAGGTAGATAAGTGCTTTGCTATCGGTCCTGCAATTATGATGAAATTCTGTTGTTTACTGACGAAGAAATATAATATTCCGACAGATGTATCACTCAACACTATTATGGTTGATGGCACTGGTATGTGTGGAGCTTGCCGTATTACTGTAGGCGGTAAAACACGCTTCGTCTGTGTAGACGGTCCAGAATTTGACGGTCACCAGGTTGATTTTGATGAAATGCTGAAACGCATGGGAGCTTTCAAGAAAGAGGAAGCAGAAGAAATGAGTCATCTTGAAGCTGATTTCAAAGCTCATATTGCTGATAATACATGCAAAATCAACAAACAGATGGCTCTTGACGCAGAACACATGGATACGACAACACCGCTAGAAGAACTGACAGACCGTAATGCAGAATGGCGTCAAGAGATACGTAAATCGATGAAGGCCAAAGAACGTACTGCTATCAAGCGCGTCATAATGCCTGAACTCGATCCCGTATATCGTGCAACTACACGTACAGAAGAAGTAAACATCGGACTTAGTGCAGAACAGGCTATGACTGAAGCAAAAAGATGTCTTGACTGCGCAAATCCGACTTGTATGCAGGGATGTCCAGTAAATATCAACATCCCATCGTTTATTAAAAACATTGAACGTGGAGAGTTTCTTAATGCAGCCCGTGTATTGAAAAGTACTTCGGCACTTCCGGCTGTCTGTGGTCGTGTATGCCCTCAAGAGAAACAATGCGAAAGTCAATGTATTCACCTGAAAATGAATGAACCTGCAGTTGCAATCGGCTATTTGGAACGTTTTGCTGCTGATTTTGAACGTGAAAGTGGCAAAATGTCCGTTCCAGAATGTGCACCAGCTAATGGTAAACGCATAGCTGTAATTGGATCTGGCCCTGCAGGACTATCTTTTGCTGGCGATATGGCTAAGATGGGTTATAATGTCACTGTTTTTGAAGCTCTACACGAAATTGGCGGTGTATTAAAATATGGTATTCCTGAATTCCGTTTACCTAACAAGATTGTGGATGTTGAAATTCGCAACCTTGAGAAAATGGGTGTAAAATTTGAAAAGGACTGCCTCGTAGGAAAAACAATAAGTGTAAAAGAACTGGAAGACAGAGGATTTGCAGGAATCTTTGTTGGTTCTGGTGCCGGTCTTCCAAACTTTATGGGTATACCAGGCGAAAATAGTATCAACATCATGTCCAGCAATGAATATCTGACACGAGTAAACTTAATGGACGCCTCAAACCCAGATACTGATACACCAATTCATCTTGCAAAGAATGTAATGGTTGTTGGTGGAGGTAACACAGCTATGGATTCTTGCCGTACAGCAAAGCGTCTTGGTGCAGAACGTGTTATCATAGTTTACCGTCGTTCAGAAGCTGAAATGCCAGCCCGCATTGAGGAAGTAAAACATGCCAAAGAAGAAGGTATTGAATTCATGACCCTACATAATCCTATCGAATATCTAGCTGATGAGAAAGGTGCTGTAAAGGCTGTAGTACTCCAGAAAATGCAGTTAGGCGAGCCCGACGCAAGTGGACGTAGAAGCCCGGAACCTATACCGGGAGCAACCGAAACGCTGGATATCGACATGGCAATTGTAGCTGTAGGTGTATCTCCGAATCCGATTGTACCGACCTCTATTCAGGGTCTGGAGCTTGGACGTAAAAATACCATCGCCGTAAACGAAGGAATGCAAACTAATATTCCGTGTATCTTTGCCGGTGGTGATATCGTTCGCGGAGGAGCGACCGTAATCCTAGCAATGGGGGACGGACGTAAAGCAGCAGCCAGCATGCATGAATATCTGCAAAAGTAATTTTATAAATTCGTGATAATATTATATTATCTCCCAATTATTAATCAACCGAAGGATCTGTAAACACATAACTGCTTACAGGTCCTTCCTATATATAAAAGAACTTATATGAACGCATTATATACAATTCTTCTACTTATCAGTAGTAACATCTTTATGACTCTTGCATGGTATGGTCATCTAAAACTCCAACAAACCGGTATCTCTAATAACTGGCCGCTCATTGGAGTTATTCTTTTCTCTTGGTTAATTGCATTTGCCGAATATTGCTGTCAAGTACCGGCCAACCGAATTGGCTTTGAAGGAAACGGAGGACCTTTCAGCCTAATGCAATTAAAAGTCATACAAGAGGTTATTTCACTGATTGTATTTACAGTTATCGCTACTGTCATGTTTCAAGGCCAAGCCTTACACTGGAATCATTTGGTTGCTTTCTTGTGCTTGATATTAGCCGTTTATTTTGTATTCCTATAAATAATTGAATGAAATGGACCCAAATGTAGAACAGCAACTTGAGCGACGCATCTGGCATCATTTCAATAAGGGCATCACTCAATATGATTTATTAAATGACGGTGATCATATTTTACTGGGCCTATCAGGTGGAAAAGATTCGCTTGCCTTACTGGAGTTTATGGCAAAACGGGCACAAATATACAAACCTAATATTAGGTTAACTGCTCTACACGTAAGAATGAGCAATATTGCCTATGAGAGCGATACTTCTTATTTGGAAGAATTTGCAGCTAAGAATAATGTTTCACTTATTGTACGTGAAACCTCGTTTGATCTCAGCACAGATTCCCGAAAAAATCCATGTTTTCTTTGTTCCTGGAATCGCAGAAAAATGCTTTTTACTGTGGCACAGAAAATAGGATGTAATAAGATTGCGTTAGGGCATCATCAAGATGACATATTACATACTATGCTACTTAACCTCTCGTTTCAAGGACAATTCTCAACAATGCCAGCAAAACTGAGAATGCGCAAATTTCCAATAACGATTATTCGTCCTTTATGTATGGTCCAAGAGACAGATCTTATCACATGGGCTAAACTGAAAAGCTACCAAAAACAAACCAAACTATGCCCATACGAAAAAGACTCACACCGTACCAGTATGAAACTGATATTCGAACAAATTGAACGGCTTAACCCAGACGTACGCCACTCTATGTGGAATGCACTAGAAAACAATGGAAAACTTGTTGAATAACAAACCCAATAAGAAACCCCGAACAACAGAATAAAGACATTCCCTTGGTTAAATAATATTAGAAAAGGAAACAGTATTAAAAAGAAATACTTATCTTTGAAGAAAGATGACGATAACCACAACTAATATGAAAAGATTTATTCTTCCTGCATTTTGTCTGATATTGGCTATTTTACCTGTACAAGGACAAAAAGCAGACAATTATATTGCAAACTATCAATTTGACGAAGCTGAAGAAATCCTCAACAATGAAATTACCCAATTGAAACGTAAACGCAAGCCAACAACTGATTTAGATAAACAGTTGCAACGTGTTCTACGTATGCAATCTATGCTAAAAGCTTGTGAACGTGTAACTTTTATTGATAGTATCATTGTTGACAAAAAAGACTTTCTTTCACACGTAAAATTAGGACAAGAAAGTGGGAAATTAATACCATATTGTACTTTTTTCAATACGAAAGATTCATGTGGAGTTGTCTATCAGACAGAATTAGGTAATAAGATATGTTTCTCTAAAGCTGGAAAAGATGGGAAAACAAAACTCTATACAAGCGATCTTATTGGTGATAAATGGAATACGCCTAAATATTTAGATGAATTGGAAGGTGACGATATGCAAGATTACCCTTTTATGCTATCTGATGGTATTACATTATATTATGGTGCTAAAGGCCCAGAAAGCATAGGAGGATATGACATTTTTGTCACACGATACGACATGGACGAACGAAAATTTCTATATCCCGAAAATATCGGTATGCCATTTAATTCTCTTGCTAATGATTATTTATATGCCGTTGATGAAATTAATAATATTGGTTGGTTTGTTTCAGATCGCCATCAGCCGGAGGGGAAAGTCTGTATCTATATCTTCATACCAAATACAACTAGAAAAACTTATGATTTCAACAATATTGATCAAGAAAAATTAACAAGATTAGCACGTATCTCAAGCATCAAAGAAACATGGGAAAATAAAGATGTTGTCAATACAGCAAAACTGCGTTTGAAAGACGCCATGAATGCCTTGGAAGATAATTCGGCACATAAAGATTTCACCTTTATAATCAATGATAATATAACATATCATTATATCAGCGATTTTAAATCACCTGATGCATCTAACAAGATTAAAAAATGGCAGAAAGGTCAACAAACATTATATGACAATCAAAATAAGCTGAACAGTTTGAGAGAGCAATATGCCAAGAGCAATAATGCTCATAAGCAACAACTTAAAGTCCAGATTCTGCAATTAGAAGCATCTTGCGAAAAATCAACAGCTGATTTAAAAATAGAAGAAAAGAATATCAGAAATGCGGAAATTACATTTTTAATGAGTCGAAAAAAATAATAATGAACATTTGACTTCTATACATATGAAAAAGTTTTTTGCAGATTCAGAACTAATCATTAATGAAGATGGAAGTATATTTCACCTTCATGTTAAACCTAACCAACTGGCTGAAAAAATAATTCTTGTAGGAGATCCAGGACGTGTTCCTCTTGTAGCATCTCATTTTGACTCTACAGAATGTGACATAGAAAGTCGAGAATTTCATACAATTACAGGAACATTTAAAGGTAAACGTATTTCGGTTATTTCTACAGGTATTGGTTGTGATAATATTGATATTGTACTAAATGAACTTGATGCTCTAACCAACATCGATTTCACCACACGATTTGAAAAAGAAGTTATACGTTCATTGGAACTGGTACGAATAGGAACATGTGGCGGTTTACAACCTTATACTCCATTAGGAACATTTATTTGTTCTGTAAAATCAATCGGTTTTGACGGTCTGCTAAATTTCTATGAAGGGCGTAATGCGGTTTGCGATTTACCAATGGAACGCGCACTACTCAATCATTTAGGCTGGAGTGGAAACATGTGTTCTCCTGCCCCATATGTTATAGATGCAGATAAAGAATTAGTTGAACGTATTGCAGGTGATGATATGGTACGTGGTGTAACAATATCATGCGGAGGATTCTTCGGTCCTCAAGGAAGACAATTACGCGTGCCTTTGGCAGATCCTCATCAAAATGAAAAAATTGAAAGTTTCAATTATAATGGATTGCGTATCACTAATTTTGAAATGGAAAGTTCTGCACTTGCCGGACTAGCACGATTAATGGGACACAAAGCAACAACCTGCTGTATGGTTATTGCTAACCGGTTTGCCAAAGAAGCCAATACAGGATATAAAAATCAGATTGATGATTTAATTAAACTAGTTCTTGAAAGAATATAAATAATACATGTCTGAACAGAGTTTTAGAATTACAGGCTACAAAGACAAAGTGTCGATGTATGAAATGTTTCTCCGTCAATACGCTGCATTAATTGAAGGAGAAACCGATTTAATAAGTATCATGGCGAATACGGCTGCTGCATTGAAAGAAGCTTTTAACTTCTTTTGGGTCGGCTTTTATCTTGTAAAAAATGAACAGCTCATTATAGGGCCATTCCAAGGAAGTATCGCATGTTACCGTATTAAAAAAGGACGGGGTGTATGTGGCACAGCTTGGGCTGAAGAGAAAACACTTGTCGTTCCTGATGTTGATTTATTTCCCGGACATATAGCATGCAGTTCATTTTCGCGTTCAGAAATAGTAATACCACTAATTAAAGGACATGAAATAATTGGTGTGCTAGACATTGACAGTGATAAACTCGCAGACTTTGACGAAACAGACCGTATATATTTAGAAAAGGCAATGACTTTGATGATGCAGACACAAATAATTTAATCAACTTATCTACACATAATTATTAGGTCGAAAATACATCTTTTCATATGATAATATTAATAAACAAAATTATTGATTAATGCATACTGACGATACTATATGTGCCATTGCTACCGCTCAAGGTGGCGCTATTGGCATCATCCGGGTCTCTGGGCCAGAAGCCATTACCATAACAGACAAGATTTTCACACCGATTTCAGGACAGAAACTAATAACTCGAAAACCTTACACACTAACATTTGGTCATATTTTATCATCAAAAGGTGAAGTTATTGATGATGTTTTAATCAGTCTATTCAAGGCTCCTCATTCTTACACAGGCGAAGATGCAATCGAAATTTCTTGTCATGGTTCATCATATATCCTTCAACAGGTTATGCAACTGCTTATTCAAAATGGCTGTCGTGCAGCTGGACCAGGCGAATATACTCAACGTGCCTTCTTAAATGGGAAAATGGACTTAAGTCAAGCAGAAGCTGTTGCAGATTTGATAGCCTCAACTTCTGCAGCAACACATCGTATGGCAATGAGTCAAATGCGTGGAGGATTCAGTCGCGAATTAGCTAACCTAAGAGATAAGTTACTACATCTTACCTCTCTTATGGAACTGGAACTTGACTTTAGTGACCATGAAGAATTGGAATTTGCTAATCGTACAGAATTACAAAATATTGCAACTCAAATTGAAAAAGTCATAAGCAATCTTGTACAATCATTCAGTGTAGGAAACGCTCTTAAAAATGGTATACCTGTAGCTATAGTTGGTGAAACCAATGCTGGAAAATCAACTCTTCTTAATGCATTACTGAATGAAGAACGTGCCATCGTAAGTGATGTTCACGGCACCACACGCGACGTAATAGAAGATACTATAAATATGGGAGGAACTATATTCCGTTTCATAGATACAGCAGGTATACGCGAGACTAAAGATACCATAGAAAAGTTAGGTATAGAACGAAGTTTCCAAAAACTGGACCAAGCTGATATTGTACTATGGGTAATTGATGCTACATGCGCAGAGATACAATATCATCAATTAGCAGAACAAATATTACCACGCTGTAGCAACAAACATCTCATAATGGTTCTAAATAAAGTTGATTTATTATCACCTGAAGATTATAAAAGTTTACTCTCTACATTTCCTACATCTAAAGAAATACTAATATTAACGCTTTCTGCCAAACAAAAAGATGGATTAAATTATCTTCAAAAAGAATTAATAAAATTCGCCTCATTCCCTGATTTGTCACAGAATGATGTGATTGTTAGCAATATACGTCATTATGAAGCACTAAGTCATGCTTTAAACGCTATACAGCGTGTACAAGAGGGATTATCAACTCATCTCTCCGGTGATCTTATTTCACAAGATTTACGTGAATGTCTCTTTCATCTAGCGGAAATCACTGGTGGAGAAATCACTAGCGATGAAATTCTTGGCAACATATTTAAGCATTTTTGCATCGGCAAGTAACTATCTGGTTATCAATGAGTTAAATTGATTATAATCGATTGATATGGCGCTCTTTACAGGGCGCCTTTTTTGTTGCTCTACTGTCAATATTAGTCATTTATAAGCTTTGTACATCATCTTTTTGTACCGTTTTTGTACCACGAAGCAAAATTCCGGCATTTTACGCTGGACAGATTGTGGAGAAAGTTGACTATGGTTTACTAAGATTTACGATAGTTGACACATAACGGGAGAAATAAAGCGAAATAAACATTTAAAATTTGAATAATATGCCAGCAAGTAACACTAAAATTAAAAAGATTTGCGAATGGTGTGGAACACGATTCGAAGCACAAAAAATAAGTACAAAGTACTGCTCTCACAGGTGTGCAAATTTAGCTTACAAAAAAAGAGAAAGAGAGAAAAACATTAAGGCTAATGAAGAGAATACTCAAAATAGGATTGAGGAACTACCTATCATCACAATTAAGGATAAAGAGTTTCTATCTTTCTCAGAGGTTGGAATTCTTTTAGGTATTACCAGACAAGCAGTCTATAAGATGGTCTATAAAGGATACCTTCAAGCTTCAAAGATTAGCAGCAGATTATCTTTCGTCAAACGCTCTGATATAGATGAGATGTTAAAACGGCATCCTTATGAATTTAGAATGCCCAAGGACACTCTACCTATCAAAGAATTTTATACTACAGCCGAAATAATGAAAAAATTCAATGTAAGTGAATCATGGATTTTTGTTATGTCTAAGAAGAATAAAATTCCAAAGACATTCAACCGTGGTAAGACTTACTGGAGTAAAAAGCATGTTGATGCTTATTTTTCCTCGAAGGCTCCAGATGCAGACATTACAGAATGGTATAGTGTGCAAGAAGTACAGGACAAATTTCAAATGAGCCTTAACGCTATATATTCTTTTGTTTATAAAAATGCCATTCCGAAAAAGAAGGTTGGTATTACAGTATATTATTCAAAAAAGCACTTCGATATAGCAAAGGGAATACGTCAGGCTGAAGAACCCAAATACTACACTGTTCAAGAGGCGATGGAAAAATTCAAAATAACAAGAGACCAGCTATACCATTATACCAAGTATCATCAAATTCCCAAGATTAAGAAGGGAAAGTATACTCTTATATCCAAACCTGAGCTCGATAATTTGTTCGAAGATCCTATCATTGAATAATCCTGGTATAAGTTATTTTCCGGTGTGAGTATTCACCAAGAAAACACCAGTTTAATTTGTACCGATAATAATAATTTATCAACCAAAAACATTAATCTTATGGCACTTACATGTACTAACGTAACATTGAGACAAAGAGTTATCAGTAACGGCAGAATTTCTCTCTACCTGGACTATTATCCGGCTATTCGCAATCCGTACACAATGAAAATGAGTCGCAGGGAATATCTTGGCATTTATATCTATGCCCGTCCTAAAAATGAGATTGAACGTGATTTCAACAATGAGATGCTGAGTAAGGCTGAAGCCATTCGTTGTATCAGAGTACAGGCAATCGTCAATGAGGAGTTTGGATTTCTTGACAAGCACAAAATGAAAGCTGACTTCCTTGCCTATTTTCGTGAAAAAGCAAAACTGAAGTATCACAAATGGGACTGCGTTTACCAGCATTTTGAAAAGTTTGTAAACGGCTATTGCACTTTCGGCGATGTAACGGTGGAGCTTTGTCAGAAGTTCAGGCAGTATCTACTGAACTGTAAACAGATCCGTCATCCTAATATCAGTGTTTCGAGAAATTCGGCAGCTGGATATTTTTCAACTTTCCGTGCATTACTGAAAATAGCTTATCAAGAGAAGATGCTACGTGAAAATCTGAATGACTTCATAGACAAGATTGAATGGAAAGAAGTCAAAAAGCAGTATCTCACATTAGCAGAAGTTAAGAAACTGGCCGCTACACCATGCAAGATTCCTGTACTGAAACAAGCTTCATTATTCTCCTGTATGACCGGTCTTCGTATCAGCGATATTTTACAGCTTACATGGGATAATATTGAAGTCGGTCCTGACAATGGTTATTACATCAGAATTTGTACGGAAAAGACAGAAACTGAAGCCACTCTCCCCATCAGTAACGAAGCATTGGAACTATGTGGTATCCCTGGTTCAGGCCGCGTATTCAAAGGACTGACCAGAGCTATGACGAATCAGCCTCTCAAGCAATGGATTTCGGAAGCCGGAATCAAAAAACACATAACCTTCCACTGTTTCCGTCATTCGTACGCCGTCATACAAATCTCTTTAGGCACAGATATTTATACAGTATCGAAAATGCTTACTCACAAAAATGTTTCGACCACACAGATTTATGCTGATTTGGTCAATTCGAAAAAACGAGAGACAGCGAATAAGATTTCGTTGAAATAATATAACTCTTATCTTATCTACAACAGGTTATATCTGATAAATCTATCGGATATGACCTGTTTTTATGTTTGCTTTATCTGACAGAATCGCTATCTTTGAAGAAAATTGAGTCTTTAAATGAATAACTACAGCTATGATAAAAATATATGGAATGGAAACTTGTCCGGATTGTACGTATGTAGAAGAACAAGTAAAAGGTAATAACCAATATGAGGTCATCGATATTGGTCAACACGTAAGAGATTTGAAAGCATTCTTGAGATTACGGGATCATCATCCAGCCTTTAATGAAGCCAAAAGTGTTGGAGCCGTTGGAATTCCTTGCTTTGTATTGGAAGACGGTACAGTTACTTTGAATCCAGAAGATGCCGGATTACGTTCACGTCCTATTAATGAAGGAGCAACATGTAATATTGACGGAAGCGGTTGTTGATTATGGCACAGAAAATTCTTTTCCTTCATGGTTTCTTTGCATCAGGTACATGTATCCCAGCTCTTGCCTTGAAAGAATATTTCAGCGGTAAGGCAACAGTCTTGAGTCCAGACTTACTCCTGCATCCACAGGAAGCTATCGACTTTATCCAAAGATTGTGCGACCAAGAACAACCTGATATATTGGTAGGAAACAGTAATGGCTCGTTTTTGGCACAGATAGTAGCATCTAAAAACAACATCCCTGCTTTACTCGGAAATCCCCATTTCGAAATGACAAGCTTCCTGATGGAACGTATTGGTTCGCATGAATACAAATCTCCACGAGCTAACGGAAACCAGCAGCTTGTCATTAACCAAACATTGATTGATGAATTCGCAGAACTTCAACAGCATCAATGGGACAATTGTCAGGTAGCCAACCAAGAAAATATATGGGGGATATTTGGTGAGAATGACCATCTGGCACACTTTGAGCCTTTATTTTTAATGCATTATAAATATTCATACCACTTTCCTGGCGGTCATACTCCAACAGCTGAAGAAGTACAAAAGTATTATGCGCCATTAGCGGAACGATTATTGGAATTATAGCATAACTTATCATATAATATAGAAAGAATACCACTTTTGTTTATTATATGATAAGTTATAAATTCATGTCTTATATTCAATCCCATAAATTAATCCGCCCCTATCCCATCTGAACACTTCTTACTTTCCAATAATAATCAAACTATTTATGACAATTAGTGACGTTTGATGAAGTCTGATGTCACTCTTGTCATTTTCTGATAATACATAATCAGTAAACATTACCTTTGCTTACGAACAGTTAAACATATGGCTTATGTATTTGAAGAAATTTGAATATTTTATTTTAGATTCTAGTGTAGCTGGAACATTACTTCTTATGGCACTTGCTATACGCATTGAAGCAATCAATGCAGGCTTTGATCAGTTCAGCTCAAATATTATTTTTATATCGGTCTTTATAATATCTACAGGATTATATATATCAATGCAAATTGCATTATATGAGATAATTATATATTTATGTCATCATAGCAAATCTTTGTCTATCCATGAACATCTTAATGATTCTGTGATTGCACCAGAACAAGCATTTATGGAATATGAAAAACTCCGTTCGAATACTATTATAGAACAGAAACGTACGAACGATAAAAAGCTAGAGTTAGTACATATATACATCCATCAAACGATGGCTGCTTATACAAGCCAAGAAAATCTGCAGCGCCTCTGTGCTTATATTTCAGATTTCTTTCAGGATAAAACTGCTATCGATATTATTCCTATAAAAGTAGATTCAAAATTGAAAGCTATAGATGTTATGCATTTGGGTTGGAACATAGGTAAAGCATTAGGTAAACGACGTTCATATACAGCAGAATTCATTAAAAAAGTATTTGCTGATACCATGAAAGAAAATGAAATCAACACGATAATCAAAAAGATGTCTCACTCAGAAACAGAATGCCTGATTAAATTAAATCCAGATATAATTCAATAAATCAGACTTTATATTCATAAATACTGCATCAACAAATATTAATCCTCAAAAGCAAAAACAGATAGTATGACAAAAGAACCTATCACATTCGACAAGCTTCCGCAAGCTGTAAGCTATTTAACAGAACAAGTAGAGAAAATTTATCAATTGGTTGAAACCTTACAACCACAGAAACTTGATCATCAGCACCTACTGATTGACATAGATAAGGCTAGCATACTTATCCAAAAATCAAAACCGACAATCTACAGACTTGCCCGTACAGGTCTCATCCCAGCCTATAAACGTGGTAAAAAATTATATTTCTATGAGGACGAACTCCTTAAATGGATAGAGGCTGGCAAAAAACAAAACCAACCTCTATCCTATCAGGAACAATCCGCACAAATACTTCATGGGATGAAGCGTAAACCTAGAAATGGGGTTAATATATGACTTCTCAATAATTTAGTGGATTCTATTTTATAATGAATATATTAAGATAATAAGATTATAAAAATACACTAAGAAAATGATATATATTCATAATACTTCAATGGTTATTGTATTTTACAAAAATACCATCATAAGGATATTATAGCAATAGCTTATTTTCTATAACTTAGTATCAGAAACATTTAGTAACAGAATGTTGTGCCTATTTACAGTTTATTTTTTTTACTATTATACTCTTTATTGTCTAATAAATTCATTATAAACAATTTTATCTTCCTAAATATTGAAACTTTAATATAGGTATTCATTATCTTTTTAATCTACATCAAGCTTTATAAATCCTTTCAACTTGTTTAAAGGACCAATATTACTTTTCCAAATATGCCAATTAAGATTCCTATCTGAAAAGTACAGCAGGCTTAAAATAAAAATAAGAGCAAGTCCCAAACTATCAAGTATAATATAACCTTCACCTGTTTTACATTCATTTATTAATCTAAATAATGACAATGCACTTATTCCAATAGGAATTCCCCATGCGTACAAAACATTTGCAACATTTTTAAGTAATGGATATGAAGTTGCATAAGCTAATCCCTCTCTACTGATAAATTCATTCCTTTTAGTTAATTCTTCTTCAAGTCCCCATATATAACAATACTGTTTTTCTATCGTTAAACAGATTTGATAATATTGTAATATAAACCATAGCAATAAATATATCATGCCTGTGTGAAGTATAGAAAAATCTATCATAACTTTCTCTATTTGATAGTTATTCTTTATATACTGATTCACACATGTCGTAAGTGTTTCAGGATTTGATAAAAGAGTAGCAAACAAAACAACAGTCAAAAGAAGTGATATAGTTAGTCGATCACGCTTAGCAATATACTCCTTTTGCTGTTGAAATGTATCTTTATAGTGGTCATACAAATTTTCTACTTCCATTATTTCTTTGCAGCTTCATCTAGACCTTTGATAATATTTTCTTGACTGTATTTTCCTGCCCAAACTGCACCATGTCCGTAACATTCATCTGGTGCATCAGTACTATCAGGTAAATTAACAACAATGAGTTTATTACCATTTTCTACACTTTGAGCAACCTCAAAATTTTGCCAATTTTTATATCCAATTTTTTCAGCATCTTTATGCAATTTATTCGCATCTTTCCCTGCTAAAACTACAGTATAATTTGCCTCTTTAATTTTTTTTGTCAGACACGATTTAATCACACTGATATTATAAGACTGAATTTCTCTAGGAGATTTATCATTAAACAAGAACTCAAAATTTGGATTTGCATTCCATGCTTCCATAAGATACTTGTAATGCTTGTCTCTGTCGTAATCAAAACATACGTAAACTTTCTTTTTTGCCATAAATATATCTTTTTATTACCATAATTATTATATCATACAGCAAAAACTATGCCAAAATACGAATAAATATAATATTTAAAACAATATTCTAACATATTAGTACAAAATTTTCAGTAATTACCTATCAACCAGAAAATGTTTGCCTTCATAAGGCTTTTGAGAAAAGTAATGATTGGAGCAAGTTTTATAAAAACAGAATAATGACAAAATACTTTGTGTCATAAGAACAGATTACAAAAATAAAATCTTGATATGTTTTTATATGCTAAATATTTTCAGTGGTTCTAATTGGTTACAGTAGTATACTTTCTTAAAGTATTATAAATACAAATGAGTGATACATACTTAATAAAGCTATTCAAAAAATGAATGGGTGACTAACTCTAAGTGCATCCATTAAACATTGATTCCATATCTCGTCTCTAGAATTAACAAATTCTCTTTGAACTATCAATCTACAAATATCAGTTGTCACAGAAGAAAACATTCCAGATAGCATATTTGTAGCACCTATGATTTTTGAAGGCTCAATTACTCCTTTAATCAAGCTTTTAGCCGCATCTATGCCATTTATTATAGATTCAGGGTTATATTTTACATTTTTCAAACATGTTTGATAATTATTCAGATTATTGTTACACATTAAATCATATTGAGATCGAATATATTCAGATTGTATAGGATAACCTACATTTCCACACTCAAGCATAAACTGCCCCCACGCATCTGCATTCTCAATCTCCATCAATGTCAGCCACTGATATACAGAAAGTGTTGGGAATAGATTTAGGAAAAGTTTTTGAAAACACCAATCTTCCGTCAGTAACAACATTCCTTTACGTGTAAGCAGCAAACTTTCCACTTCTACCCTCCATAACCGATTGTCATTTTGTGAAAAATCCATATTAATGATTTCCTCTACAGTCTCAACGCAACAATGTTCTCCAATCCATCTTTCAAGCGACTTTAACTTATTCCAAAGAATAGTTTTATCTTTATCAACCACATCATAGCCAATCTTGTCAACAATATGTTGAGATATAAATTTAGGCATTCCTTTTTCTTCGTTGAGAAGTTGCTCCTTTATAAGTATAGTTATAGATTTAGGCAAGAATAATTGTTTCTCATACTTAAGCCCATATCTACGGTCAAATTCGTAGAGCGATACCAAAGAAGTTATATCCAATACTATTCCTTTTTGCTTCCACTCTTCACGCCCACTAAAGAAATGTTTGAAAAATTTAACAGGTATAGAGCAAATCATAAATTGTTGCCCAAATAACTTTTCATATGTATCAGATATACATTCATGATTATTTATAAAATTAAGAAGAGACATCTCTCCATTTTGATATTGAGCAAGCAAAGCATTTTCCTTTGCAATAATATCATCTGTTTTTCCAGACATTTTACGAAGGGATCCAATTGGGTCATTTGTAAAATCAAAATCATCAATAGAGAACATCTTAATATTTCGACTTCCCTGATTTTCACCAACATCTTTTAAAATATCACGTAATAATTTAAAGTATTTTGTATGTATTTCTTGAACTTCAACCCAAACAGGCTCTTTAATAATAATCTCTTTTTTATCACCAGTCCTACATCCTATTAAGTCTTCATAAACAGAGCCTTTAGACACAACACACTCTTTTGTCTTACCTTCATAGAATATAGTCACAAAATCTCCGCATTCAATAGAATCCTTCTCTTCTGAAATTAATTTATAAACATCAGGATTTATATGCATAGTGAACAAGAAATCTTTAAGATTCTGGTCTTGAGTTCGATTTATCTGGTCATACAATAAGTCAAGAGCAAAGAGAGTTTCATTAATAGCATGATAAACATTAAATAAGATTTTTGTTGCTTGAGCGGAAAGGACTGCATTTACAAATTTATTTTTAAGTTCTATTATTTCACTTTCGTGTCCTTCACAATGATATAATGACAGAACGTGATTCACCCATACATTTATGTCATTCGGAATTTGTTTGATTAATTCTGATGTTATTAATAGACTATTTTCATTATCTCCTATTTGGTTAGATATATTCAATTCAAGATAAAGCGTATTTGGGTTCATCTGACCTGCCTCTCGCAATTCAAAGAGCAAATGATACAATTTTTGGCTATATGATTTATCATGTTGATAGTACTCTATCAAAAGATGTGTTCGAATATCAAGGACTTTGTGATTGGAAACAGACTCAAGAATTTCAATCGCATCAGAAAGATTTCCTTTCTCTTTTAATATAATAGCCATATAGGGTACAACAGAATAATGGAAATCTTCTTTATGCTGTAAAATAAAATCCACGTCAACTTTATTACTGTCATCTATAAAGTCTAATAATAAATCGAAAGCTGTTTTAGTAACCTCGCTTTCAAAATATAAATTGTAAACATATTCTTTTACTGAATTATATAATTTATATGTGATTGTAAAAAAACAATGGGCAAAATGATCTGGAATTGAAATTTTGCTCTCGGAAGCATACTTTAGTATCTCAATGCACTCTGGCAAGTCATTATGATTTATAGCAAGAACAAATCTCATATTCAAAATTGAAACAAGATTATCTCCTATATACTGGCTAAGCAACTCTTTAGCCTTATTATACTGTCCTACATCATTGAGTAAAATAGCATATGTAAGATCATATATTTCTTCCATGTCCTTTGATGGCTTGAAACCTGTAAATGCAGCAAGCCAAGATTTATCTTGATTACCGAAATATCCAGTTACTGCGTGTAGAAACACGGTATCGGGAAGAGGATTCTCAATTTCCGTTTTTCTCAATTCTGTCAAAAACTTATCTAAAAGTTTATAGAGATTCTCACATTGAGACGTATACATTTCTTTTATATCCTTCTGAATCATAAATGACTGACAGAAACGAGTTGTAGCTACAGACAAATCCATTATCCATAGTGCAAAGTTTTCTATAGTAATGGAATCAAGTAAATGGTATCTGTAACAGGTAATATCAACTCCTAAATCATTATTCTTTCCACCTCCGAACATGATACAAGTCGCTAATGTATCTTCTAAGTCAATATATGCAGGAATCGTTTTGACTGCTTCGGATAAATTGTCCGCTTGCATTAATTCAGATACATATCCCCAATGATTGTGAGGAGCAACACTTCTCAACTCTTTTGAGTATGTATCAGCCTGAGCATAATCACGCGAACGGCAGGCTTCATAAATGACTCCTGTAAGAATCTGCTCATCAGTTTTTCCTGCCTTTTTCATCAAATTATATGCGCGTTCATGATACAATTTACTATTACCACACTTTGTAAAACGGGCACACTCTCCTTGTAAATATAAAATGGTTGCCTGAAGAGAATAGTCTTTTTGATGCGCCTTAACTTCATCCCATATTGTATCTAGATATTCACTGGCTGTTTTCACTTTTAGTGAATTTATACTCTCTTTTAATTTAGGTAATAAGGTCTTAATAGACGATGATGTACTTTCTAACTTTGAAAGAATCTCAGTCAACTTTTCGTCCATATTCCTGTCATTGGAAAGGAGCTTTTCATTCTGCTGTTCAATATTTTTCGTACGATGCAATATTTTTTTTATCGCTTCGGTAACATCGTCACTCCGATATCGCCAAAAAATAAAATATCACAACAAAGCTATTAGTTATTAAAAATATGTAAGAAGAAATACTTCCAAAAGAATCCCATTGAAATTCAAGAAATAATTTTCCAAAGTTATTCTGTTTGTCATACTCTAGTCCCGCACGAATAATAGGATAAGCTAACGAAATCCCACCATAAAGGAAACACGAAGTTTTCAAATACAACATAACTACCTTTGTTGGTGTACCTTTACAAAAATAATCTGTCACCTTCAATGTGACAGCTCGAAGTAAATCCTGCCAAAAAGACACATTTTTATTTCGATGTCTATACCGTAAAATAAGAACAATGATAAATAATATTATGAACCCAATAAACGTCATATCCCTCCTAATGGTATTAATTAAAAAAATATATGCAAATATACGAATAACCTTGCTTGCTTAATCAATATTACAGTAATAGATTTTAAATAACAATTACCTAAATTCTTCATAGGTAGTACACACATGTTCCAATTCATTGATAATTATTCTGTAAATGCCACAATACAAGTTTATCAAGAATTAAATTTCCTATTATTGATAAGCATTAATTCTTCCTTAAAAATCTTTGCCAAGTTCATCAACGGTATTACTATTATTATAATAATCAATATTTTATAATAGATTACTTGTATTTTGATTTATAATGCAAATTAGGTGATAATATTCATTTTTTTATTTCATTTTTGAAAAAACAGAAGATAAAACAGGTTCATTGATTTATAGGAAAATGCATTTATATTTCATTTCTTACAGCAAATATCGCCCTTTGCCACTGACTGTGCAAGGCGGC
>CAJMNM010000033.1 GCA_905214795.1 uncultured bacterium
CTTAAAATCCCTTGGCCATTGCGGCTGTGCGGGTTCAAGTCCCGCTTCGAGTACGAAATGAAATCGCAATCATTTGAATAGTAGATGATTGCGATTTTAATTTTATGTATTTACACCACTAAATTTATAGAAGTACGCTAGAAGTCAGCAGTATTATAAGCTGGTTTTAGCAAGGAAAAAGAATGAAGTGCTATGTTCATTCTTTTCCTTGTCGAAAGAAAGCTTTTACTTTAATGGACGTATGTATGAGTATGGGGATAAAGTAACTGTAGAATTATATTTGTGAATATAATGATTTTTATAATATGCTGACTCTTATTTATTATTTATGCTTCTTAATTTATCTGATTTAATTAATTCCATTGCTTTATCGAATTCATCAGGCAAGTTTTCCCAAGGTAGGCTTTCTTTTACATAGATATCAGGAGAGAATCCTTCTCCTTCGGTATAACTGCCATCTGGTAATTGTGTGGGCGTTTCAGTGGCTAACCTAAATTCTATGCCGTGCGATGTTTTGTATTTATAAGCTGTTGAACCGCAATCCCCATTTGTTTGTTGTCCGATAGATATAACTTGTTTGCGTTGTTTCAATAATGCGATTAATTTTTCTGCAGCACTACTGGTGTTATTGTTTTGTAAAATATAGATTTTCCCTTTATATGCAGTTGAATCTCCTGTAATACTTAATTGTGCTATCGAAGCTGTTGTATTGAATAATAGTTTTCTGGCTATCTGGATACATCCTTTTAATTCACCTCCTGGGTTATCTCGTAAGTCCAAAATAAGATGTGTGCACATAGGAGAATCGTTTATTACGTAATCCAGTTGTTCCATAAACCATTCAACTCCATCTTTATGGAAATTCTTGAATCTGATGTAACCGATATTTTCTTTTTTTAGTTCCTTTATCATAGAAAAATATTCTGTAAGTTTGTCATACTGATCTGTTTTTGCTGTATGTATTGACTTGTTTTGCTTTTCTTCTTGTTGGAGTAAAGGAATCTTTTCTTCAAAGATAGAATCGTTTCGTTTTAGTCTGATATTGAGAAATGTATCTGTATAAGAAGACAATGCGCCTAATATTGCAGCTCTTTTTCTACTCATGTCTGTTGATGCAGATGTATACAGTAGTTGTTGATTAATGTATTTCTCAATACTAGTATTGTTTACTGATAATAGTAAATCTCCAGTTCTAGCATTTATAGTGGTATCATTGCATGCCACAATCCAGATGCTGTCGTTGCGCGTTGCAAGAGTAATATCTGCAGAGCGATTTAAAAAGTATGGAAATGTATGTGCATTTTTCAGAGAAGCAAAGTATTCAAGAAGAAGCATACCATATTGCGTACCGTTCTCTATTTTCTCGACTCTTTTACGAAATACATCATTTAGTGAGTCGATTCGGATAGCTTTATGTGAGGCTATTTGTTTGTAGTTCTTGTTTACAATTTCAGTAATTTCCTTGAAATCCTCTTGCATTTCTTTCTTTGACAGATGAATATCTGTAATATAACAGGCATGTGGAATTCTTAATATTTTATTCCATTTATCATAATAATCATAGTTTGTTTTAATTGCTCGCATACATAATACGATTGTGACAACAGCTCCTATAAGCATGATGAAATGGTACCATTTTTTAGATTTCTTTTTGAAGTATAGCGAAACAATCCAGATGATGATAATAATAGAAACCAAAATTAAACATACATTTGTGATGAAAGCTGCTAATAGTCCTTGTATATCCATATTAAAATTAAAAAAGTTTTGTGATAGCCACAATTATTAAGAAAATGAGTGCAAGTATAAGTACCAATAGACTGTAAAGAATTAAACTGATTTTATTCATAATATTGTCTCCTTTATTTTTCAGTTTTATCAAAACAAATAATATCACGAATAAATCATCGAGCCATCCTATTGGTGGAATGTCTGGTATTAAGTCTATTGGACTAAGTATGTAAATAAGTGCTCCTATAATTAGTAAATAAGAGGACATTTTAGGGGGATAAGTCATATTCATTATAATCATACTGTTGTTTCTAAGGTTTATAATTTACTGTGAGTCAGTCTTTCCCAATTTAAGAAGACTGGCTCACTGGTACATTTTTTAATCAAGACTGTTCATTGCATCACTGATTGCTTCATCCAGTTCATCTTGGGAATCACAATCAAACATCATTTCAATAAGAGTCTTAATGTCATCGTCAGAATACTTACTCATACGCATAAAATTAAAGGGTTAATATTAATTAGATACTTTTGGAGTGTTGGCTTCCCCAAGCATCGTATTATGAATTACATATTCAATTAAGTCATTATATTTTAACTGACGTCTACCAGCCTGATTTCTTACGTACAATTCAGTACCGTTTAGCAGGATGAGTTGTCCCTTCCATTGAGGTATATAAATTTTAGAGAAAATCTTGTTGCTTTCTGTTCGATACCAATCTATCTTGACTGTAGACACAAATGCGTGATTTTGTGTTTGTAAATATAACTGATTGATGAAATCTAATTCAAAATCAGCTCTGGAACTGAAAGGCACTTCGGAGAGTAACTCTCCTTCTACACCTTGTATGTCACCTTGATTATTTATACCTACATAAACAGTACCTTCTTCATGCGAATTGGCAAATGCCACAATTTCGGAAAATATGATACGATATTGATTCATTCTTTCATTGGTTTTCACAGGATAAGCCGTATGAACAAATGATGATTTGAATTCCACATTCTTTCCTTCTTGTATGGGTAAGACATCACAAGAGATTAAAGCTAATGCCGAAAGCAGAAATTGCCGTTGTGCCTCTTCTTTTTCATCACGTATTCTTATACTTTCTACCAATACATCAGTGGATAGTGACTCGCACTTTTCTTTGAATAAATCCCATAATTGTTCCAAAGTATATTTAGATTCTTTGAACAATATCGTGTTTTCATACAAGGATTCTCTTGACATGTATTTATTGGCTGATTTCTTGAACAAACCTTCTTTTCGCTCATAAATCCTGCTTGGATATATTTTATTATTACCCATATCGTAGAGCTGAACTTCTGCTCCTACACGCAGATGCTGATTATCCTCATCCATTAAATCTGCATCGAATTTAGCAAAGTCGTCTAAGCACCAGCAGGGCACTACAAAGATTTCTTTGCTGGTTAAATTAGTAAACTCATAATACTGAATTTGATTGTCTTCTGATTTGAAGCAACTTGTAACGCATGCTTCGATTTTTCGTTTAATTTGATTCATGATTTATTAAATTAGTTAATATTATTACATAAACATACCTAAGAAATAGCCTGTAAGAAGGAGGAATAGCATCAGCACTAGGGCGAATACAAAACCACTCCGCATACTGCCGAATGGTTTGGCTAGTAACCAAGTCCACCAGTTTACACCCCATGATCTTGTACCAAATACGATAAATGCGATTCCTCCAATTAAGATAAATGCAATACAAACTACAATTGTTAAGCTAAAAGAACTGAATTCCATAATTACATTAGTTTTAGTTATACATTAGATACTTTTAATAAAAAAGTAACAGACTACATTTGTAAGTCCATTGCAAATGTAAATGCAATAAAAATATGTTTTTGGACTTAATTTAGTGCGCACAACATTTTGTGTAAAAAAGTGGGGGAAAAAGTGCAACTCCTGAAAAAATATTCTGTATCCGCAACTAGCATTTTGTTTCTACAGCAAAATATTATTAGATTTGTGTTGATTAAAAGAAGACTCGCAATGAGAATTAACGGGAAAGTATATTTTGACCCCTGGGTGGGTGATAATTATGAAAGTGGTATTAAGGGAGATAAAATCTTAGTAATAGGTCTCCAGCATTGGTGTGACCCTAAATATTGGGGATGTAATAAAGACCCTCATAAATGTCTTGATGAACGGGATAGTACATGTACCGTATGGAATGCAGATATATACAAAAATGTTCAAAAGGCATCCGGTAGGGAACACTCGAATGGTGATATAATGCCTAATTGTCCGATAAATGCATGTAAGAAACGAAATGAGTGTATTGGTACAATAAAAAATACTCGATTCCGTTACCTTCATTGTGAAACAAAGATTGCTATATACGATCATATCAATGATCAGGAGAGAGCACAGCGGGCTTCCATTTTTGGCGCAGTTTTGACAGCTTTAGAGAAGTTATATATTAAATCTGAAAATAAAGAGGCTAATATTTCTTACGACAAAAAGAAATGCTGGAATAGTATTGCTTTTGCTAACTTCATACAACATTACACTAAGATTGATCCTAAGAATCCGAATAGAGTTGATATTAATAAGGAACTAACAGAGGTGCTATCTGAAAAAAATTTAAACGCCTTAGATAAACATATTAAGAATTTAAAACCAAAGGTAATTATAGCTTTGAAAATAGATATGATTCCTAGCATTATTAAAGGGACATACCATGATAAGTATGTTGAATGCAAGGATATAAGTATTATGACTCCAATGGGAGGAACTTTTACTTTTTCTGTCTTTGCTGAAAAAAATTCACATTTGTATATAAAGATTAAGCAAGATTTGAACGATTTTGTTGATGATTATATTCGTGAGAACTTACAAATTGTTTCGGAAGAAGACTTAAAAAATAGAGGGAAAAAGAGTGAAATAGAAAGTAAAATACAGGCGTTAGCTGTATTTCTTAAGGAACAAAAGAAACAAATAGAAGGGAATGAGAAAAAGCATCTTGATAAATATAGGAAAATAATAAGGAATTTAGATGAATTTCTTAAGGGGCAAAAGAAACAAATAGAAGGGAATGAGAAAAAGCATCTTGATAAATATAGTGAAATAAAAAGGGACATACAGGTGTTAGCTAAATTTTTTATGGAACAAAGAGAAGAGGGTAAGAATGGGCAGCTTGTTACGTATAGAGATGAAATTTTAAAGAACGAAAACATTGCTGAAATAGTAAGAAAAGAATTTTACTATGACAAAGATTTCAAGCAACAGAAAAACGAAGTTTTTAAAGAATTCAGAAGCCGGAAAAAGAAAGAATTATTAGATGCTGAACTTGATGGAATTAAAGTTGCTTATGAGGATTTTAAAGAAAAAAGAAGAAATATCTGACATCCCCATCAACAATATAGAATTTATTTCGATTGTCGAGTAGATGATTATGAGTCACACAAGGACAGTTCTATATGTGCATTACTATATAATAAAAAAGAAAATCAGTAATCAAATAAATATGCTTTTACATAATTTGATTGAAATGTAATTGTTTAGAGTTTAAACCGGTTAAAAATGACCAGCTGAGACTCCTTCATTTATATCCTCCTCCCCAAATACTTTGCCAATAAAATTACAATCCCAATCCCCACAGCGGCAATCAGCCCACAGTAGGCGATGTCTTCCATATCTGTCCGGAGTCCAAAATCTCAGCGTTTTCCATTATCATGATGATGAAGAAAGAGAAAAAGGTAAGCAGTAGGACAATCAGGATATAGAAGAGAGATGCAGATGAAGTCCTTTGCCTTGGCAATCCCCTGTTCTGTTTCTGTATACCTGGCATCTATCTTTTGGGCAAACCTTTTAAGAATTGCATCACCGAATTTTTCAGCCTGAGCCATTGTACTCTGCTTGATTCTGAGATCGTACTTCTTCAAGAACTTTGTCAGGTCGTTTATGTTATCAAACACTATATCTATACTCTTATTCAGATTGGCAATCCCTTGTGCGTTCTTTTCCAGCAACAGTTTTTCTTTCTCCAAAAAAATTTTTTCAGGATCGTTTATGGGAACTTGCGCTTCATTCATTTCAGCGGTAAAATCAAATTTCTTTTTCATAAGCTCATCGTTTTAATCCAGTTTTCGGTTTCTTTCCTAAGGTACGAATGGCAGCACGTGCACATCTTTTTATCCATAAGAGATCATTCTTTTATTTATCTCTACATGGCAGTTTGCTTTGTGAACCACCACTTTCTTAAGTTCGTACATAGGGAACTTCCAGCAATCCGACAAATTTCGTATCACCTCACCCTATTGTGGCAATCGCTGGTCGTTGATGGCGTATCCTTTGATAAGGTATTGTTTTAATATAGAAGTTGCCCAGATTCTGAATTGAGTAGCATTCTTTGAGTTTACCCTATAACCGACAGAAATAATCATGTCCAGATTATAATAAGGTACGGTTCTTCTGACTGTTCTTCCTCCCTCTTCTTGAACTTGTGCATTTTTTGCACGGGTTGCGTCTTCACATAATTCTACTGATTTATAGATATTCCGAATGTGTCTGAATTTACAGTTCTATCTACTTCAAACAGATTAGACATTTGTGATAGTGTGAGCCACACAGTTTCTTTGTCCAGTTTTACATTTAACTGTATATTCCCGTCTTTACTTTTGTAGAAAAGCAAAGTGTTTCGTTTATTGTAATTATATATAGAATTTCTGTGTATCATATTGTGCTTATTAAAATTATTATCTACTTTTAATTGTAAATAATAAAAATAAAATCTATATGCACTATAAATGTATTATAACCTTGGTTGTAATGCTGGTTGTTTCACCAT
This sequence comes from uncultured bacterium, assembly GCA_905214795.1. Lineage (GTDB taxonomy): Bacteria > Bacteroidota > Bacteroidia > Bacteroidales > Bacteroidaceae > Paraprevotella. The sequence continues at coordinate 6,552 of CAJMNM010000033.1, forward strand.
TTGTTAATGCGCAACATTTACAGCGTGTGCCTTTAAGTACGCAAAACTATTTGACAACACCAACGGCAAGTTGTGTAACTATAGATGATGAAGGTTATCTTTGGATTGGAACAGCAGAGGGATTGTTTCGTAGTGATGGGTATCATGTTTATAGTTTTCGTTTGGATGAAAATCCTGATCTTTTAAAGCCCAGTAATTCAGTGACTCGTTTGGTTGATGATCATAATGGACATCTGTGGGTAGGTACTACTCAGGGATTGTATTATGTTGATTTGAAACACGATTACCAGGTTCAACATTTTGATTCACCGTACAACTCAGGTAATGTATCTACAATAACAGTCAATGATGACAAGACTTTATGGGTCGCTGTTGGAAATAATATCTTGCAAATCAGAAACGACGGAACTTTACTGAGACGTATTGAGTGTACCTGGCATGGTGATGGCTACAAATGGGTGTGCGATATTAAGAAAGGACATGACGGCAAAATATACGTAGCGCAATGTCATGGCGGGCTTTGTTCTGTTGATATGACTAACAATAGATTAATTGATTTGCCATACGAAAGTACTTTTGAACCTCAGACGATGGTTCTTGATGTTAAAAGAAAGGGCATGTGGATAGGTAGCTGGGGAGGTGGCCTGTTGTGGTACAACGGCCGTCATACAGTTCCCGTATCTGTTATTTCTGCTACTGGCACAAATGAATCGGTGTCTACATATGGTAATTCTTCCATGATCATAAGTCTGCAGCTTTCATTTACAGGTGATACATTGTGGGCCACAACGATGAAAGGATTGGAAGCATATAGCATACGCGAAAAAGGTTTGTTGAGTCCGATAGATTTGTCTTCACTTGAATTACCTTCTGATAATCTTATATTAAGTCTTGTCACTATGGATAAACGTACTCATGACATATGGGTGGCAGGCTGTAATCCGACAACTTTTGCCATACACACAAGCAGAATATTATCACATTCAGACGTGGTAAATTGTGTTACCGATGTGGATGAGGTCTGTTATTCTAATCCCTATGTTTATACCTGGCATAATCGTAAGGGATTGACTGTCTTACGGCAGCGTGACAATGTAGTCCTGACTAATCTTTATGATGGAATTCATACAGTAGATGCTTTTTTAATGACGTCTGACAATGCTGGAGGCTGTTATTTGGGCCGTACTTCTATCAACGGAAATCATTCTGTTATCTCGCATGTCGGAGTACGCAAAGTGAATTCAAGAAATCAACAAGTCCGGGTAGATAGTATATGCAGTATAGAAGGTAGCATTACGGCTTTGTATTATGTAGCAGCTACTCAGACGCTTTGGGTTGCTACTGATAATGGTGTGTGGCGTATTTACGGAAAACGTCCCACGCATGCTTTTTCTACTTATGGCGTAAATTGTATAACTGTATGTAACGGGAAATTGTATTTAGGTACAGAACAAGGTCTGATGGTAGTTAATTCAGCAGGTAACAATGTGCAGATGTTATGTTCTTGTGCTATAAAAAGTCTTACTACACAATCTGATACTTGTTTATGGGCCGGAACCTCAACAGGACAAGTCTTGCGTGTTGGGAGAGATGGTGTACCACAGGAACAGAAAAAGGCTGTTATGCCAAACGGAGGAAGCATTTATCACATAGAGGTTGATAGTTTAGGGCATGTGTGGACTCAAAGTACGCGTTACCTTTGTGAATATGCTCCTAAAACTCAGAGACAACGTGTACTTTCAGCAAATCATGCGATGATAGATATGACTTACATTAACGCCTTGTCTCCGATGGCCGGAGGTGTGTTGGTTGGTGGTGTCGGCGGATTCCTTAAAAAGGTGGAAAGTTCTAAGGAGCTGGAAAAGAATATTCCTTTAAGAAAATCACGCATTAAGGTAAGTCTTGTGCAGACGGATAGTCTGGTCAGACCTCTTTCTGGCAGCGATAGTCTGTTGACGATAAAAGCAGGAACATCGTCTGTTATTTTACACCTTACTACCTTGAATCACATTTCGCCACAATCTGAAACTTATGCCTATCGTCTACGGCTTGCCGGTAGTTCTGATAATGGCGTGTGGACTGTTCTTCCTTCCGGACAAAATCTTATATATCTTTCTACTCTTCCTCATGGTCGTTGGATTGTGGAAGTCAAGGTGGCAGATAAGGAACATGTTTGGAGTGCCCCTTGTGTAGTGATGGAAATAGAAAGTCTTCCGTTCTGGTGGCAGACGTGGTGGGCTAAGATGCTGGCTGTTATGATGGTTATATTGGCAACGTGGGGAGGGTTGAAACTGTGGCAACATACCAGTCATTTACGGGCGCTGTATCTTAATGCCATAGAGAAACGCTATCGTGTATATTTGCAGAGTGTAGAGACACTTGTTGCTGATACCTCAGAAAATAATCAGGATTTTATGCAACGTGCTGTGGCGACGGTAGAACAGCATATTGCCGACACAGACTATAATGTAGAGGCTTTAGCTTCTGATATGTGCATGAGCCGTATGACCCTCTATCGTCGTCTTCATCAACAGACCGGGAAGTCGCCCAGTGACTTTATTCGGTTTATACGGTTGAAATATGCCGCGCGGATAATTAAAGATTATCCTAATAAATCTATTGCTGATATAGCAGCCGCTACAGGTTTTTCCAGTCCTACAGTATTTCGTCGGCAATTTAAAGCAATGTTTGGTGTAACACCCAGCGAGTATCAGCGAACAAAGATGTAGCTGTTACGTACAGTATCTGTTCTTTGTTACATATTGTACCGGTGCTATTCTGATGAACCGCTATCTTTGCGATGTAACAATACTATAAAGAACAGCGATATGAAAAGGAAACTTACTGCGATTGTAGCTTCGATGCTACTTTCAACGATTACAGCTCAGACGTTACCTGACGTGGAGATGGCTGACGGCAAGTATAAACCGACCTGGGAAAGTACAGCAGAGTGGGAGTGTCCGGAGTGGTATAAAGATGCTAAGTTCGGAATCTGGGCACACTGGGGACCACAGTGTGAACCTGAATATGGAGATTGGTATGCCCGTTATATGTATGCTCCGGGCTATGACCAATACAATTATCATTTGAGCCATTACGGAAATCCCAAGGATTTTGGATTGAAAGATCTTTGTAACGAATGGAAAGCCGAGAATTGGGATCCAGATAAGTTGGTGTCGCTATATAAAAGTGTAGGTGCAAAATATTTTTTTGCGCTTGGTAATCATCATGACAATTTCGATCTTTGGGATTCTCCCTATCAGGAATGGAATTCTGTAAACATAGGCCCGAAACGTGATTTGTTGAAAGGGTGGAGTGATGCTTGTGAAAAGAACGGTCTTCCGTTTGGGGTATCAATGCATGCCGCACGGGCGTGGCTGTGGTTGGAACTTTCTCAGGATTTTGACGGCAATCTGACAAAGGAAGACGGAGTAGGGAAATGGTGGGAAGGTTATGATCCCCAGGAACTGTATGCGCAGCGTCACACCCCAAGTCAGAATTATAGGGATCCTAACGCGATGTTCGGATATTGGGATTGGTATCCAAATACAGGATGGTCAGTGCCAACCGAAGCCTATAAACTGAAATTTCAGAATCGTGTGATGGAGTGTATAAATGATTATCATCCTGATATCATTTATTTTGATGACACCGTTCTGCCCTTTTGGGGATGCGATAATCAGGTGGGGCTTAACATCTTGTCACATTACTATAATCAGCGTATAAAAGAGACGGGTAAAGATGATGTCGTGGTTACTGGTAAGATCCTGCAGGAGTATATGAAGGAATCTATGATGTGGGATGTGGAGCGCGGTATTCCTGATATACCTCAAGAAAAATATTGGCAGACTTGTACCTGTTTGGGTGACTGGCATTATAATATCAAATATTATGATAACAATTGGTATAAATCGGCTCAGCAGGTTATTAATATGTTAGTTGATATCGTATCTAAAAACGGTAATATGTTACTCAGTGTTCCTTTGAAGGGAGATGGTACGATTGATGATAAGGAGCAAGCCATATTGTCAGACATAAAGGCATGGATGGATGTAAACGGTCGTTCTGTGTTTGGAACACGAGTTTGGAAAAACTTCGGTGAGGGGCCGTTGGTTGATGCCTATAATCCTATGAGCGGGCCCGGATTTAATGAAAATATCAATTATTCGGCGCGTGATGTGCGTTATGTGATAAAGTATGCTAAGACCGAGACAGAAAAGGATACGCTTTTTGCTACGATTATGCGTTGGCCTTCTCAAAGTACATTTACTTTTAAGAGTCTGGGTTATGCTTCAGAATATTATAGCGGAGAGATTGAACATATAGAGCTTTTGGGATGTAAGGAAGTGTTGACATATACAAATGGCCTGGATGGACTTACAGTGACTATGCCTGATGTTCAGGTGAACAATATTTGTCCGGTATTTGCGATTACATTTAAAGAGGGAACCGAGCAGCCTCTTACGCTTGAACAGACTATTGGCCATTGTGAGCAGTTGGTGACTGACAAGCAAGCTCATGTGGGATGTAATACGGGACAAGTTTCCATTTTGGCACTCAATGCTTTTGTTGCAGAAATCAAAGAGGCGAAATTGCATGTTTCCGGCGATTCGGATGAACAGGAAAAAGCCAAACAGAATTTGCTGGAAGCATGGAAGGTATTTCAGCATAAGGGGTTTATAACGCCGGATATGCCTGTTGAGGGCGGAGAAGACCGTACGCAGGAATTTTTGCACGAGTCAACGGCATTTAGTCGTACAGAGGCATCAAAAGGAGTACGCTGGGGAACACCTCTTTATTGGACCGTAGAGAATTATTCAATCAATGATGGAACAGCTGGTATTAAGAACGGTTTAGATAACTGGCCGGGTTTTGAGAATTTATATCTTGGTGTATGGGATGACCGTGATAAGGCTGAAGGAGATTTGCAGAATAGCCGTATTTATCAACGGGTACATTTACCGGCCGGCCAATGGTTCTTAGGAACGGTTCTTGATACTCAAAGTGGTTTGGATGATGCCTTTTTCTTTGTGTCGGATGATTTATTCGAAACAGATGAACTGCCCGATCAGGCCATATCATACAGTTACATTAATCAAATGCCGATTGGAAGTATGACCGGACTGTCGTTTGTCTTAGATAAGGAGCAGGATGTTGTATTAGGATATCAAGCGAATCTTTCTGCAGGTGCAAATCAGCAAGAGTTTCGTGCAAAGGAAGTCAGACTTATTTATTATGGTAAAATAGATATTGAACCGCTCAAACAACTTATCACTACTGCTGAGACTGCATTGAAACGAGCAGAAGAAGATGAGAATATTACAAATTTTCCTACACAACAGGCTGATAGACTACAAGAGACTATTGATGCTGCAAAAGCATTGGATGATAAGGCCACAATGACTGAAATTATTCAGGTTAAAGACGTTTTAGAGGCTGTTTTTAAGGATTTTCTTGCCGCATTGATGCAAGATGTTACTGCCGATTATATTCAGAATCCCAGTTTTGAGGCTGATGGAGGTACATCGTCTTATCAGATGCCTAAAGGGTGGAACGTAGATTGCAGTTGCAGCTGGTGGGGAGTGAATAAAAGTGGTGGCAGTGATAATCCTGAGGCTACAGACGGCGAGTATCTTTTTGGTGTATGGGACAATTCTGCTACGGCTCGCGCAACTATTAGCCAAAAAGTTTTCTTGCCGGCAGGTTACTATCGTTTGAGTGTGGATATGCATGCAAGCAACCGTAGCGATGAGGTGCGTGTAGGAGATCAACGCGTATTTGCCGGTGAGAATAAAGGACTATTTCGTGAGCAGATTATTGATGCCGGACAAAACGACGAATATCCTATGCAGACTATTTATGTTGATTTTGAACAAAAAGAGGCTGGTGAGATTAATATTGGTGTAACTACAGATAATGCTCCTGCCGAGACGTGGTTTAAGATTGATAATTTTCGCCTGTTTCGTAGTCAGGTCTCTAATGATCCGGCAACAGCAGTCAATGTATCTCCTCAGATAGATAAACTTGGCGGAAATTACATATATACGTTAGGTGGTATACGTGTTAATCAGATGAAAAAGTCCGGAATTTATATTCTTAACCATAAGAAGATATTAAAGCATTAAAGAATTTATGGTTTTCCCTTGAAAGTATTGTTTCATACCGGGCAATAGCGTATGATAATATGCTTTTGAGGGAAAACTATATGAAATTATCATAAAACGATTTGTCGTTCTGAATAGTGTTTTCCCCTGATTTTTATTTATGGTAAAAAGTCCTTCACCCCTTCACACTATATTATATAACGTTGTCACACAGACTGTTCCGTGTGAAGGGTAATCCTTCACATCCTTCACGTGAGGTATGATTTTATACTTTAGACTGTTTATGTTAAAATATTGTTAAAAGGGATGTGAGTTCAATCCGGTACTATGGCAAACGGTATGAAAAATCTAAAAAAAGTGCCATTTGAAGTAAAATCTTTACAGAAACTGCAATGGATACGGTTGTGAGTTTTTCCGTAACCGTGCGGAAATATATTTTGATACGGTTATGAGGACAACCGTAACCGTGCAGGATGAACTTCGTAACAGTATCAAATCAGATTCGTAACCGTATGTAAAAAAGTTCATGACCGTGGCTGTTTTCAGAACTCAAATGTTGATAAATGTTAATTTTAAAGAAAGTGTGAAGGATTGTGTGAAGGGGTTGTGAAGCATGCCCTTCACATTTAACTCGTTTATGTATAGGGCGTTATCCTTCACGGTGAAGGGGTGAAGCATGAAATGGAAAAAATACTTTTTAGGGTAATTTGCTGGGAAAATGATTAGTTTATAAAATAAAGATGTCGATATAGTACTATTTTTTATCGATATTGTTCTATAAATATATAGGGAGATATTAATATATTTGTCTTAATTTTAGTTTAAACTTGAGATAAATGGTTTGAATAATAAATAAAATGAATCAGACCTATATTAATTATTCATATTTATAGGTAGTAGATAACATAATTTGCAATAACTCCTAGATTAACCTAAAAAAATAATTATGATTAAATTTCAAACTAAAACAATTGCAGGGATGTCGGTATTACTCATATCGGCACTTTCTATGGCCAATGTCACTATAGAAGGTCTTTATGGTGAGACGCCGTGTTTTACACCTACTTATACGGAGAAAGAGAATCTTGTTCCTCATCCAGAATGTGATGACCTTAATGGATTTGGCGGTTGGGGAACTAAAAGCATTAATACTGATTCTAGATATGTGTACTGCGGAGATAAAAGTATTGCTGTAGCTTCACCATGGGGAGGTACGCTTGAACTTAATAATCTGAAGGGAAATACGGTGTATAGGTTTCTTGCGCGTGTATATGCTCCCCAAGGACTAAGTGCTATGATTAGTGCATATAATCATTCTTATGGTGACGGGGATATTGATTTGTGGACATCAGAAAGGACTGACGAGTGGGAAACTGTTGATATTACTTTTAAGACAGCTAATACGAATTCTACAGGTCTTTATTTCGTAGGAGCAACAGGCAGTGGTAATGTTTATATTGACAACTATGAGGCCTATATCGTAGAAGAGCCGGTTATTCGTGTTCAATGCATAGATGAAAAAGGAGGCTTATTAAAAGAAGACCGGATTATAACCGGAGAATGGGGACTTGATCCGTCTAAATATTTAAGAATTGGTGATGAGTATATAGCAGAAGATGACAAACAGGTCATTGTTAAGGATGGCATTAAATATCATTACGATGACACCTCTAATTCAGACCGTATTATTATTGAAGAGGGGGAGAATGTTTTAAAAATGCGCTTTACACAAATTACAGGACAAAGTGACAATGCAAACTTAATGTCTATCACTGTTCCCGATGGTCAGATGGAACCGGATTTTTCTTCTGATGTAACAGAGTATAGTGTGTTGTTGCCCGGAAATACCTCTGTTCAGCCGATATGCGAGAAACAGGAAGCAGAACAGAAAATTGCAGGAGACGAACTTGTTGATCTGACATCCGGTATGGGACGTTCAGAGATTGTAGTTACTGCAGAAAATGGTACTTCTACTAAAACCTATATCATCAATTATAGAGTTATACCGACTGATGGATCCTTCACACAGACTTATACTGACAGAGAGAATCTTATTAAAGATCCTTATTGTGAGGACTTAAGTAGTTTTGGCGGTTGGGGAACCAAAACGGTCAACACTGACTTGAAGTACATACATAATGGAAAAACAAGTATTGCTGTGGGATCGCCGTTTAAGGGTACGTTGGAAATACAAAGTCTTCAACCGAATACGACCTATAGATTTATTGCTCAGGTTTATGCAACGAAAGATGTAACGGCTCAATTCGGTTGGTTTAATCATGGATTAGGAAACGGAGATATTAACTTTAATATAAATACGGAATATGAAACGTGGCAGAAGGCTGACTTCACGTTGAAGACCTCAGATGCAGGAGGTAATGTGTATTTTACAGGTAATTATGGAGAAGGATTGGCTTATATTGATAACTATGAATTGTATATAGTAAAGGAACCCTCTTTGAAAATACATTTTGTAGACAGTAATGGTGATAAAATTAAGAAAGATACTATTATTACAGGTGACTGGACCTCAACGGAGCCTTCAAAATATCTGATGATTGGACATGAATTCATAGCACAAGGAAAAGAATATGAGTATTTTATATTAAATGGAGTCTATTATGAATTGGATATCCAGAATGGTAATAACAAGATAATATTGGAAGAAGGGGAGAATGAACTGACTTTACAGTATAAATCTATAGTAATTCCTTCTTCTACCTATATTTGGGTGGCTCCAGATGGTGACGATACCGCTCAAGGAACAGAGCAGGCTCCTTTTGCTACATTGCAACATGCACTTACGCATGCAAGAGATTTAAGACAACAAGATACACCTATGGGCGAAATACATATTGTACTGAAAGGTGGTACATATCGTTTGGATAAAACTGTAAATTTGACTTATGAAGATTCCGGAAAACCATATTCACCCACTATTATAGAAGCAGCAGAGGGTGAGACACCTGTTATAAGCGGGGGAATAGAAATAGAAGGATGGAGTAATGCAGGTACAGTAAGTGGTCTTCCTGAAGTGGCTCAACAGAATGTTTGGATGGCCTCTACTCCTCAGATAGACGGTAGCTTTTTGAATTTCCGTCAGTTGTACGTAAACGGAGTCAAAATGAAAAGAGCAAGTACATTTGATGACCTTTCAATGGCTCGTCTTATCTCGGTAGACAAGAATGCAGGCGAACTGGTTATTCCCCGACCAACGGAATTTAATGATGTACCTGAGAATTTGGAAATGACCATTGTGCAGGATTGGGTTGTAAATCATATGAGAGTGGAAAATGCCGAACATAATGACTATCAAAGTACGTTGACATTTAAACAACCTGAAAGTGAAATAGAGTTTAAGCGTCCCTGGCCGATTCTTAGAGCTGAAGAAAACAGTTTCTCTAATCACTGTTACTATTTTTCTAATGCTTTGGAATTGCTTAACCGTCCGCAAGAATGGTTTAATGATCATACAGGAGGTAAGGTTTATTACTGGCCCCGTTATGGCGAGACTACAGAGACAATAGAAGCTATTGCACCAGTTCATGAGACTTTGGTGGATATTGAAGGTACGTTGGACCGTTTGGTAAGTCATATCACTTTTAAAGGTATTACATTTGAACATACGACTTGGATGCGTCCTTCAGAATCCGGACAGGTGTCATTGCAGGCCGGACAGTACTTGCTTGACGCTTATTCAGACCCGAATACTCCGGCCGGTAATGTGGCATATGTTGGACGTCCTTCGGCTGGTATTAGTGTAAAGAATGCACGTAATATTAATTTTGAGGACTGTCTGTTCCAGCACATGGCTTCTACGGCTGTAGATTTTGTAAGCGGAACCAAACAGGTAAAGGTAGAAGGTTGTGCTTTTAATGATATAGGAGGAACGGCAGTGCAAGCTGGATTCTTCGGTGATGAAACATTTGAAGCACATCAGCCTTATAATCCAGAAGATAGCAGAGTAGTATGTGATTCTGTTTATATCGGCAATAACTATATAGTGAATACAGCAAATGAAGATTGGGGATGTTTAGGTATTTGTGTCGGTTTTGCTGCTAATGTTGATATTTGCCATAATGAACTTCGCGATTTACCGTATTCAGCCATCAGTATGGGTTGGGGATGGAACACAGAACTAAGCTGTATGTACAATAATCATATTACAGCTAATCATATTAATGGGTTTGCAACTCAAATGCGTGACGCCGGTGCCATTTATACACTGTCTGCTCAACCCAATTCGTCTATCCAAGGAAACAGAATAGAAGGAGTAGGTGACCCATTGTTCGATCCCGTCATGTGGGATATGCGTCATTCTCAATTTGATATATATACTGATGAAGGTACAGATTATTTTATAGTAAAAGACAATTGGTGTGAGCGTGGTGAGATTTCGAAAAATAAAAATGGAAATCACAACACATGGGGTGAGAATAGTCCTAATGTAGACGAAAATATTAAGCTTGCTGCTGGTTTAGAGACAGGATACAGCTATATACGGGACAAGGTAAAAACATACTGTTATGCACCTGTAGACTCAATTTCAGAACCTAACCCAGCTGAAAGAATTGATTATATTGCTCAGAATGAAGGATTCAAAACAGGAACTGCCATTGCCGTAGACTTGAACAATGATAACTTGCTTGACATTGTATATGGTGGTGGAGAAAGTTTCCAGGTACAGACTGCCGGGGTTCGTATAAATACGGGCAATTATGGATTTGCTGCAACTCAAGGTTTGAAAAGGTTGCACATGAATAATTTGGCAGCAGGCGATTTGAACGGTGACGGATATACTGATTTAGTGCAGGCCGGTTGGGATTTCTGGAACAGTTATAATGCTGTGCTGATGAATGATGGAACAGGTCGGCTGAAAGAGATGGAAATCCAGAAAGACAAGAATACTGCGCCAGCATGTGGTATAGCAGATATAAACAATGATGGGTTGAGCGATTACTTCTTTGTAGGAAACGATGGAGACAATAATTTTTATATGCAGAATGCTGATCGTTCATTTGCCAATCCGGTTGCCAAACTGGACCTGCCAAGCGGCTTTTCTGATCCGAGCATGATTTATGCAGATTTCAACAATGATCAAAATGTAGATATATGTTTGTTATCTAATAAATCAGACGGTGTGTATACAAAGATATGGTATAATGACGGTAATGGTAATTTTACCGAGAAAACCGTGGCGTTTACCGAAAAAGGTACAAGAGGTGGTATGGATTATGCCGATGTTAATTCAGACGGGTATATAGACATCGTCATCGGCGGGTTATTGCCAGGAGAGCAATGGGACACTCCTGCAGAAAATGGAGGAAAGACTGTAACATTGTATCTGAACGATAAACAAGGAAACTTTGTCAAACATCAGGAATTTAGCGAATATATGTTAGACAATGTGACACAGCCTATACGCTTTTGTGATTGGAACAATGACGGATATTCAGATCTTATTATTACAGGTTGGAATATTTCTCATGGAAATATATCACAAACAGATGTTTATTTGAATGATGGTAAAGGAAACTTTACGTTGGCTGACATAGACTTGCCAGGTGTAAGCGAGGGGTCTATTGAATTGGCGGATTTTGCAAACAGTGGAAAGAATGACATTCTCATCAGCGGTAATTGCAATGGTGGTTTCAACGGACATACTTCAGATCGCCGTATTGCTGTGTTGTGTAAAAATACAATAGATAAAGTTAATACGTCTCCAAATGTTCCTGACGGGCTTTCTGCCATAGTAAACGGTAACAGTGTGGAACTAAAATGGAATGCGAGCTCAGATAAAGAAAGTTCTCAAAACTCTTTGTCGTATAACTTCTATATCCGGGATCTCAATACGGGTTTGTTCTTAACTTCGCCTGATGCTGATATCACTAATGGAATGCGTCATGTCAGCAGAATGGGTAATGCTTGGACAAATTGCAGATGGACATTGCATGATTTGCCTGTTGGTGAGTATGCTTGGAGTGTACAAGCCATAGATGCAGGTTACAAAGGCTCAATGTTTGCTCCAGAGCAGATATTTACCGTGACAGATCCTGACGGTATAAAAGAAACAACAGCTTCTGTTGATAATCTCTTAGTTACAGTTGTAGACAAAGGGGTAAATTTGAAATTGAAGAAGCCCCAGAAAATTACAATAAGCAGTATTGATGGAAAATGTGTTTTTTCGAGGTTTTTTGGAGTAGGAACTTATGACATATCCTTATCTTCAGGCTTCTATCTGGTAAATTCAGAGAAAGTGGTAATAAAATAAGGGATATTATTAGTTTTAATTATTTATTATTCCGTCCTTTTTGGCTTCAGAAGTCAGAATGGGCGGAATAATTGTGAGTCAAGATAGATGATTTTTACAGAATCATTTAGTAATGATTTAATTTTTGCACAAAATAAAATGAGGGTGTGATTCTACACCCTCATTTTATTTGTATTTCTTTATCTATATACGTCTGTTATCAGACCGATTAGAACAGTTTAGCAGGATAAACACCTTCGTCAATCAAAGACTGAATCTTGGCAACTACAGCGTCACGGTCGGCTGCGTAGGTTACACCAAACCACTTGCTGGTGGTGTCAAGCACCTTAACGGTAGCTGTACCGTCGTTGATCAGTTTGTCTACCATCAATGGGATGAAGAATTCGGCTTTCAGGTTCTCCATGTTCTTCGGGTCGCTCAAGAAAGCTTTGAAGTAGTCTTCGCTATATGCGAAATAGTCTGGAGTAAAGCCCCACATGTTCATTGAAACAGGTACGTTCTCACCACCTACAGGCTGCCATTCGCCGTTCTCATCCTTGTAAGAGATGACACCGTTTACGCGCATGATTTCAGTACGCTCAACCACATCGGTCAGGTTGCCTTCTTCATTACGGCCGCAGATACCACGTGCTACAGAACCGTTCTCAGAAAGGGTATTTCCGATGCGGAAACCAACCATGGCATATTTGTTCTTAGAACCTTCGGGCAACTCACTGAGGAATTTGCCGATAGCCATGAAAGCGTCGCGGTTGTAGAAGTCATCGCAGTTGATTACGCAGAACGGTTCGTTGATAACATTCTTACCCATCAATACAGCGTGGTTGGTACCCCAGGGCTTAACACGTCCTTCCGGACATTTGAATCCTTCGGGCAGGTCGTCCAAAGACTGGAATACAAGTTCACACGGAATGTGGCCTTCGTATTTGCTGATGATTTTATCACGGAAGTCTTGTTCGAAATCTTTACGGATTACAAAGACTAACTTGCCGAATCCTGCCTGAATAGCATCATAGATAGAATAATCCATGATGGTTTCACCGTTAGGACCCAGTCCGTCGAGCTGTTTCAAACCACCGTAACGGCTTCCCATACCGGCGGCCAGTAAAAATAAAGTTGGTTTCATCTTATTATATTTGTTTAAATGAGGTTAAAGTTATGTCTTGCAAAATTAGAAAATTATTGCTAAAAAGGTGTCTTTTATTTTCGTTTTTTTGGTCTGATGAATAAATTCATCGTGGAATATGCTATATAACAGATGAATAAGTGTCAGAATGGGTATCCAACCGCAAAATGATAGCCCAAACTGTCCTTGAATTTTGGCATGTTGTAATAGCCGCTCTTTCCGGTTTCGTAAGGGGCGTGTATACCAACTCCCACATCGAAGCGCAGAACAAGGAAGTCGAGATCGTAACGTACACCTAGACCTGTGCCAAGAGCCAGGTCCTTGGCAAAGCGTGACAACTTGAGTGTACCGCCCGGGCGGTTTTCGTCTTCGTGCATCAGCCAGACATTGCCGGCATCGAGGAATACCGCGCCATAGAGGCTTGAAATAATGGGGAAACGCAGTTCGGCGTTAAGTTCAAGCTTTATGTCTCCCATTTGGTCAATATAGGAGTATTGTCCTTTATTGGGCGTATAGGCACCGGGACCAATGCCACGTACGGTGAATGCACGTATGCTGTTGGCACCACCCACACTGAACAGGTCGTTGTAAGGAGCCGCTGTGGAGTTTCCGTAACTGTAAATGACTCCGGTTCCAATACGTGTAGCGATGCTGGTGCGGCGTGTAAGCTTGAATTCTTCCCTGTATTCGGCTGTCATGCGGATGTATTGTGCGAATGGCACATTGAACAGTTTCTTGTCCTTTTGGTTGAAAGGCTGCCCGAAAGCTGCAAACAGACCCGAAGTCACATTGCCGCTTTCTTTTACTTCGAAGATAAATGAGCGTGGGTTGTGTGCCCGTCGGGGGCTGGAGTAAATCAGTGTGTAGCGCATGGACGGCACAAACTGATTACGCATACTGACATAAAGCGCCTCGTTGGCATTCATGATAGAGTCGAACGTAGAAGTAGTGCTGAGCAGTTCGTCATAGTCCAGACGGAAGGGAACAAATTCATGCTTCAGTGTACTGCGTCCCTGATAAGTATAGAGCATTCTGGCACTGAGAGAAACCATGCCGAAATAGTTTGCGCGGTTCATCCAAGTAGCGTCTAAAGTGAAGGATGTAGAGGTCAGCGCTCTTCTGGACATCTTGCGGCCGGCTCCGGGGAAGATGATGCGCGGATAGTTCAATGACAGTGAGGTTCCGTATTCGTAAGAGTTGATGACCGAACTCTTACCAGTGACAGAGGATTTGGTTTGCCATTCGTATGAACCGTGTACTTCGAATTTCAACATTTCCGCACCACGGAATGCGTTGCGTTTACCCATGCTGAATGACAGACCTGGGCCTACCTGACCGTTGCTTTTTAAGGTAGCTTTGGTTGAAAACTCACCATCGTATGGTTTATCCAGTACACCTGTGATTACCACATCGAGGGTATCTTGCGTGAAAGTGGTGTCTCTTGGTACATATTTAATGTTGACAGAACTGAACACATCCATGCTGTTGAGTCGTTCCTGAACAAAATCCATCAGGTTCTGGCGATAAAGGTAACCTTTCTGATAGTAAAGATTACGCCGTATGGCTCCCAGTTTCAGCGGTGTTTTATGGTCTTTATCTGCAAACATCAATGTGAAGTTGCGTCGGGTCAGCGTGTCGGTCAGCTCAAAACTGTCGGGATTGTAGATGATGATTGTAGTGTTTCCCAAACGGTATTTTTTTTGAGCAAAGGGTGGAATATCATCGGCCGGACGAACCTGAAGCTGTACAAAGTTCGGACGGGCTATGGTATCGGCACGGAAGGTGATATATTCCGGCTTGTAAAAATAGAGTCCTTCGTTACGGAACAGGGTGTGCAGACGTGTACGCTCTGCGTCAAGGTTTATAACGCTGAACGGGTCGTTTTTGTGCAGGTTCCTTTGTGACCAGCTTTTCTGTATCAGTGAGTCGGCCGCGGGTGCGAAGTTCATGTAGGCGATAGAGTCAAGACGGAATAAGGTGTGTGGCTCTACCATATATCGTACTTTGGCCTGGCGTTCTTTTTTTTGTGGTAAAATCTCGTAGTTGACCGTACCCCTGAAGAAACCGTAATTGCGCAATGTGTTTTCGGCCACCTTGGCTCTCAGTTCCGGGTTTACAGTGCTGATAAGCACCGGGTTGGCTGCAATGTGGTTAAAACACCATTTGCCGAATTTAGATGTCTTGTTTACAAAATGGTTATATACCATCAGGCGGAATGGAAACGGATACCGGTAATAGGAACTTCCAAATATGGCATTGTTCGGAGCATAGGCAAGCGCGCTCTTGATTTCAGTACTGACAGTCTCAAAAGCGTCTTTCTGACTGCGTTCTAAAGCCTCTATAGAATCTTTTTGTGCCTCGGTCAGTTCTTTTTTTGAAGGAATGTTTTTGGTGGTCAGAAGTTCGTCAACTGTTTTGTAGGCTTCTGCCAGGGAGGTGATGACCCCTTCTTCTTCTTTTTTTTGTTTTTTCTGTTTTTTCTGGCTGTTTCCAAAGGTGATTTCCTTGATACCCGTATAAAGTGTTTCTCCTTCGGGCAGGTTTTTTGTGGTTGAGCAACCTGTCAGAAGTAGTACACAAGCAGCAAGCCGGATATATGTGGTTAATTGATGTTTCATTTTTCTGAATTCACGGTTTGTGGGTCGGTAGCTTTCTTTCTGTTCCTGAAAATAAACAGTTCGCCGAGTCTGTTCATCTTGCGGCGCAAGACGAGACCTACGCCCATTTCTGTGATCTCGCCTTCGAGCAGAGACTCGTAATTCTGGTCATAGAACAGGGTAATATAACGTGTGGCGCTTTTGTCCAGACGGTATTCAATGGATGCGTTGTCAATAAGACTTTGGCCGGTATTTTCTTCATCACTGTTGGTGGAGACTTTTCCTCCGATGATAATGCTGATGCGGTTACCCCAGAAACGTTTGGCAAACTGGAACGAATAGTCGGTGCGTGACGATCCGTCGGAGTTGGTTTCATTTTCCATACCCAATGTGATGTCGACAGTTTGCAACGCCTTTCCTGTGATGCCTGAAATCTCGTTCTGCAGGAAAGCATTGAGGGCATTTCCGGCAGAGAATGATTCAAGATTGCTGTCGGCAAGGTACATGCCTGTTGCCAGCATGGTTACAGCCAGACGGCCGCGCTGTTCGACAGACATGGAAGCCAATTGGTTTTGGACGTTCATATCCTCGGGAGCTACGAGCGTAAATTCCAACCCCATGTCTTTCAGTGTTTGGGTTATGGATAAACCGACATCGAACGCGACGCTGCGTGGGGTGTTGTTTTCGGTGACAGTGGCTTTTACCCGTTCGGTTGCAGCCAGATTAATTCTTGGGTTTGAAACGTCACCGTTGAATTCAACATAACTGCCATTCTTTATGGTGAAGGTCTTTAGCGGAATGACCGGCAGCGAATATTTCATTTTTCCGTTAAGTATGGTGTATCGTCCGTTCATGGTTAAACCGTTGAGCGGGGTGTAGAGCATGGTGAGTTCGCCACCACCTTCAAGGTCTACATAACTTGAACGGTCTGCGCTTAATATGCAATGTACTAGTGCGGCTTGGTCGATATTGATGCTGGTGGTGAGGTTCAGATTCATCGGCTTGGGGCGTTCTACCTTTTTGGTGGATAGTGTGTCACTGAAATCCTCAAAGATAACCAGGTCGTGCAGACGGTCTTCAACGGTTAGCGGTGAGTCTTTAAGCACATAGGTGACATCTGTATTGCCTAATACATTCAGACGCCCTCCCATGTTGATGTTGTTGAGATCGCCTTTGACAAACAGATTTAGATCGACATAAACTTTACCGTAAGCGATGGCATCTTTTGTCATTTTGGCGTTGATGAGTTCATAATTGTGTGCGTTGACCTGTAATGCCATGTTGATGTCGTCAAACTTTGAGAAGTCGATGTTTCCGTCAACGACCAATGGCTCTTTACCGGTTGAATAAACCAAAAGACGGTCAAAATCAAGACGGTTGTTTTTAATCTTGACAGTATCGGTCGGCAGACTCAGATTCAGGCTGTATTCTTTTGACTTTATTTTCATATCATTAAATGCCATCCAACCGTTAATGAGAGGTTGAGACGGGGTACCTGTCAGTGACAGAACGCTGTTCATGGCTCCGTCGAGCGACATTGTTTGTTGAGGCAGGAAGCCGTTGGCAAGCGTGAGCGGCATATTGATAATGTTGATGTCGCCTGTCAGCGCTTCCGGCTTGTCATCATTCTGTGTCTGATAATTACAGCTGGCAGAAAGAATCTCATTATCGTTTTGCAGCAGATGTGCATCGACGAAATGTGAGCCGTCATCATTAGGCAAATAAATGGCGTTGAACGCGATATTGCCAAGAGGAGCCTGTTCGAAGGTCATATCTGTGACATTGACATCGGCAAGTGCGGAGATATTTTCCGTGGTTTGGATAAAATGAACATCACAGCCCATCATGCCGGTAATGCGGGGTGCGTATGGCAATACGTTTGTCAGTTCTTCCAGATCCCAGTGTGCCAGACTGATGTTAAGGTCTTGTAACGCTTCGGGGTTATCATTGGAGTAAATCCGGGCGCTGGTACCATCATCTGCAACCAGATCAATGTTCGCTTCTACACGTCTGTCATTGCCAAGATAGACAAAGTTATCGTTGTTGATTTTGAATTTACGGTAAGCAATAATCGGGTCAGTTTGTGAGAATATAAAACGCACTCCGTTTTCTTTCAAATCAGCTCTGATACCAAGATCAATGCCTTTTTCGCCTTTCTCGTCAAGATAGGTTAGTGAAAGGCCCGCGCCGGTGCTGTGGAGATAGCCTTTGGCTTGGGCGTCGAAAACAAATTGTTCGTTTGCGGGGCCGTTTCGTACGCGTCCCTCGAATTTCACACCTGTTGAGTCCTGGAAAAGTTGCATCTGCAGTGTGTCGAGTACAATACTGCCCGTATGTAGGGCATGGATGTATCCTCTTCCGTTTATTCCGGTTTGTGGAGTGGTGTGGAAATCCATCAACAATTTTTCGTAGTCTAATCCTTGTGCGGCAAGATATTTGCTGAACGGATTATCCTTACCGGATTTTACATAGAAACTGAGTGTTGGCAGTAATGTCCTGAGGGAGTCTTGATTCAGATGTTTATTTTTAACCTGTTTCTGCAAGGCGGTGTTGAAATTTTCAAGTTTATCCATGATGGTCTGGAATTCTCCCTGACCGAACAAGGTAAGTCTGAAATCACCGGCAGAAGCATAGGCGTAAGTTGTATCAGGAG
This sequence comes from uncultured bacterium, assembly GCA_905214795.1. GTDB lineage: Bacteria > Bacteroidota > Bacteroidia > Bacteroidales > Bacteroidaceae > Paraprevotella. The sequence continues at coordinate 25,300 of CAJMNM010000033.1, forward strand.
TGGCAAACATGCTCATCTCTAAATTCTTTGGACGGTATACTGAGTCTTTTGTGGTGAGCGTAATGTCGGCTATTCCGCCATTCATCTGATGGAATTTATTGAAGTCGCTTTGTCCGTCCGCGTACAAATGGAAACCTGTAGAGAAAGGATATGTGGTTAATCCGAAAGCTTGCAAATCGATACGGTTCAGTGTCGCATCCAGACTTATTCCTACATTCTTATTGTTTTTGTGGAAAATGGTATTCAGTTGGGTGTAAAGTTCCAATAGCGGATTCCGGCTTTCGAATACAAGATTTCCCTGTCCTTTGGATAATTCGGCGTTGAGGGTGAGTCCTCCGAGGTCGAATGTTTTGTATTCCAGTGTTCTGATTACGGCATCTGCTTTCAGAGCTGTACGTGAGCTTAAGAAATCTGTTCCGTGTCCATTGGCTTTTGCTTTCAGTGAAAGAGTATAAATGGAGTCTTTAGGCATGAAATGGTCGAGACGTAAATTGTGTACGTCAAGATCGGCGTTATATGCCATACGGTCTGCGTTGAAAGCCCCTTTCAGGCTAACGCGTCCTTTTGACTCCGTGAGTCTTAAATCAGCTGAATAGGAATTCTGTTTTTTCTCAAAAGAACCGTTGAGTTGCATGGGCGGCAGTCTGTAATTGTCCAGGCTGTTGCCGGCCAAGGCCTTTATAAAGTCGATGTGGCGTGTCTTGAGATTGATATCCATTTTTCCGCCCATGTTTATAGAGTCTGTAAGCTGGTGCAGCTCGCCTTTTGCTTTTACGGAGAAAGCGTCGGCAAGGTCGGCTGTCAGTCCGTTGATATTCATGTGGTTCATATTACCGTCAGCGGACAGGCGGATTATTATTGGAGCATTGGGATAACGTCTGATGAAAGATGTCGGTAGGCTACCGGCAAATAAAACCACATCCTGTTTACCGACTTCTCCGTCCAGTCTGACATGAAAGTTACCTTGAGGTTGGGTGGTGAATGAAGAATAATCCATAGCCACTTTGGCTTTGATATGTGAGTCGGGAGTGGTCAGATATAAGCCGGGAATTTGCAGGCTGGATGAGTCTAAGGATATACGTCCCGCAAGTGATGTTACGGACAAACCGCTTTTTTCTTTTAGTCTGAAATCGTGCAGGGATAAATCAAGTCCCGAACGTTTTCCCTCGAAACGGATACTGTCTACGGCTAAATGAATGTCGCTGAGAGACAGGTGATTGAAGTCAAGTCCGTTGACTGCTTCCTCGAATGGCAGGTCGTAACGTGCGGAGTCTGCCGACAACACGAACGAACGGACTTTATATAATTCCTTTCCGAGATCTATATAACCACCTTTCAAGGCGGCGTCGGCTACAGCAAGTTTCACAGCCATGCTGTCGCCGGGCATACTAAGTGACATGGATGTCCGCTGCAGAGAGACCTGTTCCAGTGCGATGCGCCAGTTTACCTGAGAGGAGGTGGTGTCTTCGGACGTTGAGTCGTTCAGGAGAATTTCCACATTGGTGTCTTCCAACGAGGCCCGGTTGACTATTACCATTTCCTGGGGCAACTTGACACCATGTGAAGCTAAAAAGAAACGGCCAAGGTGTCCGCGAATACATACACCTGTGATCAATTCTTTGGTGTCGACCTGGGCATCGCGGATTTCAAGTCCGTCAACTTGGATTTCACCTTTCAGAAGGGAGGTGAAACGCAGGTCTACGAGTAAACTGCCGACATCAAGTAAAGTCTGTTTCTGAGCGTCGGAAATACTGACATCTTGTAAATTAAGGTCAAAAAGAAATGTGAGGCGAAGACGGTTGATCTGTACGTCCATGCCTGTTGTTTCTGAGGCGTAAGCCGTTGCTTTCTGTACCGCATAGTGCTGAATGGCCGGTATGTAAAGCAAACTCGCCAGTAGAAGAAATAGAATGAACGGGGTCAGCAGGATGCCGATAATCCATCTGAATATCTTTTTTCTCATGTAGCTGTCTATAGAACGATACAAAGAAAAGAATTTTTTTTGTAATCTGCATTTTTTTCATGGAAATATAGAATAACTTTTTAGTTTTATCATCATTAAATATAAACTATTGGCAGAAGTGAACAAAGTTTATGATAGTCTTGATATTGTATGCTTTTTATTTTACCTTTGCAACTGCCTGTAAAGAACACATTATGAAAAAATATTTGTGGATTGGCATGTTGGGCTTGCTGTTCTGTTTGTCCGCTTGTCAGAAAAAACAAAAAGGAATGGAAGAAAAAAGAGTATTGATAGAGACCTCAATGGGTGACATTACAGTAAAACTGTATAATGATACGCCTCGTCATCGTGACAATTTCATAAAACTGGCTCAAGCCGGACTGTATGATAATATTTTGTTTCACAGAGTAGTACGTGGGTTTATGATACAAACCGGTGATCCGAGTATTAAGCCTGGACATGCTCCGGTAACTGTTGATACGTGTGATTATCGGTATACCATACCGGCTGAGATTGTTTATCCGCTTCATTTTCATAAGCGTGGCGCTTTGGCTGCTGCTCGCATGGGGGACGATGTTAATCCGGAAAAGGCATCAAGTGCCACTCAGTTTTATATTGTAACCGGAAAGACTTATTCCTCAGCAAAACTGATGGAGCTTTATTCCTTGATGTATCAGGATTGTGTTGAAAGAAAGGTTGAAGAGTTGTCCCGACCTCATATGAAAGAGCTTTATATGATGCGTAAAAAGGGAGAAACAGAGAAACTGCAGACTTTAAAGGATAGTATTCAGCATGACGCTGAGGCACAGGTTGCAGCTAATCCGCCAATGCGTTTTACCGATGTGCAGAAAGAAGCTTATGAGACCATCGGGGGTGCTCCGCATCTGGACGGAGAGTATACAGTGTTTGGTGAAGTAGTGGAAGGAATAGAGGTGGCAGAGGCAATAGAACGTGTGAAAACCATAAAGGAACGTCCTACTCAGGAGATTGTTATCAAGAAAGTTACTGTACTGGATTAGAAAAGAATGATGTTTTAATCCTTGTCTGTTCCGTATTTCAGATAACCCAGACGGGTATATTTTACTCCGTAGCTTTCATAATGGTTTAAAACCTTTGCTGATTTCAGCATGATGGAAGTACCTACTATGAAAGAGCGGCTGTGGCAACTCAGTGCGTTTGGTGTAAGACTGCGTCCGCCGGCTTTCTCTGTAAAACTGTAGCGGTTGCTGTCTTTATCGGCGGCAATGATGCGCTGGTCAATATAGAAATCCGGTTTGTAGGTATCAACCTGGCGTTTGACAGATAGAATTGTAAGCTCAATATTGTTTAATTTGTCGCCTTTTTGGCCAACGAATTCGCTTTTTGACTGACGGCGTGGCTGCTGGGGCGGACTGAGCTCACTGTGGATCAGAGCAAATTCGCGTGCGATATCGACTGTATTTTTCAGTTTCTTTTTTTCCGGCTCAAAATGGTTGGCCAGCCATAAAACATACATGGGGTCGATGTAATAGATTTCAGATAACCGTTTGTTCCGGTATTTGCCAAAGGTGACTATATCGGCGTTTGAACCATAATAGGGGATGAAATAACTGTTGTCGAGCCATGTGAGCAGTACTCTGTTATAACGGAGAAGATACATGGCCTGTTGTACGGCCTGTCCGAAAGTTTGAGACAGGGTGCGGATGAATAAGGGATGTTTGCCGTCTGTAAATATGCGCCATAGGGCATAGTGGTGTCTGTATTGGGTTGTAATACTGATGGCATAATAACCGTGCTCAGCTGTACGTCTGGCGTTGAACTGGCTGACGTTTTCCATGATCTTTTTCATTTCTTCGGCCGGAATCTGTTCGTAGAATGTCGCTGTAATCATAAGTGACCTCCTTTTCATTCTTGTCGTTAAAATGTCAAATTCTCATAGTGGTTGCATTACTCTACGTTGTGTAAGCGGGGTAATGTTTGTCCTCTCCTATTCTCAAATATAAAAAAAATACATGAAAAGACAAAATATAGTCTTGTAAACTTTTTGTTAAAAGGTGATAACAATTTAGCTTGGTCGGGGAAGAGCGTAAATAAATGTTCTGACAGAGTGAAAAACGGATAATATTTGTATTTTTGTAACCATGAAATTACGAAAAAGGTCTAAGTGATTGAAAATGAGTTGCAGTTACCAACTCATAGTAGTAATAGGTTACGAATTAGTTAGTTATCTGCTGTTTTATTCTTCTGCGCATTGCGTAACCTTCAAAGAACTCTTCGTATGCAAAAGTAGCACTTTAATGGCATATATTGAAATAAAAATCCAGCTTTTTAAGCTCCACAGACAAGTTTTTCCGTAAAAGCGAATTTATTCGTAGGAACATCATCATCAATAAGTTGACGACCATGTTCCTACTATTGCATAAGCATAGAAAAGGGCTTTGCGTCACGCCTGAACCATGTTCAGACTGATGATGCAAGGCCCCTTTCTTTTTTTTGCTTATGCCACAAGCGGTGCTTTTACGGCTGTTACCTGTTGATTTTCTTTTTTTGTCGGTTCCTCTAATCGAAAACGGAAGTCATGGGTAACCACACCTTCCATAAATGAAAAGTGCCATTACCCATGACGGCAAACCGGAAAGAAAATTGCAACCGCATAACTAAACAGGTTTAGCCACACGGTTGCAACATACTTTCTTGGAATGTTTGCCGGTTTCACGTTTTCGCCGTATCCCTTCTTTTTGAGATTTCCTTTCTTTCTTTTCCCGGAACATTTCATATCCAATATGCCTCCACATCCGTTTACCTCCATTTTGATGGTCTTTCAGACAGTCGCATCAGGTGGATCGTTCCCGTTCTGGGTGCAAAGGTAAATCCGGGATTGGGATGCTCAATGGTTTTTAGAAAAAATCTCCAGCCCTGCGGGTAGTATTTTTTCTTTGAAAACCCTTGCTCTACCCACTCCCTACCTTTTTTGAAGCACCCGAAACGAAAACGACCGAAGCGACAGAAAGACGCATTAAAAAAAATGTCGGATAAACGGGAGGCATATAAGGTTGGAAACTCAACTCCCTCAGCTCTCGAATCCGCATTAAAAATAAAAATAAATGGATATGGAAGCAGCAGTAGCAACAAAATTCGTGAAGTGGGAAGTTCCGACATTGGAAAGCCTACATGAGTGCAAGGTTTACAGACTTCGTATGAAAGTGAATAATGGCGAGGTGCTGAACAGAGAGGAAAAGAATTGGATAACCGAAAAGGTAAACGGCAATACCTATTTCAAAAGTGCGATACCATTGCAAGGATGGCGGTTTGACTTCTCCGACATACTGAGGACATTCCTTGTAAGCCAGTACGGACAATGGAGAGAATACAAGGCTATGGACAAGACGGCACTCCGCAAGATATTGTACGGAAGAATTGACAGAATAGTAGAACTTGACAAACGACACCCAAAATGACAGCAGCAATGAACATAAGACAGACAGCGCAATCCGTTGGACTTGCAGTATTCGCATTTCTGTTGCGCTGTTTCCTTTGGATAGTCAATATCCTTTGGTACATCATCAGAGAAATAGTCTGTGGAGTATTCCGAATGGTTATCAATGTAATGGTATTCATCATATTCCTCATTGCCATTTTCGGCTTTCTCCTATGGCTACTGACACTTTGAATTAACTCCCAAAAGCATAGCATTATGAAACGATACAGCAAGACAGCAGCGCAGCAATGCAGATTTTACGAGGTGGACAACATCTTTGAGTATATGGTGGAAACCTACATCAACGGCAACCATTCAACCCTAAGAAGGCTATACCACGAACTCAACAAGGAAGCGAGAAAGAATTTTATCGGTTTTCTTTTGGTGGAATGCCCCCCACAATACCACACGGAGATTTTACAAGAGATTGTCTGACCACATAAAGGAACGGATATGAACAGGACTACGGAAAAGATACCCACATGGAGTTTAGCCTATATCATCAATGGAGATGCAACCGCACTCACAGACGATGAAGTTCAGACAATAGACAGATGGATGAAGCAATGGCAAGTACAAGATGTTTCACACCTCACAGATGAAGAAGGGAACGCACAGCCTTATTTCACCCATTACCCCCTTTTCGGACTTCCCACAGAAGTGGAAGATTGCGAGATACTTTATTTGAACGACAACCCGACTAAAATTTGAGATTATGAAAGGAACAGACCATTTCAAACGAACCATACAGATGTTTTTGGAGCAGAGAGCAGCGGAAGATGAACTATTCGCCAAAAGCTACCGCAACCCAGCCAAGAACATAGACGATTGTGTCACATACATTCTGAACTATGTGCAGAAAAGCGGTTGCAACGGCTTTTCAGACGGAGAGATTTACGGACAAGCCATTCACTATTACGATGAAAACGAGATTGAAGTAGGCAAGCCTATACAATGTCAAGTAGTTGTAAACCATGTGGTGGAACTGACAGAAGAGGAAAAGCAGGAAGCAAGGAGAAAGGCGGTTGCCCAATATCAGCAGATGGAACTCCAAAAACTACAGAACCGCAACAAGCCGACAGCGAAAAAAGAAACACAAGTCCAACCCTCATTATTTGATTTTTGATATGAAGCCGAGAAACAAGTTTGAACGCAATATAGTAGAAGCAAGTAAACATTTACAGCCACTTACAAGCAAGCAGATACAATGGGGATTAGACCATAGTATCAGATATGTCGGACACAAATCATCTAAGAAAGTAGTAACCTGCACCAAGTGTGGGCATCAATGGAAATCTGACACGAAACGTAAATATGAGAAATGCCCGTATTGCAATACAGTGCTGACTATGTATGAAGGTAGAAAAAGAACATTCAAAGAATGTGAGTATTTCACCGTAATAACAGCATGTAAAGACTACCAAGTTGTAAGGTCAATAATGGTGAAGTGTTTTTTGAAAGTTGGCAAACCTGCTGAATATGAATGGGCAGAAGTCATGCAAAGATGGATTGCTCCTAATGGGAAGCATGTAACTTTTGCGAGATTAAGGCAAACAATGGGTACTATGTATTATGATTTATGGCTCTTTTACACTCCGTTAGAATTAAGACGGGAAAATTACAAATACGACCTTATCTATTCTGCCACGATTTGTCCTTTCATGACAGTTACGCATGAATTAAGGAAAAGAGGTTTCAAAAGGTATTTTTACGGTCAATCACCTTTGAATTTTTTTCATGTGTTATTGACTAACAGCCGCATAGAAACATTGTTGAAGACAGGACAAACCAAACTCTTGAAATATTTTATTGAACATCCGCATGATAATATAGAAGATTATTGGCAGTCTATTCGTATTTGCCTCAGAAATAGATATAAAGTACATGATGCTACAATATGGCGTGACTACATTGACGCATTAAAGTATTTAGGTAAAGATATTAGGAATATGAAATATGTGTGTCCTCAAAATCTTTACCATGAACATGACAAGGCGTGTAAAAAGGTCATAGAAAAAGAATTGGAAAAAGAGATAAGAGAAAATACACCAAAATTCCTTTCAAAAGAACAATGTTATCTGCTTAACAAAGGAAGATTTTTCGGACTTTCTTTTTCAGACGGTCTTATACGTGTCAAGGTTATAGAAAGTGTCAAAGAGATGATTTTGGAAGGGAAAGCAATGCATCATTGTGTAGGGAATTATTATACAAGAGAAGACTCTCTTATTCTTTCAGCCACCATTAATGGGAAAAGGATAGAAACGGTAGAAGTTTCGCTGTCGCAAATGAAAGTTTTGCAATGCAGAGGTGTATGCAATTCCAATACCGAATACCACGACCGCATCATCAGCCTTGTAGAGAACAATGCCGAACTTATCCGCAAACGGATGAGTGCTTGATTTATAGACTTCAAAATATACATGATATGGAAATAAAGATAGAAAACATACTGATATTATGGGACGAGAAAGTAACCGACATCTTTGTCAGTCTGATAAACACCTTGTCCTTGAGTTTCAGCGAAAAGGAAATCCGCAATTCAATGGCGAAACTTTCAGAAAACGAGAACTTCGGAAGGCTGTTCGCCTACGGCTTCGGAGCGCATCATCTTTGGGTAGCCCAAAGGATGATAACCGACCCCGAAAAGGTAATGGAGAACCGACTACTGATTGTTGAATTTTAATAAATGACTACCATGACAACAAGAATGACCATCAACGGAGTGAGTACCTGCCAGACGGCAGGTACTGAGAAGTACGAAAAGTACCAAACGACTATCAGACGGAAAAGAACAACCCTTTTCCAGTATGACTACCGACACACGGACGGAGAACTTTTCTCTTGCGTTAGACCGACATTGGAAGAGTGCAGACACCTGCGTGACGAATGGATAAAAGGAAAGGAGGACAGATTATGACAGCATACTATGATACTTTGATTGTGACATTCAGCGACCCTATCAGAATTTTGGATATGATGTGTACCGATACTTGTGATGTGGCAACACTAAAGGAGTGGATAGAGAGCTACGAAAGTACAAGAATGACCCCGATAAACGAACATACGGCAGTCATCACTTCCGAATACAACATGGTGCATGTGGTGGAATGGCTCAGAAAATATACCCCCATTGCCGAAATGAAAGAATACTAAAGGTGTGGCGGTACACAATACCGCCCGCACCCGAAACAGATAACCCATAAAACAGAAAGAGCATGAAATACTATTTTATATTGACAGACAGCAGGGACGCATGGATACAGTTCGTTTACCTCCCTACGGGAGATTATGTGTCCGGCTATATCCGTGACTTGCGGAGTGTGGGAATATCCGTACATGACTATGACCTTTGGACGGAGGAAACACGACCCATTGCCGAGCGCACATTGGAACATATAAGGCAGAGCATGAACAAAAAAAATCGGGTGGCAAAAGCCACCCATTGACAATAACTTAAATACCTATACAGATGATAGCGAATACAATCTTACAGCAGTTGGGCGGTCATGGATTTACCGTCATGACGGGAAGCCGTAACTATATCAATTTGGGCAATGGACTACAAATGAGCCTTGCAAGGAACAAGACGTCAGCCAACAGACTGAAAATCATATTGGATGAAGACACGGATACATACACCATGTATTTCTATCGTCAGACACTGACGAAGTATGCGGACATCAAGGTCAAGGAGATAGCCAAATACGAGGGAGTGTACTTTGATATGCTCCAGCAGATTTTCACGGATGTAACGGGACTTTACACCCGACTTTAGGCAGAGGCGGCGAGAGCCGCCCTACTTTCTTTCGGTGAGCAGAAGGCGGACAAAGAAAGTAGCAAAGAAACCGCTGTTCCAAAGACTTCCACTGACGGAAGTCTTTTTTGTTCCCATCTTACAGATTTCTATTCAGAATAAGTGAAAGCGGATAAATATATTTGTTGTATGCTTTCAGTTTCTTCATATCAACACGGTTGTCCGAATACGGGTTGCTCTTCTCATCGTAGAAAAAAATGTCCGTTATGTTTTCCTTTCGGACAATCCGTTCCCCGCACAGCGGAATATCCTCCACGTCAAAATCCTCCAGCGGAAGCGTTTCCAGTCTGCCGGGAAGATGGTTGCCAAGCTCGTTCATGTTGTAGTTGAAAAGAGCGAAGCCCTTGTGTTTGAAGTCAAGACGTATGCCATACGGACGCCCTGTCAGAAAGGCATCCGCTGCTTTTGCCCTATAATTTTCCATGATTGTTTTTTTCTGTTTCAAAAAAAGTGATACAAAATTAGGTCTTTTCCCGGAGCAAAGCAAAACCTTTCCTGAAAATGACAAGGGAGAACCCCACCATTTGGGTGAAGTCCTCCCTTACCGCTACTTCTTGAACAGCAGCAGAAATTCCATCTTCCGTCGCCGCTCTATCGAGCGGATTTTCCGTCCCTTGTAGTGGCAGTAGGATATATACTCCTTATAGATGTCCCTGTCACCGGCTTCCAGCTTTCGGATCAGCTTGCTTTTGGGTATCTTTCCGCTGCCCAAGAGCCGGAACGGTCCCACATTATAAGCTAATGTACCCAGGAGCAGCGAATCCTTTCCCAGATGCCGGAACATGGCGCAGAACTTCCGAAGGTCTTTCCGCAGCAGCTCGTCAGCCTGCTGTCTTGTCATGGTGCGTGCCGAGTATTTCTCGCCCGGCTGGAGGCAATGCCCCCAGCCGACATAAGGATGGTTCTTTTCCGAGTGCCAGCCCTCAAAATAGCGCACACACAAAAATGCCCTCTCAAATTCCGGCAACCTGAAAATCCTTGCTTCCTTGGCTGTTTCCCTTTCAGGTTCCTGTGCCGACAAAGTGCAGCCTAACGAAAGGAAACAGAGCAGTAACAACATCCTGTACCTCATTTACGGATTTGTTTGGAAGTGGACGGACTGACGGCTGGCACACTGTCGCTTTCCGTTTCTGAAGTGTTGGAGTTGTTGAAATCAAACTCCATTTCATGGGAGTTGCCGAAGTTATCCTCCACGACCACTATGAAATTCTGTGTTTCATCGCATTGCGAGGTGTAGTACAGACGGAACTTCTCGTTCTCCAGCAGGTAACGGTCGTTCGGCAGGAATACCGTACCGTTGTCCATCTTCAGTGTCCCTTTACCTTCATACTGGAAGTAACGTATCGTATAGAGTGTATTGGCAAAATTGCCCTCCTTCTTCATCTCACAGCGGATTTCCACGGTCTGCCCCTTTGCCACATCGTGAGGGACAGGCATGGTTTCCACCGTAAACGGGTAGCTCTGCTGTATGTCCATATCGTCATCGCAGGACGCAAAAAGTCCCGCAGCCAGGACAGCCATGCAGACTGCCACTGCCTTGAAAATTGATTTGCCTCTGTTGCTGTTATTGTTCATAATCTTCATCATCTTATCTGATTTTAAGTTTGTTGTTATTCTGTTTGTTTATCCGTTGCTGCAAATACTCGTTCAGGTCCTTGCAGCCTTTGTATAACCCACGGCAGTCCGACACTTTCTCACCGTACCGCATCCACAGTTTTTCCACCGCCCGGTGTCCGGCTTCATCGTTGTCGAGGTAGCACCGTATCCTTTCGTAACCGTCCAGATAACGGAAACTCCTGTCCACATTGGCGACCGAGTTCAGGACAAGGCTGTCGCCGTCCTCCGCCATGCCGAGCGTCACGGCGGACAGGAAGTCCATGAAGCCCTCATAAAGGCTGCAACTTTCAGCCTGCCCGTCCTTCCGCTTTATCAGGGATACGTCTTTGGGCGGTATGCACCCTTTGAAAAGCCGGTTCCGGAGTTCATAACCGCCGGACACATTGGAGAAGCCGACGGCGAAATATTTCTTCTTGTGGACGTAGTAGTTCAACTGGCAGCAGTAAAAGGACGCTGTATCGGGAGATATGCCACGTTCCACCAGATATTTCTTCAAAGCCTGATACCGCAGGGGCAAGACCTCCACGTCCTCAAAGGACGGTTCGGGAGTCTTTTTCCTGAAGGTGGAAGCATCCGGCTGCACCATAGGCACACCGGCACTTTCCGATATGAACCTTACCTGTGCGAGAAAATCACGGCTGTGGATAAACTCTCCGGCAAGATTGAAGATGTCACCGCCTATGCCCAGCCCGAAATCGTACCAGACATTCTTTTCCACATTCACACGGAAGGACGGTGTCCTTTCGCTCCTGTAAGGTGCCGAATACCACAATTCGTTTCCGCTTCTTCTTGTCGGTTCATGTCCCAGCCTTCGGAGAAAGTCCGCAATCGGTATCTGCCTCATTTCAGCTATATCCATACCCGTCCTAATTTATGATGAACTTGATACCTATTCCAAACTGCGTGTGGAGCTTTCTCGTGTCACCTCCCCAAAGACAACGCTCGCGCAGACTGGCAAGCAGAGCCAGACGGTCAGCCACATACACCTCCATGTCGAGCGTCACCGCACCGCCATAGACAAAGGCGTCACTGTCGTGGAGCCTCGCCCCGTCATACAGCACCTTGTCGCCCCAGTTCACCGTTTCATATCCGGCAAGAGCGGAAACGCCGGCATAGAGAAACACGATTTTGCGGGCATCGGAAAGCACCTTGAAGTGGTAGCCGCCTTCGGCGGTAAACTGTGCCACCGGTATCTTCACATCATTGTACGGACTGTTTTTCAACAGGTATTCACCGCCCAGCGACCATTTGTTGCCGTTTTTCGTATAGGTCGAAAGAAGCGCCCCGAAACTGTGCCCTCCGTCATTGCCGCCCATCCTGAAACCGTCCGTCATTGCCGCCTTCACTTCGATGCCCTGCATTCCCGGCAGGCATCGCTGGGCGTTCGCCCGCCCCGTGAACAGGGCAAGCGACGCTGCCAGTGCTATCATATACTTTCTCATGTTCATCGTACCTGAAGTTCGTTAATCGTTGTGGCTCGTACCAGATCCTCGTTCTCTACGGTAAAGGACTGGTGACGTCCTCCGTTCTTCTCATGCAGTTCTACCACGAGGCATTTGTCGTCCGGAATGGTGAACTTGGACATCGTGAACACGGTACGTTCCTTTTTCTTTCCCGGCACGCAGGTCACATAGTTCTGCGCACGGAGCGGAAGAATGACCTGTTCCTGCACGGCTGTACGCTTTGCCACCTTCTTGTCCACGATTTTCCATGTGATGTAGTCCACATCGAAAGGCACA
>CAJMNM010000034.1 GCA_905214795.1 uncultured bacterium
GATACTACTCAGTCAATTAAATCGTAATGTAGAGGGGCATCCCGACAACCGTCCCAGTTTGAGTGACCTTCGCGAAAGTGGGGCTATCGAACAAGATGCTGATTTAGTACTGATGCTTTCCCGCCCTGCTCTCTCCGGACGTGCGACAGACCGCAAAAGCACCTACTCTACAGATGGATTGGGTGTGATGGGTATTGTGAAACACCGCAACGGAATGACTGGTGAGCTTTATTTCAGACATGATCCGAGTATGACGAAACTGGAGGATTACGTACCCGGAATAGATTGGATGAAGAAGAATACAACTACCTGAACGGTATAATAAGACAGTGTTTTACAAGAGCTAAAGCTTAGCTTTAGAGGTCGTAAAGCGATGCTTTAGGTTATGAAAAGCAATGCTTTACGATCTCTTCTTTTTTTAAAGTTTCAACAATCTTATCCCGTGTCTTATGGTTCTCCCAATGCGTCTATAATCACTCTTACCTCCAAAGGTGTGAAAGAACGGCAGTTGGGCTGATAACCCAGGTCATACAGGCGTTGTAGAAGTCCCGGACATAACAGGATCCATTTCTTCATTTTTCGATAAGCAGCGATGTCGGTTAGTTCGGGAGAATAAAGTGAGGCAAGTTCCATACGGCCATACGCACGTATTGTGAATTCTTTCATGATAAATAAGCTTTGATTTATATCTACAAAATTAACAAAATATTTTCACATATGCAATACTTTTTCAATGAATAACTGACTATTATCATGCATTACTGACAGGTACAAATTGAATAACCGATATGCCCATCTTTATGCCAAAACAAGTTGCTCGCAAACTTCTTGGTTACCAATATTGGAATAGCACTCATGATGCTGTATCAATCAAGTATTTACGACAGTCTGTCACCTTAAACAAAAATCGTCTATTAAAAAGTCAGACAAAATTTGGTCAAATATTCCTTTTTATTAATTAAAAAGGCTACAGTTTCACAAACTAATATTGGATTTCAGTCTCTTTTCCATATATTTGCGCCCGCATTTTTATTATTGGATCAACCTCCTTATTCAATTTACCAAACTAGATAAAACAAATGGAAAATATAAACGCAGTAATTACAGGAGTCGGAGGATATGTACCCGATTATATCTTGACCAATGATGAGATTTCAAAAATGGTAGATACCACCGATGAATGGATTATGGGGCGTATTGGTATTAAGGAAAGGCGTATTCTGAAAGATGAAGGACTGGGAACTTCTTACATAGCTCGTAAAGCTGTCAAACAACTGATAAAACGCACCCATACAAATCCGGATGATATTGATCTGGTAATTGTAGCTACAACAACTCCTGATTACCGCCTTCCTTCCACTGCTTCTATTTTATGTGAGAGACTGGAACTGAAAAGAGCTTTTGCTTTCGACATACAGGCCGTTTGCAGTGGTTTTTTATATGCATTGGAAACAGGAGCTAACTTTATCCGTTCCGGAAATTACAAGAAAGTGGTGGTTGTAGGTGCTGAAAAGATGTCGTCAATAATAAACTATACCGATCGGGCAACTTGTCCTATTTTCGGCGATGGCGGAGCAGCCGTCATGCTTGAACCTACTACTGAAGATTTGGGTATTATGGATGCTGTGTTAAGGACAGATGGTAAAGGATTACCTTTTTTACATATTAAAGCCGGTGGTTCCGTATGCACCCCTTCTTATTATTCATTGGATAATCAAATGCACTACATCTACCAGGAAGGACGCACTGTATTCAAATACGCGGTATCTAACATGGCAGATGCCTGTGAATCTATTATTGCAAGAAACCATCTAAGCAAAGACAATATCGACTGGGTGATTCCCCATCAAGCTAATCAACGCATTATCACTGCTGTAACACAACGTTTGGAAGTTCCCGCCGAAAAGGTCATGGTTAATATTGAACGATACGGCAATACCAGTGCAGGCACTCTCCCACTCTGCCTTTGGGATTTTGAAGATAAACTCAAAAAAGGAGATAACCTAATTCTCACTGCATTCGGAGCAGGATTTGCCTGGGGAGCTATTTATATAAAATGGGGATATGATGGAAAAAACAGATAGCGATTAATCGCTATCTTCCAAATAAAAAATCCTCTGATTTACTAGAAACCAGAGGATTTTTTGTTTGGAAAGTGCGGTGTGTACGGGACTCGAACCCGTGACCCCCTGCGTGACAGGCAGGTATTCTAACCAACTGAACTAACGCACCAAATTTCAACTTTTTAAGTACCTCTGTACCCTTGTTTCTTGTTTACGGTTGCAAAGATACGACGTATTTTTGAACTGTGCAAATTTTTAAGCTAAAAATCTGCAATTTTTTGCATAATTATTGCGACATTCCATTCCGCCCCAATACATAACCAATCTTTAAGTTCGCCAGACTTCACAAATCCACAACGTGAGAACAATGATAAACTTGGTTGATTATCAGCAGCAACAAAAGCATAAAGCTGATGAAGACGAAGATATCCGAAACTATATTCACATAAAAGTTGTAATGCTTCAGTTGCAAACCCACTTTTACGATACGACTGTCTGATTACTATACCGACCGCCGCCCTTTGATGTATCGGATCATAATCCGAAAGATCTAATGTTCCTATTACCTCCTCACTCTCTGATTTTACAATCATGAGTCTCAATTGACGATCTGCAAAAAAATCATTAACAGAACTTTCTATATATTGCCTCAAGGTGTAACGCGAGATTGGTTGAGTTATCCCGCCAACAGACCAATGTCCGGGATCATTCTCAATATCATACATGATTTCCAGATCCTCAGGTTCCACCGCCCGCAAGCGCAAACGTTCATTTTCTAGATAACCTTTTTTTCTCATCATTTCACTTTGGCTTAACATTTACCTCCATATATCCTTATGAGTTATAATACACCTGCAAGAACGGTGATAAACTCCTAAATGAGCTCCACAGCTGATTTCTCCATCGTGCAAAAGACGCAGCATAGTTTCCATGGAATAAGATTCCACATCATATACCACATAATCAAATTTCGTTCCTTTTTGTACAAATTCAAGATGCCCCTGTGGATTATGCTTTTCATCACATTCATAAAAAATACATTTCAAATGATTATGAGATGCGATATTCTCCATTTCTTTCAATGCAGAGGCATGTCCTAAACATAATATACGTGTCGGAATAACTGTGCGTTTAACCCACATTAAACCGGAAAGTTTTTCTTTCTGATTTTTACAATAATCCAAAACACCCCTCACAACTACCGCCAAACGTACCAACCACCCCAAGAATTTATGACTATCTCTATAATGCTTATTAAAGAATATCAGCATTGCATCATAAAACACATGGACATATCTAAACGAACTTTTCTTAGTACTTTCACCTTTATAATGCAATATCTGTACAGGAAGATAATAATTATGATATCCCCCTTTCAATATACGATAAGAAAGATCTATGTCTTCACCATACATAAAAAAGTCCTCATCCAAAAAGCCCACCTTATTCAACACGGAACGACGCAACATATTGAAAGCTCCTGATATGACCTCAATCTCATTCACCTGATTCTCGTCCAAATAGCGCATATAATAACGACCGAACAGACGAGACTTTGGGAATAACGCACATAAACCGCTCATCTTACAAAAAGCTGTAAACGGAGTTGGCAAACCACGTCGCGACTCCCATGCAAACCCACCGTCATCTTTCAGCATTGCAACACCAGTTGCGCCAGCTTGCGGATGAGCATCCATAAAATGTACACACTCAGAAAGCACATGCTCTCCCACAATCGTATCCGGATTAAGTAAAAGCACATATTCACTACGTGAAACGGCTATAGCTTGATTATTAGCCCGTGAAAAGCCTACATTTTCTTTATTAACAATAAAATGAACCTCTGGAAAACGAACTTTAAGATAAGAAACTGAATCGTCTGACGAAACATTATCCACGACCCATATATCATACGAAAAATCCACATTCGAACGCAATATCGATTTGATACACTGTTCGATATAGAACTTTACATTATAACTGACTATGACAACCGACAACTTCATCAACCGCGTTTCTCCTCACCCTTATTTATAGTTTCTTCATCTGTTTTCACTGCATTACAAAACGACGTCTCATTCACAAGACGAACTTCAGACGGCCAGCAAAACAACATAGCCAATACAACTATCAGTGCACAATAAGCACTGCTGACTTCCATCGTCAGATAATAAAGCAGCAGATTTACAATTAACGGAAATACAAGAAGACACATCCTGACTTCACTCCAAAAACGATAAGCAACCAATCTGTTACTGTCATTTTTAACAGATAAACGCCTTCTGATAAAATCTATAGAAAAAAGCTTCAATGCCAAAGGTATACATCCCAAAGTAATTAATATACTCAAGGTCTGAGCCAAATAAACAATCCTATCCTCCCCCGCAAATCCACCAGGCAACAAACAGTCGCTTTCAAACAGAATAACCAGCAAGATGGCTGCAAACCAAATTGCTACATATTCTATTTTTAACCGAAATAATATTTTTTTCATTTCACTCATACTACTCATTCTATCTATTAATATAAAACCCTTCATAAAACTATAAAGTCCCATTAAAAGGTACACGATTAACTATAGAACGTCCCAAGGTAACTTCATCTGTATATTGCAATTCATCATTCTGCGCCACGCCACGTGCTATAATACTGATCTTCACTCCTGTATCAGCTAATTTTCTAAAAATATAAAAACTGGTTGTATCCCCCTCCATTGTCGGACTCAAAGCTAAAATAACTTCCTTAACACCTCCTTGAGACACTCTTTCAACCAGGCTATCAATCTGAAGATCAGAAGGCCCCACGCCATCCATAGGAGAAACGACCCCGCCTAATACATGATATACCCCTCGATACTGACTTGTATTCTCAATCGCCATCACATCCTGAATATTCTCAACGACGCAAACTGTGGTACGATCCCGCAAAGGGTTCGAACAAATATCACATTCCTCCTTATCTGAGATATTGTGACAAATCCGGCAATACTTAACGTCACGTTTCAACATAATCATCGCCTCACCGAAACGCTGAACAGCTTCGGTATCCTGACGTAAAAGATGTAAAACCAAACGCATTGCTGTCTTCGGCCCTATTCCTGGAAGTTTTGCAAACTCATTCACAGCCTTCTCTAACAAAGCCGAAGGATATTGTTGATTCATTATTTACAGATGGATTTAAACACACTAAATTTTGTGCAAAGATAACCAAAGTCGGATAAAAAATGTATATTTGTCGATAAAAATACACTTAATATGGAAATCAAAAGCGCAGAATTCGTTATCAGCAACGCACGAGTAGACCAATGTCCACCCACCAAGTTACCGGAATATGCCTTTATCGGACGTTCCAATGTAGGCAAATCGAGCTTAATTAATATGTTGGCAGGTAAGAACAAACTAGCCAAAACGTCCGCTACTCCTGGAAAAACATTATTGATTAATCATTTTATCATCAACAACGAATGGTATTTGGTTGATTTACCAGGATATGGTTACGCTAAAAGAAGCAAAAAAGACATAGACAAACTGACGCAAATCATTTCCAGTTATATTCTACGTCGTGAACAACTCATAAACCTTTTTCTGCTTATCGACTGTCGACACGAACCTCAAAAAATCGATATGGAATTCATGGAATGGCTCGGAGAAAATGGCGTCCCATTCAGCATCGTATTCACGAAAGCAGATAAGCTAGGCAAAGTCAAGTTACAATCCAATATAGCAGCCTATCTAAAAGCACTTGAGAATCAGTGGGAGGAACTCCCACCATACTTTGTTTCTTCATCAGAAAACAAAACCGGACGTGAAGAAATACTGAACTATATAGAACAAATCAACGCTTCGCTTAAATAAAACACTTTAAAAAGCATAATTCACACCTAAACTAAACCACTCCTTAAACATAAAATAAGTTTCTTTATCCTCGCTACGGTAATTGGGAGAACTGTCATCAAAGCGCGGATAAAGGAACATTTTTGCGGTCAAGAATTTAG
This sequence comes from uncultured bacterium, assembly GCA_905214795.1. GTDB lineage: Bacteria > Bacteroidota > Bacteroidia > Bacteroidales > Bacteroidaceae > Paraprevotella. Next base: position 6,058 of record CAJMNM010000034.1, read on the forward strand.
TAAGAGAGAAAGTCAGCGTATTTTCCCATTCAATCGTCGTCATCTCCAAATTGCTGAACCAATAAATACGGGCATCCCAACGTATATTCTTATAGATATCCCATGTATAATTCACCGTAATACTTGGACCAAAATAATTATAAGTATTATGCCCTTCCTCTATACCGAAATTTTTGCGAAGCGACTCACGGTCAACATAACGGAAATTATAAGAAATAGGAGTAAGCACTGCTGAACCTTTAAATTTGTTAAGCTCCAGTTTGTAATCCATACCGAGAGAAACCGACATATTGAAAGGCGACATAAAATCAGATGACACATCATGACTATTGGCGTTATAGCTGGGATAAAATTGTGTATAAGCCTGAACCTGCAACGTATAGAACCATCTTTTAGCAGCCTTATAACCTATTTTTGTTGTAAAACGCAACAAGTCGTCATTTGTCTTGAATTTGTGAATTTCGTCACTCTTTGAAGTCTGAAATCCAAGACGCATTTCCAGCTTATTTTCCCATTGAACCTTATCCTTATTATCATACTTTGCGTTCATTGTAGCCAACGCCAACATCGTATAATTGTTTTCACCTCCCTGATACCAGTTTTCTGAGAAATAAGATTGGGTAAACTGCAATGAATAATCCCCATTACAACTCCAAAAATTAGGTCTTCTCACCATAATACGAATATCTCCGACATCTGGTGTCAAGTCAATATCCATTTCCTTTTCAGCCAGTTGTACCTGCTGAGGTGGCGCCGGCTTCACTTCTTCTTTTAATTCACCAGCATTATCCAGCTGTTCCTCCGTAGAACGAACCAACCAAGGTTCCTTTACATAAGTCCTCATCAATATGCGGTTCTGTTCTTCTAAAGACTGCAGCATACTGTCTTCAAGTTGAATATATGGCTTTAAGGTCTTCACTTTTCCTGGTAATACAGGCTCCCATTCTATACCAAACGTCTGAGCTAACGGTGCACGATAAAGCGTTGCAGGAGAATAAAATCTAAAGAAATTAGCATCCAGTTTCGTGTCAATCAAAGAATCGCTTTGTCTATTAACAGGCTGAAATCTCTGTTGTGCCAAAGCAGACAAACGTGCGGCATATTTATCCACAATCATCCTCATAGCAATTGTGTCAACTGTATGTTTGCGTTTTATTTGAGCATGACAAACTTCTCCGCCCACAAACACGGTCAAAATTAACACAAGAATCCTGTTTACCATCATACCGATTAACCTTATCACCGCCGCAAAGATAATACAAAAATACGGGATACCGGAAACAAACCACAAAAAGATAATTGTGAAATAAACAATTACGGAAAAACCTCTTATCTAAATCTAAGCTTATAATCAAAGGAAGAGCCACTTATTTATGTCCATTCACATCATTATTCAGATTTTTATTCGTTTATTACGCACTAATTTTGTAATTTTGCAACTTGATAAATACTAAACAGGAAAAATTAAAATACTTATAAACATAAAAAATATACATCGTGGGAGCAACTAAGTACATATTCGTCACAGGCGGTGTCGCCTCATCATTAGGCAAGGGAATTATCTCTTCTTCTGTAGGCAAATTACTGCAAGCCAGAGGGTATAACATTACCATTCAGAAGTTCGACCCTTATATCAATATTGATCCGGGTACACTGAACCCATATGAGCATGGTGAATGTTATGTCACAGTAGACGGCCAGGAAACAGACCTAGACCTGGGACACTATGAGCGTTTTACGGGTATACAAACCACACGTGCCAACAATATCACTACCGGACGTATCTATCAAAGTGTCATTGAAAAAGAGCGTCGTGGTGATTATTTAGGCAAAACCATTCAGGTTGTCCCTCATATCACAGACGAAATAAAGAGAAACATCAAGCTGATGGGTCAGAAATACAAATTTGACTTTGTGATTACCGAAATCGGTGGTACCGTAGGTGACATTGAGTCTCTTCCGTTTTTGGAAGCTATCCGTCAGTTGCGTTGGGAATTAGGAAAAGATGCCATCAACCTCCACCTTACCTATGTTCCATATCTTTCTGCAGCAAAAGAATTAAAAACAAAACCTACACAGACCTCTGTTAAACAGCTTCAGAGTCTTGGTATTCAACCTGATATACTGGTTCTCCGTACAGAGCATGAATTAAATGCCGGTATTCGGAAAAAAGTAGCACATTTCTGCAATGTAGACGAGGATGCCGTAATCCAGAGCCTTGACATGCCTTCCATTTACGAAGTACCTGTAAGCATGCAGGCACAAGGTCTTGATGCTATCATTCTCAAAAAAATGAATATGCCTGTAGGCGAAACTCCTCAACTTGGTCCATGGCGCTCATTCCTTGAACGCCGTAATAAAGCGACAGAAGTTGTCCATATAGCATTGGTCGGTAAATATGATTTGCAGGATGCTTATAAGAGTATACTTGAATCTTTGGCTCATGCGGGTACATACAACGATTATAAGGTAAAAACCCATTTCGTAAACAGCGAAAAACTGACACGCGACAATGTGGAAGAAAGTCTGAAAGATATGGCCGGAGTCGTTATCTGCCCGGGATTCGGCCAACGTGGTATAGAAGGAAAGATTATCGCAGCCGAATATACCCGTACACACAACATCCCAACATTTGGAATCTGCCTGGGTATGCAAATGATGGTTATAGAATTTGCCCGTAACGTACTTGGTTATGCTGACGCCAACAGTCGTGAAATGGATGAAAAGACGCCTCATAATGTGATTGACATCATGGAAGAACAAAAGAACATCACACAAATGGGCGGAACGATGCGTTTAGGCGCTTATGAATGCGAACTTCGTGAAGGCAGTAAAACATACGCTGCATACCAGAAAAAAATTATTTCTGAGCGTCATCGCCACCGTTATGAATTTAACAGCCAATATCTGGATGAGTTCGAAAAAGCAGGTATGCAATGTGTCGGAATCAACCCGGACAGTAATCTGGTCGAAATTGTTGAGGTTCCATCTCTTAAATGGTATATTGGCACACAATTCCATCCTGAATACAGCAGTACAGTTCTGAAACCACATCCGTTATTCCTTTCATTTGTCAAGGCCGCTATTGAAAATAGCCGTAAAACAAAAAAATAACGCATAAAAGCACATTAAAACATGGATAAAAACACCCTTACTGGCTTCATCCTGATTGCAGCCGTACTTATTGGCTTCAGTTATTTCAGCCGCCCGGACGAGGCTGAAATAAAAGCTCAACAGCAGCGCGACTCTATTTCAGCGATTGAACGTCAAAAAGCCGAGGAAGCACAAAAAGCACAGGAAAATGCTGAGATTTATCAAAAGGCACAAGCCGCTCTCGACTCAACCTCGCTGTTTTATGCTCACCGTCACGGCTCACCACAATCTGTTGTTCTTGAGAACGAGGTCATCAAACTGACCCTCAGCACTCGAGGCGGCACTGTGAAACAGGCTAATCTAAAAAAATATAAGAATCAGCAAGGAGGACAGGTTACTCTTTTCAATGAGAACGACGCCAACATGCGATTCATGCTGACCGGAAAAAATGAGAACATCGATTCTGAAGATTTCTTTTTCACCCCTGTCAACGTAACAGATACAAGTGTCACCATGCGTCTGCAAAACGCAGATGGCGGACATCTGGATTTAAACTATGCCCTTCATCATGACACTTACATGGTAGACCTTACCATTCAAGCCATAGGTTTGGACAATCTGTTTGCCCCAACCATGAAAACGCTGGATGTAGAATGGAACGAAAAGGCTAGACAACAAGAAAAAGGTTACGATTTTGAAAACAGATATTCATCTCTGACTTACAAAGTCAAAGATGACGGTACTGATTATCTGAGTGAAACCAGCCAGGAATCAGAAAATATAAAAGAACCGCTTGATTGGATTGCTTTCAAAAACCAGTTCTTCAGTTGTGTCATGATTGCCCATCAGGATTTCACTGACGCTCAATTAAGCAGTACACCGTTATCTAAAGAAAGCGGTTATCTGAAAGATTATGAAGCAACCATGAAAACGTTTTTCGACCCGAAAGGTAAAGAAGCCACAAGTCTGCAACTGCTTTTCGCGCCAAACAACTATCATCTGCTTCAAAATATCAACGATTTGAGTGCAAGCGACAAAGACCTTGAACTGGAAGATCTTGTATATTTAGGATGGCCTTTGTTCAAATGGATTAACCGCTTCTTCATCATCTATATTTTTGATTGGTTGAGCAGCTTGGGTCTCTCAATGGGTATCGTTCTGTTGTTACTGACCATCTTGGTTAAGTTGCTTGTTTACCCTACAACACGCAAATCTTATCTTTCATCTGCCAAGATGCGTGTACTGCGTCCGAAGATGGACGAAATCAGTGCCAAATACCCTAAACAAGAGGACGCCATGAAAAAGCAACAGGAAATCATGCAACTGTACAGCCAATATGGCGTAAGCCCGATGGGCGGATGTTTACCTATGCTTATACAGATGCCTATCTGGATTGCATTGTTCAACTTCGTACCAAACGCTATCGAACTACGTGGGGAAAGTTTCTTATGGGCAAACGATCTTTCTGCATACGATGATATTATACGTTGGGACAAATCCATTTGGCTTATCGGCGATCACATCAGCATATTCTGTCTGTTGTTCTGTGCAACCAATATCATAAATACATGGATCAGCATGCGCCAACAACAAAACTCAATGACAGGCGAACAGGCACAGCAGATGAAAATGATGCAATACATGATGTACCTTATGCCAATAGTATTCTTCTTCATGTTCAACAACTACTCATCAGGTCTGAACTACTATTACTTCCTGTCTGGTCTTACAAGTATCCTTATCATGTGGTTCCTTCGCAAGACAACTGACGACAAGAAATTATTGGCAAAACTCGAAGCTAATTATCAAGCCAACAAAGCCAATCCGAACAAGAAACTATCGGGTATGGCCGCACGTCTGGAAGCCTTGCAAAAACAGCAACAAGCTATTTTGGAAGAGCAAAAAAGACAACAATCTCAGAAACATAAATAAATTGCACACACCCATATCATTCCGGGATTCCTCAAGAATCTCGGAATGATTTATTTTATATACAATTTATGAAACTTATCAATATGCTTACAGCCGCTATTGCCTTAGCTACCGCAACACCGGTACCGGCCCAGGAACAGATTATCGGCAAAAATCAAATCACATTAACCAGCGACCGCCTCACTCCCGAAGCATTATGGGCAATGGGACGTATTGGCAGCATGACTGTATCTCCTGACAATAAACAGATAGTCTATACAGTCAGTTATTACAGCGTGAAACAAAACAAAAGTCATACAGTCATCTACCTGATGAATGCTGATGGTACGGGAAACACACTTCTTACAACTACAGCAGACAGCGAATCCGAACCGTCATTCAGCATTGACGGTAAAAGAATATTCTTTTTGTCTAAAGACAAAGAAGGCAAGCAACAGGTTTTCGATATGAAAACAGACGGCACAGACCGCCGTCAGCTCAGTCATTCCGAAAAAGATGTCGAAGGATATGCGTTCTCGCCCGACCAGAAAAAAGTCATTCTGATTCATCAGGTAGACGACTATACAGCCATTGAAAAACCTTATGACGATCTGCCTCAGGCAACCGGAATGGTTATTAAAGATTACAATTACAGGCATTGGGACCACTATGTCACTTCTATTCCTCATCTATTTGTCGGAAGTTTCGACGGTTCAGTTATCAACAACGAAACAGACATATTAAAGGGAGAACCTTATGAATGCCCGATGCTACCATTTGGCGGTACAGAACAGTTCGGATGGAGTCCCGACAGCAAGAAAATAGTCTATAGCAGCCGTAAACGTACCGGACTGGCTTATGCCCTCAGTACAGACAGCGACATCTATTGTTACGATACAGAAAACGGGAAAACAACCAATCTGTGTAAACCGGCAGACTATAAAGAACCGGAAATAGATCCAACCCGCTCTATGGCCAAGCAAGCTGTCAATCAACAGAATGGCGATTTCAATGTAGGCTATGACACTCAGCCGCAGTTTTCTCCAGACGGTAAATACGTGGCATGGCTTAGCATGGCCCGCAACGGATACGAAAGCGACCGTAACAGACTTTGTATCTACGAATTTCAATCAGGAAGAAAGACCTATGTCACCGAGAAATTCGAATCTGGCGTAGACGCATTCTGCTGGAATGCAGACAGCCGTACTTTATATTTTATCGGCGTATGGCATGCACGTGCCAGTGTTTACTCAACCAATCTGAAAGGCGATGTCCGCCCTATCGCACAAGGTGACTTCGATTACACCGGCCTGACTCCTTGCGGAAAGAATCTAATTGCCACACGTCACAGTCTGAGTGCACCGGCCGATATCTACCTGCTGACTCTCAATGGTAAAAAAGAAGCCAAAGTTAAAGCTCTTACCAACGAGAACGAATATTTCCTTTCCAAACTTAAAATGGGTGAAGTCAAAGAACGCTGGGTTAAAACAACCGACGGCAAAGAGGAGCTATGCTGGGTTGTCTATCCGCCTCATTTCGATCCGACGAAGAAATATCCTACTCTTCTCTTTTGCGAAGGCGGCCCGCAAAGCCCGGTCAGCCAATTCTGGAGTTACCGTTGGAATCTGCAGATTATGGCAGCCAACGACTATATCGTCATAGCCCCTAACCGCCGCGGCCTCCCCGGATTCGGTATGGAATGGCTGGAAGAAATCAGCGGCGACTACAGTGGTCAATGTATGCAGGATTATCTCAGCGCAATAGACGACATCTGCAAAGAACCGTATGTAGACAAAGAGCGTTTGGGATGCGTTGGTGCCAGCTTTGGCGGATATAGCGTTTATTATCTGGCCGGACATCACAACAAGCGCTTCAAATGCTTCATCGCACACGACGGTATATTCAATACACAGCAACAATATGTCGAAACAGAAGAAATGTGGTTTACCAACTGGGATTTAGGTGGTGCTCCTTGGCGGATGGGTATTACAGCCAATCCAGACAATGGTATGCAAATCAACGACAGCATAAAAAGCAACGCTTATTTAACAAGCCCGCATCTTTATGTAGACCGTTGGGATACTCCGATATTGTGTATACACGGTGAAAAAGATTACCGCATCATGAGTTCGCAAGGCATGTCAGCTTTCAATGCGGCCAAACTCCGCGGCATTCCTGCCGAACTACTGCTTTATCCGGACGAAAACCATTGGGTTTTGAAACCGCAAAACGGCATTCTGTGGCAACGTACATTCTTCCGCTGGTTAGACCGCTGGCTTAAATAACAAACATAAAAACAATAAAAATCAAAGATATGACTGTTACACAACAAATCCAAAAGAAACTCAGCGATAGCCCTACAGCACGCTGGACAGCCATGTTCATCGTTTCATTCACGATGATGTGTGGCTACTTTATTACAGATGTGATGGCACCGCTTGAAGTGATGCTTACAACTCCCGTTGCCGACGGCGGCCTGGGATGGACCAGTTCCGAATACGGATTCTTTTCCGGAGCATACGGATACATTAACGTATTCCTGCTCATGTTATTCTTTGGAGGAATTATCCTCGATAAATGCGGCATCCGCTTCACTGGTCTGATGAGCTGCTCATTTATGTTTATCGGTACTTTATTGAAATGGTACGCGCTTTCACACGACTTTGGTACAGCAACCATTTTAGGTTATCATTCACAAGTCATAATAGCGAGCTTGGGTTTTGCCATTTTCGGCATGGGTGCGGAAATCACGGGTATCACAGTATCAAAAGTCATCATAAAATGGTTCACCGGCCATGAAGTGGCACTTGCCATGGGCCTTCAGGTAGCTATGGCTCGTATGGGTACGGCTGCAGCTTTGGCATTAAGTTACCCATTGGCCAAGAAAATGGGTGGCGTATCCTACCCCGTACTCTTCGGTGCCGTACTGCTTTGCATCGGCCTGTTATCCTACATCGTTTATTGCGTCATGGATAAAAAACTCGATGCCTCGGTTGCAGCTACAGCAAACGCAGAAAAAGAAGAAGGTTTCCAGCTGAAGGATTTGAAATTCATATTTACCAATAAAGGTTTCTGGCTCATCACCCTACTCTGCCTGATGTTCTATGCCGGTGTATTTCCTTTCCTGAAGTTTGCCACCAAGCTTATGGTCTACAAATATAATGTGGAACCAGAGGTTGCCGGACTTATTCCGGCCTTGCTGCCATTCGGAACAATCCTTCTGACACCACTTTTCGGTTCCGTTTACGACCGTATCGGAAAAGGTGCCACTCTGATGCTTATCGGCTCAGTATTACTGGCCGTCGTACATATCCTTTTTGCCCTCCCCCTGCTCAATGTCTGGTGGTTTGCCATTTTCATTATGATTGTACTAGGCATAACATTCTCACTGGTTCCGTCAGCCATGTGGCCATCCGTACCCAAAATCATCCCGATGAAACAACTTGGCTCCGCCTACGCCATCATTTTTTATATTCAGAACATAGGCTTGTCCATGGTACCTTTACTCATCGGATGGGTTATTGACAACTATTCAACTGTACAGACAGCCAACGGGGTTACATATGATTATACTATTCCTATGGTAATTTTTGCCATTTTCGGTCTTATATCTATTTTCATTGCCATCTTGCTTAAAAAAGAAGATGCTGTGAAAGGCTACGGACTTGAACAAAGCAATATCAAGAAATAACATCTCTCCAGACTGAAACGGATAGTATAATCTGTCCATCACATACAATTAAGATGCCGGCCGAATGAAAAAATCCATTCAGCCGGCATCTTTTCATTTTACACAAAAAGTCAAATAAAAAGAAATAGAAACAGACATTCTTTCTAGTCACTTACAAAATAAAAAGACAAGCTCTCATAAAACTGAACATTTCATGTTGTCATATTTTTATGATAATCAGACAAATTCTTCCTAACAAAAATTCAAGAAACATTATGAACTATTTAAAAAAACATATATCTTTGGAAAATAAACAAATCACCTTAAAACAAAATCAACATGAAAAAAACCTTATTCTTTAGCTTACTGCTTTGCGGAACCCTGTTCGTTCTTCCATCGTGCGATGACACTGATAGCAATGATCCCAATCCGGATCCCGTTCCCACAACAATCATTACAGATACTGATGCACAGAATGAATTGGATCGTGTAGGTAAGGAACTTATTGCCAAGATTGATGCCGAGAAAATAGAACCGGCCATTTCACTATGTGATTATGTCTATAGCAAACTTCTTGGCTTCGATGATGAGGAAATTGCCTATCCCCCCATTCAGGGAGAAGAAAATTGGCAGGATGATTACGCCAATATGTTAAAAGACATCCGTGCCGTCGCATCCGGTGATTTCTCACGTACAGCTACAAGACGGTTTATAGAAACCGTTTACCGTCTGAGCGACTATAATGGCATTTACACATGGAATGAAGAAAAACAAGACTGGGAAAAGACCAGTACGGAAGGCAGCAATCTGGAATTCAGATTCAGTCACGAAGGTAACGCCTGCACAGGTACTATCACGCACAGCGGTAATGAATTTACCTATGTTGAAAAAGATTCTGCCGCCAACGAAACAACTACCTACATGATTCCGGCACAGATTACCGCCACATTGGTTGAAGGCAACACGACTATGGCCACTGTAACGGTTAACACCACGGCTTGTGATAAAGACAACAGCACATACGAAGCCGATGTAACTGTAACACTTGCTAACGATTATGTTGCCAAGAGTTCCATCAACGCTACTCCAAACAAGATTACCACCGCTATGAATCTGTCATGCAATGACGAGGTACTTGTAAGTGGAAACGGAGAAATCAATGGCGAATACTTTGACCTTGTACCTAATATTGCCAACGAGGATTTGTCAGCAGACCAAATCAAGAACGGTGTAATTAAGGTTAATGTGCTTAATTCTGTCAATCTGGCTCTTGCAGTAGACAACACTTCCGGCCTGTTCGACCAAATGGATTTTGACGGCTACTTCTATGAATCAGAAAGCTATGACGCAATAGCAGACAGCACAAGCTATTACTACATTTCAAGCTACGATGAAGCTTTACAAAAGGCTGCCAATGCACAAGCCAAGGCCAACAAGTGCTTCATTACGATGTTGTTCTTCAATAACAACACCTATTCAGCACCGTGCACATGGCAGCCCACATATACCGATTACGGAGAAGAATATTTCGAAAACGAATGGGGTACATACAGATGGAAATCAGGAGAATGGGACATCGAACCGGTCATCAATTTCAGCAATAACACAACCTATACCTTAGATACCTATTTCACCAAAATCAGGTTCTCATCACTGGTTGACGCTTACAATGACCTTATCAACAGATTCTAAACATATCTTTCATAAATTAAGCGGACAGACTTTGTTAATACAGGCAAGTCTGTCTGCTTCTTTTTATCTATTACGTCCGTAACTGTATGAATACACGACAAATTATCCGGCTGTTGATTATCTTTCTTTTTAGTTCCGCGTCTGTAACCTTTGCCGAACGAACAGACTCTATCGGACAAAGAAAAATCAAAGAAGTCATTGTTACAGCCACACCCTCATCCTCATTTCATACCCAGACAAACGGACGAATTTATTGGGATATTCAGTCTCTTGAGAATCTCCCTCATTTATTCGGCAGTGCCGACCCCATACGTTTTCTGCAACTCCTGCCCGGCGTCAGCACCAACAACGACTACTCTTCGGGCTTATATATTCAAGGCTGTGCAGCCTCACATACCCTGGTAGACATCATGGGAGCTCCCGTTTTCAACGCATCCCATATGCTTGGACTTTTCTCTGTTTTCAATAATTCCCACTTCCGCGGCATGGCATTGGTTCAGAACAGGCATGATGCCTCATTCGGCAACCGCATAGGCGGACATCTTACTTTCTACCCCATTGACTCTGTGGCATCGGCTCCCCATCTCAATCTTACATTAGGACTTATAGAAAGTTCAGGCACATTAACTCTGCCTACCGGCAAAAAATCAACCATCTATCTCTCCGGACGAGGCAGCTACCTGAATCTGCTTTACGATAATATGCTGAAACTTGACGGCTCAGAAATAGAATATGGCTTACAAGATTATAATATCGGTTACGTTTATAAACCGGATGAGACTCAAAAAATCGGCCTGAACATTTATCACGGACGTGATAAATTCAAATTCTGGAGTACGGACATTCAGGGAACAAACGACCTCGACTGGCAAAATACGGCCATCTCGCTGGACTGGAACAAACATTTCAGACCTTTCGTTCTGACACAAACGGCATATATCAGCCATAATCAAAACGATTTTGACCTTGAAATCAACGCCATCAACGTTCTGATTGACGCATCTATCACACAGGCCGGATACAAAAATGTCTTTGAATGGCAAAATCACCAAACTTCATGGAAAGCGGGTGCGGAATATACCTTCACCTCTGTCCACCCTCTGAACTATAAGACACGAAGCAGTTATATCAAGGCAGAGAACCACAGCGAACTCATTACCGGACATGACGCGAACCTCTTCGTCAATGCCGACAACCGTATAGGCAATCATTTCCGAATACAAAGCGGCCTGCGTGGAACGCTGTTTGCCGGAAACCGGAAAATATTCTGTGCCCTCGATCCCAGACTGACTTTTTCATGGTATCCGGCCAGGAATCAAGAAGTCTTTCTACACTACGGTATTTACCACCAGAACCTCCATCAAATCGCCCTGTCTAACGGTGGTCTGCCCATCGATTACTGGACCATCTCATCGGCTGAGTTCAAGCCCGAACGCTCACATTCGCTCAGCATGGGTTACCAGAACCGATTCTGTGACGGGCGCTATGAGTTTTCAGCGGAGATTTATTTCAAGCACTTGAGCAATCAAAAAGAATTTTATGGCTCCATTCTTGATTTCTTCAGCAGTAACGACAATCGTCTGGAAGACATGCTGCTCTCCGGTAAAGGACGGACCTACGGATTAAACCTGATGCTGAAACGCAATAAAGGCCCGCTCACCGGCTGGATTTCCTATACTTTGGGTAAAAGCGAACGCAGGTTTAGCGAGCTCGAACCCGAACACTGGTTTAACGCCGCATTCGACCGTCGCCACGACCTGAATATTGTAGCCAACTATAAACTGAACAGTCACTGGAGTCTGGGCGGAGATTTTGTCTATGCCACAGGTACACCATATACGGCCTCGAAAAATGTCTATATCATCAATAATAACCTGGTCAATGAATATGGCCGTCACAACGGAGCAAACCTTCCCCCTACCCACAGACTGGATCTTTCTGCCACCTATCATTTCACCAAACGTAACCGCATGCAGCATAGCCTGAATCTTTCAGTCTATAACGTCTACTTCCACCGCAATGTCTTATTTCAATACATGGGATATTGGAAAGACCACTACGGCAAGAAATCGGTTTTCTCACTTTGTCGCGCATTACCCTCCATCGGTTACACTCTAAAATTCTGACAATGAAAAAGTTTCTACTTACAGCCATAGCCACCCTGATGTTCTTACCGTCATGCGTTAAGGATGAAGACACCGCCTTCACCCCCGAGCTTGTTGTAGAGGGATGGATTGAAAATGACGGCTTTCCGGTAGTATTACTGGGCTGCACCATGCCTGTATCGGAAACCAGCCAGGACATAAACGACTACATTGCCAAGTGGGCAAAGGTGACTATTTCAGACGGTGATACAAGCATTATTCTCACCGGAGGCTATGACAAAAATTATCTTCCTCCTTATAAATACACCACCTATAATATGGTTGGAAAAGTAGGAAAAACCTACACCATCACTGCTGAATACAAAGATCTGCGTGCCACAGCCTCAACCACCATCCCCGAACCTGTCAACATTGACTCCATACGTGCTATCAAGTGTGAAGATGATACCTCATACTACATCAAAGCCTATTTTCAGGACGCAGCTCATGAACAGTCTGACTATTATGTTCTCTTCAGCAAACGCCAGCAAGACAAAGTATACCTGTTTCCTTTCATGGGAGCCATATCTGACGAATATACCCAACAGCCTCAGATTATAGCCGATGTCTTTCGGGGCGTAGACTATTACTCACAGATTAAAAGAGAAGAAACACAGTATTTCAAGCAAGGCGACATCGTACAAATTAAAATCGCGCACGTTGACGAACCCTCATACCGTTTCTGGAAAAGCTACTCTAACTATAAAGAGCTATCTTCTAACATGTTTTTCCCTTACTCGCAGAACATGGCTACCAACATAATTGGCGGAAAAGGTTATTGGTGCGGATATGGTGCAACAAAGCGCAGCATAAAAATTAAATAAACCATTCTTACGCAGGGACAGTATAAGGTATTTTCATAAAAGATTAACACGACGAATATATTTTTTGTAAATTATCAATCATTACAAACTACGTTATCTGTTTTATACAGTTTTAATGATTAGAACATTTTTCTATATTCCCAAACACAACGCCAATCCTGTATCGATCATCTCAATAATAATATGGAAGGCACCAGGAAAAGAAGAAAAATATAGACAATTTGTTTTCCGGTTTTTATCACGTTTCAATCACTAATGGCATTACTCTGAGACAAACGCTCACGGTTACCATTTTTTTGTAACCGTAGACAAATAATTCACAACCGTAAGCATTTATCAATTTGTAGTTATTTCTTACCACAACAATCTTATTAATATTTAGAAATAAGGTGATTACAACAAACAATGTATAATATTCAGATTAAAGTATATTAAAAAGGCCGACACTGTTGATTTTCCGATTGCATACGGTTACGGCTTTTCCCGTAACCGTGCAGAAATTTATTCTCATACGGTAACGGGCATCACCGCAACCGTACAGAAAAAAACTCGTAACCGTAGGGAAATGGATTCGTAACCGTAGAGAACAAAACTCACAACCGTAGGCATTTTCACGTACTCACATAGACAAAAAAAGGAAGTAAATATTCACGACATTACATCAAGGTCTAATACTTCTTTATTTCAAAAAACAGTCTTAAGAATCATACTGTAAAAAGAAATAATACACAAAATATATACTCTTAAAATCCTATCTTTTCCAATCGGGTAATAAAAAAGGAATGAAAAAAGAAAAAACAAATGGACGATACAAATTCAAAAAGTAAACAAACAAGGTTATTTTGCCACACTTTGAAAGTGCCTTATAATAAAAAAGAAATAAAAAACAGCTAAAAAAAAGATTTTTCCTACATAATAACAGTACATAAATATACGACCAGAACAGAAACTCCGGAAGAAGAAATCCATAATATAACTTTAAAAAAGCAGAAATCTTCTGCCTTCTACCAAGAAACGAATTCGACTCTAAGAAATCGTGAATCGCCTAATATATAAATATTTTATTTCAGCATTCTTCAAAACATGTCAAAAAATCATCATTAGCATCCGTCAGAAGAGAGCAGGCAAAGAAACGCAGTGGAATTTTTACGCACCCATACAACAACACAAGCGACCTTATATTCCAATCCTGCGACTGCTACATTAAAACATATGACTTCAAGAGTTATTTGAATTGAAAATAAAGAATCCGGCGGAGTTATTCCTCAAACAACTTCGCATATTCGGCCCGCGCTTCCCGAAGCAAATCCTGAGGATCTATTTTCACTTGCAACCCACGCTGTCCGGCACTGACATAAATGTAGTCATATTGCGCCGCGCTTTCATGAATATAAGTAGGAAAATGTTTCTTCATGCCTATGGGCGAACATCCTCCTCTAATATAACCGGTAGTTGGCAGTAATTCTTTTAACGGAAGCAGTTCACACTTCTTATTGCCGCTTACCTTTGCAGCCAGTTTCAAATCAATCTCGTGCTCACCGGGAATCACGCAAACGAAATATCCGCTCTTGTCGCCATGCAACACAATGGTCTTGAACACACGGTCTATATCCTCACCCAATGATGCCGCCACATGTATGGCGCTCAAGTCATTCTCATCCACTTCATACGGTATCAGTTCATATTGAACCTTTGCCTTGTCCAACAAACGGGCCACATTGGTCTTGTTAATCTTCTGTTTTGCCATACAACACCTGTTTTAAAAATTTTGGCGTATATCCTTTTGTGCTTTGTGCTACCTCCTCGGGCGTACCTGCCGACAAGAGTTCACCACCGCCACGTCCGCCTTCCGGTCCCATATCAATAATATAATCAGCCACCTTGATGACATCAAGATTATGCTCTATCACCAGAACAGTATTACCCTTTTCCACCAGACGATTCAGTACAGACAACAGAACGCGTATATCCTCAAAATGCAGTCCGGTTGTCGGCTCGTCCAGAATATAAAAGGTCCGTCCGGTATCTTTCTTAGCCAGCTCGGTTGCCAGTTTCACACGCTGGCTTTCACCTCCGGAGAGGGTTGTAGACGGCTGTCCAAGTTTGATATAGCCCAAACCTACATCCTGAAGCACCTTAATCTTATTGAGTATGGCCGGCTGATTTTCAAAAAACTCCACAGCCCGATTGATGGTCATATCCAATACGTCGGCTATGGATTTACCTTTAAACCGAACCTCTAACGTTTCACGGTTATAGCGCTTGCCATGGCAAACCTCGCACGGTACATATACGTCCGGAAGGAAATTCATTTCTATTGTTTTGTATCCGTTTCCGCCACAGGCCTCACAACGCCCTCCCTTAACATTGAACGAGAAACGTCCGGGCTTATAGCCTCTGATTTTAGCCTCGGGCAGAGAGACAAACAAGGAACGGATGTCGTTGAACACGCCTGTATAGGTGGCCGGATTGGACCGCGGTGTGCGTCCGAGCGGCGACTGATCGACATCTACTACCTTATCAATAAATTCCAGTCCCTCTATGCTGTCATAAGCCAGCGGCTCACGCAAAGAACGGTAAAAGTATTTTGAAAGAATGGGTTGCAGAGTGTCGTTGATGAGCGTTGACTTTCCGCTACCGGATACACCAGTTACACAAATCAGTTTTCCTAAAGGGAACTCAATATCCACATTTTTCAGATTATTACCTTTAGCACCACGCAACCAAAGCGAATGACCGTTTCCTTTACGGCGTTCGGCAGGTATTTCAATCCGACAGGTTCCGTTCAGATAACGTGATGTCAGCGTGTCGGTTTTCAGCACCGCATCCGGAGTTCCCTGAAAGACGACTTCGCCCCCCATACGTCCGGCCTTTGGCCCCATATCAATGATATAGTCAGCGCTGCGCATCATTTCCTCATCGTGTTCTACCACAACCACCGTGTTGCCGGTGTCACGCAAGGCTTTCAAAGAGTTAATCAGACGACAGTTGTCACGCTGATGTAATCCGATACTCGGCTCATCGAGAATATACAACACGTTAACCAGCTGTGAGCCGATTTGCGTAGCCAGACGGATACGCTGGCTCTCACCACCGGAAAGCGTGACGGAAGAACGGTTCAAAGACAGGTAGTCTAATCCTACATCGACAAGGAATTTCAGCCGGGTCCGGATTTCCTTCAGTATCTCGGGAGCTATCTTTTTCTGATAATCGGTCAGATGCTCGTCAAGATGGCTCATCCAGTCATAAAGTTCCGAGATGTCCATAGCAGACAGTTCGGCAATGTTTTTGCCGTTGATTCTGAAATGTAAGGCCTCTTTATTCAATCTCAAGCCACCACAGTCGGGACAGACAGCTGTTTTGGAAAACTGGTCGGCCCACTTCTGCGTGGCGGTCGAATCATCCATCTCCAATGCGGTCTGTATGTATTTGACCACACCTTCATAAGTCACAAAATAGTCTGAAGAGGTATGAACCAGCTGCGCCTTCAGTTTTACGCGCTCAACAGAACCATACATGATTTCCTGCAAAGCCTCATCGGGCAAGTCCTTGACCGGTGTCTTCACAGTCGCATCATAACGCTCAAGAAGAGCGTCAATCTGCCAGAAAATCATGCTGTTCTTATATTTACCGAGAGGTACTATCGCGCCTTCGTAAACAGAGAGGTTACGGTCGGGAATCACTTTGTCCATGTCTATCAGACTGACAAAGCCCAGACCTTTACAACGCGGGCAGGCTCCCTGTGGAGAATTAAAAGAGAAATTATGCGGGGCCGGATCACGGTATGAAAGTCCGGTTACGGGACACATCAAACGTTTGCTGTAATGACGAACCTCTTCGGTGTCGGCATCGTATACCATCAGCAGACCGTCGCCCTGTGCCATCGTTGTAGCCACACTCTGACGGAGACGTTTCTCATCCTTGGGCTGCACCCGTAATTTGTCGACAACAACTTCTATGGTATGGTTACGGTAACGGTCAAGCTTCATGCCGTGAGCAATCTCTGTCATCTTTCCGTCTACCCTGGCGTAAAGATAACCTTTGCGACGGATGCTCTCAAACAAGTCTTTGTAATGTCCCTTACGGTTGTGTACCACCGGAGCCAGAAGATAGATACGACGACCGTCGTAATCGTGTATAATCAGATTGATAATCTGTTCCTCGGTGTAACGCACCATCTTTTCACCGGAAAGATAAGAATAAGCCTCACCGGCACGGGCAAAGAGCAGACGAAGGAAATCGTATATTTCAGTTGTAGTTCCTACTGTGGAACGGGGATTCTTGTTTGTGGTTTTCTGTTCAATGGAAATAACCGGACTCAATCCTGTAATCTTATCTACGTCAGGCCGTTCTAAATTACCGAGGAAATTGCGCGCATAGGCCGAGAACGTCTCAATATAGCGGCGTTGTCCCTCGGCAAAAATTGTGTCGAATGCCAATGAGGATTTACCGCTTCCGCTCAATCCTGTAATTACAGTCAGACTGTTGCGCGGCATTTCCACATCAATATTCTTCAGATTGTGGACACGCGCGCCAAACACTTCTATTTTCTCTGCTTCGTTTTCTGTCATCTTACTCAATTCGAACTACTGTTTGTACCTGAATAACCGGTCAATACATTGACATCTCTACGTATGGTATAATCTTTTCCGTCAGCTCCTTTTGCCTTTACCAATACATAATATACACCGTCTTTCACTACCGAACCATGGAACTTTCCATCCCATCCTCCGTCGATATTATTCCAGGAATAGATTTTCTGTCCCCAGCGGTTAAATATTGTGGCTTCAAAACTGACAATGGACTGATAGCCGTCCTTGGCCTTGTAAATATCATTATACCCGTCGCCGTTTGGAGAAAAGGCGTTGGGCATCTCCAGCTTAGACTCACTGATAGAAACTACAAACGGATTGGCCTCTCCTTCGGCCGGATAGGTTATCGTATCATTACCGTGAACGAAAGTGGCGTAAAACTGCACATAAAAAGTACCGCTCTCTGTAAAAGTATAATCGAGGTTCTCGTCAAAACGGTTTAATATTGGCGAGTTCTCTTCACCTTCACGATAAACCCTCCATTCATAACGCACGGAATATTCCCCCAAATCCTGAACATTTGATGTGAAATGACCTTCGAGCGGAGCTGACTGAGCATCCGACGCGTCGTCAATTTCTTCTCCTGCCGATGTGCGGTAAAGTGCCGACGGATTTGCTGTTGGATACAGAATCTGCGCAAAAGATTGACCGGAGAGAACAGTCAACAAAAAAGAAACAAAAAAAATCCAAATCCTCTTCATACTTGAATATTTGTGCAAAAATAATGTTTCCCGTTGAATTAACCACTTTTTTTATGTAATTTTGTCCGTCCAACAATAAAAATTAAAATGGTAAAATACAAAGCTATTCTCTGCGCATGTGCATTCCTGATTTTCTCTGGAATCTCGCTGAGAGCACAAGATTCGAAAACATTTGTCCATACCATCAAACAGGGAGAAACCGTTTTCTCCATAGCACAAACCTACCATGTCTCTACCCAGGAGATATTCCGGCTTAATCCGGACGCTCTTGACGGCATCAAAGCCGGCAACACGCTGATTATCCCGCAAAACACTTCGGGAACGGCTACCGGACAACGTTACCACACTGTTGCCGCCGGCGAGACACTTTATCGTCTGACCAAACTTTATCAGGTCAGCGCAGAAGATATCTGTAAAGCCAACCCCGGACTAACCGCCGACAATTTCAAAACAGGCATGGTGGTTCTTATCCCACGCAGCTCAACACAACAGGCTATAGCCAAGAAAACGGCATCAGCGGAACCACAAAAGCCTAAGTGTAAAGAAATGCACAAGGTACAGCGACGCGAAACTTTATACAGCATTTCCAAAGACTACAATATTACTGAAGCAGAACTTATCGCCGCCAACCCGGAAATGAAAGAACCGGACTATAAACTTAAACGTGGAAGTTATATCTGCATACCTTATCTGTCTCCCAAGCCTAAGGCCGAAGTACAGGCCCCGACAAACAAGGAACTGATTTGCCCACCGACGGTATCGGCTCCACAATCATTGGTACGGATGGGAGTCATTCTTCCTTTCAAGAAACAATATAAGGAAAGCTCACGTATGATTGAATTTTACCGTGGCGCGTTGCTCGCGGTAGAAAACATGAAAAAAAGCGGTTTATCTGTAGAAGTTTATGCTTACAATTCAGGCGAAACAGCCAAAGAACTTCAGCAATTGCTCAACACAGGAAAAGTACCCCAGCTGGATTTCATACTCGGCCCACTCTATCCTGAACAGATAGAGACTTTAAGCAAATATTGTCAAAACAAACAAATCAGATTGGTTGTTCCATTCTCTTCATTAGGTGACGAGGTGTACAGCACACCACGGTATTTTGCGGTAAGCCCCCCAAAATCATTCCAACAAGCCGAAGCTTGTGAGCTGACGCTTGAGATTTTCAAGAATCAGAATTTCATTTTCCTGGACAGCAAGGAGAATGACGAGGATGCAGCCAGCTTTACCGACGAATTGGAAAAACAACTTCAACAAAACGGCATAAGGTCAAAAACCGTTTCTCTCGGCAGCGATGAAATGACATGGCTAAGCGCCTTAACAAGATATAAAGACAATGTAATTGTACCGAATTCATCCAGTATTAAGGTTCTCAATACACTGTTTCCGAAACTGAAAGAAATAGCCAAGAGTTATCCGGAATACCGTATTAAACTATTAGGTTATCCGGAATGGCAGACTTATACCAATAAGCATCTGGAAAACTTTTATAAGTTTGACACTTATGCTTACTCACAGTTCTACCGTAATCCGTTACAAAGCCAATCCTCACAGTTTGACCAGAATTACAGGAACAACTTCAATCAGTCGCCTATTGCCTCTTATCCAAGGTTCGGCATGCTGGGATATGATTTGACGTATTATTTTCTGAAAGGTATATCCGCATATGGCAAAGGGTTTGAAAACCATCTGAAAGATGTTAAGACACAACCTTACCAACACAGATTCAGTTTCTCACGCATAAGCAACTGGAGCGGCTTTATCAATAAAGAAATGCAGTTCATTCACTATACACCATCACAAAGCATTGAACTTATCAGATTGAAACAATGAAAAAGAACCTTATCACAGCCATATTAGGCTTGGTGGCATGTCAGCTGGCATATGGTCAGGTGGGCGAACCACGTAATGACTTTGCCGTGGGCATAAACGGTGGATATACAATGAACCAAATGTTCTTCAATCCTACCATCAAACAAGGCTTTAAAGGAGCACCCACTTTTGGAGTAACCATGCGCTATACTTGTGAAAAGTATTTCAAAAGCCTTTGTGCCATTCAGATGGAACTTAATTATGCCAATCTTGGCTGGAAAGAAATTATTGAGACTTCAGCGGACCAATATTCCCGCGACATACATTATCTGCAAGTTCCTATATTAGCCAGAATGGGATGGGGATATGAAGATAAAGGAGCCATGTTTTATGTCGTGGCTGGTCCTCAGGTTGCTTTTTACATGGGCGATAAAGAGCATAAAAGCGGTGAGTTCAGCGAGGAAACACTCAATCTGCGTCCTGGACAAATCTATCAACAATACGGCCTGCCCGTAAAGAACAAATTTGAGTACGGTATCACTGCCGGTCTCGGTATAGAAGTCAATACACCGAAAGCCGGTCATTTTCTACTTGAAGGACGTTATTACTACGGTTTGAGCGATGTGTTCGGAAACAGCAAAAAAGACACTTTCGGACGTTCCGCAAACGGTATGATAGCTGTGAAAGTAAGCTATCTTTTCGATATTGTCAAGACGAAGAATAAAACACAACAACAATAAGTCTTTTACACTTTAAAGAATACAATAAAAAAGGCGGATGCCTGTCTCTTTAAAAAAGAAACAGGCATCCGTCTTTTATTTACCCGCCCTATAAATAAAGGGTTAACGCAATCTGTCTAAGGAACGTACTATCAGTTCATCCTTCATTATACCTCTAAAGGCCAGATACTCAAGAATAAGAGCAACAGCCGGCAAGCCCGCAGTCCAGTTTAAGGTAAAATCCCCGCCATATCTGCCTTTAAATATGTAGACAAACACTCCAAACACGATATAATAACCTATCAGCAGCAAACCGCTTATTACAGTCAGTCTGACCTGAAGCATTCTGCGTTTGAAGAAGAAAATAGCGATGAAAGACAGCACAGCAACCAATGACAGCAACAAACACATTGCCCATGGCGACCAGCTTTTTGTACCGTCTGCCAAACTGAGCCACAGATTATTGAAACCGAGTGTTTCTATACCGTTCTGATGGAAATGTCCGACCGGAGTAAACAGTCCGACCAATACAGCAATCACTGCTAGAAACATATACACGGTTTGTATTCTCTGGATCATAGCTGCAAAATGTTTTTATTCAATCGGTTCTTTCTCCTTTAAAGGATTACGATAGTAAATCTTCCCTTCAATGAATTCCTGTGTAGCAATCAGCGTCGGTTTCGGAAGTTTCTCATAATAACGCGAAATCTCAATCTGCTCACGATTTTCAAACACCTCGTCCAAGTTGTCGTTTACAGAAGCAAACTCCTGCAATTTCTTGGAAAGCTCATTCTTGATATCCATTGAGATCTGATTGGCTCTTTTGCCGATAATCGCAATGCTCTCATAAATGTTACCCGTTTCGTCACACAAATCCATAATGTTACGTGTCACGGTGTTGGTTGGTGCATTTGTTCTTTTGAAATCCATAATTCTATAAACTTGTTTTTATTTTTATTTCTTATTTACCACTTTATTAGCCGAAGCGAAAATCCGTTGGGCATCTTTTAAATATTTTGATTCGGGATATTCGTTTACAAAGCCGTAATACTCATCTATCGCATCACGGAAACGGTCCATGCGTTTGTATTCCACACTTTGTACCGCCAAATGATATTTGGCACGCAATATCATTATTGCAAATTCTTCACGACGGGCCGGACTGGCATAAGGATAATCAAGCAACGCATTCTGAGCCGTCACAATACATGCTTCATAATTACTGCCGCCATAGGAGCAATTACCCATATATGAACCTAAATCATAATACAACTTTGCTGAAAGATATTCTTTCTCAACCAGTTTATCCTGCAAGCTGTATATCATATCCTGAGTTGTATTTTTCAACTTTGTATATGGATAATAGTCAAGGAATTCCTGAAACGCCTTTATGGCTGCGTAGGTATTTGTCTGATCGAGCCTCACATCCGGCACACTTTCATACAAAGCCTTGGCACAGTAAAAACGGGCATACTCTACATAAGTTCCTTTTGGATATGACTGATAGTATTTCTTAAAATAAGATGAAGCGACATCAAAATTTCCATCGCAATACTCGGACATCGCAAGCATATATAGAGCCTCTTCTGCCCTCACGGTGCCTTTCATGATCGTAACCAGATCACTGAATAAAGTAACGGCACGAGAATACTCTCCCTTGACAAAACATTCCTTGGCCACCTCATATTTATACTCGTGGTCATTACTTTTCAACACATTGTTGTATTGATTGCAGGAAGTTAGCAAAAAGAGTCCGGTACACAGAGCTAAAACAATCCTTTTCATTTTGTACAAATTGAATTGCAAAATTAAGGCTTTCATTTGACTTGTGCAAAAAATGAATGTTTTTAAATGCAAAAAAATAACTATCACCTCATAAATAAACGGATTTTCTCTATTTTTGCATTCTAAAGTATTTCTTTCAGGATATAAAACCATGCCAAATTTTGAATTGACAGCTGATTATCAGCCTACAGGTGATCAACCGGAAGCTATCGCGCAGCTAACAGAAGGTGTACTCAATGGTACACCGGCACAAACGTTACTTGGCGTGACCGGTTCGGGAAAAACCTTTACCATCGCCAATGTCATAAAAAACGTCAACAAGCCGACACTTGTACTGAGCCACAACAAAACGCTGGCCGCCCAACTTTACGGTGAATTCAAAAGTTTCTTTCCTAATAATGCGGTAGAATATTATGTATCATATTATGACTACTACCAACCGGAAGCTTATATCCCTTCTACTGACACTTATATAGAGAAAGATTTGGCCATAAACGACGAAATAGACAAACTTCGTCTGGCCGCAACCTCCGCCCTGCTGTCGGGCCGTAAAGATGTTGTAGTTGTCTCATCTGTCAGCTGTATCTATGGCATGGGCAACCCTGCCGCTTTTTATGATAATGTCATAGAACTGAAAAGAGGCATGATACTTGACCGCAACGTCCTGCTACGCAGACTTGTGGACAGCCTTTATACGCGTAACGACCTGGAACTGAACCGTGGCTGTTTCCGGGTAAAAGGAGATACGGTTGACATTTATCTGGCCTATTCAGACAACCTGTTACGTATTACCTTTTGGGATGATGAGATTGACGGCATAGAAGAAGTAGACCCTATAAGCAGCCTCAGACTTAACAGTTACGATGAGTACCGTATCTATCCGGCAAATCTGTTCATGACAACAAAAGAAAGTACACAAGCCGCCATTCATCAGATAGAAGACGATCTCGCCGCTCAAGTCAAATACTTTGAAGAAACAGGCAAACCTTATGAAGCAAAACGTCTTTATGAGAGAGTGACTTACGACATGGAGATGATAAGAGAATTGGGGCATTGCAGCGGCATAGAGAACTACTCACGCTATTTTGACGGACGTGCCCCTGGCACAAGACCTTACTGCCTTCTGGATTTCTTTCCGGACGATTTTCTTATCGTAATAGACGAAAGCCACGTATCCGTACCACAAATTAATGCCATGTATGGTGGAGACCGCGCAAGAAAAAAGAACCTTGTAGAATATGGCTTCCGATTACCGGCCGCAATGGATAATCGTCCTCTTAAATTCGAAGAGTTCCAGCAGCTGGCCAAGCAGGTGATATATGTATCCGCAACTCCGGCCGAATATGAATTAAGACAAAGCGAAGGAATCGTTGTAGAACAAGTCATCCGCCCCACCGGACTGCTTGACCCGGTTATTGAAGTCAGACCAAGTCTGAATCAGGTTGATGACCTTATGGAAGAAATCCAACAACGTATTGAACGGGATGAACGTGTACTTGTAACAACCCTGACAAAACGTATGGCTGAAGAATTAACCGACTATCTTATCAAACATGATATCCGCACAAATTATATCCATAGCGATGTAGACACTCTGGATCGTGTACAGATTATGGATGACTTACGTGCCGGACTGTATGATGTACTGGTTGGAGTAAACCTGTTACGTGAAGGTCTTGACCTGCCTGAGGTTTCACTAGTGGCTATTCTTGACGCAGACAAGGAAGGATTCTTACGCTCACACCGTGCGTTGACACAAACTGTGGGACGAGCCGCACGCAACATCAACGGCAAGGCTATCATGTATGCCGACCATATTACGGAAAGTATGCAACTCACAATTGACGAAACGAACCGCCGTCGGGAAAAGCAGATGAAATATAACGAAGAACATGGCATTACACCGAAACAGATACAGAAGGGACGCAAGATGACAGATCTGATCAATGCCAATTCAGAAAACCATATTGAAAAACGTGCTTATATCGAACCTGAAGAAAAAGCCGTTGTTGCCGACCCGGTTATTGAATATATGACCCGTGACCAACTGGAAAAAAGTATCGGACGTACACGAAAACTCATGCAAGAAGCAGCAAAAAAACTGGATTTCGTACAGGCGGCCCAATATCGCGACGAAATGCTTCGTATGGAAGAAATGCTAAAGACCAAAGACCTGAATTCTCCCCAACATTCCTGACCATAAAAATGATTCTGATTAGTTTATGATATTATAAAAAGAACCGTGCAACATTTTGTATTGTAGCACGGTTCTTTAAAACTAAAAAAAATAATTTTCTCCTAAACTTTTCAAATCAGAATGTCCACTTACAAGCAATTGTCGGAATAGCAAAAAAACGATTGTTTTTACCGGTTGAGGTATACACAAAATTATTACTTATTTCCACCTCTGTACCGACACTTAAATGCAAATCGTCACTCACACGCTTTAAGGGTGCCAAATTGAACCAGAACTGAGGTTCTGACTGAACAATAAGATTACCATTGACTGTATTATCATGCCATAAATCCACATATCCGGAACATGTGCATAACCCTTTGGCAAAGTTAGCCCGCCAAACAGCCGTTACCTGCCAGCTGTTGCAATAGGGTTCACATTTTGCCATATACTTATATAAAGCCTGTATGGAAAATCCTTTCGAAAAATCAGCACTATTCCAGTTATAAGCTACACCGGCCAAATAAGCATCATTGTAGGCATAACCGTCTCCATTACCGGAACCATAACTCAAACCTCCATTATATTCAACATGCAGAGCAACGGGCATAGCCTTTGTCTGAATTTCACGCGAGAACTCGGTATATGCGCTTCGCATCACATTATCACCAAAATCAGCATCTACAAAAAAATATGTGCTACCCCACTTATCCGCAGTAAAGTTCTCAACAGTTGCAGTCAGTTTTTGACGGTTATTCAAGTCGGTACCATAACAAGCCCGTCCAAGATCGTAATGTAACTGAACGTTAAGCTGCGCTGAGCCACTCACTGCCATCAACAGAAGTGCTCCTCCTAAAATCATTCTTTTTCCCATCTCTTTTGTTAAATTTAGCGGCGCAAAGTTAATCTTTTTAAACTTTATAGCGAACAATTCTATTGAAAAATAATATTCAAGGGATCAAATACAAAATAATAGCTTTATCGTTAATCAAGCCATAACAAGCACTCATTTATAAAACAAAAATAATATTATAAAAGGAATTTGATAAGCTGAAAGTTGATAAAACCACCATTAATATTATACAGCACAAAAACATGTTTTCTATACTCAATTAAAAAAGAACTATAACTTTACTGTTACGTGCTCTACTATTTCTATGAAACAATTATCCAACTCATTCAAGAATTTAACGAGAAAAGACAAAAAATCAAGAAGAGTATTATTACATTGTTAATCAAGCATATAAATTAATCAGCCTTTTAAATTCAGGTAATCAATCTAAAAAAAACAAGAAAAAAACTCTTCAAAAATTTGCAGTTTTAAAATAATTGCGTACCTTTGCACTCGCTTTCGGGAACGAACAAAAACAAAGCAAGTTCACGAAACGGGCGTTTAGCTCAGCTGGTTCAGAGCATCTGCCTTACAAGCAGAGGGTCGG
>CAJMNM010000035.1 GCA_905214795.1 uncultured bacterium
CCGACCCTCTGCTTGTAAGGCAGATGCTCTGAACCAGCTGAGCTAAACGCCCGTCTCTTTCGTTTCAAAAGCGATGCAAAGGTATGAGTTTTTAATCAAACTTGCAAATTTTATCTCACTTTTTTGTCTAAAATCCTAATATTTTTCAGCAGAGCACTTAAAAATTAGCACTACACCGTCTGAAGCGAATAATAACAGCCTAAAATTTGATTTCTTCATATTATCTTTAAAAGATGACGGATTTATTGCTTTTCACACTAAAAACGTTCATGAAAATCATTTGTCATTTGCTCTTTTCTTTCACAAAAATCCATAAAAAGCAAATTTAAAGAATTATCCGAACAACTACCAATAAAAACAAGGCAGCGCAATGCTGTAAATAGAGCATCGCGCTGCCTTGTAACAATAATACCGATATTCTTATTTTAGAATATCCTTTTAAAAATCAGGTAATCTTAATAATCAATTATTCCTCACCAAATCTTTTAGCCTGTTCTGCTATCAGATTATCATCATCAAAATAATTAATCTTCATCGCCTTTCGCACTTCATCCAATGTCTCGGCTGCAGCTGCACGCGCAACTTCACATCCCTTTTTCAACATGTCATATACAGCCGGAATATCTTTTTGGAATTCTTTTCTGCGTGCACGAATGGGTTCCAATTCTTCCTGCATAATTGCAGCCAAGAATTTCTTTACTTTCATATCACCCAATCCACCACGACGATAATGCGCCTTCAGCTCATCCAGATTTGCATAGTCCGGCCAATAACGCTCAAAATGTTCCGGACGAGAAAATGCATCCAAATATGTAAACACAGTATTACCCTCAATCGAACCCGGGTCTGAGACCTTGATATGGTTAGGATCTGTATACATGCTCTTGACCTTACGCTCAACTTCGTCAGCCGAGTCTGACAAATAAATACAGTTACCAAGCGATTTACTCATTTTGGCCTTACCGTCTATTCCTGGAAGACGCAAACAAGCAGCATTCTCCGGCAAAAGTATATTAGGTTCAACCAAAGTATCGCCATATATAAAATTAAAACGACGTACAATCTCACGAGCCTGCTCCAACATTGGTTCCTGATCCTCACCGACAGGAACAGTTGTCGCTTTGAAAGCTGTAATATCTGCTGCCTGACTGATAGGATAAGTAAAGAATCCCACAGGAATGCTGGTTTCAAAATTACGCATCTGTATTTCTGTCTTCACCGTAGGATTACGTTGCAAACGTGATACCGTTACCAAATCCATGAAATAGAATGTCAATTCACACAACTCTGGAATCTGAGATTGAATAAATATTGTTGATTTAGCCGGATCTATACCACAAGCCAAATAGTCAAGTGCCACTTCAATTACATTTTGGCGTACTTTTTCCGGATTATCGATATTATCTGTTAAAGCCTGACCATCTGCTTCGAATATAAATATCTTGTCATAAAGACCGGAATTCTGTAATTCTACTCTTCGCCGTAAAGAACCTACATAATGCCCGATATGAAGCTTACCGGT
The DNA here is from genome assembly GCA_905214795.1 of uncultured bacterium. Lineage (GTDB taxonomy): Bacteria > Bacteroidota > Bacteroidia > Bacteroidales > Bacteroidaceae > Paraprevotella. The sequence goes on from CAJMNM010000035.1 coordinate 1,523, forward strand.
CGGGCGATCACCGGTTAATATAATTTTTTCATTTTTCATGAGTTCCTATTCTTAAAATTTAAACAAAGATAAACAGTTTTCGCCAAGCAAACAAAAATAGAGCGCTATTTTAAACCCAACTTATAACTTTATGACCTGCACCATACTGTCTTCTGCAGCTTTATTTAAACAAACGGTCCAAATCATTCTGCTCCAGAATCGCAATCACAACTTTACCATCAGGAGTATAATTGGGGCTCTGACAAGCAAATAATTCGTCAACCAGATTCTCCATCTCATCATTCGACAAAACCTGCCCCTGAACAATAGCCGCACTACGCGCTAGTGACAAAGCAATATAATGACGCACATCCTCTTCTGCGTTACAGCCTTTATCAATAGAGGCATGTACTATATTACGCACCATTTCTACAGGACTCAATCCGTCTGTTCCGGCTGGTATTGCGTTTACTGAAAAACTTCCTCCCCCCAGTACAGACAAATCAAAACCAAGAGCTTCCAAATCATCTGTTAAATGCTCCAATACAACTCCTTCAGAAGGAGGAAACTGTATCATTTCAGGAAACAACAGACCTTGTGACGCTCCACTATGTTCTTCCATTTGCATACGATAGCGATCATACAACACACGTATGTGAGCACGATGCTGGTCTATTATCATCAATCCGGACTTAACAGCAGTAAGAATGTATTTTCCTTTATATTGATAATGTAAAGTAGACTTCTCCATCATCTCGTTTGCTGCACTGCCCAACAAAGGCGCATCATCGGCTGGCACATCCGGCATCTCAAATGTATCAATTTCATTAGAAGAAGACGGTAAAGTTTCATTCTCCAGACCGGCATAAAGATTTTCCCACTCAACCGGTTTCCGCTGATAACCGGAGCTTACAGACGGATTTGACTTAAAAGGATTAAAATTTACATCCGATTCTACGATAGGAGCTTCGGGAGACATTGATGTTGCCTTACTCTCATAAACCGGAATCTCGGGTGCCCCCTCCATATCAAAATCTATTGTTGGCACCGCGTTAAAACGCCCTAACGCTTCTTTAACGGCAGCTACAATAATCTGCCATATGGCCAGCTCATTCTCAAACTTGATTTCCGTCTTCGTTGGGTGGATATTGACATCTATGTTAGAAGGATCTACTTCAAAATAAAGAAAATATGAGATTTGTTCGTTTACCGGTATCAATTGTTCATAAGCTTCCATAACAGCCTTATGGAAATAAGGATGCCTCATATAACGCCCATTAACAAAAAAATATTGATGAGCGCCTTTTTTACGTGCTGTCTCCGGTTTTCCTACAAATCCGGTAAGATGAACCAATGAAGTATCCACCTCAACTGCCAAAAGCTGTTCATTCAGTTTTTTTCCGAAGACACCTGCTATACGCTGACGCTTTGTTGCTTTTGGTAAGCTGAGCAAAAGATTATCATTGTGAGTCAAACTGAATGTAATGTCCGGATGGACCAATGCTACCCGTTCAAACTCCTGCAATATATTACTCAATTCCGTCTGATTAGATTTCAAGAACTTACGTCTGGCAGGCACATTAAAAAACAGGTTCTTAACGGTAAAATTACTACCTGCGGGACAAGAAACCACATCCTGCCCTACTACCTCCGATCCTGAAATGTTCACACATGTTCCCAGTTCATTCTGCTCTTGACGGGTTTTAAGTTCAACCTGCGCTACTGCGGCAATAGAAGCTAATGCCTCTCCACGAAATCCCATTGTACGAAGTGAAAACAAATCACCTGCCTCGCGAATTTTCGATGTTGCATGTCGTTCAAAAGCAAGACGTGCATCCGTTTCGGACATACCCTTTCCGTCATCAATCACCTGAATAGAAGTCTTTCCGGCATCAATGACAACAACCTCTATACGCGTCGCATCCGCATCAACCGCATTTTCTACAAGTTCCTTAATAACAGATGCCGGCCGCTGAATAACTTCGCCGGCCGCAATCTGATTAGCAACCGAATCGGGTAACAAATGTATTATATCACTCATGTTTTATCTTATAATCTGCATTATATACGAAAGCTGCCTGTTATCAGACAATGCCAAATATAAATCAAGGCAGCAATAACAATCAGCGCCACGCCGGCCTTCATCGGCTTACGGCCACTTTCCTTACGGCGTCTCAGATGCTTTGTTCCTTTAACAAACGCCCCTCGAATATCCTCGGGATTGAACTCCTTCGGAGGCAACATGCCCAATTCCCGCTTTGCACGTTCCTCTATTGCCTTCAGTTTTTCTTTTCTTTCATCAATATACATGTACGGATGATAAAAAGCTCTGGGTTTACGAGTTTTAAAAAGTGCCATAATTACCTCCTTTTTATATTATCCAATTTTTGTATCGGCGCCTTACGTTTAACTGATGCTTTCAATTCAGTTCCAGCCTTTTTCGGACGCCAGATGAAAATATCATCTTTATTGAGTGGCCTTATATAATCAAACCAAGCGAAATTAGACAGATAAAGTCTATCTGGTGGAATCATTAATATCGGATATATTGTCCCTGTCGATGCAGGCATCCAAATACGATTCATCTTTCTGTCCTTCATGAAAAGTTTCAGCTCTGTTGTTTCCGTATAGTTGAGCCCTATCATCAGACTATCATCATCAAACAAATAATAATCAACATATACATTACCGTTTACCCAGGTTTCATACATCTCGCCGTTTTTGAAATAAGAAATCATTTCTTTTCCTGCAACCTGATTATAATGCACCGAATCAACCTGTTCAGCAGAAAGAGCCTGATCAATGACATGAACACGTTCTATGGTAGAATCGTTCATATACATCTTAATAACTTCGCCAAGAAGCTGCTGATTGGCATTCCACACAATAGGATCCTTATACATTGTCATACAAGAATCTTTCGTATTGTATATCAAAGAATCACAAACGCCTTGCACATCAATTCTATAAGATCTGACCTTATGATAGGCACGGAGCTCTCTATAAACAGAATCCGTATTAATATTATAAGTATAGATTTTGAAAGTATCCGCATGCATATACATCGTATCTTTTTGCGAATAATCTATGGCAACCGCACTGTCTGTTGCCTCTGAATACCCGGTCAATTCATTGTAAAAACAATAATTTCCCGTAAACATATTCTTGTTAATCTCATCTGTATAAACAATATTACGATAAGCCTTTCCTATACCACTCTTACTGTCATAATACAGGCTATCCCCTATCATCTTTTTACCCTTATTGGTTAATATTGACCGATCAAGAAGATAAGCACGCTCGTTCTGAGTATCATAGAATCCGGATTCCGAATAAATGTGGTTATCTCCACTGTCAATATTTGACGGTCCCACAATCTCCGCCATACTTGTTTTCGTATTATAATTTAAAGTATCTGAAATCAAGGTAAATTTGGGATTCACCAATTTTACATTATAATTAAATACAGCTTCACGAGTTGTTGTATTATACTGCCCCCACTCTGAAGTCAACACATTATCCTTGTCTACAAGCCGACCTCCTTCAAAAAAATACCCCAAATCATACAGACGGTCATAATCCAGACTATCTGTATACAATTTAGAATCTCTATGTGTCAGCACTACATTATGACGCACACGTGCCAACTGATCCAATCCGCTGTAATATAAAACATCTCCAACTAAAGTCAATGTGTCTCCCTGTACCATTTTTACATGCCCGAATGCATCAAAAGAATTGGTGTCTTTATAAATACAGGCGCTGTCGCAATACATTAACACATCTTCATGCCGAAATGCAACATTACCGGTTAAGATTTGCGCACCAGGATGACGGTATTCATCAAAATTAAGATCATCCGCATGCAACAATATAACCTTTGACTGAGACTTCTCGCGACGTTCTTTCTTTTCATTGCGATTATAAGCTGCGACATAAAGTCCAAACAGGCATAGAATACATAATAAGAGTAATCTATGCCCGTTATATCTTCTTTTTTTATTTAATATCTTTCGTGTACTCATTTGATCCAACCTGGATATTGAAATTCACAATCACGCCAGTCTTCGTTGATTCTTACATAGGTAGACTTTTGTTTCTCTTTAATCCAGTCGTTAATAACTTCTTCCTGGCGTTTATTGACCAAAACGTCCTTTAATATCTGAAAGTCTTCCGACATACTGGCACGATGCGCGTTAATATGTGTCTTCAGTTTCACTATAGCACATACCTCCTTACCTTTAGAATTAATCATTGTAAAAGGCTCAGAAATCTCACCGGTTTTCATTTGTGAAATGACTCTTGCTACCTCCTGAGGAAGATCCTGCAACTGGAACCGAGAAGTACGGATTTGTCCCTGTGTCGGATCCGCTTTCATATTTGACATCAACCCATGATTATTGCGTGTATCCTTATCATCAGACAAGTAAGTTGCCGCTTCATCAAAAGAATATTTATTATTACGTATATCTTCAGCTATCGAATCAAGACGTGATAAAGCTGCATCAATATCACTTTGAGCCAATCGTGGTTTTCTCAAGATATGACGTACCTTTACTTTGTCTCCACGCTTATCTACCAGTTGGATGATATGATAGCCAAACTCAGATTCCACAATTTTGGAAATTTTTGTCGGATCGCTTAAACTGAAAGCCACATTTGCAAAAGCCGGATCCAGTTCACTTCTCCCCTGATAACCGATATCACCACCCGCTCTTGCACTTACCGGATCTTCTGAATATAAGATTGCCAGAGTTGAAAAAGAGGATTCACCAGAATTAATACGCTCTGTATAGTCACGGAGTTCATCTTTTACACGATCAATTTCTTCCTGCGGTATACGAGGTTGATTCGTGATTATCTGCACTTCCATCTGAGCCGGAATCCAAGGCAAACTGTCTTCAGGCATATCCTTAAAATAACGGCGCACCTCAGCAGGCGTAACCTTTATATTCTCGGTCAACTTGGCACGTACCTTATTCACTGTTTCCTGCTCTTTGACAGATTCAAACATCATTTCACGAATCTGTGTCATCGTCTTATGATAATATTCTTCCAGTTTCTCTTTTGAACCGGCTTGCATAACAAGTTCATTCAAACGAGACTCGACATAAGGCGTTACAGATGATGCAGAAACCTCAATACTGTCAAGCTGTGCCTGATGCAGAAATAATTTCTGTATAGCAAGCTGCTCCGGTATGACACAATATGGATTTCCCGGAATATTGGCCCCGAAATCCAATCGGGCTGCTTCTACATCCGATCTCAGAATCGCTTCATCACCTACCACCCAGATAACCTCATCAATCACATTGTCCTGATGCTGGGCAAACAAATGCATTTGCATCCCTCCAAGGAGGAATGCAAATGCGCTAATCATGTATTTATAAAAACTCATATATACTGGTTGATCAAAATCTCTGGCTAAAATACAAACAGAAACCGATTTATCAATGATTATTAACGGTCTTTAGGACCTCTTCATATATCTCAACGTTATATTTCTTACGAAGATTCTCTACATAAAGAGCCTCCTGAGCTGCCTGATAATCAGAAACAACAGCACTCTTCACGTCTGTCCACTCTTTTGGTTTCTTCAGTTTCTTACCACAAACAGCACTATAAGGATAATCTTTCAAAGCTTTAGGTTCCTTCTTTACTTTAAAGACCAAATAATCTACATAAGGATTATCTCCTTTCTTAAACAGATTCTTTTCTGCACGAATCTGCATCACCGAATCCTTATTATAAGTGGCACGCAGAGTATCTACCCACAACGACTCATCCACTTTTTTCAGCAATTTACGCACATCCTTCTGCAAGGCCTTATCCTTACAATGATATACGATACCTCTATAACGTGGTGAATCCCACTTATACTTTGATTTGTTTTTCTTAAAATAATCCTTTAAGCCATCCTCATCCTTAGCCGCCTTGTCCCAGATCTCACGGGAACAAAGCTCATACATAAGCAGGCCGTCATGATACTCTTGTATCAGATATTTTATACTATTATCCTTATTGCTCAATTCCTCAGCTTTGCGGTTCAGCAAGTCTTCCACACTCAACGTATTACCAGAAGCCTGCTTAAGGGAATCCAAAGTCATGGCCACAATTTTATCTTTCAAGCCGCGCTGCTCAAGGAATTTCTTTATCTGATCTTTCAACTGATCATATGGCTCCAGTTGCTTACGGTCTTTCATCAGAATGATATGATATCCCATCGGAGAAAGGAAAGGTTCAGACATCTCACCTTTCTGCAAAGAAAAAGCCTTTTCATCAAATTCTTTGATGGTCTGACCTTTCGCCAGCCAATTAACCACACCACCGCGACGTGCTGTCATCTTATCGTCCGAACAAGCCTTTGCAAGTTCTTCAAAAGAAGCGCCGCCTTTTATTGCCGCATAGATTGAATCTATACGCATTTTTGCTTTCTGCTGCTCTTCCGATGTTGCTTTCTGCGATACCATAATCAGAATATGTGCCGGCAATATCAAACCGCTTTCACCGATATTTGCACTCATCTGGTTATAATACTTACGCACTTCGTTCTCTTCAGATTCCGGAGAAATAAAATAAGGACGTATCAGCTGATTTCTATAATTAAGAAATTCCTTCTTAAAAGATGACAAGGTATCATAACGTGCATCCAATGCAGCTTCTACCTTTAACTTATAGTTGACAAACAAGTCCACATATTCATCAACAGACTTTTTATCAACAACCTCGTCTCCGTTGTTCTTATTATAATTATATTCAAATTCGGAACGGCTCACATCCTTTCCGTTAATCTTCATAAGAACGGGATCATTCTGCTGGGCGCAAATCATAGCGCACCAGCAGAATGTCCCTAATATCATAGAAAATCTTTTCATATCCGGTCTATTACTGAGGACGACTGTAATTAGGCGCCTCACTTGTAATTGTCACATCGTGTGGATGGCTTTCCAAAACACCTGCATTAGTAATACGAACGAATTTTGCCTTATGCAATTCTTCTATCGTATTAGCTCCACAATAACCCATACCGGAACGTAATCCACCAATCAATTGATAAATAACTTCCTGTACAGTTCCCTTATAAGGCACACGACCGGCGATTCCTTCCGGAACAAGTTTTTTAGCATCCTTCACAGAACCCTGGAAATAACGGTCCTTAGAACCACATTCCATAGCTTCCAATGAACCCATTCCACGATAAGATTTAAACTTACGGCCATTGAAAATGATAGTATCGCCCGGTGACTCTTCTGTACCGGCAACCAAAGAACCGATCATCACTGAATAACCGCCGGCAGCCAAAGCCTTAACAACATCACCAGAGTAACGCAGACCGCCATCAGCAATCAAAGGTACACCGGTTCCGGCCAAAGCTGAAGCCACGTCATAAACAGCAGACAACTGGGGAACACCCACACCGGCTACCACACGTGTCGTACAAATTGAACCCGGACCAATGCCGACCTTTATTCCGTCAGCGCCGGCTTCTACCAACATTCTGGCAGCATCTCCTGTTGCGACATTACCTACAACGATATCTACATCGGGGAAGTTAGCCTTTGCCTCCTTCAACTTTTCAATAACATATTTTGAATGACCGTGAGCCGTATCAATTACAATTGCATCCGCACCGGCTTCAACCAAAGCTTTCATACGCTCAAGTGTGTCTGCGGTTACACCTACACCGGCAGCTACACGCAAACGACCTTTCTCGTCCTTGCAAGCCATTGGCTTATCCTTAGCCTTTGTGATGTCCTTATATGTAATCAAACCTACCAGGCGGCCGTCCTTATCAACAACAGGAAGTTTTTCAATTTTATTCTCCTGAAGAATCTTGGCTGCGTCAAAAAGATCAGTCTGCTGATGTATCGTCACCAGATTTTCAGAAGTCATTACTTCATCAATCAGGCGATTAGGATTCTGTTCAAAACGCAAATCACGGTTTGTTACGATACCTACCAGCTTTCTATCATCATCAACTACGGGTATACCGCCAATGTGATATTCACTCATCAAATTAAGTGCATCCTGCACCGTCTTGCCGCGCTTTATGGTTACAGGATCGTAAATCATACCATTCTCAGCACGCTTTACGATAGCAACCTGACGAGCCTGCTCCTCAATTGACATATTTTTATGAATCACACCAATACCGCCCTCACGAGCTATGGCAATAGCCATCGGAGCTTCTGTTACCGTATCCATCGCTGCAGTAACAAAAGGAACCTTCAGTTCGATGTGACGAGAAAACTTGGTGGTCAACTCCACTGTACGTGGTAATACTTCTGAATAAGCCGGTACCAACAAAACATCATCGTAAGTCAGTCCGTCCATTACAATCTTATCTGCAATAAATGATGACATAGACATTAAATTTATTGCATGCAAATATACGATTTTTTATTTATTTGACGATGATTTTATTCTTTTTTCAGATAAAATAAGGATAGACCATCGTCCGATCTATCCTTATTTTAACTTTTCGGGATGAAATTAGTCCATCCTCCGGTCATTTTATCGCTTTCAGTTATATTTCATAGAGAAATTCCCCACCGGCATTATCTGATTAGTTTGCCATTTCTGACAAGAATTTAATTCTTACCAGTCTTATTTCCTCCTCAGTATATTCATCGCCCAACTCGTTCATGGCATCATCAAGACTATCAGTTTCCGATTCCTTGAAATATTCATAGATGTCCTCCAGATGATCTTCATCCATTACCTCATCCAGGAAATAATCGATATTGATTTTAGTTCCAGAATAAACAATGGCTTCCACCTCATCGAGCAATTCACTGAAATCAATACCTTTAGCCGAAGCTATATCGTCCAAAGCCACCTTTCTGTCAATGCTCTGTATAATACTGACCTTTAGTTTCGACTTGTTCGCCACTGTTCTGACACGCAACTCTTCCGGCCGTTCGATTTCATTCTCTTCGCAATGTTTACGAATCAACTCACAAAAAGCAGCTCCATAACGTTTGGCCTTACCGGCACCCACACCTGGAATATTCTGCAATTCATCCAGATTAATAGGATAAACAGTAGCCATGGCTTCCAAAGACGGATCCTGGAATATTACATATGGCGGCACATCCAACTGCTTGGACATTTTCTTCCGCAAGTCTTTCAGCATATTAAACAAAGCCGGATCTGCCGCGCTTGTTCCACCAGCCGAACGCATAACAATCTCATCCTCTTCTTCATCAAAATCATTGTCTTCCGCCACCATGAAAGATGTCGGTTTCTTCATAAAGCGACGCCCTTGCGCCGTCAGTTTCAGCACGCCATAGTTTTCCACCTCTTTTTCAAGATAGCCGGCAATCAGCGCCTGTCTGATAACTGCGTTCCAAAACTTTTCATCGTGCTCATCACCACAGCCGAAAACATCAAGCCCATCATGTTTATGAGCCACAACCTCGTCGGTTTCATTTCCGGTAAGAACATCTATCACATAATCAGATTTAAAATCCTCCTTGATTGCCTGAACAACCTCAAGCAATTCCTTCAACTCATTCTTAGCTTCCACTTTCTTCTTAGGATGTAAACAATTATCACAGTTTCCACAATTATCTTTATCGTAGGTCTCACCGAAATAGTGCAACAAGAATTTTCTACGACAAACAGACGTCTCCGCATACGCTGCGGTCTCACGCAATAACTGTCGCCCGATATCCTGTTCTGCAATCGGTTTACCTTCCATAAATTTCTCCAGTTTCTGAAGGTCCTTATTTGTATAGAACGTTATACAAAGTCCCTCTCCATCATCACGACCGGCTCTGCCTGTTTCCTGATAATAACCTTCCAGACTTTTAGGAATATCATAATGAATCACAAACCGCACATCCGGTTTATCAATACCCATACCAAAAGCTATCGTTGCCACAATGACATCTATACGTTCCATGATGAAATCGTCCTGTGTCTGGGAACGGGCAACCGAATCCATACCTGCATGATAAGCCCTGGCATTGATATCATTGGCACGTAATATTTCGGCCAATTCTTCAACCTTCTTACGACTTAAACAATATATAATACCACTCTTTCCGGGATGCTGACGAATAAATTTTATAATATCTTTATCAACATTCTTTGTCTTGTTACGTACTTCGTAATAGAGATTAGGTCTGTTAAACGAGCTTTTAAACTCCACAGCATTCTGCATGCCGAGATTCTTCTTGATATCTCCCCGCACTTTATCTGTAGCCGTAGCTGTCAGAGCTATTACCGGCGCCTCACCAATTTCATTAATAATCGGACGTATGCGTCGGTATTCAGGCCGGAAATCATGCCCCCATTCCGAAATGCAATGCGCCTCATCCACTGCATAAAATGAAATCTTCACCTGTCTGAGGAATTCAATATTCTCTTCCTTTGTCAACGACTCCGGTGCTACATATAATAATTTTGTCCTTCCGGCCAGGATGTCGGATTTGACTTGATCTATCGCCGTCTTATTAAGCGAGGAATTTATAAAATGTGCCACACCTTCATCGTCACAGACCTGACGGATTGCATCTACCTGATTCTTCATCAATGCGATAAGAGGCGATATGACAATAGCCGTACCCTCCATCAGCAATGATGGCAACTGATAGCACAATGACTTTCCGCCACCGGTAGGCATAAGCACAAAAGTATCTTTTCCCGCCAGCACGTTACGTATTATGGCCTCCTGATCGCCCTTAAATGCATCAAAGCCAAAATAACGTTTCAAAGGTTCTGTCAAATTGAATTCCGCATTCATAGATATATAGTTTCTCGATAAGGTCAATTTAAAGATAATGCATATAACAAAGTTATAAACAAATCTCTCATATTTGCAAATTATCGAGAAACTATTTTTCTTATTTTTACTTAACGGAATACAATCTTCAGTTTACGCTTGTTCTGAACCGGCTATATTTGCTTTCTCAAGCTGTTTCTTGGCATAATCCAGAGTCACCTTGAAAGTCTTCACTTTCTTTGACGGAATCTCATACATGGCATCCATCATTATGGCTTCCATGATAGAACGCAAACCACGTGCTCCGAGTTTATATTCCACAGCTTTATCAACAATATATTCCAACGTATCCTCACTAAAAGACAATTTAATGCCATCCATCTCAAACAGTTTAATCTGCTGCTTGACAATTGAGTTTTTAGGCTCGGTCAGAATATTACGAAGCGCCGTACGATCAAGCGGATTCAGATAGGTCAACACCGGCAAACGTCCGATAATCTCGGGTATAAGACCAAACGACTTCAAATCCTGCGGAAGGATATACTTCATCAGATTACCCTTATCGATATGCTGAACGTTCTGAACAGAATTATAACCTATCACGTGTGTGTTCATACGCTGGGCGATTTTCTTTTCGATACCGTCAAACGCGCCACCGCAAATAAACAGAATGTTTCGTGTATCCACGTGAATATAATCCTGATCGGGGTGTTTGCGACCGCCCTTTGGCGGAACATTCACCATCGATCCTTCGAGCAGTTTCAACAATCCCTGCTGCACACCTTCTCCGCTGACGTCACGTGTAATGGAAGGATTGTCGCTTTTTCTCGCTATTTTGTCAATCTCGTCAATAAACACGATTCCCCGCTGTGCCGCGTCTACATCATAGTCGGCCACCTGAAGCAAGCGTGACAAAATACTCTCTACATCCTCACCCACATATCCGGCTTCAGTAAATACAGTCGCGTCTACAATGGTAAACGGAACGTGAAGCAACTTGGCAATGGTACGTGCCAGCAAGGTTTTTCCTGTACCCGTACTTCCCACCATGATAATGTTCGATTTTTCAATCTCCACACCATCATCGGTAGCTTTCTGCGCCAAACGTTTATAATGATTGTATACGGAAACCGCCAGATAACGTTTTGCGTCATCCTGTCCGATTACATATTGATCCAGATATTCCTTGATTTCTTTCGGCTTAGGTAATTCCGAAAGTTCAAAGCCTAGAGAATCTCCCTCTTTTTTAGCCTTTCCTACTTTTACGGCTTCCTGAACTATCTGATAAGCCTGCTCTGCACAGTCGTTGCAAATATAGCCGTTAATGCCACTTATCAACATCTGTACATCACGTTCAGATCTGCCGCAAAACGAACATGCCTTTTTCATCATTATTTCTTTCGCGTTAATATATCATCAATCATGCCATACTCTTTGGCTTCCTGAGCGGTCATCCAATAGTCACGGTCTGAATCAGCCCACACCTTATCAAAATCTGTATGAGAATGGTCGGCTATGATGGTATAAAGTTCTTTCTTGAGTTTCTGAATCTCTCTTGCCGTAATCTCAATGTCAGACGCCTGTCCCTGAGCGCCACCCATCGGCTGATGAATCATCACACGGCTATGAGTCAATGCAGAACGTTTGCCTTCTGTTCCAGCTACAAGCAACACGGCCGCCATTGAGGCTGCCATACCGGTACAGATTGTAGCCACATCGCTGCTTATGAACTGCATGGTATCATAAATACCCAAGCCGGCATAAACAGAACCTCCGGGAGAATTGATATAAATGGAGATATCCTTGTCCGGATCTGTAGAATTCAAGAACAACAATTGCGCCTGCAATACATTTGCCGTATAATCATCAATTTGTGTGCCAAGGAAAATAATACGGTCCATCATCAAACGTGAGAACACATCCATCTGTGTCACATTCAACTGACGCTCTTCCAAGATATACGGATTCAAGTAATGATCCTGAGCACTGATCACATCATCAAGCACCTGACTGTTCAAGCCGAGATGCTTGACTGCATACTTCTTAAACTCATTCATCTTCGTGTCTGTTTTTAATCATATATTAAGATGAAGAAAAGGAACCTCCGCACTCATCCACGCCCTTTTACATAATCAAGCGTAAAAACAAGTCCGGAACTTCCCTTTCCTAATTATCGTATAGATTTGCTCTCAATATCAGGCAAACATCTTATTGAAATCTTCTGCGCTGATAGGCTTGTTTTCAAGTTTTACAACTCCCTTAACGGCCTTAACAAGTTTGTCATCGATGCAACGGTTAACAAGACTTTCAACCTGCTCCTGCTTCTTCAGCATTTCGCCTGCATAGTTTTCTAGCACATTGTCAGGTACGTTAATCATACCATACTGAGCAAACTGAGTCTTGGTAATAGACTTAGCCATTTCTTTCAGATCATCATTCTCAATCTTAATGTCATAAGCCTTAACCAGTTTTTCCTTAATCAGATGCCATGTCAGTTCTTCAAGACTCTTTTCGTAATTGTCTTCAACAAACTTCTCATCCTTATTCTTATTGGTCAAACGCATATAACGCTTCAGGATAGCATCAGCGAACTGAAGTTTGCCAACCTTGTTCATCAAATAAGTTCTCAAGTCCAAAAGGAACTTGTAATCGCTGTCTGACTCAAACTGCTCAGCCAAAGTTGATGAAATCTTTGCACGGAATTCTTCTTCGCTGTTTACAACGCCTTTTCCGAACACCTGATCAAACAGTTCCTGATTCAGTTCTGCTTCTTTGAAGCGGGTAATCTCCTGAACCTGGAAGCTGAAGTTTGAAGTAACGCCGGCAACTTCCTCCTTAGAAATCTTCAACAAAGAAGAAAGCTCTACATCACGTCCCTCATAAGCCTTGCTCGGATTAAACACGAGCACATCATTAACCTTGCAGCCATTGAAGATAGCCTTCTGCTCATCGTTCTTGAAGTACTCTGGCATCATGATTGCATTTTCCACCTGGATACCGCCTTCTTTGGTATTGCCGTTCTCGTCAAGTTCTGCCAACAGACCTTTAACCATATCGTTAGACTCATAAACGTCTACCTTGTCATAACCACCGGCACGCTGAGCATACATCTTAACCTGACCGTCAATCATTTTGTCATCAACTGTGATGTTGTAATAATCTATTGTGTCATCACCGCTGACTGCAACCTCAAACTCAGGAGCAAGAGCCAAGTCAAAAACAAACTCAAAGCTGTCCATTGTATCGAAATCGATATCCTGCTGACGGCCTTCGGTTGGAAGGGGCTCACCCAAGACATTAAGGTTATTCTCTTTAATATATGCATAAAGTTTCTCGCCAAGGAGCTTGTTCACTTCCTCTGCGGCAACCTCTCTTCCGAAACGCTTCTTCAACAAGCCCAACGGAGCCTGTCCGGGACGGAAACCGGGAATATTTGCTTTCTTGCGATAATCCTTCAACGATTTTTCTACTTTCTCGGCATAATCAGCCTTTTCCATCTTAATAGTAAGCAACGCGCTTACCTTGTCAATGTTTTCTAATGAAATATTCATTCTGATATACTATTTATATGATATTTATTATTTCTCAATATTTTAACGCAATTTGAAATTGAGTGTGCAAAAATAGCTTTTATCTTTCAAAAATCAAAAAAGCTATGCAAAAAACTCACTTTTTAATGTTCCTGTGAAGTTTTTTCTTCATCTATTTTCTGGAAATCCTTCAATCTCAAAACAAAGCTGTTAGTCAGATATTTCTCACGGACAACAGCATTCTCCGAAAGTTCTTTCGGCGAGCCCTGAAATAATATCTGGCCTTCAAACAAAAGATACGCGCGGTCTGTAATACAAAGCGTTTCCTCCACATTATGGTCGGTTATCAGCACGCCGATGTTACGTTTTTTCAGTTTCCACACAATATACTGGATGTCCTCCACCGCAATAGGGTCTACACCGGCAAAAGGCTCATCCAACATAATAAACTTAGGGTCAATGGCCAGACAACGCGCAATCTCGGTACGTCTCCGTTCACCTCCGGACAACTGGTCACCCATATTCTTACGGACCTTCTGCAGGCGGAATTCTGCCAGCAGGCTCTCCAGCTTTTCTTTCTGGTATTCTTTCGGCTTACCGGTCATCTCCAACACAGAGGCGATATTGTCCTCCACACTCATCTTACGGAACACGGAAGCCTCCTGAGCCAGATAACCGATACCGTTTCGCGCACGCTTGTATACCGGGAACTTGGTTATTTCCAAGTCTCCCAGAAAGATACGTCCGTGATTGGGAACCACCAATCCTGTCGTCATATAGAATGATGTGGTCTTGCCTGCACCGTTAGGGCCCAGCAGTCCTACAATCTCGCCCTGACGCACATCAAATGAAACGTTGTTTACCACGGTCCGCTTACCATATACTTTTACCAGCCCTTCTGTACGCAACACCAAAGGTTCATTAGCTTCCGGGGTGACTTGAGCAATCTCTTCTGCCATAATTTTATATATTTGGCTGCAAAATTACGAAAATTGTATTTAAAAAACAGAAGAACATTAAAAGTATTCCTGCTCTTTGTTGATTTTTATCGGATTTTCAGTAATTTTGTATGAAAATAAATGTATTAGCAATGTTTTTTCAAAAAAGCATATCCACATTCGGAAAATATTTAATGCTCATGGGGCGTACGTTTTCACGCCCGGACCGCTTCAGAATGTTCTTTAAACAATATGTCAAGGAGCTCAGCCAATTGGGTGTCGATTCTATTGGTATCGTACTTCTGATTTCATTTTTTATCGGAGCGGTTATCTGTATCCAAATCAAGCTGAACATCCAGAGTCCATGGATGCCGCGGTTTGTCACCGGATATACAACAAGAGAAATCATGCTGCTGGAATTCTCTTCAGCCATCATGTGTCTTATTCTGGCGGGAAAAGTAGGTTCGAACATCGCCTCAGAAATCGGAACGATGAGAGTCACACAACAGATTGACGCCATCGATATCATGGGAGTCAATTCCGCCAACTTTCTGATACTGCCCAAGATTCTGGGCATGATTACCATGATGCCGTTTCTTGTCTGTTTCAGTATTTTTGCCGGATTCACAGGCGCTTATGCCACCTCCATCATCGGCCATGTGATTACCATTGAAGACCTGACATTGGGTCTGCAACACGATTTCAACGAATGGTATGTGTGGATGGGATTCATCAAATCCATCTTTTTTGCCTTTATCATCACAAGCGTATCCGCATTCTACGGCTACACGGTTGAGGGAGGATCTGTTGAAGTAGGAAAAGCCAGTACAGATTCCGTTGTCAGCAGCAGTGTTCTCATTCTCTTTTCCGATGTTTTACTGACTCAAATATTATCTTAAATGATAGAAGTAAAATCATTATATAAATCTTTCGAAGACAAGACCGTACTTCAAGATATCAACTGTCTGTTCGAGAACGGAAAAACCAATCTGATTATCGGACAGAGCGGCTCAGGAAAAACTGTACTTATGAAATGCGTGGTTGGCTTGTTCAGACCGACAAGCGGCGAAGTGCTCTACGACCAACGCAATCTGGTAACAATGAACAAACGTGAATGGAAACTGCTGCGCCGCGAAATGGGCATGCTGTTCCAAAGCGCGGCTCTGTTCGACTCCATGACGGTACTCGAGAATGTCATGTTTCCGCTCGACATGTTCTCCAACGCATCATACAAAGAACGTGTCAAAAGAGCACAATTCTGTCTTGACAGGGTAAATCTGCTCGAAGCACAAAGCAAACTTCCCGACGAAATCAGTGGCGGTATGCAAAAACGTGCGGCCATTGCACGGGCCATCGCCCTCAATCCCAAATATCTGTTTTGCGACGAGCCCAACTCTGGACTTGACCCGAAAACATCACTTGTGATAGACGAACTGATTCACGACATTACCGTAGAGTTCAACATGACAACCATCATCAACACTCATGACATGAACTCTGTAATGGGAATAGGCGATAACATTCTGTACATTTATGAAGGGCACAAAGAATGGCAAGGCGACAAGACCCAGATTATGGAATCAACCAACGAACGCCTGAACAACTTTATCTTTGCATCCGACCTGTTCAGAAAAGTGAAAGAAGCAAACAAATAAACCGAATACGGCTATAAAAAGAGTTTTTCTTTTATACTCGTTATTGTAAGGATGTTTCAGCCGTTATTTGTATCAGTGCACCATTACAGAAAATAAAAAAACAGGACTAATTATTTTAAAAACCGCGCAAACAGCATTATCATAGTTTAAAGCTATTTGGGCGGATTTTTTCTTCACAGAATACTTTATTTTCATATTATCGGCAACTTTTCAAATCAACCCATCTCTTTTTCAAAAAGAGAAATGTAATAACAATTTACCTTCAGTTTTTCGCCCCTGAATCTTTTTTGTTTACATTAAAAAAGTTTTGAATTCCCCTGGCTGATAACAACAAAATGAGATTTTTGTTTTATCTGTATTCAACAGCAAACCAAGTCATCCATTGAGAAACATCTTACCAGCTAATAATCAGACACATACACACAAAACAAAAACCAATATTTTACAGTGACAATCCGATTCGTCCGACACATAAAACGCATACGGTTACAAACTTTTTTGTCTACGGTTACGAATTTCATCCTGCACGGTTACGAACTTTTTTCCACACGGTTGCGACAACTCCCGTAACCGTACCGGATAATATTTCCGCACGGTTACGGAGAAATTCATAACCGTAGGCATTTCAAACGCCAATATAAGGCTTGTGACACAATAAGAAATATATTAACATACGCTAAACCGACAAGCCCAAGAAGTAAATATATTTCACAATCAAAATATATGCCGTAAAAGACCTACCAGAAAAACAAAGGCGAAAATCTGAAAAAAATCACATTTCTTCCGAATGCTATATCTTATTTTCATGACCAACATCAAAACGCCACAGAAAAAACGGATTTACAGAATACATTAAATTATCATATTTCTGCCAACTCAACCTATTTAAAGAAATAAAGATATAAACACGATATATATTAAAAACAAGAAGAAATATAATATCAGATATAATAGACATAATAACACAATACAAAAGCATTGGAAAAGAGATTAAAAAAAGAGAAAAACATGATTTTCTTGGCAAATACGACCCTTTTCGGCCTATAACTTTCATTATCCGCTCCATATATATTCATCTGTTAAAAGAGAAGGAAATATTAACAACAGAAAACTATCAAAGATTTTAAAAGACATCATTATGTTATGATATAAGAAGAAATATTCCTGTCGAATTTTGAGTACCACATCAATCCTTTTTCAAAACATCTGCCGGATTGAGCCGCATCACAAGCCTTATCTTCCACATTAATGTCACAATCAGCAATACGCCAAAAGAAACGAACAAGATCACACCCCACCCCCATTCATATGGCGTGTTTGCCCCACTACTTTCGAGTATCCTGATAAGCAACAGACGCGAACAAGGATATACAAACAAAAAGACCACCAGATAAAGCCAAAGATAAGAACGGACAAAAAGGAATGCGATGTTCCATGGTGTAGCACCATTGATTTTACGTATGGCAACCTCTTTCTGTCTGGTCTTTGTATCTAACGATACAGAAGTATATACACTAAGCACGACTAGTAACAGGCAAATAGCAGAAATAACATAAAGCACAGTTGCAAGCATATAAGGCACAATGTAATCGACCTGCTTCAGAGAACCGATTTTCTCTATCGTCACTGGCAATGTTTCCGGCACATAGGTCCTTACAATCTGCTCTACTTTTGCTTTAACGACATCTAAATCGGCCTGAGAATCTATTTTTAGCAAAAGCGTACCGGGCTGGAAGGACGGAATAAATACAGACGCATCATATTTGCCTTTTACCGAAACCGCGTTATATAAATTCTCATATACTCCAGCTATTCTGAAAAGCGTATTGTTCAATTTTATCATGCCATCATTATTTCCATCCTGCTTAAGCATATCAGCCAGACTTTTATCAATATAGACAACGCCCGACATATTGGAATCCGCAATTTCTCCTTCCAACGGTATATGAAAAAAATCAAAATACCGGGGTTCACCTGAAGCCACTTTAAGCATCACCGTAGAACTGTCGGCACGCACATAGCCCATCACTGTAGCATGAGCAAATGACAACTCTTGCATACCGACCTGCTCTTCTATCTCGGGTAAAGTTATTATTCTTGAACGTATTTCGAGCCAATGCTGAGCCATTCGTGGTGTCTGTGCCGTTACAACAAGCACACGTTGCTCTTCTTCTTTATTTAACGGAGAATATTTATTGCCATAGATTTCCTTATATGAAAGATGCATTACGAGAACAGCACTTAAGAAAAATAACGAGATAGCTATCTGCAGCCCTAACATCACCGTACGGAATGTCCTGTTACGACGATGTGTACCTACGAAAGTTATCAACTTGTCACCCGACATTCTTCTTACTGGGAAATAAACAAGAACCACACTAACCAGAAGTACAACCAGATAAAGCCAACTCTGAATCGTATAACAGGACGACTTATCCAGCCAATTACCAACCGGGAAATAAGAATCTAACAAAGGATAAGACAGTTCCGTAATCAGCAAAGACACATAATAGGCCACAGTAAACATACATGCGACTTCACAAAAAAGCAACATAAAAAGCCCACGGTTATCCGCTCCCATACATTTACGCAACGCCATTTCATGCTGACGCATATAAAAAGTCTGAAATGTATACCTTAAGAAGCTGATTGCAGCTGAAACAAAAACGAGAGAAGAAAGAAAGAGTATCATCAATAAGAGCGGTGTCTTCAAGTCCTCATACGGTCTTATCTTCACATGCAACTCACTATCATTCTTTCCCCACTTTATCCGGGAAAGCCGGGAATTAATCTCATCCGGCGTCTTATCGGTACTTATTCTTGCACTAACCTGCAAGCTCAGTTTTTTATTCATTTCAAGCGGGAAATAGCAATGAACTTCATCCCCGGAATAAACCCTACTCTCATCTATCACATTCACAATTTTATAATCCGTCAGTCCATTGTCTGTCTCCTCAAACAACAACCGTATAACTTTTCCCACCGGAGTTCCCAAATGACTTATTCTGTCCGCAAAACGGCTTGATATCACTATCTCGTCAGGCCGTTCCGGCACTCTGTCGCCATACAACAAACGCATGCCGGGAGTTGAGTAGTAAGCTCCACCCACAATCTCATATTTAATGTTGTAAGGAGTATGCATCCCCTTATTATCTATCACCTCTATTTCAGCCTCACGAGAAAAAGAAACTGCCACCAAAGTATCGAGTACACCTTTACAGTGATTTTGCATATCAATAAAATCGTCTGTCTTGATATCCTCGTAATTCCAATCTGTTTCTGCTTCGCTATGAAAAGACCGTAATTCCACTTTCACCTCATTGGCTGACAATTCATACTTGTCAGCCTGTCTTACTACAAACAAGTAGTAAACAACAGAAAATACCACAATTCCTACGGCCAAACAAACTACAGAAATCAGACTGTGTACTTTATGTTTCATCAGATTTCTAAACGTTACTTTTAAATAATGTCCTATCATAGTATATGCGTTTTAAGTGACTTTATTCGGATTTATTAATTACTTTATCTGCTTATCTTGCATTAATAATGCATCATCCTATAATCTGCACAGCAAATTAAACCAGCGCGTGACAAAACAATAAGCACAAAAAGTATGCCAATAAATCTATACATCTGATAATCAACAAAAAGCGTTATATCCCTTATAAAACACACCGTGCAAATCCGCACATAATTCGTGCAAATCCGCACTATCACACCAATATGCTGCTACTCATCCATATAAAAAACCCCGGAATTGATATCTACTCAATACCGGGATTCTTCCTTTTATAATATATCAAGTTAGTTTACTCACTTGACTATTGTAGTTTCCATATGCCATTACACAACACCATGGGAACAGATATTTCTTCACGAGTGCTGTCACCATATATCACTTCAATAAAAGCACTTGCAAGATTATCGGCTATTGTATCACCAACCAATTCAACATTCACCAGTCCGCCCCTCAATTCTTTCTCACGCGCCATATACTGCGCCGTAAGATCAATCATCTGACTTTTGTATTCATCAGTCATGCTGTCACTATAAGCAATCGAATTAATATATTCAGCATATTGACCGTTAATCAAATAACCATAATATACTAAAGCAGCCTCGCCCGCAGGATGACTTTCTTTTCTATTGCATGCCGTCCAAACAGATACGAACACTGCAAAAATCAGACAATAAAGCAACCTTCTCATTACTTCTGACGAATGAATATATTAATTGGAGTTCCGCAGAAATCCCAACGTTCACGAATTTTGTTCTCCAGGAAACGGCGATAAGGCTCCTTCACGTATTGCGGCAAATTGGCATAGAACACAAACGAAGGAATCTGTGTCTCCGGCAACTGCATGCAATATTTGATTTTAATATACTTTCCTTTTATTGATGGTGGCGGATAAGATTCGATCAATGGCAACATTTCCTCATTAAGCTTGGCTGTAGAAACACGACGCTTCCGGTTCAGGAACACTTCTTTTGCTGTTTCCAAGACCTTGAAAATACGTTGTTTAGTCAAAGCCGACGCAAAAATAATAGGGAAATCATCGAATGGCGCCATACGGTTCCGAATAGCATATTCAAACTCATTCATTACTTTGGCACTCTTGTCCTCAACCAAATCCCACTTATTGACCACGACAACCAAACTCTTGTTGTTACGCTGAATCAGCTGGAATATATTCAAATCCTGTGACTCTATTCCTCGCGTAGCATCCAACATCAAGATACAAACATCCGAATTCTCAATGGCACGGATTGAGCGCATTACAGAATAATATTCAAGATCTTCGTTGACTTTATTCTTCTTGCGGATTCCTGCTGTATCTACCAAATAAAAATCAAAACCGAATTTTGTATAACGCGTATAAATGGAATCACGTGTCGTACCCGCAATATCTGTCACAATGTGACGGTCTTCTCCGATAAAAGCATTGATAAGACTTGATTTACCTGCATTCGGACGACCTACAACAGCAAAACGCGGAATCATATCATCTACTTCTTCTGTTGTTGGTTTTGGAAACTTTGATACTACCAAATCCAACAAATCTCCCGTACCACTTCCTGTTGCAGCAGAAATACAATAAGGATCACCCAACCCGAGTGAGTAAAATTCAGCTGCGCTATACTGCCATTCGTTACTGTCGGCCTTATTGGCAACAAGTATTACCGGTTTCTTAGTCCGGCGCAATATACCGGCAACAGCCTCATCAAGATCGGTCACTCCATTCTTTACGTCAACCAAAAACAGAATGACATCCGCCTCTTCTGTAGCTAAAGCCACCTGTTTACGGATTTCCTCCTCAAAAATGTCATCTGAATTTACAACCCAACCGCCTGTATCTATAACAGAAAACTCACGACCTACCCATTCAGACTTACCATATTGTCTGTCGCGTGTCGTACCAGCCTCGTCGCTGACAATAGCATGACGTGTTTTTGTCAAGCGGTTAAATAATGTAGACTTTCCCACATTGGGGCGTCCCACGATTGCAACAATATTTCCCATATTACTTAATTTTTGGCTTCACAGCCTAATTGAATTATTCTAAATTATATCCGAAATCCTTAAGTGCTTTATCTGAACTGCGCCAGTCTTTGTTGACTTTAACAAAGGTTTCAAGATAAATGCTCTTTCCAAAGAATTTCTCAAGCGCCTTACGAGCCTCTGTCGATACCTTTTTCAAAGCGACTCCCTGATGCCCGATAATAATACCTTTCTGCGATTCACGTTCTACATAAATCACCGCATTGATATGGATACGTTTTTCTTCTTCTTTAAACTGCTCTACAACGACCTCAACCGAGTAAGGTATTTCTTTATCATAATAAAGCAGAATCTTTTCTCTGATAATCTCTGTAACAAAGAAACGTGCAGGTTTGTCAGTCCACTGGTCTTTATCGAAATACGGCGGTGAATCGGGCAATAAATCCTTTATACGCTTCAATACAGTATCAACATTAAACTTACAAAGTGCCGAAATAGGAATAATTTCAGCCTTTGGCAGAACCGCATGCCAAGCCTCAACTTTCTCTGTAAGGGCTGTCTGGTCGCTAAGATCAATTTTATTTATCAGCACCAATACCGGCACATCCATTTTAGCAACTTTTTCTATAAAGTCACTATTCTTATCCGGTGTTTCCACCATATCAGTAACATAAAGCAATACATCCGCATCCTGTAAAGCCGATTCTGAGAAATTCAGCATAGACTCCTGCAGCTTATAATTCGGTTTCAAAACGCCCGGTGTATCTGAAAAACAGATCTGCATATCATCAGTGTTCAGAATTCCCATAATCCGATGACGGGTTGTCTGAGCCTTAAAGGTAGCGATAGAAATACGTTCGCCCACCAATAGATTCATTAACGTTGATTTTCCTACATTAGGATTACCAACAATATTAACAAAACCTGCTTTATGTGCCATACTGCATATTTTTTGAATAAAAAAACGCATCTAAGAACGGATGCGTTTTCTTAATCATGTTATTTTAAATAAGTCAAACTCTTAATTTACTTTCCGGCTCCGTCATAACCCCACTTCATATAAGCGGCGCCCCATGTAAAGCCTGCACCGAAAGCGGTAAAGATAAGATTGTCGCCTTTCTTAAGTTGCTTCTCATAATCCCACAAAGCCAAAGGCAATGTTGCCGCACTGGTGTTACCATAACGCTGAATATTCAGCATAACCTTTTCCATCGGCAATTCAAGACGATGAGCGACAGCTTCGATAATACGGACATTTGCCTGATGAGGAATCACCCAAGCAATATTATCTTTATTCAAGCCGTTACGTTCTGCGATAAGCGCTGAGGTCTCACTCATATTTGTTACAGCAAACTTAAACACGGTACGACCTTCCTGATGCAGATAATGCAAACGGTGGTCCAAAGTGAAATAAGACGGCGGACAAGCCGAACCTCCGGCCTTCATGCACAAGAAAGGCAATCCCTTTCCATCTGTACGAAGATAAGAATCTTTCCAACCCAAATCCTCAGTTGTAGGCTCAACAAGCACAGCTGCTGCGCCGTCACCAAAGATAGGACATGTAGCACGGTCTGTATAATCGACCATAGAAGACATCTTATCTGCACCGATTACAATAATCTTTTTGTAACGACCACTTTCAATCAACGCTGCAGCAGTATCCATAGCGAAAAGGAATCCGCTACAAGCTGCCTGCAAATCATAGGCAAAAGCATTTGTTAACCCCAATTTGCCGATAACAATTGAAGCCACAGACGGGAAATGATAATCCGGAGTTGAGGTAGAGACAATAACGCATTCTATTTCTTCTGGATTTACGCCTGTCTTCTGCAGCAATTGCTTTGCAGCCTTACGGGCCATATAGCTTGTACCCAATCCTTCCTCGTTAAGGATTCTTCTTTCCTTCACTCCGATACGAGTCATAATCCACTCGTCGTTGGTGTCAACCATACGAGACAACTCATCATTGTTCAGGACATATTCCGGAACATAACCACCAATACCAGTGATTACAGCATTAATTTTTTCCATAGTGTTCTTTCTTTCAAAAAAGTAGCCGGAGAGAAGACTTCTCTCTGGCTATATTCTTTCCTTCAACAATTAAACTGCAGCCTCTTTCTCAATAGCCACCTTACCTCTATAGTATCCGCAAGTAGGGCATACTGTATGATAAATGTGGAATGAGCCACAGTTAGGACAAACTGCCAATGTAGGCGCTACAGCCTTATCATGAGTTCTTCTCTTAAGGGTTCTTGTCTTGGATTGTCTTCTTTTAGGATGTGCCATTTTTCTAAGAATTTAATTGTTATCTAATATTTTTTTAAGTTCATTCCAACGCGGATCAACCGGTTTCTCCCGGTCCTCACCTTGTGCATTAACATCATCGTCCGTGTCCTCGTCAGAGGCTACAGCCTCATGTTGTTTAAGTACACCCATCATTGCGACATTGCACATCCCAGGTTCGTGCACATGTTTGATCGGAATTTCTAACGCAATGAGTTCATACAGGTTCCAGCTGAAATCCAATACGCCTTCTTCATATGGCACAACAATCAGTTCGCCATCATCTTCGTATTCATCTCCCAGCTTGACTTTTAGTGTACTGACGGTATCAATAGCTTGATCCATGTCATCCAGACAACGGTCGCAGGGAATCTGCACATTTCCCTTGATACTGAAAGTCAGTTCAAACGCCCCTGCCGTCTTCTTCACCCTCAGGTTTACGTCCACCAGACCTTTCCGTATCAGAACATCATCAATAGCTTCAAAGAACGCATTATCCAAACGGAACTGATATTCAGAAACATCAGTTCGCATATTTTTCAAATCAACCTTATAACTATCGAGCATATTCATTTGGGTTGCAAAGTTACAAAAAATAAGATATGAGTACAACTAAAACGTGAAAAAACTTATTTTTTATGACTTTTTCAGTTCTACTCTAAAGGTTGTACCCACCCCTATTTCCGACGATTTAACATAAATCCTGCCTTTATGATACTCTTCTACGATGCGTTTAGCCAAAGACAACCCTAATCCCCAACCTCGCTTTTTTGTTGTAAATCCCGGACTGAAAACAGTCTGAAAATGATTTTTTGAGATTCCCTTTCCCGTATCAGAAACATCAACAAGCACTTTATCCGTTTCTTCTGTCACACGAACTGTTATCCGTCCACAACCATCCATCGCGTCAATCGCGTTTTTACATAGGTTTTCAATAACCCATTCAAACAAAGGCGCGCACATCATTACCTCGATGGGATAATCCGGAATCCGGCACTCCATTACTACCTTATTTGATGTACGACGCGATATATATTCTACAACATGTTGTAACACCTCGTTAAGAGAAGACAGCTTAGGTTCCGGCATGGAACCGATTTTGGAAAAGCGTTCAGCTATCATTTCCAGCCGTTTCACATCCTTGTCCATCTCAGGAATCAACTCATCTTCAGGATATGTTTCCTTTAAGATTTCCACCCAAGCCATTAATGAGGATATCGGTGTACCCAACTGATGGGCCGTTTCTTTAGACAAGCCCACCCATACCTTATTCTGTTCTGCTTTCTTTGAACTCAACAGCGCAAAAATCGCCACTATGACAAAAAACAACACAACACAAAGTTGCACATATGGATACGTAGCCAGCCGTTGCAACATCACAGACTCATCATAACAGACCTCTAAATAATTGCCGGCCACATTCGTTGAATCCATATCTCCCAGCATTAATCGGATTTCATGCCCGTCGGCCTTCATTCTTTCTGCAAGCCGTTTGACTTCCGCCATGCTGTCTACATAACAATTTGCCTTCAGCTGAAGATTTCTAAATGTTTGCACAACACCGGCCGAATCCAAAACAATCACCGGTATCGTGTTATTTCCGTTAAGCACCTTCAAGACCAAAGTCACATCTGTGTTTTCGTCAGCCTTATTCAAGGTCCGCATAGCCTCAGCCCAAACCTCCATATTATTACGTTCTCCCTGAGCCAGATCGGCAACCAGAAAACGGGATACAATCAGCGACACCACAGCTATCACTACGGCTATTACTACAAGCAAAACCTTTATCCGCTTTATTTGATCATACCACTGCATAGGCTACGAACAATTCACACACATTAAAAACTTCTTTCTTAAAACGAAAATGTCGGCCAAATATTGTTCACAACCTCTTTGTCTCTGACAATAATTGACCGACTATTATTATTTACCGGGTATATACACCAATTTGTTTATACAAAATCACCTGTACCATATTAACGAATTACCGGCACAGTCTCTAATCCCACCTATCAATGTATCGTTACCATCGTCGCCCCAAAGCCATATTCTCTGAACGAGGCGTCCTGATATATGCAACTCTTATACTTATATTTCAATTCTTTAATAATAGCATTACGCAATACGCCTTCTCCCTTACCATGGATAAAAACTATTTTGCGTCCTTTATGCCCCATATTCTCGTCCATAGCCTTGCGGAAAGCTTTCAACTGACACTCCAGCATATCACTGTTGCTCATCCCCTGAGTAGAATCAAGCAATTCGTTGATATGCAAATCAACCTCCAGAATCGCGTTAGCCTTATTCTCGTTTTTCTTACCATGATGCTTACCATGTGAATCGTCTGTTTTCTTTTTCAACAAAGCATCCTGCAACTGTTCCGCACTCACAAAAACCTGCCGTGCCGGCACATCATCCTTAACGATATCATACATCAACGAAGGTTCCTCAAAGAATATCGAAGGTTGGAAGGTATGCACCTTATAAAATTTAACGGGGTCAAGCCGAAGTTCTACGTTCACAGCCGGTTTAAGCATAAAAGTCTTGTCCTGTTTGTATGCAAAGCACTGCACACAAACCCGCTCCATCTCATTCAATACGCTACGCTCAAACTCTTCCATAAACAGTTTGGTATTGGGCTCCACTGTTCCCTGGAAACGAACATGCCAATTGGCGCCTTCCGCACTCAGATAAATAAAGTTCACATAATAATTACTGTCATTCACCAGATAAGCCTCAAAAGCTGTTGAGCTCATCTCCTTAGGCTGCATCGGAACATAGGCTAGAAAAACATTCAGCTTCTCGCCGTCACGACGTTCCAATGGTTTTGCCACAAAGGAAACAGGTCGCTCATCGTCCTCCTCGTCTTTACCCGCACGGCTGTTCTTAGCCTTAGCCTGACCGGCAGAGCCAGCATTCTCTTTTCTGATTGTATTAACCTTTGCTATATTATAGTCATCAGTATCTATAACTACACATTCCTTTATCTGCATCGGAATATCAAACCCATCCTCATCTTGTACCAATACTACATCCTTACCTTGAAAACCGGTCACGATACCACCGCCAACCTCGCTTAAGAATCTTACTTTATCACCTATTTTCATTGTATATTCCTTTTATTACTTTGACTACATTATAATAATAGGTGCAAAAATACAGAAAAACATTGAAACACGAAATGTACAGCTCATGTAAGTCTTTACATGCCATCATTTAAATCCGCAGTTATGGGTATAACTAAAAGAAACCATATACTCCTCTACCATTAAACACCATTTTTATTTAACTTTATCGGCCAAAATCCAAATCCGATTATGAACGACATCAACGAATACGATATCAGCAAGATTGACTTATCAGATTTAAAAGATTTTATCCATACCCATGGTTCTGTCAGGATATTCAAGAAAAACGAGTATCTGTTATATAAAGACTCCCCCTGCCGGTTCATCGGTCTCATAGACCAAGGTATGTGCCGTTTCACTCACACCTACTCGTCTGGAACCGAACGCATTGTCGGATTCAGTCTTACCGGACACCTTGTATCCGACTATACGGCCTGCCTGTGTCACCGTCCTGCCCTGGTCAGCATTCAAGCCATAACAGAATGCCGGGTTATCATTATTCCATAATGCGAAAGCACTTTACGATTCCTTTTGACGAATCGGCCAGCGTATAATCAAAGTCAAACAAATAAGCTTTATATTTCTTCATAATCTCTGTTGTTTCCATTCCGGCTGTAAAAATACGAAAATCCTTGTAAAACACATGTCAGTCATTTTTCACGAGAAAGAAAAGAAAATCAAAAATAAATCCATAAATTTGCAACCATTCGTCATCAGAAATACAAATCTGAATATGGATTCAAAACTTTATCCTCCACGCATGGCAGAGCTGGAAAAGGGCTATAAATTAGTTTACAGAAAGATTCACGAGCAACTGAAGCGGAAATGGTTCCAATACACCGAACTGTTCTTCATTGTTGGCTCCATCGCTTCGATCATCTACAGCTCGTTTGAAATTTCAGCTCCTTTCCGGACCCAGCTGTTTCTTTTCAACTATATAGCCTCTTTTGTATTTACCATAGAATACGTCCTGCGCCTGATTTCCGCACCGATGCAGTATCCCGACAAACGGGGATGGCAAGCCAGACTGAAATACATCTTTTCATTCTATGGCATCATTGATTTTGTGGCTATCCTTCCCTTCGTGGTCATCTATACCTATCAGAACTCACCGCATCTGCATCTAGTGGTACTGGCCTATATTCTGATTATCTTCAAACTGATCCGCTATTCACGCTCGTTTCGTCTGATCGGCGAAGTGCTTCATGCCGTGCGCGAGGAACTGGTGACCGCCTATACGGCCTGTGGCATCATGCTCGGCTTCTCGGGCATCCTGATGTATTATATCGAACGATACGCACAACCGGAAGCGTTTGCCAACATCGGCGACGGATTCTGGTGGGCCATTGTGGCTTTCACCACGGTAGGCTACGGAGACATCTACCCCATCACCCCGTTGGGACGTTTGCTAAGTAGTCTGATCAGTCTGATCGGCATTGCCATGATTGCCATCCCTACCGGTATCATCAGCTCGGCTTTCATGAACATGATGCTGGACAAGCGGAAAGAAAGAGAAGAAAAGGAAAAAACAGATACAGAAAATAATTCATAAAAACTACATATAATGAAAAACTGTTTCTAATCATGTCCACAGCATTGACTGTTGTGACTAGTCCTAAATAACCATTACAGTTATTTAGGACTAGTCACCAAGATACTGCGCGAAACCTCCGATGCGGACAATACTTGCCGGTAAATCCCCACATAATCCGAATAGAAAGCTATCCATTCCCTCCCGTCTGAAGCCCTCATATTCATTCAAAACAAGAAAAAAAGTTCATCGTCTGCTCCTTTTATATTAATTTTGCACACAAATTATATCTCAGTAAAAAAACTTAGCACGATGGAGGATACCAAACATATTCAGATCAAAGACTTCAATTACGATCTACCCGACGAGCGTATAGCAAAATTTCCCCTGGCAGAACGGGATCAGTCCAAGCTGTTGATTTACCGTAGCGGTACGGTATCACACGACATCTTCACCTCATTACCCGACTATCTGCCTAAGGGAGCGCTTATGGTATTCAACAACACCAAAGTCATACAGGCACGTCTGCACTTCAGGAAAGAAACCGGCGCACTGATAGAGGTCTTCTGTCTGGAGCCGGTAAAACCCCACGATTACGCTCTAATGTTCCAACAAACCGAGCGATGCAGCTGGCTCTGCATGATTGGCAATTTAAAGAAATGGAAAAGCGGACCGCTGACCCGTGAAATAGACATTAACGGCCATCAGGTAGTACTGAAAGCCGTCCGTGGCGAAAGCCATGGCACCAGCCACTGGATTGATTTCGAGTGGAACGACAGCAATCTGACGTGGGCCGACATTCTCGAGGCCGTAGGCGAACTGCCAATCCCTCCTTATCTGAACCGTAAGACCGAAGAAAGCGACAAGACGACTTATCAGACCGTCTATTCAAAGATAAAAGGCAGTGTGGCCGCTCCTACCGCCGGTCTTCATTTTACAGAGCGCGTACTCAGCGACATTGACGCACACGGTATAGAACGCGAAGAAGTGACTTTACACGTCGGCGCCGGCACATTCAAACCGGTGAAAAGCAAGGAAATCGAAGGTCATGAGATGCATACCGAATACATCTGCGTTCACCGTCAGACCATAGAAAAGCTTATCGCACACAACGGAGAGTGCATTGCGGTGGGCACCACTTCTGTGCGCACACTCGAAAGCCTTTATTACATCGGCATACTGCTCAGCCGCAATCCCGACGCGTCAGAAGAAGAACTCCACGTGCCGCAATGGATGCCCTACGAATACGCTGAAAGCACACGTCCATACGGCAGTCCCGACAACGGAAAGCCCGAGGCCCTCAGCACACTCCAATCCCTGCAACTGATATTGGACTATCTGAACCGTCACGA
>CAJMNM010000036.1 GCA_905214795.1 uncultured bacterium
AACAAACAATATATTGTTTATAGAAAGATAGCAATAATTTGAACAGAAAAAGAAAATATACTTCCTTTTCTGCATCGAAAATTCATTTCTAGCTATGCAACGTGGTTATGGTGAATTACAGGTCTATGGGAAATTCCTGGTGGTAAAATCGAAACTGGTGAAACACTGCAGGAAGCATTGAATTAAGAGAACATAAATCAGCTCTCTGGCTTAAACTTGAAGAGTTGAATACAATAAGCTGGCTGCCTGCTGATCTGGAAATTGTTACTTACTTAAAAAAGAATATTATTATATAGGGTTCAACAAAACATTTTATGTAAATAAGAATGCATGAGCATCAATGATAATACAATCTAACTTATATTTATCGAAGCTTTTATCGTAACAGAAATAGTCTTTATACTACAATTAAACATTTCCCCAAAAAAGTCCTTCACCCCTTCACATTATGCTGTAATGCATTTATTTTCTGTAAGATACGTGTGAAGGGTTGTCCTTCACATCCTTCACCGATACACTTATGAGATGTAAATCGGCTTTTTTGAGACCATAACGTAGAATTTCTGTCAGAAAATCAGATTTTTTCATCCTGAAATCCATGATTTTCCATCCGTTTTTTCCAATCATTCCCGCAACCGTGCAGAAAAATATTCCGGTACGGTAACGGGCATCACCGTAACAGTGCGGAAAAAGATTCACAAAGTGCAGGATTGAATCCGTAACCGTACGGAAAAAAAC
The DNA here is from genome assembly GCA_905214795.1 of uncultured bacterium. GTDB lineage: Bacteria > Bacteroidota > Bacteroidia > Bacteroidales > Bacteroidaceae > Paraprevotella. Next base: position 739 of record CAJMNM010000036.1, read on the forward strand.
TCGTAACCGTATGCGTTTTGTAAAACCGGAGGTGAATGTGAAGGACCGGTGAAGGAGATGTGAAGGATACCCCTTCACACTTAACTTTCTGTCAGTCTGTTACTTGGATGGCATTGTGAAGGAGTAAGGCCGGAAAGTGAAAAAATACCCTTATAGGGAAAACGCAGGGGCGCGCGGGCACGATACTTCTTCCGTTCAGGACGGAATCGATTCCCGACAAGCAGACAAACGGCAGGGAAAGCTGCAAAATGTGACGGAATGCGTTCAAGAGTGACCAAAGGTTACCAAAAGCTGCCACGGCAGTTTACAGCCCATCGTATATTTGTTCCAAAAAACAAAAACGCCATGAACACTATCAGCATACTTGTACGCCGCGCCGCCAAAAGTTGGGCGGAGAAACGGAAAGCCGGACGGAACACGGACACAGCAAACAAACAACATCCTGAAACCGTAGAACAGAAATCGGAAACAGCGCAGGACGAAATACAGCCGGAAAAGAGCAAGGCGGAAAACACGGCTGGCAGACCAGCTGCACAACCCGCCGCAGAATCTCCGTCGCAGACGACTACCGGTGACAAGGAACAGACGGAAGTGAGACTGAAAAAATTTCTCGCTACACACTACCGGTTCAGGTATAATGTGCTGACGGCAAACAAGTATACATATAACGATTCATAACCAATAGCACTCACAATCAAAACCATGTGTGAAATATAACATAACGTGAGTTCGACGCAAAGGAAACGTAATTTTTTTTTAGAATACCATTCGCTAATGGCAAACTTATAATCAGAATATTAACTTATATTATAAAGAAATAAAACTAAAAAAATACTTCCTTGTGAAAAGAAGACAACAACCACATTATAAGTCCTCTACACTCATATACAGAGGATTGCCCATTTTCATAATTAAGTTGACCTTCCAAAACTCAAAATTACAAGAATGTAAATAAAAACACATCATGGTTCATCGTTCATAATGAAAAGAAGAACAGGCTTACACCCATTCTTCTTTCTCTCATCTTACTCATCCTTTTTCATTTAAAGAACTTACAAAATTACGGAATCTGGACAAGGCATCACGTAAGACAGAACGTGGACACGCAATATTCCAGCGCAAAAAACCTTCTCCCTCTGCACCATACATCGTACCACTATTAAGCCATAATCCGGTTTTATCCAATAAAAGGGATTGCATTACATCAGAAGGGAGATTCAAGGCACGACAGTCTGTCCACACCAAATAAGTACCTTCCAATTTTGTCACTGTAAGTTGAGGTAAGAACTCTTCAAAAAACTCACATAACTCATCATAATTAGCCTTCAAATACTCCAACAACTGATCGAGCCACTCTCCACCATCATTATAAGCCGCAATAGCTGCCTCCACCCCAAACGGATTCACATCACAAACTTCATTGATATTAATGGCACGGTTGATCTGCTGTCTCATTGTTTCGTCACGAACTACAATATTCGCTATTTGCAATCCGGCTATATTGAACGCTTTACTCGGAGAGATACAACAGACTGAGGATTTTGAAAAGTCCTCAGAAATTGAAGCAAACGGAATATAAGTATGCCCCGGAAAAACCAATTCACAATGAATTTCATCTGATATTACAGTCACACCGTTATGTTGACAAATTTCACCAATCCTGACCAGCTCTTCACGGTTCCACACCCGTCCGGCAGGATTATGAGGGTTACACAGCAACATCAGCTTAACACTTGGGTCTGCTGTTTTCTGTTCCAGGTCTTCAAAATCAATACGATATGTCCCGCCTTCATAAACCAACGGATTTGTTACGACTCTGCAACCATTATTCTGAATAGACGAGAAAAAACAATTATATACAGGGGTCTGTACTAGTACACCATCGCCCGGACCGGCCAATGCCTTAATAATGGATGAAAGAGCCGGAACCACTCCCGATGTATAAATCATCCAATCTTTTTCGAAATGCCATCCATGACGTTTACTAAACCAACGGATTACAGCCTCATAATAAGCATCCGGCACATGAACATAACCAAATATGCCGTGACGCACTCGTTTTTCCAAAGCCTCTGTTATGGCCGGAGCCGTACGGAAATCCATATCAGCCACCCATAAAGGCAATACATTGTCAATCAATGCGCTATCCCATTTGCAAGAATTAGTATTCTTTCGCGAAATAATTTCATCAAAATTATATTTCATACTTATCTAAAATTCATATTAACATGTTTGCTAATCCCAAAGACAAATTCTACAGTCTCCGGGAGACTTGATATTTTTATCTAATATTATCTCACCAAAACTTTCTGCCGTTATACTCCCTGTACACGGATTCTTTACGCTAGATACCGGCCCTTTAAGAGTTGCCCGCACACTACTATTTTCAAATGCCAAATCACAATCATCCGCCATAATACAATCCTCCATCACCAAATTATGAGCATAACACAAAGGTTGTGTACCTGAAATTTTACAATTGACCAATCTCAGATTCCTTGAATGCCAACCCAGATATTCACCATTCACTTGCGAATTGTATACTGTCACATTCTCAGAATTCCAAAACGCATCTTTTGAATTAATCACAGCACGACGGATTTCTACGTTCTTACAATATTGAAACGAATAATTTCCATTTTGCGTATAATCTTCAATCAGAATATTTTCACTGTGCATAAACAAATAATCAGCGTGATCAACCTGTACATTCTTTAACCGGACATTACGACAATGCCATAACGTTTCCTGCGCATCGGGAATCTGTACATTTTCCAATTCTACGCCTTCCATCTCCCGAAACATTTTTGGTGCTTGCACCCGTGTATCGGTCATCACCAAATTTCTTGAATACCATAACGCAGCACGTGCACCCGGCGTAAACAAACAATTTCTTACCTTAAAACCATCTACATGCCAAAACGGATATTTACCTTCAAAACAACAATGGTCGGCGATGATATTACCGCATTCTTTCAAAGCTGATTCTCCGGCATGAAACACCACGTTGTCAAGTTGTAAATCATGTGAGGCAAATAACGGACGTTCACCACTAAACTCTGAATCTTTAATCATTTTCATAGTTAAAGAAATTTTATAATAATTGATACTTTCCTAAACATGTTCCTGAAAAACTTACCATATAGAAACAAAATCTTTCAAAGAAAAAATATTTTTTCTATTGCATCTTATCCTATTATCTGTTTACAAAGATAAAAAATCATATAAGAAGCCATGGTATACAAATTCTCTTTATAGTTACCCGTATTACAGATTATGACATCATATCATCAATAAAATAGAAAATATACTCAGGCAACACAAATACATTTCATAAAAAATTCTTTATTGTTACCTTTTATTGTATTTTTGCGATAGTAGGAACATAAAATGGATAAGGACTATTAATAATGAAATATCCGGAAATACATAACAGCACGGAATTGGCTGCCTTTATTGACGAGATTGGATTTCTCCCCTTACTGTCTATGGGCATCCCCGGATGGTCTGCCGAAGAAATCGCAGACGAAGACTGCCAATATACCAAACTACCCGATGGTGGTTGGGAGTGGCCGCTATGGGAATGGAAAGGTTCCGTTATTCAGGAAAGCAACTGTGCTTATGGCAAATTCTTCAACGGAAAAGCCGGATTCGTCAGTAAAAAATGGTGGCCTGATTTCTGTAACTGGCGTCGTTTCCACAACCCATACCCTGCTCAGGAAAGCATAGAAGAAGCCATTTTACTTACATTGAAAGAAAACGGCAGCATGATTACCCGTCAATTACGTTCTGCCTGTGGTTTTACCGGAACCAAAATGCGGAGCAGATTCGACTGTTTCCTTACACGACTGGAAATGGGAAGTTACATAATAACCGAAGATTTCATTTATCCGCATGATAAACACGGCCGGAAATATGGCTGGGGATGGTCATTACTCACAACACCGGAAATTTTATTCGGACATGAAGCCTGTCATTCTAACTGCTCCCCGAACGACTCATACGAACGGATAATGGCACATTTAAAAAAAATACTGCCAAATTGTCCAGACCAAATATTAAAACGTTTATTAGGATAAAAAAGATTTATGCGTATCATAGGAAATTTATTATGGTGGATTTTCGGCGGACTGGAAGCCGCTTTGTGTTATCTTTCCGGCAGCATAGCATTGGCTGTCACCATTATCGGTATACCATGGGCTTTACAAACCTTCAAAATAGGCCTGTTATGTCTTTGGCCTTTCGGTGCAGAAATCAGAAGTACCAACAGCCCGCATGGATGTATTCGTATACCAATGAATATTATCTGGATTATCTTCGGAGGTCTTTATGCCTGGATGATTCACATTTTATTCGGCATACTACTGTTTATCACTATCATTGGCATACCTTTTGCAAAACAACATTTTAAAATGGCTAAATTATCGCTCACGCCATTTGGTAAAGATATAGAAATACATATATAGATATGGAAACATTCAAAGATGTAATCTCCGGAAACCAACTTGTATTGGTCGACTTTTTTGCAACATGGTGTCAGCCCTGCAAAATGATGCATCCTGTTCTTGAAAGAGTTAAGCATGAACTTGGTGACAAAATACGTATCATTAAAATAGACGTTGATAAGCATCAACAAACTGCTTATCAATATGAAATACGTTCAGTACCGACGTTAATGATTTTCAGAAACGGTAAAATTTTATGGAGGCAAAGCGGAAGTATGACAGAAGCAAACCTTATAAATGTACTTACCCCCTATCTGTAAAGAAAAATAGTAAGACAGAAACAGACTGGAGATCTGCTCAATCTGTAAAACGAAGTGAATCAACTTTTTCAAGTCTTTCCCGAAGACGTGGCATCTTACTTTTTCTGATTCGCAACGCCATGGTACAATCATTGTCATATCCCTGATTCACAATTGCCGGTTCTTCTTCCTTAACAATACGCATCACCTGATTCATAAAAGGATATTCAAAAGCAAAACTGATGTCCTCATCTACTGTCTTTTCAATGATTTCAGCCGAAGCTATGGCTTCTGCCGCAGCAGCCTTATAGGCTTGTATCAGACCACTTGTACCTAATTTTATTCCGCCAAAATAGCGAATCACTACAATAAGAATATCGGTCAGATCATTAGAATTGATTTGTCCCAATATAGGCTTACCAGCTGTCCCGGACGGCTCGCCATTATCATTGGCTCTGAATTCCTTACGTTCAAAACCCAACATATAAGCATAACAACAATGTCGGGCGTCATAAAATCGTTTCTGATACGACTCCACCAACTCCTTTACTTCGTCAACTGTTGTCACAGGATGAGCAAAAGCCAAAAACTTGCTGCGTTTCTCATAATACTCTCCTTCTGACGAAACCTTAATTGTTTTATATGTATCTTTTATATCCATATTGTATTTGCTGCAAAAGTCTTAAATTTCTCCTCAGATAACTACCTGATAAAAAATCCGGATACCCAATCCTATCAGAATTAGATATCCGGAAACAAAGATACATATTTTTTTATTACGACAGCTTATGTACAACCAGTCCGCTACGCAATTTCGGCTCAAACCACGTAGCTTTTGGCGGCATTATCTTTCCACTGTCGGCAATATCCATAATCTGTTTCATCGTAACCGGATATAATGCCACTGCCAATTTCATCTCGCCACTGTCACATCTGCTTTTCAGTCCTTCCAAGCCACGCAGTCCGCCAACGAAATCTACACGTTTATCCTTACGCAAATCTTTTATATCCAGCAACTTGTCAAGAATAAGACGACTGCAGATACTGACATCCAACACTTCAATCGGATCAGTCGGATTATATCGTTCTGTTTTCAACTGTAGTCGGTACCAATTTTGCTCAAGATATAACGAGAACTCATGAACCTTCTGGGGACGGTATGGTGCCTGCCCCATACATGTAACATGGAAATCGTGTTCCAACAAATCTAAGAACTGTTTTGAACTGTGAGTTCCCAAATCCTTGACCACCCGGTTATAATCCAAAATAGTCAGTTCGCTCATTGGAAAACATACGGCCATAAAATAATTGTATTCCGCATCGGGCTGTATGTAATTATGCGATGCTGCTTTCTCTGCTCCGACCAATGCTGCAGCTGCCGAACGATGATGGCCGTCGGCAATATACAACGAAGGAATTGTTTTAAATGTTTCTGTGATTGTTGCAATGTCATTATCATCATCAACAACCCAAAACTGATGACGAAAACCATCAACAGGAGCAATAAAATCATATTCAGGAGCCTTGAGAATATTCTTCGCAACAAGTTCTTTTAAGACCTCATTGTCCGGATAAGCCAAGAAAACCGGTTCCATATTGGCATCAGTCGCACGCACATGCTTCATTCTATCCTCTTCCTTATCATGCCTGGTAAGCTCGTGCTTTTTAATGTTACCATTCATATAATCCGATACAGAAGCTCCGACGACAATACCATATTGTGTATGACCGTTCATAGTCTGAGCATAGATATAATACATCGGTTTATCGTCCTGAACCAACCACCCCTTATGCTGAAATTTTGAAAAGTTAGCAGCTGCTTTCTCATAAATACAAGGTGCATATTCGTCTGTTCCTACCGGAAAATCTATTTCAGGACGAATAATATGATAAAGTGACATTTCATTGTCACCGGCTTCATTACGCGCCTCTTCTGAACTAAGCACGTCATAAGGCCGGCATTCTATCTTTTCTACCAGATTTTTAGGCGGACGGAGGCCTTTGAATGGTCTGACTGTTGCCATAATTATAATGTTTATTATTTATTGACCTGGAATTTTGTACAACCGTCTTTCAGATAACCTACAATTTGGTTAGCTGCTGCTATACCGGCATTAATGTTAGCCTCAGCAGTCTGCGCTCCCATTTTTTTCGGAGTCGCAAAATAACGACCTTCAAACTTAGCAAACTCTTCTGAAGCATCAGGCTGAATATCAGTAATGTATTTCAAATCTGTACGTTCTGCCATCAACTTAATCAATTCAGTCTCATTAATTACCTCCTTGCGGGCTGTATTGATAAGAATGCCTCCCTTTTTCATCTTACTTACCAATGCATAATTGATGCTTTGTTTTGTCTCGGGAGTTGCTGGAATATGCAAAGAAACAATATCACAATTCTCAAACAAAGCTTCTTGAGACGGAACTGCCTTAGTACCATCTGCTTCTATGACTGATGCAGGACAATAAGCATCATATGCATAGACATCCATACCAAAGCCCTTTGCAATGTGAGCAACATGACGTCCTACATTACCATAAGCCAGGATTCCTATTTTTTTACCCTTCAACTCTGTACCGGCCTTTCCATTATAAAAATTACGAACTGTGTAAACCAACAGTCCCAATACCAGCTCAGCAACAGCATTGGCATTCTGTCCGGGAGTATTCATCACAACCACACCGTGAGCTGTCGCTGCATCCAGGTCTATATTATCATAGCCGGCACCGGCACGAACCACAATTTTAAGAGCTTTTGCAGCATCAAATACTTCGTTATCTATTTTATCACTCCGTACAATTAAAGCCTCAACATCTGCTACGGCATCCAACAACTGCTTTTTTTCCGTATATTTCTCTAACACTGCAACTTCAATTCCAGCTTTCTGTGCTACTTCTTTGATTCCTTCTACTGCAACTGGTGCAAAAGGTTTTTCTGTCGCTACTAAGATCTTTGCCATTTTTGTCTGTTTTAAATAGTGATTGATTTAAATATGTATTGTTATAAAAACAATTAAGGCGTTACCCTTCGGAACGCCTTAATTCTTATTCTGCATTATCAGTGCTGAGCTTCAAACTCTTGCATGCACTTAATTAAGGCTTGTACTCCCTCAACAGTCTGTGCATTGTAGCACGACGCACGGAAACCACCTACACTACGGTGCCCCTTTACGCCAACCATACCCTTGTCTGTTGCATATTGCAGAAAATCTGCCTCGAGTTCTTTATATTCATCGTTCATCACAAAACAGATATTCATCAATGAACGATCTTCCTCTGCAGCCGTCCCCTTAAACAACTTGTTACGGTCAATTTCTCCATACAACATCTCGGCGCGTTCTTTGGCACGTGCGTCCATTGCCTTTACACCACCATTAGCTTTAATCCATTCAAGATTCTTCATTGCACAATAAATAGGTACAACAGGAGGTGTATTGAACATCGAACCGTTCTTTACGTGTGTTGCATAATCCAACATTGTAGGAATTGTACGTGTTACTTTTCCCAAAGCATCATCCTTTACTATTACGATTGTCACACCTGCCATTGACACATTTTTCTGTGCACCGGCATAGATACAATTATACTTGCTTACATCTACAGGACGTGACATAATATCAGATGACATATCTGCAATCAAAGGAATAGGACTGTCTAAATCATAACGCATTTCTGTACCGAAAATGGTATTATTGGATGTGATATGAAGATAATCCGCATCGGTAGGAATCGTAAATCCCTTTGGAATGTATGAATAGTTTGCTTCTGCTGACGAGGCGACTTCAACAACCTCACCAAATAATTTGGCTTCTTTCATAGCCTTCTTAGCCCATGTACCCGTATTCAAATAGGCGGCCTTTTTCTCCAAGAAGTTATAGGGAACGCGACAGAACTCCGTACTGGCTCCACCTGCCAAAAACACAACCGAGTAACCGGCCGGTATATCAAGCAATTCCTTAACCAGTGCTTCAGCCTTGTCTACAACAGGCTGGAAGTTCTTTGCACGATGGCTGATCTCCATCAAAGAAAGGCCGCAACCCTCAAAATCTAAGCATGCCGCAGCTGTTGCCTCAATCACCTCACGTGGCAACATAGACGGACCTGCATTAAAATTATACTTCTTCATTTAAAATATAAATTTATGATTAACTATATTACGTTTTCTTTATCACGACTGCGAAAATAATTAAAATTTTCCATTGAAGCAACGTTTTTCGCCACAAATTTACACTTCATGGTTTTTTTTGCTAACAATAATCATAAAAACGTGTTTCCAAACTTACAACTCGTAATTTTACCGTGTTTCCTCGATAATCGTCTTGACTCCTTTAATTTTCTGGCCAGACACAGCTTTTAATACTGATTTCAAACGAGAACGTCTTACTGCTACATAAGCATAATGTTCTTTCACATCTATGCGACCGATCTCGTCAGATTTCAGGCCTCCCACCTTAGAAAGGAAACCTACAATATCAATTTTGTTTATCTTATCTTTTTTACCTTTACCTATATATAAGGTTGCCCATAACGATTGCGAAGGTGCCGGTATCACCGTTGGAAATTTATAATCTTCCACCTCCTGACTGACATATTCAGGAATATGTTCTTCCGGCCCGACTACAAACAAAGCACACCCCTCGGCATCCCATCGTGCTGTTCGGCCATTGCGATGGACGTACGCCTCCTCATTAAGTGGCATATGATAATGAATGACATAGTCTATATTAGGAATATCCAACCCGCGCGAAGCAAGATCAGTAGATACAAAAATATTGCATGTCCCATTGGTGAATTTGTATAACGCACGTTCACGATCACGTTGTTCCATTCCCCCATGAAACATCTCGCATGCTATATTCTGAGCTTTTAAATATTTATAGATGCGCTCTACACTTTCCCGATAGTTTACAAAAATCAGAGAACTTTTACTGCCGATACAACACAACAAACGCCTTAATGTATCAAGTTTATCTTTTTCGGGCGACTGAACAGCAAACACCCTGATACGGTCCGGAATCTGTTCGTCATCTGACAGAAAATTCAACTTTGTAAAATTTCGCTCTGTCACGAACTGAGGTATGGAATCCGCATCTGTAGCTGATAACAAATAACGTTTTTTCAAAGCCGGGAGCTTGCTTATGACCTCACTCATCTCATCTCTGAATCCCAACTCAAGACATTTGTCGAACTCGTCAATTATTAACATTGTTACAGTTGACGCATCGAAATTAGCCTTTGTCAAATGATCATTCGTACGTCCCGGTGTACCTACAATCACCTGAGGATGAATACCATCCATAGTTCGATGTTCATCCATTGCCGGTCTGCCACCATAACAACTCATTATGCTGACACCAGTCTTCATAGTCTTAAAAACCTGTTCTATCTGAATAGCCAACTCACGCGAAGGCACAAGAACAAGCGCTTGTACTGTTTTCTCAGCTGAGAGACTTTGAGCCAACGGTATCAAATAAGTCAACGTTTTTCCAGAACCGGTTGGAGAAAGCAGAACAATGTTATCATTTTTACGAAAAGCCTCAATAGCCGTATTCTGCATGGCTGTGAGACTGTCTATTTTAAGATTCCAAAGAATTTCTTTTGTTGTCATAAATTTCAGTTATCCTATTTTCTTATATAAATCAAAAGGAAAATTCATAAACACACAGAATCTGACACCAAATAAAATCTGTTTTTACCTCTAAATGTCAGAAGACAGAACTGCCTGCAAGCATACTTAACACTTGCAGGCAGTTCTGTTTACAATCAAATATTCCATGCCAAAGCACTCGCTCCCAATACAGCAGCTTGTGCATCGTCTAATTGGGAAATGAGCATTTTTGCCTTTCCTTTATAAATTTCCATTACATGCTCATCATATGCTTTCTTGATTGGGTCCATCAAAAGATTACCGGCCTTTGTCAGTCCCCCGAAAAAGACATAAGCTTCAGGACTGGAGAATGCGGTAAAGTTAGCACATGACTTACCTAAGAGTTCCCCCGTAAACTTATAAATGTCTAAAGCGACCTCGTCTCCATGTTCCGCCGCAATTGACACATCACGCGAAGTTATCTCATCAATAGGTATATCTCTCAAACTACTTGGTTTATCAGTTTCTGACAAAATCTCTTTTGCGGTACGCGCAACGCCTGTAGCCGAACAATAAGCCTCCAGACAGCCACGACGTCCGCAACCGCAAAGGCGTGCTTTCTCAGAATAATCAACTGTGACATGTCCTAACTCACCGGCAAAACCGTCACACCCGTAAACCAACTGTCCATTGATTACAATACCGCTGCCTACACCGGTTCCAAGAGTTATCATTATAAAATTCTTCATACCCTTGGCTACACCATAAGTCATCTCGCCAAGTGCAGCTGCATTCGCATCATTTGTCAAAACTACAGGTACTCCCAGACGTTCCTTGAATAATTTAGAAAAAGGTACAATACCCTTCCATGGCAAATTGGGCGCATATTCAATGTTTCCTGTATAGAAATTGCCGTTAGGCGCACCGATACCCATACCATGAATATTTTCAATGCCACCAACTTTGTCTATCATGGGCTGTAAAGCTCCTATGGCAGCATCCATATAGAGATTCAGATCATTCTGTCCGGCCGTACGAATAGATGTTGTTGCCAAAACGTTAGCATTTTCATCTACTATTCCGAACACAGAATTGGTTCCCCCGAGATCCAATCCAATCACATAAGGTTTCTTTTCCATAATGGTATAAATTTAAAAGGTTGTCATTATACAATAAGACAAATTTAAGCAATTGTAACCGTAAAAAAGAAAAAAACAATGGCGTTTTTTTCATATCTCATAAAAAAATGCGAATTTTGCGTTTATTATGTGGTTTGAATCTGTTAGCACTATCGATTTAGTCCTCAAAGGCCTGCTCATAGGCATTGTGGCATCGGCGCCGATGGGTCCTGTTGGTGTGTTATGTATCCAGCGTACATTAAACAAGGGACGCTGGTATGGTTTCGTCACCGGACTTGGCGCAGCATTGAGCGACATCATATATGCCCTTATTACAGGATTTGGCATGAGTTTCGTTGTTGAGTTTATTGAAGACGCTCACAACATGTTCTATTTACAGCTGATTGGAAGTATTATGCTGATGTGTTTCGGCGTTTATACGTTCCGCAGTAACCCTGCAGGATCTATGCGACCGGCTTCACCGAACAAAGGAACACTGGTTCACAACTTCGTAACAGCCTTTTTGGTTACATTCTCCAATCCATTGATTATATTCTTATTTGTAGCCTTGTTTGCACGCTTCACATTTGTCGTGCCCGACCATCTGTTTCAGCAGTCAATAGGATACATATCCATTTTCTTCGGCGCACTGTTATGGTGGTTCATGCTGGCATATGGCATAAACAAAATTCGCAGCCGTTTTAAAGTGAAAGAGATATTTCTCATCAATAAAATCATCGGATGTGTAGTCTGTCTGGCTGCCGTAATAGGTATTATCATCACATTTCTGGGATCGCATTTTAATCCATAATCATGTATATTGCTAAGATACTGAAAGATAAAAACATTGCGGAGTACTTACTTTACATGTGGCAGGTTGAAGACATTATACGTGCCTATCACCTTGACATAGATGAACTAAAGGATAAGTATCTGAACCGTTTTGAAACAAAGGGAGAAAACGAGAAAGAACTCGTAGAATGGTACAGTTACCTGATAGATATGATGCGAGCTGAAAATGTTCAAACGTCAGGTCATCTGCAAATAAACAAGAATATCATCATCACACTTACAGACCTTCATCTTCAATTGCTTAAATCTCCTAAATTTCCTTTCTACTCGGCCGCTTATTACAAAGCATTACCATATATAGTAGAACTTCGCAACAAGGGAGACAAAAAGGATATTCCTGAATTAGAAAATTGCTTTGACGCTCTTTATGGTGTCATGATGCTGAAATTACAGAAAAAACCTATCAGCGATGAAACGAACCGCGCAGTTGCTGATATTACAAAACTGCTAAGCATGCTATCTGAGTATTACAAACAAGACAAAGCAGGCACATTAAAATTCGAATAAATATCACATATTGCATCGCATATGAAAAATATTCTAATCACCGGCTGTAACGGACAGTTAGGCAACGAAATGAAACTGCTGGCAGCAGAAAATCCTCAGTTTAACTACTTTTTTACCGACGTAGCAGAACTAGACATCACTAACGAACAAGCTGTCAATAACTATGTTGTTGAACACGAAATAGACTGTATCGTCAACTGCGCGGCATTTACTGCAGTAGACAAAGCAGAATCTAATGAACAATTATGCGACATGCTCAATCATATCGCACCGGGTTATCTGGCAAAAGCCATTAATCAAAGAAACGGATATATCATCCAGGTTTCTACCGATTATGTTTTTGACGGTACCAATCACACACCATACCGTGAAGATGAGCCAACCTGCCCTACCTCAGTATACGGACGTACCAAGTTGGCTGGCGAAGAAGTTGTTCTGGCATCTTGCCCCAAAGCCATGATTATACGTACGGCATGGCTTTATTCCACATTCGGAAACAACTTTGTAAAGACCATGCTCCGTTTAGGACGCGAAAAAGACAAGCTGGGTGTAATTTTTGACCAGATTGGCACTCCGACATATGCACGCGACCTGGCTTTGGCTATTTTTACCGCCATGAATCAAGGTATCAAGCCGGGTATTTATCATTTCAGCAACGAAGGAGTTATTTCATGGTATGATTTCACCAAAGCCATCCATCGCATAGCCGGTATTACAAGTTGTCATGTAAGTCCGCTGCACACGAGTGAATATCCTACTCCGGCGGCCCGTCCACACTATTCAGTGTTAGACAAGACAAAATTCAAAGAAACTTATAATGTTGAAGTACCTTATTGGGAAGACTCATTAAAAGACTGTATCCAATTACTTGAAAACAAATAATTCACTCCTATTACATTTTGAAGACCGATGAACGAAATTGAAAGAAGAAGAACCTTTGCAATCATCTCTCACCCCGATGCCGGTAAAACTACATTAACTGAAAAGCTGTTACTCTTTGGTGGACAGATTCAGGTAGCCGGTGCCGTAAAAAGTAATAAGATAAAGAAAACTGCTACCAGCGACTGGATGGAAATAGAGAAACAACGCGGAATCTCTGTTACGACATCTGTTATGGAATTTGACTATGAAGGTTACAAAGTCAATATTCTAGACACACCGGGCCACCAGGATTTTGCAGAAGATACATTCCGAACACTGACCGCAGTAGATAGCGCCATTATCGTTGTAGACAGTGCCAAAGGAGTGGAAGCGCAAACACGCAAGCTGATGACAGTCTGCCGTATGCGAAAAACACCCGTTATCATATTTATCAACAAGATGGACCGTGAAGGTAAAGACCCTTTCGACCTGCTTGATGAACTGGAGAGTGAACTTCAAATCAAAGTACGCCCGCTGAGTTGGCCTATTAACCAAGGCCAGCGCTTTAAAGGTGTATATAATATTTACGAGCAACATCTCGACCTTTTCACACCGGACAAACAGAAAGTCACAGAGAAAATTGCTGTTGACATCAATAGTGAAGAACTTGAAAATCATGTCGGTACTGCAGACGCGGAAAAACTTCGTGCCGATTTGGAACTGGTAGACGGAGTATACCCCACTTTTGATGTCAATACTTATCTCGATGCAGAAGTCGCTCCCGTATTTTTTGGCTCGGCACTAAATAATTTCGGTGTAAAAGAGTTGCTTGACTGCTTCGTTAAAATAGCACCGAGCCCACGTCCTACAAAAGCCGAAGAGCGTATGGTTATGCCGGAAGAGCCTAAATTCAGCGGCTTTATCTTCAAGATTACAGCTAACATCGATCCTAACCACCGTTCATGTATCGCATTCTGTAAAGTGTGCTCAGGAAAATTCGTACGTAACGCGCCTTATTTACATGTACGGCAAAACAAAACTTTGCGTTTCTCCTCGCCCACACAGTTTATGGCACAGAAAAAAAGTACCATTGACGAAGCCTATCCCGGAGATATTGTAGGTTTGCCAGACAATGGCATATTTAAGATTGGAGATACACTGACGGAAGGCGAAGCCATTCATTTCCGTGGTTTACCAAGTTTCTCACCGGAAATGTTCAAATACATTGAGAATGCAGACCCGATGAAAACCAAACAACTTAATAAAGGCATTGAGCAACTGATGGACGAAGGTGTGGCACAGCTTTTTGTCAACCAGTTCAATGGACGGAAACTCATCGGAACGGTAGGTCAATTACAGTTTGAAGTAATACAATACCGTCTGGAAAACGAATACAATGCCAAATGTCGTTGGGAACCGGTGAGCCTTTATAAAGCCTGCTGGATTGAAAGTGATGATGAAGCACAGCTTGAAGCTTTCAAAAAACGTAAATACCAATTCATGGCAAAGGACCGCGACGGACGCGATGTATTTTTAGCAGACAGCAATTATGTATTGCAAATGGCTCAGTCTGATTTTGAGCACATCAAGTTCCACTTTACCAGTGAATTCTAAACATCAAATAACCGATTATGAATTACGAGGAAGATATTAAAAAAGCGATAGAAGTAATGCGCCAGGGTG
Organism: uncultured bacterium; assembly: GCA_905214795.1. GTDB lineage: Bacteria > Bacteroidota > Bacteroidia > Bacteroidales > Bacteroidaceae > Paraprevotella. The sequence continues at coordinate 16,090 of CAJMNM010000036.1, forward strand.
GCGTAATACTTTACCCCACAGACACTATCTGGGGGATTGGTTGTGATGCGACCAACGAGGAAGCCGTACGCAAAGTCTATGCCATCAAACAACGCGAAGACAGCAAGGCCCTTATCTGCCTTGTTGATTCGGCCGACCGTTTACAGCGTTATGTCGCTGACGTACCACAAGTGGCATGGGACCTTGTCGATTACGCCACGAAACCGCTTACTGTCATATTTGACAAAGGAAAGAATCTGGCCCCCAACCTGCTGGCTGAAGACGGCAGTATCGCTCTGCGAATCACCCATGAAGCATTCAGCCAACAATTGTGTTACAGATTCCAGAAGGCTATTGTATCAACTTCGGCCAACATCAGCGGACAACCGTCACCGGCCAACTTCGCTGAAGTAAGTGATGAAATTAAAAATGCGGTGGATTATATTGTTCAGAGCAGACAAAACGAGACTGGCAAATCTGTACCAAGCAGTATTATTAAACTGGGAAATGACGGAGAAGTAAAAATCATCAGAAAATAAAAAGTCATCATGGACAATACGGCCAAAAGACAATATACCATCTTTGAGCGCCTGTTTCTTTGGCGACGCATGAAATTCAGCGAACATAAGTTTATTCTGTTGCTGAGTTTTATTGTCGGTATCTTTACAGCACTTGCTGGTCTTGTTCTGAAATGGTTCATCCATCAGATTCAATACGTTCTGACCTACCGTTTCGATATTACAGCATCCAACTGGCTCTATTTGGTTTATCCGGTTATCGGTATTTTTCTTACCGGTCTGTTTGTCCGTTATGTAGTGAAAGACGATATCGGACATGGTGTCACAAAGATTCTGTTTGCCATAGCACGCAAACAAAGCAAAATAAAAGCACACAACACGTGGTCCAGCATTGTCGCCAGCGGTATCACCATCGGTTTTGGTGGATCTGTCGGCGCAGAAGCGCCCATCGTGCTCACAGGTTCGGCGATAGGCTCTAATCTGGGACGTCTCTTCGGCATGAACAACAAGACATTAATGCTTCTTGTAGGATGTGGCGCGGCCGGGGCTGTTGCTGGAATTTTCAAAGCCCCGATTGCGGGACTGGTATTCACGCTCGAAGTTCTGATGATCGACCTTACCATGTCTTCGCTACTGCCATTACTTGTTTCATGCGTAACAGCCGCAGGATTGACTTTTGCGATATCAGGAACCAATACTGTCTTCGAATTCCATCTGATTGACGCTTTTGCAGTAAACAAAGTACCGGCATATATTTTACTTGGCATCTTCTGCGGATTGGTATCACTCTATTTCACCCGCACAATGAATTCCCTTGAAGATATCTTCCGCCGGTACAGCAACCCATACATTAAGCTGCTTATAGGTGGCTCCATGTTAAGTGTACTTATCTTTTTATTGCCGTCACTCTATGGTGAAGGTTACGAACTTATCAATCTTTTGCTCAACGGCAGCGGCCCTGACGACTGGAATACAGCCATGGACAGTTCTCTGTTCTACGGTCACAACAACCTGTTGCTTCTTTATCTGTCGTTGGTACTTATCTTTAAGGTTTTTGCTTCTACTGCAACCAACGGAGGTGGTGGATGCGGTGGTATCTTCGCACCTAGTCTTTTCTTAGGTTGTATTTCCGGCTTTATTTTCTCACGCTTATGGAATATTAATCAATGCTTGGATATCAGCCTTTCCGAACGCAATTTTGCCATGATGGGTATGTGCGGACTGATGAGCGGTGTAATGCACGCTCCGCTGACTGGTATATTTCTTATTGCAGAACTTACGGGCGGCTATCAGCTGTTTATGCCTTTGATGATTGTTTCCGTCTGCTCCTATCTGACCATCATCGCTTTTGAACCGCATAGTATTTATTCTATGCGTCTGGCCAAGAAAGGACAACTTCTTACCCATCATAAAGACCGCGCTATTCTGACTTTAATGAGTCTTGATTCTGTCATAGAAAAATATGACGAATATTTATATCCGGATATGGATTTGCGTCAGCTGGTTTCTTATATCTCAAATTCACGTCGTGATGTTTTTCCGGTTGTAGACCGGCAACACCGCTTAGTAGGAATTGTTTATCTGGACAATGTCCGTCCTATCATGTTCAGGCAAGAATTGTACCATCGTTTTAAGATAAGTGAGCTCATGAGCGAACCTGTTGCCCGCTTGAATATCAACGACTCAATGGATGTTGTTGTCATGACATTCGATAAAACAGGCATGTGGACACTTCCAGTCGTCGATGCTGAAGGTATATTCATGGGCTTTATCAGGAAATCACGCGTCCTGACCAATTATCGTAAAACAATGGCAGACCTGTCTGACGATTAAACTTTAGTATTTTGAAACCCCAATGAAAAAAGAAGATTTAAGAATCGTATATATGGGCACTCCCGAATTTGCGGTAGAAAGCCTGAAATGCCTTGTCGAAGGAGGATATAACGTAGTAGGTGTCATCACTATGCCCGACAAACCTGTCGGCCGCCATCAGGATACACTTCAGGCCAGCCCTGTCAAGCAATATGCCGTATCCCAGGGACTCAAGGTGCTGCAACCGGTCAAGCTTAAGGACGAAGCTTTCATAGAAGAATTACGCGCATTAAAAGCAGACCTTCAAATAGTAGTAGCATTCAGAATGTTGCCGGAAGTGGTCTGGAACATGCCCCGTCTTGGCACATTCAACCTTCATGCGTCATTATTACCTCAATACCGCGGTGCCGCTCCTATTAATTGGGCTGTTATCAACGGCGATACAGAAACAGGTATCACTACATTCTTCCTTAAACACGAAATTGACACCGGAGAAATTATCCAACAAGTACGCATACCTATTGCCGACACCGACAACGTGGAGATTGTATACGACAAGTTAATGGTTTTGGGAGGAAAACTGGTTACAGAAACAGTCGACCATATCTTGGACGGTACTGTTAAATCTATTCCTCAAGAAAGTATAACAACTGATGAGCCACTCCGTCCGGCGCCCAAAATATTCAAAGAAACTTGTCGTATAGACTGGAATGAAAAGAATGTCAAACAACTTTACGATTTCGTCAGAGGACTTTCGCCCTATCCTGCTGCATGGACAGAAATGGAACAGGAAGACGGCAAACGTCTGACACTAAAAATATTCCAGACCGAGAAAGAATTCACATCTCACAATCTGTCCATAGGTGATATCGTCTCTGATGGCAAACGATACCTGAAGGTCGCCGCTACAGACGGATTCCTTAACTTAAAAGAAATTCAGCTTGCCGGAAAGAAACGTATGAATGTAGAAGACTTTCTGAGAGGATTCCGTATCGACAATATCAAACGTATGGTATAAATTCTTTTTTATCTATAATATAAACGCTTCGTTTTGTCTTGTTAAAGGTAAAACGAAGCGTTTTCTATATATAAATCTCAACGTAAAAGACTACATTGACACCCGAATAATCTTTTTTTACGAACAACACCATTAAGCCTCCGTAAGTCCTTTATAAAATAACCAGACATAAACTCACTTCATTATCTCCTATGCTACTTTTATATGTCATCTCAAATTAAATGCAAAAAATATATCATAAAGAACACTTAGAAACAAACTCTTTAGCCAATTCCACACAAAACAAAATCAGGCTGCCGGTATATCTCCGGCAACCTGATTTTTCAGTTATATAAAAAATGCTTGTATAAAGTGTTTTAGAAAGTGAAATCCAGGCCAAGACCAAAGACCTTATTGGTTCGTGTAAAAGAGTCGGAACCTTTCAGAGCACCAGCGGCAAGTAGAGCATCTGCAGTAGGCTGTCCCACAGCCTGTGCGATTGTGGCACTCACACCATTATAATCGTTGGTCGACTTATCATAAGTTTTGTAGAATGTATGGAAATAAGCCACATTAAGTTTCATACGTTTGGTCAATTGCACACCGAGACCTATACCGGCTGAAGTCGAACTGACATTAAAACTCATGTCTTTCATATACGCATCAGTCAAACCGTAATTTGTACTCTGCACTCCGGCACTGATTTGCCAACGCTTGTTAATATCATATTCCACACCGGCCAGATATTCATTTGTACCCTTATCCAACAATTCGTTGGTGTTACCCTCCTGAGTAGCCTGCTTATCAAAGAAGTGGTGATAACCCACCATCACTCTTAAATTAGACAAAATATCATACTGCGCACCAATAGTCAACAAAGCCGGAATATCTTCCTTAACAGTCCGGCCGTCACGATACTTGTCAAGCATTGTCAGACGCTCTGCCGACTCACTGTTTGCAGCCCGGTTGTCCAAACGGATTTTGGTTTTAAACTCATATTTTACACCAAAATTAAATTTACCTATTTTATAATCCAAACCCAGAATCGGTGTGAAACCCCATCCGGTCTGGTCGCAGTTCAACGTCACATCCTGAGTGGCAACAGCCAAAGTACCCATTTGGCGAGCCTGTGCCGCATACTCTGCGGCCTTAGCAGCAAGCTGCTGTGCCAAAGCCTGATTACCGGCTTGAGCGGCAGCCTCGGCCTGAGCAGCAAATGCACCACTGGCCTGTTCTGCTTTTCCCATCAGTCCGCCAAACAATCCCGTAGCACTGGTCATTTCACCGGTTGAAGGATTATTCACCGAAATGTTTCTCACATAACCATAATAATTACAGGTTGCGTATATCACACGTCCACCTACAAAAGCAGAAAGATTATCCGATATCTTATAACCGGCACCAACCTGAAAACCATAATAATATTGGCGACCACGCATGTAACTGTCAAGATCATAAGATGTAATCCCCAAATCCTGTCCTAGTAAGGGAAGTAATGCCGCCTGACTTTCAAATGAACCCAGACCATCATCGAAAGCACATTTTCCACCGCCGCCTCCGATGGCAAAATTAAATGAAAAAGACCAACGATCTGTGTTATACGCGGCCTGAAGCGATGGAACTACCGGAGCAGAAGCCTCGCCTTTGAACAGTTTGGAAGACTGACCATTGTTCCGCGCACCGTAACTGAACGGTCCGAAAGTAGAAGTCACTTCACGTGTCTGATACGCACTCTGAAAGTTTAATGACAAATGAAAGCCTTTATTTAAAAAAGCTACTCCTGCCGGATTACTGTATACACCGTCTATACCTATCGCACCATCCCTTGCCGGATTACGCAAGAATGCAATATTCTGATTCGTGTTGGTTAACAATCCTCCCGCAAAAGTTATATTTGAAACCAATAATCCGGTAACAAACAATGCGCTAATTTTCTTCATAATGCTTATAAGTTATTAAATTCAAGGCGCAAAGTTAAGTATATTTAATTAATTTCACAACTTTTAGTATTATATTATTCCGAAACAAACTGTTTTTATCGAAACTTTTTAAGACGTAACTTAATATTTTAGACCTTTTACTATCTCTAATCACAATCAAAAAAGCACGATTTGTCCATACAGCCGATAACTATAAGTATTTTTTTTGTATCTTTGCGCCTCATAAAGTATATATAATTAAAAGAATAACCCAATATGTTTGATAATTTAAGCGAAAGACTTGAACGGTCGTTCAAAATTCTGAAAGGTGAAGGCAAAATCACCGAAATCAATGTGGCAGAAACCTTAAAGGACGTTCGCCGTGCGCTTCTCGATGCCGATGTAAACTATAAGGTAGCCAAGAGCTTCACCGACAAAGTAAAAGAAAAAGCATTGGGACAGAATGTACTGACAGCCGTTAAGCCAAGCCAGTTGATGGTCAAAATTGTTCACGATGAACTGGCAGAGCTTATGGGCGGTGAGACAGCCGACCTCAATCTGAAAGGTCATCCTTCAGTCATCCTTATGGCCGGTCTCAACGGTGCCGGTAAGACCACATTCTCCGGCAAGCTGGCATTAATGCTGAAAAACAAGAAAAACAAAAAGCCTTTAATGGCAGCGTGTGACGTCTACCGTCCGGCAGCTATCGAGCAGTTAAAGGTTTTGGGCGAACAGATGCAGATTCCTGTATTCAGCGAACCGGACAGCAAAGACCCTGTCAAGATTGCACTCGACGCCATTCATGAGGCTAAAGCCAAAGGCTACGATGTGGTTGTAGTCGATACCGCCGGACGTCTGGCTGTCGACGAGGAAATGATGCAGGAAATTGCAGCCATTAAGAATGCCATCAACCCGGACGAGACCTTGTTCGTTGTTGATGCCATGACCGGACAGGATGCCGTCAACACAGCTAAGGAATTCAACGACCGTCTGGACTTCGATGGTGTTGTATTGACCAAACTTGATGGTGACACCCGTGGTGGTGCTGCACTTTCCATCCGCTCAGTAGTCAACAAGCCTATTAAGTTTGTGGGCACCGGCGAGAAAATGGAAGCCATCGACCCCTTCCATCCTTCACGTATGGCCGACCGTATTCTGGGTATGGGCGATATCGTTTCATTGGTTGAAAAAGCTCAGGAACAATACGACGAAGAAGAGGCCCGCCGTTTGCAGAAGAAAATCGCCAAGAACCAGTTCGACTTCAACGACTTCATGGCGCAGATACAACAAATCAAGAAGATGGGTAACCTCAAGGACCTGGCAAGCATGATTCCGGGTGTAGGCAAAGCCATCAAGGATATAGATATCGACGACAATGCGTTCAAAGGTATTGAAGCCATTATCCAGAGTATGACTCCGCGCGAACGTACCAATCCTGAAATCCTTAATTCAAGCCGTCGTCAGCGCATCGCAAAAGGTTCCGGCGTCAGCATCCAGGAAGTAAACCGTCTGATCAAGCAGTTCGACCAGACCCGTAAGATGATGAAGATGGTAACCGGAAGCAAAATGGGCAAGATGATGGCAAACATGCCTAAAATGCCAGGCATGCCGGGAATGCCAAAGATGCCTAAACTGAAATAATGACCTTTAAAAATCTATACTCATGCAAATCATAGACGGAAAGGCTACAGCGGCACAGATAAAAGCCGAAATAGCCGAAGAAGTAAGACAAATAGTCGAAGCAGGAGGTAAACGTCCCCACTTGGCCGCCATTCTTGTCGGCCACGATGGCGGCAGTGAAACCTATGTGCGCAACAAAGTACTGGCATGTGAAGTCTGCGGTTTCAAATCCACCCTGCTGAGATTTGAAGATACCATCACCGAAGAAGAACTTCTGGCACAGGTTGACAAGCTTAACAAAGACGAGGATGTAGACGGATTCATCGTACAATTACCACTTCCGAAACACATCTCCGAACAGAAAGTCATCGAAGCCATTGACTACCGCAAGGATGTAGACGGATTCCACCCCATCAATGTCGGACGTATGGCCATCGGCCTTCCCTGCTACATCTCAGCCACCCCGAAGGGTATTCTCGAATTGCTCAACCGCTATCATATCGAGACAAGCGGAAAGAAATGTGTCGTTCTGGGCCGCAGCAACATTGTTGGCAAACCAATGGCACAGCTTATGATGCAAAAGCAGTATGGCGACGCCACAGTAACCGTTTGCCACAGTCATAGCAAAGACCTGAAAAAAGAATGCCGCGAGGCCGACATTATCATTGCAGCCATCGGACAGCCTGACTTCGTTACTGCAGACATGGTAAAAGACGGAGCTACCATTATCGACGTTGGTACAACCCGTGTTCCCGATGCAACAAAGAAAAGCGGTTTCCGTCTTAACGGAGACGTGAAATACGACGAAGTTGCTCCCAAATGCGCCTTTATCACCCCGGTTCCCGGAGGTGTCGGTCCTATGACCATCTGTATGCTGATGAAGAATACACTTTCAGCCGGCAAAAAAGAATTTTATAAATAAACAACATCACACTTTAGTGTAGATTATCCATAAAACGGGCATAAGTCATTTACTTATCGCCCGTTTTTCTTTTCCCTAATAAATCCTCATATCTGTTCAAAAGCCCAAACTCTCGTACAACAATAAAAAAACATCATTTTTTCTTTATTTTATACGAAGCTCAAAAACAAACATTTAGATTCTACACTTCAGTCTTTTATTAAAAAACGCCGCAAAAAAACGCTCCAAAAATTTGCAGATTAAAATAAAATGCGTACCTTTGCAACGCTTTCGGGAACAAACACTAACAAATCCTAAAGCACACCAGACATGGTGACTATAGTTCAGTTGGTTAGAGCGTCAGATTGTGGTTCTGAATGTCGTGGGTTCGAGTCCCACTAGTCACCCAAAGAAGTCCTTGATAATCATCAGATTATTAAGGACTTCTTTTTTACAAACAAACGGGGAGAATACAAAGAAGAGACTTGAAGGAGTACTGTATCTATGATTGTTGGCTAATTGTTGGTGGAAAAACAACGTATTTAACATGCTGACATTCAAAGTTGAAATCAGAAAGAACGAACTTAAAAAAGATGGTACTTACAATGTAAAGATAAGAATGACCCATAACAGGGAAGTCAAAAGACTCTCAACCAATATTTTTGTAAGACCCAATGACCTTACTAAATCACTCAAACTTAAAAATCCCGTATTTATAAAAGAAGCAGACGCTTTGGTTAGGCAGTATCAAGAGATATGCTCCACTCTTCCATTAGAAGCATCCACATATAGTATTGATGAAATACTGGAGTATATCAAAACAGAGCAAAATAGAAAGAAGAGTATTGACTTTATTCTGTTTTGTAAAGAATGGTTGGAAAGGACAGAAATTAAAGGTAAAAAGAACTATAAGACGGCTCTCAATACTTTTATTACTTATATTGGGAAAGACTGTTTGCCCACCAACCAGATAACCAAAGACCTTCTAAAAGGCTTCTTGGAATATCTCTTGAAGAGAAGAACGGAAAAAATAGCAGAACTTCAAAAGAAAGGTAAAAGAATACCTTCCAATAGAACCATATCACTCTATTTGGGTGGTATAAGGCATCTGTTCAATGAAGCCAAGAAGAGATATAATGACTATGATAGAGGCATTATACTTATCTCTAACTCTCCTTTTGAAAACTTTGAAATTCCTAAACAAGAAGCAACAAGGAAAAGAGCATTGTCACCTGAAACAATAAGAAAGATTTGGGAATTACCTTATATCCTCAATGTCACCAATGGCAAAGAAAGAATATGTCCGTATAATCTTGCAAAGGACTGTTTCATCTTGTCGTTCTGTTTGATAGGGATAAACTCGGTAGATTTATACAATTGTTCTGAATTGAAAGATAACATTATCACATATTATAGAACCAAAACAAAGGACAGAAGACTGGATAAAGCTAAAATGCAAGTACATATACCTTCAATAATTATGCCCCTTATACAGAAATACAAAGATTTCACAGGGAATAGAATTTTCAACTTCTATCACCAATATTCTACTGCAAACAACTTCAACAGAGCTATTAATATGGGTCTTAAAGAGATTGGCAGGATTCTAAAAATAGATGATTTGGAGTTCTATGCAGGCAGGCATTCTTGGGCTACATTAGCTGTCAATAAGGTAGGCATAGACAAGTACACTGTCCATGCAGCCCTTAACCATATTGATGAAGCCATGAAAGTGACTGACATCTATATTGAGAGGGATTTTGAGGTGGAGAATGAAGCCAACAGGAAGGTGATAGAGTATGTGTTTGGATAGCTTTTGAAAAAGAAGAATAGGAAGTTTCTTTGGTGCAACCAAGGATTCTTCCTATTTTTGCGCACTAAGTATTAATATTTATAATATATAAATTAGTGAGCAATGGATGTAGATGTGAATGATTTGCATTTGCCAACAGAAGAAGAAATTAAAGAAAGTATTTCACTTACTTCATCTGAAAATGAAAATGGCGAAGATTCAGGTTACCTGCCTACTGATGAAGAGGCAAAAGAAGCTGAAATCATTTTTTCATTTGGGAGTGCATCAGAAGATTCCTCACAAGATGAAAAAGATGATTTTTCTTATTTGCCTACAGAAGAGGAAGCTGCTCAAAGTGAAACCATATTCTCTTTAGGGAGCTTTAAAGAATGTGTCAATTCATCTGTCAATGAGGAATCAACTTGTCAAGAAGAGCATAAGAAAGAAATTATAAAATGTCCATCCAATGCTACTTGTTTATCAGATTGTATGGAGTTGCTTCCTGCGGGTATTATAGAATGTTTTGTACCTCAAATAGGTGCAATAGAAATAGAGTTGAAAGCCCGAAGGAATTCAATCATAGTCCTTACATCTACAAAGGATATGGATAAGTATCTTTGTGATGAATATTACACCATAGGCTATACATCTTATGGTGACAATATTTCATTATCTGAACAGATTATAAGATATATCGATAAGGTTTCCTATATAAAGATACTGCTCTTTCATCAAGACCTACCTCTTCTTGCTGATATATTGGGAACTTTTGAGGGCTACTTCTTTATGGTTGAAAACATGGACATATTACTTTATGAGAATAGCTATAAAGATACAGTAGAAGATATTTTTGATTATTACCTTATGTGTCATAAAGACAAAAGATGCTTTTTCACAAGTGATTCAACCATCTTTTATGCTCCACAATTAGCCAATGAACCAAGAACTATAATCAAATGGAATAAATACGAAGCAAGGAACTTGCAAGTTCATGAATACAAAAACATTGTTGGAGGTTTGGTCAAAATGATATATAAATTTCCTGCTTGTGATAAAGTTATTGTTGTATATACCTCTGTCCAACAAGCAAGACTTGTGATATTGAATTTGCCTGTGGAAATACAGGAAGAATGTGGCATTGTCTGTTCTTCCCACAATGAAAGACTTGCAGGGGGTTATTACAATAGCATGGAGAGGAATATGGTTACAACTGACAAAAGAATCACATTTTGGTGTATTAACCATCATTACCCCAAACTTACAGAGAAGTACCACCTTGTAACAGTTTCAGATGCAGAAAGAGGGAATACAATATTGTCTCTTCAAAACATTTTGCTTATCCAACAGATAGTAATAAATCCTATGCAAAATATTCTGAGCAACAACATCATTTACAATAGGACGAAATATTATGCTATATGGGGAGAAGATTATAAGACCTTGCTTCAAAGAGCAAACAAGATTGTCCAACTGACAGATGCAGCAGATATACTCAGTGCTAATGATTCTACTTTGGGAAATATTTTTGATTTGGCAAAAACTGTTATAAAAGAAAAGGCAAAAGGTAAGATAACAGGCAGGTTTGCCCCATTTCCTCTATTAAGGAAAGACATTCATGAAAAAATACAAGTTTCCTACATGAGTTTGGCTTCAATGAAATTCAGGACAAATCTTATTTATCAGTTCTATAGCAGTCATGGCTCATTAGCTGAAAAGCTGAAAGAAATATGCAGTACACTTTGCTATCATACAGATGATATAGAAACAGACATGACAAACAGACAAAAGGAAATAGAAAAAGAAGAGAGGAATTTACAGAAGAGATATAAACAGGATGAAAGGATTTCTTGTCTCGAAGAGATAGCAAGGATGTGTGAATCAGGCAAATTGACTTTACAGTTGCTTAACCAAAGAAGTAAACATGGAAATAATATCCAAAGAAAGGCCTATAAGGAAGTGGCATTGCTATATAACTATATGGAAACCAAAGAACTTATTAGCCTAATGAAAGAATTGAAATCTGACAACACCATAGCATTCAAGAATCTTAATAATGCCATTATGTTTTGGGCTTTGGCAGATGACCATCCATTCAAAGAAGCCATAAAGAATTCATTTCCCATAGGACTAAAATTTACAAATCAGGAAATAGTGGATTTATTAGTTCCTATTGTGCAATATCATTTACACAAAGATTGGACAAATAAGCCTCGCAAGATTATCAGCTTCTTCAAAAGTTTGGTAAATGCTATCAGACCAAGAACCTATTATATAACCCTTCAAGACAATAGATTTACCGGTCATAAAGACAGAATACCCAAAAATGATAATAATTTGCTGAAATATTTCCTTTGTTAAATGGCTGATTTTTAAGAAAATAAAAATGTAAAAACTTGCATATTTCAGACTTTTTTCTTATCTTTATATGTGGAAAAAGGTAGGGAAAATTACCCCCATACTAATCACCTACCTATTTTATTCCTTATTATTTATAGTAGGTAGTTAGTATCAGGGTATTTTTCCCTTTTCTTTTTAAATAAAATAGATATGGAAAAGATAGAGAATTGTGCAGTAAAGGCTTATTCAAGGATTCCCAATGATGCCATCATGCACTTCAAATTGAAAGACTTGTATTTGTTGGCTGGCTTATACAACAGTGCCCATTACAGCAATAAAGGTAATGTCTGCACCACAAATATAACTATTAAGCAGTTGTCTGATTTGACAGGAGTATCACAAGGATATATAGGAGAATATTTTCTGCCCAAATTCAGAGAAAAAGATTTTGGGGAATGTAAAACTCACCAACTGGAAGAAACAATCAAAAGGAATGAATTCAAGCTGCCATATCCAAATGAAAATTATAGGGTAATATGGAAGCATGTCTTTTCTGACAGTTCACTGACACCTGAAGAAAAGGGCTTCCTTATAGGCTTGTATTGCCTATGTGTAAATAATACTTTCAGATATGATTTGAAGGATATTGAGATAGCCCAAAAGTTGGGAATGGATGCCAAGACTTACAGGAAGTACAGGAATGCCCTCATTGAAAAAAGAGTGATTTGGTCTTCTTATGACACTCCAATGGCTATGACTCATATAGAACATCTAAATGCAAAAGTTTTGATGTACCCACATCTTGGGCATAAGACTTGGCTTGATTTAGTGAAAGAGTTCAATCCTACAGAAGATGAAATAAATCACTATCTTCTGATGATTGAAGATGTGGCATAACCCTATGCTTGACAGAATGTATAATCCCCTGTTTTCACTCTTGGGAACAGGGGGTATTGCATTTGCAAATCTATAATGTATAGCTGTTTTTACTGAATCAGCCACATTACAATATCATATAAATCAAATGCAAAGTAGAATAGATTTATCCACCCAATGTCTTGACATTTATACATCAGCATCTTACTTTTTCCTTTAAATGAAGCTATTTTCATAAGTCTTTTATTTTAGAATAGTCAAGCCAATGAGGTCAAGTTGAAAAAATTTCTATTTTTTTTGCAATTTTCTTGTCTTTAAGAGCATAAGTTACACCACCCTGATACCCTCCCCATCATTCAGGGTGGGGATAGTCCCTCCCACAACAATTAAAATCATAAATTATGGATAGCTTAAAGTTCATTGAAACAATGTCTGTTGCAGACTTCAAGACAAAGATGGGAGTGGAAAGAATTGATGTGAAACAGAATCCCAACACAGGGAAATGTTTCTTTGTGTATGGCTGTGAAACAGGTGCTGTAAGTGAAAGATTCCTCAAAGGGGACATCACAAAACCTGTCATATCACAGGTTTGTTCTCCTGAAACAGGGGATATGTTCTATATGTTGCATCAGCAGGGTGATGGTGGAGCACCTACATTGGCAACTTTGTAATGCAGATAAGCATGTTACATTGGCAGTTGGATTTAATTCTGACTGCCTTTTTTATTTTCAGATTGTAGAATCATTAATAATATTTTGAATATTATGCAGTTAAGAGTTTCATCAAAGAAGCAAGCTAAGATAAAACTTGCTTTACAAGGCTGTGCTGGAAGTGGCAAAACTATGTCTGCCATCCTTTTAGCCTATGGACTATGCAATGATTGGAGCAAAATAGCCATCATTGACAGTGAGAATGGAAGTGCTGATTTATATGCTCACTTAGGCAGTTATAATGTTCTTTCTCTTCAAGACAACTTTACTCCTGAGACCTATATGGAAGCCATTGGGATATGTGAGGATGCTGGGATGGAAGTCATTATCATAGATTCCATTTCTCAATGTTGGGATAATCTATTGGAATATCATGCCAACCTACAGGGAAATAGTTTCACTAATTGGCAGAAAGTCACTCCAAGAATCAATGCCTTCATGCAGAAGATTCTGCAAAGTGAGAAGCACATCATTTGTACTATGAGATGTAAACAGGATTATGTCCTCAATGAGAAAAATGGCAAGATGGTTCCTGAAAAGGTTGGGTTAAAAGCTGTAATGAGGGATGGAATAGATTATGAATTTACCATAGTTTTTGACATCAACATGAAGCATCAAGCCATTGCAAGCAAGGACAGGACTAACCTGTTTATGGGGAAGCCTGACTTTACCATTACACCAACAACTGGACAAATTATCCTTGATTGGTGCAATGACGGAGTGACTGTTGAAATGATAAGACAGCAAATAAATACGGCTAAAACAATAGAGGAATTGACCGCCATTTATCATAAATATCCTGAATGGTATCAACAATTGACCTCTGATTTTATGCAGAAGAAAATGCAGCTGCAAGAGGATAAGAATAAACCGAGTATTAACTATAATCCAAATTTCATAAGATATGGAAGCAATGCAACTACAGCCTGTCAAGGCTAACTTGATTTATCCAAGCAGGGTAAACAGGATATTTGATTTGTCTAAACAAGAAATTGTTGATGTAGAACCTATCTTGTCAAGAAGAGAAGTAAAAAGGCTTCCTTTTATTGAAGCCAATACAAAAGAAGTCACTATTGAGCATCTAAAAGATGATTGCATTGTACCTGTATTCAGCAAGGACAATGAAATAACAATCTCCCATCCTAACTTTATTGAATCTGTGTGGGAAGCAGCTAACAGGGTTTTCCCAAGTGAAAGTATTGAACTGCCTGAAATCAGAGTAAGTCATATCATCAAAGGGAGAACTCCCGAAGCTATTCACAAGTCAGTAAAAGATTTATTGGAAGAAGATAAGACCATTTACTATGAGAGAATGATGTTTTGTTTTGAGATACCTTCAATCCATGAGGATATTGCAGGGAACAGGCTCAATTTGACTATTGGGGGAGTCAGGAGCTATAATCATGAGAACCTGTATAGTAAAAAAGGTATGGAGAAATTTAAACTTTTCATTGGTTTCAAGAACTTGGTATGCTGTAACATGTGTGTCTGTACAGATGGCTTTAAGTCTGAACTGAAAGTGATGAATGTAAATGGATTACTTAATGCTGCCATGCAACTCTTTCAGGAATATAATGCTGCTAAACATTTATACTATATGGAAGCTTTCAAGAATAGTTATATGACTGAACACCAATTTGCCCAATTCTTAGGAAAAAGCAGATTGTATCAATATCTTCCAAATGAGCAAAGAAGATTACTGCCACAAATGCTTATGACTGATACTCAAATAGGTATTGTAGCCAAGTCATTTTATCATGATGATAATTTCTCACTTCCTGACAACCAAAAAGAAATTTCTATGTGGAATGTGTATAATCTGCTCACTGGAGCAAATAAATCATCTTATATAGATAACTTCTTGGACAGAGCTTATAATGCTACTCAACTTGCTGATGGATTGAATAAGGCTTTGTATGGAGACAGTGAATATACTTGGTTCATTCAGTAACAATATGTTCCAATGTTTATATATCCATTATGGTAGGAAATTTTCAGGTTTGTATTATGGGAGAAATTATATTTGCCATTATAAACTTACTGATAGGGGCTTTTGTACTCTGTTACTTTTGTTCTGAAGGTAAGAAAAAGCCATGATTTATGGATTGATTGTTGGATGAAGTCTCGGAGTATATCAATATTTCGGGGCTTCTTTAAATTGGAAAGCTATGAAAATTAGAGATATGTGATAAAGATGTACTTTTGCATAAGACAAGAAGAGATATAAATCACCTCTTCCTGACAAGATATTGCCCACACCTCGAATGCTGATATGGATTGACTTTTATAAAATTGGCTGATTTAATACTTGTTTCTTACAGAATAATCGTATTTTTGCAGTAACAACAAAAATAGTTAGCAATGAAATAGAAGTTTAACAAGACATATTAGAAAAAGAAGTGTTTGCTTCTTACT
>CAJMNM010000037.1 GCA_905214795.1 uncultured bacterium
TGTCTTTTCCATAATGTTACCTTTTTTGTTGTAACGCTATTCCAGGACTAGACATGATATAATAAAAGGAGGGTGTGTCTTAAATTGAACTACACCCTCCTTTTTTTTATCCTAGAAACCTGTATTATGATTTTACCCTTTATCTTCATGACGCTGTATCATCAGATAGAGTATATAGAAAAACAAGCAAAAAGTAACAATATCCAACAGCACAATCCATGCATCGGAAATGCAACCATAAAGCAAACCATTGATAATACAAAAGAAAAAGAAAAGACCTAAAATAATCCCCCATGCCTGATGCATAGAGAATCCGGCGGCCATTACCAGATGATGGATATGCGATTTATCCGCCTCAAATATAGGGCGTTTCCTGTATAACCGGAACAATGCGACTCGAATGACATCAAAGGTCGGCACAATAAGCAATGTATATGATACCATCAGAGCCTCACTTCTATAGGGTAAAACACCGGGATTGTATGTCGCATATTTTATAGAAAGATAGGCAATGGCATAGCCTAACAACAAACTGCCGGAATCGCCCATAAAGGTCTTTGTCCCCTTTGCGGCATTTCCCCACATATTAAAGCAGAAAAAAGCAATAAGAGAACCTAATAGTCCGGCTGCACCCACGGCATAAATCAAGGTGTTCTCCATCTGTACAAACAAGCTGATAAATATAGATAAAATACAGATGCAAAGCCCTGAGGCCAGACCGTCTATTCCATCAATCAGATTAATGGAGTTAACAATCAATAAAATAATAAAAACCGTAAAAGGATAACTGAACCATAAAGGCAGTTCATAAAGCCCAAACAGGCCGTAGAAGTTGTTGATCATCAGCCCACAAAATGGCATGAGCAAAGCTGCAACAAACTGCAAAATGAACTTATAATTGGCTCTGACTCCCACCAAATCGTCTATTGCTCCTACGATATATATCAGAAAGGCACCAACAGCCATAGCTACTGAAGATACCTTAAGGGTAAGTACTCCCTCATCTGCATATAGCAATAAAACAGCAGCTAAAGCCACTAACATAGCCGGCATGAACAACAAACCACCCAAACGAGGTATGGCACAACTATGAACCTTTCTACCACCCGGAACATCATAAAAACCTTTTGCCTTACAAAAAGCCAATAATGCAGGCATTACAAGAAATGTCATCACCATGCCAACCAACACAGCTAATATTACATAGCCAAAGTCTTCTCTTATCATAAAGTTCTTTATATCCCTATTACTATGTTTCTTAACGCAAAACCAAACGTTTTATTGTAACAGATATAAATTAATCAGGAAACACCTTTCATTATTGAATTGCCGGATTATATACATCCTTGATTCTCAAAATCTAGAGTACCAATCCCATAACACAGAAAAGTACATCTATCATAATCTCTCATAACCCTTAAGCTTTTCAGCCCAAGAGTATCCTTTACACACCAATTCATATCCTCCCCCAGATATCTTTTGACGCAAGTCTTCATCCTGCATCAAATTTATACAAGAATTAGCAAAAGCCTCACTATCATCACAAATATAACAATTCTCACCATGCTGAGTTTCCGGTATGGCTTTAGATATTAATGATGTCATAATTACAGGCAATCCATTAGCCATGGCAACAAGCACCTTGTTCTGTATACCGGCGGCAACACGTACTGGCGCCACAGCAACACATGAATCGGAAACAGCTTTTTCCAAATCTTCTACAAATCCGGTAACTATAATATTATCCCTATCAGCCAAGGCCATAATCTGACGTGGCGGTTCTGCACCAACTACATAAAAACGCGCATCCGGAATCTTTTTCAGAATTAAAGGAAATATGTCATTGGCAAAATGTAATACAGCATCTTGATTCTGTAATGTCCGCATATTACCTATAAAACAAATCTTATGGGCATCATAAGGTTTCTGAGGCCGGGCAGAACAATCTACTCCGTTTGTATACAATTTCAAGGAATCATATTTTCCGTAAGACATCTCAGTATTAATATACTCTATATCCGCTTGAGAAACAAGTACAACCTTGGGAAAAGATTTAACCACATGTTTTTCATAGCGCTTTATAAAATCTTTTTCTAATCTATATATTATACGTTTAAGAATCCCTCCCTTCGCATTAGAAGACATTGCATATGTTCTTGATAAAGCATCTGTCATTTCTATGATGGATAGCTTCTGCAAACCATTCCGTTCAAGATATGGAGCCATTCTTAATAAATGAGAAATATAAAGCTCCGGTTTTTCATTTTGAACTACCTTTCTAAATAGTTCCTCAAAACCATCCGAGAAATAATAACCACATTGTATTGGTTTTCCCTGCATCAGAAAAGTTGCAGAATGATAAAACGAGGTTAAGTTCTGACGTTTTACCACATACACTTTATCATAAAGACATAGAGCTTCATCTGTATTGTTATGTTGTTCACAATAAGAAACCAATATAAGACTATGCCCTTCTGACTTAAGGTAACGAGCTATATTATTAATTCTCAACACGTCCCCTCCGTTTTCAGGGAAAGGGAACCTTGGTGTCAATATACAGATTTTCATAGTAATACTATCAATTTAAATGCAGGTTTCGTCTAATTCATCTTTTATTCCCATACCCAACAAACATTCTTCCTATTAAATGAACCAACAAATAAAAACGATATTTCAATCTAAAATAGGTCGAAGCTGAAGTTGTATTTTGCCCAACAGACGCATTACGGCCATGTCTTCTGTAACCTACTAATTTCTCATCCAGAATCTTCACTTTGTAATATCCCAATGCAATTAATAAAATCCAATTGTCATGTGTACACAAACGATGATCTGAAGGAAACGGCAGCACACGTTCCAATAATTTTCGTCTGAATGCCATACAACAGCCTATATACCCCATTGTCAACATATTCCCCCAAAAACCTTGAAAATGACGACGTTTGTCAAAGAAGGACGGAAAGATTTTATTACCATCAGCATCGATTATCAGAGCATCAGATACAACGAAGTCACAAGTTTTAAGCGCATTCATACAGATTTCCAGTTTTCGTGGCAACCACACATCATCCTGATCAGAAAGAAAAATATACTCTCCATGAGCATATCGAAGCGCATTCTCAAAATTAGGCGTATAACCGTGTTCTCCGTTATTAATATATACATGAATCAAAGGAGAATGCAAACCTTCAATAATTCTTAATGTATCATCAGTAGAACCGTCATCAGAGATGATAATTTCATCATCTTCCCCCAATTGTTCGATAATTGTCTCTAATTGACGTTGGATAAAACGCTCTCCGTTATATGTGGCCAAACATACTGAAATCATTCTATTGGAATCGTATTTATTTAGTTTATTTAATCACTCTACTTCAGAAAGCCCAAGATGCCATAAATAATGGATATAGGAAATATCTGGATTAGCAAAATTAACCTTTAAATACTGTAATTCCAAATTTCCTACCATGAAGTTTATTTCTGCGCAAATGTATCACGCAAATATATCCGAAACATATAATACATTTTTATAAGCCAAAAACATATTCGATTCATACCAGCTAACGATTCTGCCACTTCTGCCTGTCTGTTTGTCTTCTGCACCAGTTTTCTTAAACTATGGAATTTATCTATAAACTTTGGCAGTTCATTAGCACCAATCGTGTTTTTACCATGCTGCCGATATAATATTGTCTGGTACGGAACACTCAGTATTATTCCATCATGCCACAAGACTGACGCTGTAATCCATGAATCGTGCATTTGTGCCCGATAATGAACAGGCAACGATACATCTTTTGCCTTGTTATTTATCATCATTGTACATCCAGTAACATTGTTATATGCCAAATGGTAATATTTATCATTAAAATCTTTCTCTTTTACATTTAAATATTTCCAAAATGAAGTAGTTATTGGATTGAGATTCATATCTACAACTTCCAAGTCAGTATGTACTACAACAGGTCTGTTGCCGAGGTCTTTCACCTCCAACATTTTATTCAGTGTAATTTCAATTTTATTTTCTTTCCATATATCATCATGATCACAAAACATATAGAAATCTGAATGCACCTGACTCAAAAGCCAAATAAAACTTTGCATGGCTCCTCGTTTGACTTTATCCTCCAAGAGATGTATTCTCTTATCTGATTGCATGAAGCGATTTACTATTTCCAGAGTATTGTCTGTTGATAAATCATCATGGATATATAAATCCCAATTTCGCCATGATTGCAATTGTAAAGAACGCAATAAATCTTCTAAAAAAGCTCCACTATTATATGTTGTCAACAAGATTGCTACTTCCATATCATTTTCGATTCAAAAAGAAATATAAAAAAGATATTTATCCCTTAGCAATAATCTGGTTATAGAACCGATATACACTTTGCACATTTATTTGTGACGTATACAACGAATAAGCCGTCTGATATGCATCAGCCATATATTGTTTCATATCCTTATTCGTCATGCTATCTATTTGAATCAAGCGTTCACTCAATTCTGAGGTCGTCATATATCGTAAACCTATTTCTCTTCCTGTAACTAGTACTCCATTATCAAACTGCTCTTTTAAACCAGCCGTATTATGTGCAACAACCAGACAACCATTCATCATTGCTTCTGCCATACAACGTCCGAAGCCTTCAAAACGAGAAGGAATAACAATGGCAATTGCATGCTGCATCAATTCATAAATATCTTTCCTTCCTCCAAGAAATTTTACCTTATTCTCTATTTGATGCTCCTTAATAAAACGCTGAAGTTTCTTTAAATAGGCCATTTTATCGGGATCTCCTGCAATGACAAGACGCCGTTGCAAGGATGAGTGCTGAAGATAATTGGCATAAGCCTCCAATAAGACATGTACCCCTTTAGATTCATCAATCCGTCCTGCAAACAAAAAATAATCCTCTTTTAACAAGCTATCAATATCAACCGGTGGCACATCTATCCCATTATATATCACTACAGACTTGGAATCTCCCGTCAAACCGTGATGGCTTTGTATGTGCTTTGTTATACAAATAGAATATGAACTTTTACACCACATTGCATGAAATGCCACACTGGTAGGATAGTAGATTTCATGGAAATCCAGATCGCCATATTCTCTGATATGATAAACATGAGGAACATGCAATCTTTGAGCTAATCGGAAACCAATGTCAATAACGCTTACATTGGTATGTACCAAAGATATCTCACTATTGGAAAATTGGGCATACAATTTTCTAACTGCATTCCAATTAACTAATCTCCTTGCAAATAAACGTGGAAGAAACAACAATATATCTTTTAAAGAATTGTAATGAGGATAAGTATTATTTCTATAAGTAATATCTATCACTTCAATTCCCATTTGAACTAAAACTGAATAAAGCCCATTTCTATCTGGAACAATAACAATTGGATGCATTCCACATTGCGCAATCCCATTAAGTAATAAAAGAAAAGACTTGGAAGCCCCCCCTAAAAGATAAGTTGAATTCAATACATAAATGACCTTTTTCATCTTTTATCAATCTAAACGTTTCACAATTTTAGCCGGCGCACCAGCCACCATCGTCTTTTCCGGTACTGATTTTGTTACTACGCTATTTGCTGCTACAACTACTCCATCACCAATCACCACTCCAGCTAATATACAAACATTATTACCCAACCACACATTATTACCTATCTTAACAGGCCCTTTAGAATATAACGCTCTTTCTGCTGGTGGTTGAACAAGATTCATACTATCAAAATATCCATGGGCATTATCTGTAATTAAAACATTCGAACCTGTTAAAAGGCCATTACCTATTGAAATACCATTCATTGCAGTAATATGAGAATAAGGACCTATATGACAATCATCACCTATTTTTATAAAAGGTTTTAAAATAGAAGCATTACATGTGTCCCATACTGTTAACACTGCACATCTAGCAATGTCTGTCCGTTCGCCAATCTCGATATTTTCTAATCCCCTCAAATGAAGAGCCTTATATTCCATAACACTCCCCGTTCCCCATCGGGCAAAATGACGCTTTATAAATCCTGTATATATATAAGATAAAAAAGCCCGAAACATAGTTGACAACAATGTTGGACAAAAAAAAGAAAATATCCAACCAATACTACACGCTATATTTTTTATCAGTGTTTTCATTCTATATTGTTTTATAAAAGTTATAGACATCAGATACGTAAACAACTCAAACCAATCTCTCTCCCTATTAACTTAACTCCGTTCTCAAACTATTTTATCTCATCATAATCATATCCAATAACAAGACATCCTTATAATACAATCTAAAATAACTCCTGCTACAAGCAATTCAAAATTTTTCTTTGATAATCCATTTAACTAAAATAGAATAAGCTCATTCCTATCAGGAACAACATTGAAATTAGGATATTTCCCACATGGCGTAATCCCATTCTGTAACAAAAGAAAAGAGTTGGAAGTAGCCCTCTAAAAGATACATAGAATTCAATATATAAATGAACTTTTTCATTTTTCCACCCCACCTTCTTTATTAGAATCCGACAAAACAGAACGATTTGTAAGTGCAAATAAAGGAATAAATACACTATACCACAACAAATAACCTCTCACCCAGAAACACAATACTGCAATCAAGGCAACAGACCACAACACTCTTTTGTCAATGGCTTTAATCAAAAAAGTCAAATAAAGTAATATGACTAAAAATAATCCAATCAAACCATTCTCATAAATATATAAACGATAACCTGAATTTCCTGGAATCGAATAATCATAATCACGTCCAAAGAACACATCTGAAGACTGCAAATAACTATCATACTCGTCTTCAAACCAACCAGCAACTCGGTTATCTCCGCTCAATCCTCCCTCTTCATCAATCTCCAAACGAATTACAATAAGATCATGAATCAAATTCTCTCCATCATTATAAAAAAATGATCCAATAACAGTTCCTGCTACACAACAAATTACAAAAAGAGCTTTCTTAAATATATTTTTGCCACGCATCCAAAGATTAAGGAAAATAACTACCACAGAAAGAACATAAGCCGCCAATGAAAACGTCATGAGCGTGGCTATCCATAATATTACATTATACCACTTTCGCCAATACCCACATTGAGCGAACAACAGCAGCACTGTAGCCGTTCCTAAATGTCCGGGTTCAAGAAACACAGAATGAAAACGCGGGAAAATAGAAATAGAACGATCGTCTAACAAAAAGAAATAGAAATTAGTATAAGTATATAAACCATCTCCATACTGGGCATTGGTTGAAGGGAACGTAAATCCTAATAAATATAACAAATAGAAGGGTATAGATACGATTAACAAGCAAGCCATTGCTTTTGAAAGAAAACTTGTAAGTGTGAACAAAATCTGCTTATCAACCATGAACAAAGACATAAACACCACTATTTGAAAAAAACTTCCTATAAAAGCATTTATATTTCCACTATTGACAAACAACAAATAATACCCCAGTATAATATAAGCCGTGAGTGGCAACAAATAATCCGTTCGTGAAAAAATATTTTCATGCATGGTTGAAGACACAAACATAGCTATTAACACAAAGAAAGCTGCAGGCACAATATATAACGAACCTATAGGCCACAAAAACCAAGGATTAAGAGATCCCCAATAAGCGATCAGCATGCCAATCTCAAAACAACTGATTACAATCGTTTCCTTTTTGATTAAATATAAGTCCGACACTTTCAACATGGAAGCCCCCTCCTTTTATTTATCATTGTTTTAAAATACGCACGCTCATTTTTGTCCAACGTGAAACACCAAACCATTATACACCCCACAATTAACATCATAAAAATATTAAGTAGAGAACTGTATGAATTGTTCCATGAAGAACAAAGCCATCCCACTAAAAATACCCCCAAACATAATGGCAACAGTGGTAATATAACATTCTTGACATACATGCAAATTTTCAATCCTGCTGTAATTTTCAAATATGGCAGTCGCACCAATGCAACAACAAATTCAACCAACACATAAACAAACATCACCGCATTTATCCCATAACCTTTTTCTAATAACAACCATATTACAACAAGTGTCAGCAATTTTGGCGTATAGACCAACAATGTATAATTGCGGATATTCCCCAAAGCCTGATTGGCCGTATGTAATCCGTAACTCATTTGATCACATAAAAATGCCCCTAAGATACACCTGCAAAAAAAAGTCGTTCCTTCTGGAACCTCTTTCAACCACAAAGCTAAAACAGAGGGCATTTCCACAATAAGTGGAATTGACACCACAGCCATTAAAGCTGTAGAATATTTACTTTCCCGTTCGGCCAACATAAGAGTACGCTTACGATCTCCTCCTCCTTCAGCCTTCATTATCTGCGGATTCATGGCATTCAAGATAGAAGTCGCCACAAATGAAACAGCTGAATAAATCTGAAAAGCGATTCCGTATGCTGCATTTATTGTAGTCCCGAAAAAATGATTGAGAATTACAGCTGTTCCCTGATTTCTCGCTGCAACTGCTCCCATTCCATAGGTAGTCCAACCAGCAAAACCAATTAGTCTGACCATACACTCTTTCTCAATATCTTTTTTCCGAATAATGATTGAACATTCATCAAAACGCAACAATGCATAAATAGCAAAAGCTAATAAGTTTGCAAATAAAATAAGCGCCATCATTCCTGCATAAACCAACAACTTATCAGCCTTAACAGACAACAGAAAAATAGCAAGTAAAAGTTTTACAATACCATCGCAAACTTCTACAATAGAAATATAAACAATATTCTCACGTGCTATAAACAAAGCCTTAAATGGTGCTGTCAACACTGTGATAAACAACATTAATATTGTTATTTCGTAAACATAAATAGCAACTTGTATACGTGACTCATCTATATTAAGTACATGGTTCATTAACCAATGCTCTGGAAGATACAACAAGACAGCTAATCCTATACCTATAAAAAGATGTAATAATAAACTATTAGTAAATAACTTACGAACATATTCAGAGTCCCCGCTCCCGTGATAATATGAAATATAGCGTTGCGTAGTTATAACTAAAGCATTCGTTATAAATCCTAACATTGCAACCAGTCCACCAACTACAGAGTAAAGGCCATAATCTGAAATACTCAAAGCCTCTAATATCAACCTTGTAGAATACAAGGAAAGTGCGATATTTATCAAGGCTTTGACATATTGAGCAGCCGTATTTACAATCATTCGTCTGACTGGTTCCATAAATCCGATTCCACCTTAATCTATTTTTTCAATTGATTAATAAAGTCATCTTTAAGTATATATATAACAATACCCACACATGAAAGGAACATCATGGCAACAACAAATATCATACGTTTCGGACCTGCTGGTTTAATAGGCACAGTTGCACATTGAAGAGTTGTAAAAGCCGGTGTTCTTTCTTGTACTTTAGCCTTAGCTGCCTGGAACTGAGTATTTAAAGCTGTATAAGTATTGAATTTCAACTGTAGATCATTCTCTAGTTCTGTTTGTTTCAACTTATAACTTTGCAGAATCAGATTCATATTGGCATCCATATAACGCCCATAAGCCTGAAGTACACTATCATAATCCATTTTAGCCTGTCGCGTCAGTTTTTCATAGTACTCCATATCATTACGTGCTTTATTTGTACGATACTCTGTTATAAACTTCTGCAATAATACACTTACGGTATCAGCCATTGCTGCACAAATCAGTTTATCCTGATCCTCAACTGTAATTGTAATTACATCTGTTTTTTTATCTATAGAACATTCTATCTTTTCTGAGATAGCCTTTACAACATCTGCCTGCTTCCTTGTCAAACGGAAAGGATTAATTTTATCCGTTCCTGAAAAAGGTTCTGATTTTTCTTGAAACAGACTTTTCACCCAAGCAAACGGAATGCCCCAAATAGACTTCTTTTGATGTTTCATGATATAATCACAATAATTTACCGTCAAGTCTCCTTCTTCAGTAGTCACTGTAACAGGGAACAAACTGACGATAAAATCAGTTGAAGCCATCAAATCGGGATATAGTGTCGGAGAAATAGCATCTGCTGAAGTCGCGGAATTTAAATTTATGCCAAAAGAGGACGCCAAAGAACTTAAAGATCCTCCTGAAACAGGATTCTCCACTTCTGGCGCCAACATAACACTACATTTATAATATCGAGGTATGACAACGATATAAACACAGGATATGATAAAAACGATTGGCAGGACTTTAAAAAATAATTTTTTCCTTCTCCATATTTTGATTACAATCTTTCTTAAGTCTATTACCTCATCTTGCTTATTATCTTCCATAATTCATTTTATTTAAGCAAATTAACCAATGTTACTATCATTGTTGCAATAGAAGCTGTTGAGGTTCCGATTGTCATAATCTCCCCCGTAGTAAGCTTGTTCTTCTGCGGTTTCGTCGGTACAACAATTTCACAACCGGGTTGAATGGATTTACTTGCGCGACGTCCCAATTGCTCTACCGCTCCATTCATATATATAGCATATACACGTGATTTATGTGCACGGTCAGCATAACCTCCGGCTCGTTTGATATAGTAACCAAGAGATTTACCCTTTTCATAATTAATTGAAATCGGATACATCACCTCGCCACTAATTTTCACAGTATTAGAAAATTGAGGTACGACCAGCTCATCACCTTCGCGTAATCTGACATCATCCAAACCTCCTGGTTCCTTCATTGCTTTTTCCAGATTAATAGCAACAGGATAGGTATCTCCCAAATCCAGTTTTAAATTCAAAATTGAATCGGCCTGAGCTATATCATAAGACTTTTCTGAACGTAAACTTTCCTCATATAACTGAATTTGTGATGCTTTAAAAGCACTCTCACGCTGTTTCTTTTCTTCTTCTGTCAACGTACGCTGCAAACGTGCACCTTTAGCGTATGCCAAAGACGATAAGCCTCCGGCTGCCTTTACCAAATCGCTTAAACGATAATCTTTATTATCCATAGCATAACTACCTGTAAAATTCACAGCACCACTAACCTTCACATTACGCTGCTCTGAATATGCAGGACTCTTACGGACAACAACTTCATCGTATGGTTGAAGATGAAAATTCTCTTGTCCATCAATAATCAAACCATCACGAAGAGAGAAACTATATGTCTCAGCCAATTTTTCGTCATCGGTTACTGCTTCAGGATCTTTAATTCTACGAAAAACGTCTACTCTTGCCATTGAAGCAGCCTCGGTCAATCCACCTGCCTGTATAACCAGGTCTTCTATAGTTGTATTATCTGCATATTGATAAATACCAGGATAATTCACCTCACCATCAATCTTTAATGTTCGTTCTCCATTCATTTCTACTTTACTTGGAATAAACAACACATCATTCTTATGTAAGGGAATATCGGCCTCTGTTCCTTCCATGATACCTTTAACATCGACAGATATAGCTTCCATTGTTAAATCATCTTTCTGTCGATGCATAACAGCCCGTTGTACGAAAGCATCTTCTCTCAAACCGTCAGCTGCTTTTATCAGCTGTCGAACCGTTTTAATATTTCCATCCATCTGATACTGTCCGGGATGAAATACAGCTCCCCTAATCTCAGCCATATTAGCAAAACGTGGTATGACAGAATCCACATAAAGAGAATCACAGTCTTTCAACAAAAAGCTACTCATTTCAAACTCTCCTACGGTATATACAGAATATTCCCTTCCACTTTTACGTATTAATCGAATATTATCTGTATATGCATCTCCCGAAAATCCTCCTGAATAATCCAAAAGACGTGCTACACTTTCATCACCACGCATTTCATAGTACATAGGACGTTTTACCTTACCCTTAATGCAGACTAAGTTTTCGTAAGGACCAACAACTATCACATCATTATCCTCCAAACGCACATCGCCTTTCGTGTTTCCATTAAGGATATAATCATAAACGTCAATTGTTGAAATCACACGTCCACGACGATAAATCTTAATATCACGTAATGTACCTATGTCATTAATACCTCCAGCTGCATATAACGCGTTGAAAGCAGAAGAAAATGCGCTCAGTGTGTATGTTCCCGGCATAATAACTTCACCCATGACCTGTACTTGTATTGAACGGACTTCACCCACAGTCAGCATTATGTTTGAACTAGAATAAAAACGTCCTAATTGTTTTTTAACATAAGTATTAGCCTCTTTCACCGTCAAACCTGCTAAATTCAAAGGACCAACACCTTCTATCGTTACTGTTCCATCTGGAGATATAGTTCCTTCATATGTAGTCTGAGATGCTCCCCAGATATCAATAATTACAGCATCACCTGCACCTAATTTATAATTAGACGGAGTTGGAACATTCATACTTGGCTCAAAAGTAAGCATCTGATTATTAAATATATTACGTCCAAACACCTGTCGTCCATCTTCTTTGAAATAATTCTGATAATATATCAAAGAATCTATATCCATAAAGCCTATTTCCTCATTCAGCTGCTGATTCTTAATCGTTTTATTCTGGCTGTCATCCAATTCGCGCTGAGAACGGATCATATACCCATTTTGCTTCTGACGTTCATCCAATGCTTTTTCTTTATTTGTCCGAAGACGATTTGTGGATGTTTTCTGTTGTGACCCCGTTAAATCTAAAGCACCTGGTTGATTTTGCTGTGCCTCATATTTACTACGGATACGACGTAATTGATCAACTGTCACACCTTTTTGAAGTAATTGATTTACAATATATTGCTGATCCTTTCCTTTTTCCTGTTGTTCCATTACATAACGTACAACCTGCTCATCGGACATAGACTGAGAGAAAGCAAATTGTATACAAAAACAAGTCGCAAAAGCCAGTAGTATTTTCTTTAACATATGCATCAAAATTTCTTTCCTTTCAAAATAAAAACTATAGTCGTGAGAATAATTTTAAAATCCAGCCATACTGAACGATTTTTCAAATATTCCAAATCCATATCTAATCGAACTATCATCTTAGAGATAGTATCAGTATATCCGTTTTTTAACGTCGCCAAAGATGTCAATCCGGGTTGTATCTGATAAAGACAAACATAATCCGGACGTTCCTGCATAATCTGATTAATAAAAAAAAGCCGTTCAGGACGTGGTCCCACAAAAGACATATCCCCCTTCAATACATTCCATAATTGAGGCAATTCATCTAAATGGTGTACACGAAGGAAACGGCAAAACGGCGTAAGATCATCAGTCATATCATTTGCAGTCAGTTTTGGTATACCGTCACTTTCAAAGTTCGGCGTCATTGTTCTGAATTTATATATCAAAAACGGTCTCCCACCAAACCCTATACGCTCCTGCGCATAAATAGCAGGCTTACCACCCTGACATTTCAATATTATAAATATAACGCCATAAACGGGAGACAGTAAAACTAAGCCCAACAAAGATGCAATAATATCAAACGACCGCTTTATTATTTTTCCGATGGAACTCATTCCATCTTCCACTTCTGTATGTTGCATTATTATATTATATTCGAACCGCTTGCTACTGAGTTTAATTATTTTTATTAACTCTAATATTGTGTTTTTATTGCAAAATAAACATATTTTTTCGTTTCATACAAAAAAACGACTCATTTTAGGCCTTCAAATCATTGAGAACTGATATTCATATTATCTAATAATTCATATAAAATACAATCTTTCTTTCAATAAAACTAAATATAAAGACAACCACCTTTTTTCATCATTATTAGAGGACTATCAGCTAAAAAATAATTATATCAATAATACAATTGTCATTTTGTTTATATTATCTAATGGCATATATTTTCAACAAAAGACAACATCAATCAAAAAAAACACTATCTTTGTAGTCCAAACACTGAATAACCGGGGTTGACATGGATTTGACAGCAGGACGGAATGACGTGTAAGCACGCAGAGGGTCGGTTATTTCCTCTATAATCTCAGTGACCAAGAATTTATCTGGCGAAAACAACTACGCTCTCGCTGCGTAATCGAAGTACAGTAGATTACCTTTATTTCGGCACAAGGTGCTGAAACGAGACATCACTCAGAAGCTCTGGCTCCGAAGCCGTCTGATATAGTGGTGCAGCTAAATCGGAGATAGTTTGTAGTGGCCTTGCACTATAAATGAAATTTTAAAGGATAAGGTGTCGGTTGGTGGCCTGGGTCTTGCCTGCACACGAAAATTGAAGGCCAGGATAAGCGTGTAGAAAGCATGTGGTTTCCCTGTTTGGACGAGGGTTCGATTCCCTCCAGCTCCACCGTTTTTTCAAGCTGCTGATTCTCATTATCAGTAGCTTGTTTTTGAATAAGACCAATTTTATAACATCAAATCAGATTGCCGTGAAAGAAGCATTTATCCGCCTTCATCTCTCAATTTTACTGGCTGGATGTACAGGCCTTTTTGGTAAGCTTATTACTCTGAATGAAACAACAATGGTATGGTATAGAATGGTTTTTACATCTGTCTTACTATTAATCATTACCTTTCATTGTCGTTTTCCTAAAATAAACAAACAAGCTTTTTTAAATATTGCCGGTACAGGAACGCTCCTTGGTCTTCATTGGATGTTATTTTACGGCAGTATCAAAGCGTCAAATGTATCTATAGGTGTATTATGTTATTCTTTGGTCGGTTTCTTTACCGCTATAATAGAACCATTATTTTATCATCGTCGGATCTCTTTACGCGAAGTTCTATTCAGCCTCATCACGGTTGCCGGTATTCTAATGATATTCTCATTTGACAGCCGTTACAGATGGGGAATTTGTATTGGCACATTATCATCACTTGTAGCAGCCATCTTCATGGTTTGCAATAAAAAAGTAAGCTGTAATCAACGTGCAAGTGTTGTTTTATTATATGAAATGATAGGTGGCCTGATTCCAATAAGCCTCATCATCCCAGTTTATTTACAAATATTCCCAAGTCATATACCTGTTATCGTATGGCCTACGGGAATAAACCTATTCTGGATTTGTTGTCATTCATTATTCTGCACGGTATTTATGTATCTGCTTCTACTTCAGGCCTTAAAAAAATTATCTGCATTTACAGTTAACTTAAGTTATAATCTCGAACCTGTTTATAGCATCATATTTGCAATGATATTTTTTGGAGAAGCTAAAGAACTGAACTTTTCATTTTATACAGGACTTTGTCTCATTATTCTTTCGGTCTTACTTCAATCTGGATTCACATATTATCAAGGCCGGATAGAAAAGCGAAGACAAAGCAAGTAAACACCTGTTACACTTAAATTAAGATAAAGTTATTTCTCAAATAAACAGAATAATTGTATCTTTGCATATCTACAGACTATATTAATATGAAAGAATTAGCTTTAAAGTACGGATGTAATCCGAATCAAAAGCCCTCACGCATCTATATGACTGAGGGTGAATTGCCTATCGAGGTATTGAATGGTCGTCCGGGATACATTAATTTTTTGGATGCGCTTAACAGCTGGCAGTTAGTAAAGGAACTTAAAGAAGCTACGGGGTTACCAGCTGCCGCCTCATTCAAACATGTATCTCCAGCAGGTGCGGCTGTAGGCTTGCCTTTAAGCGAGACTCTCAAAAAGATTTATTTTGTTGACGATGTCAAAATTCCCTTATCACCTATCGCTTGTGCATATGCCCGTGCAAGAGGCGCTGACCGTATGTCTAGTTATGGTGATTTCATTGCACTTAGTGACACATGTGATGCCGCCACTGCAACTCTGATTAAACGCGAAGTCAGTGATGGTATTATTGCACCAGACTATACAGAAGAGGCTCTTCAGATTCTACGTGAAAAACGTAAAGGAACGTATAATGTAATCAAAATAGATTCTAATTACACTCCCGACCCAATTGAGCACAAACAGGTATATGGTATCACATTCGAACAAGGACGTAACGAGGTGAAGCTTAACGATCCCGCCTTATTCAATAATATTCCGACTATCAATAAGAATTTCCCTGAGGAGGCTAAACGCGACTTGATGATTTCACTCATCACCTTAAAATACACTCAAAGTAATTCTGTATGCTACGTTAAGGACGGACAAGCCATTGGTATCGGTGCCGGTCAGCAAAGTCGTATACATTGTACTCGTCTCGCTGGTAACAAAGCTGATATTTGGTGGCTACGGCAACATCCGAAAGTCATGAATCTGCCTTTCGTTGAAAATATACGTCGTGCAGATCGTGATAATACGATTGACATCTATATCAGTGATGATTATATGGATGTATTGGCTGATGGCGAATGGCAAAAATTCTTCACTGTAAAACCAGAACCTTTAACTCACGAAGAAAAGAAAGAATGGATAGCTAAAAACACCAATGTATCTTTAGGTTCTGATGCATTCTTCCCATTTGGCGATAATATCGAACGTGCTCATAAAAGCGGAGTACAGTACGTAGCCCAAGCTGGTGGTAGTGTTCGAGATGACCATGTTATCGAAACCTGCGACAAATATGGTATTGCAATGGCATTTACCGGTATTCGTTTATTCCATCATTAATTCAACATTATATGGCAAACTACGGAGGAGATGATATTGACAAGGTCATTACCGGCGGCATCGTATTTCACGGTGGCAGCAAGAAAAAAACAAACGCCCAACCAGAAAAGGTAAAGACAAAAGCCAAAAAGAAAGCCTACATTACAGGAGCACATGGTTCTGGGGCTGCAAAGATGAAGGCTGAAATCCGCCGTAAACGAGCAAATCGGCATAAAAACGGATAAAGTTTAATGTAATATTACTTAAAAATGGCTGCAATATGATATTTGCAGCCTTTTTTGTTTTACGGCATGATATTTTTTACAAAAAAACAATTTACTTTGCTACAGTGAAATATAAATAAAGCTGCCATGATTTTATATGCCATTACCGAATTCAATTTACCTATTGGTAATCCGATACTTAAATTTCTGTTACTACTCATCATCATGCTGGTTACTCCACTCTTGCTTAATAAAGTAAGGGTTCCTCATTTGCTTGGCCTTATTATTGCAGGAGCCATCATAGGTCCTCACGGATTCAATCTGATTCTTCGCGATAGCAGCATCATCATGTCAGGTACAGCAGGTCTACTTTATATTATGTTTCTTGCAGGACTTGAAATCGACATGAACGATTTTAAGCGTAACAGCATAAAAAGTCTGACATTCGGACTATATACTTTCCTCATACCGATGTTACTCGGTACTTTTTCAGGAATCTATCTACTTCACTTTAATTTGATAACTTCCATATTACTTGCAAGTATGTTTGCATCTCATACCCTTATTGCCTATCCCATTATCAGCAAAATGGGTATCACAAAAGATTTATCTGTAGGTATTACGGTCGGAGGAACCATGGTTACGGATATACTGGCATTACTTGTCTTAACCATCATTGTCGGCATGACTACCGGTGAGGTTAATAACATATTTTGGTTACGTCTTGGACTATCAATCATTGTCTTTACCCTTTTCGTTCTATTTATATTTCCCATTATTGGACGATGGTTCTTCAAACAATTCAATGATTCCATCGCACAGTATTTATTTGTACTTGCCATGGTTTTCCTTGGCGCTTATCTTGCAGAATTAGCTCAAATGGAAGGTATTATTGGCTCTTTTCTTACCGGACTGGCTTTAAACCGGCAAATTCCACGCAGTTCACCGCTTATGAACCGCATAGAATTTGTCGGTAATGCCATTTTTATTCCCTTCTTTCTAATTGGAGTCGGTATGCTTATTGATTATCATGCTTTTATCAATAGTGCAGAAACGATCTATGTAGGTTGCGTTATGATTATCATTGCCACTGTTGCAAAATACATAGCAGCGTGGGCAACCCAAAAAACATTCAAACTTTCAAAAGATCAACGCCACCTGATATTTGGACTCAGCAATGCACAAGCCGCCGCAACACTAGCTGCTGTTTTGGTCGGTTACAACGTAATTCTTGGTGTTGACACACAAGGAAATCCAATACGTTTACTTAATGAAAGCGTTCTTAATGGAACTATTTTAATGATTCTTGTCACCTGCACTATTGCAACATTTACCGCTCAGAAAGCAGCCGGACATATAGCCATTAAAACACAATCCAACGATCAGGAACTACGACGAACATTACGCCACGAACATATTTTAATCCCAGTAAGCAATCAGCAAACAGTAGAAGAACTCATAAATTTAAGTCTTACAATCAAATCTCCTAAAAACAAGGATGGACTTTATGCACTTAAAGTTATCAATAGCCATGAATCAGACGAAGGAGCCCTAAAATCATCCCAAAAATTATTAGAAAAAGCAGTCCAAACAGCAGTCGCAGCGGATGTACATATTCAAGACATGATACGTTATGATCTCAATACAGCAAACGCAATTACCAGCGTCATCTGTGAAAACAATATCACAGACATGGTACTAGGATTACATCAACATCATGCTATACCTGCTGATTTTCTTGGAAAAATTACTGACGGAATATTATGTGCAAACGGAGTCAACGCCTATATATATAAACCCCAACAACCTTTGGCAACTATAAAACGTCATCTTATCGTTATACCTCCCCATGGAGAATACGAAAGTGGGTTTACGACAACTTTACAAAAATTAAAGAATATGATGCTAAATCTAGGCGTTGAAACCATATTCTTTTGTAATGACGATACTAAAAAAGCCATTAACTCTATAATAGGAAAAGAAGCAAAAGAAATGAAATTCAAATCATTCAACAATTGGGAAGATTTTCTGATTTTGTTCCGTGAAACCAAGACCAACGACTGTATGTGGATTATACTCAGTAGAAAAGATGGAGTTTCGTATCAACCCATCATGCCTAAAATACCACGTTATTTAAACAAGTATTTCCAACAAAACAGCTTTATACTTATCTATCCCAAACAGGCCAACATGGAAGGAAGCAATCCTTTTCTTGTATAAACCTTAATGTTTCTTCACCAATACACGATGCCCTGACTTTTTAAAAACTAAGATTCCCTTTTTTAAGCTATGTGCTGAATGATCAAATAAATAGTTACTATTAATGGCATAACCATTAACTCTGACCTCAAAATGACAATGATCTGTTGAGGCACGCCCAGTCCGTCCTACTAAAGCGATAGGTTCACCAGCCTGTACCACATCTCCGACCTTTACAAGATTCTGCTTATTATGAGCATAACAAGTTTCCAAGCCATTAGCATGGCGTATCACAATCATCTTCCCATAAGCCGAATAAGTGCCGGAAAAACGAACAACACCATCAAATACGGCTAAAATTTTCTCACCTCGTGGTGCTTTTATATCCGTTCCGCTATGATTCTTCCTTGATCCGCCAAAATGACTGATTACTTTCCCTTCCGGTAAAGGATAGCACCATGCACAAGAATCCAGATTATTCAAATCTAACTTAAAGGAAGTTCTGTCTTCAAACAATCCCGGTGTAGGAACTTTTACATGTTGTGTTTCCACTTTTGTTAACGGACGAGTCAAATCAACCAAAACAACGGTTTCTTTTTTTTCCTTATCTGGCGATAATTCAAAATATTTATCCCGTATAGATAAGGAAATATTCTCTACACTAAAGTTGCATTCTTTACCACTCGTAAATAATTCAGGAAAAAAAAACAACAGTAACAATAAATTCAAACGATGTAACAAGACAGTCATTAACGTTCCTCCATCAACATAATACCATTCAATATCCGCCCACTGTTGATACCCGCTCTACGAGCTGAAAAAAAACGATCATAGTTTGTATAAGTACAAATGCCTGACAAACTAATATTTTCATTCTTTACTCCACATTCCTGCATTAACCAGCTGTTGGCTTCCCATAAATCAATATGCCATTTCATACCACCCAACATTGCCGGATAACGCGCCGCAATACGTTCTAAAGGAAAACATGCGCCTCTGAAAGATTCATAAACCTCATCCCCCACCTCAAAAGAATCCATTGAAATTCCAGGGCCAATCACAGCCTTCAATTGACTCGGTTTTGTACCATACGCTTTCTCCATCCGAATAATGGCATTTTCTACTATTTTCTGGACTGTACCACGCCACCCTGCATGAATCGCAGCAACAGCTTGGTTATTCTCATCATAAAGTAGTAATGGTATGCAATCAGCAGTTGACACACAAACACAAGCTTCCGGAATATCAGTCATCAGACCGTCAACGCCTTCTAGCGTTTGTCGTCTGACAAAATCCTCTTGTAACAAGAATTCCTTATCTATTTTATACACTTTATCATGATGCGTCTGATGTGGAATTATTAATCGTGACGGACTTAACCCAAGTTTGTTACAAAGTAATTCTCGATTACGGACAACATGTGCAAACTCATCTCCACAATAAGCATTTGCATTAAATGATGCATATGCCCCTTTACTCACTCCTCCTTGCCTACAAGTGCTGAATGCTTTTACATGTTTTCCTAAATCATATTGCAACAAAACCGGTTCAAAATCAGTCATCTTTTCACATTCTATTTATCAGATATATCTATTCATCTTCGTATTCAAAGTCCTCCAGATCTTCTATTTCATCTTCATCAACATATTCAATATCATCATCTTCTCCCATTGCACTCAACTCACTTTGCAATACGCCAAGATCCTTATTTTTATGTACAATTCGTGTTTGATCTGTTATGGCCTGTAATTTATTGCTCTCACTATTCAATTCTTTCCACAAAATATCTTTCAACTGATCAATGCCTTTTCCACTTACAGCAGAAATAAACACATGGGGCACATCATCTGGAAGATTCTCTGAAAGCATTGCAATTAATTCTTCATCTAACAAATCGCTCTTCGTAACAGCCAACACACGCTGCTTATCCAGCAATTCTGGATTAAATGTAGCAACCTCATTCAACAACACGTCATATTCTTTCTTGATATCATCAGTGTCTCCTGGCACCATAAACAACAAAAGAGAATTCCGTTCAATATGTCTCAAAAAGCGCAAACCTAACCCTTTGCCTTCACTTGCACCTTCAATGATCCCAGGAATATCTGCCATCACGAATGATTGATTATCTCGATATGACACTATACCCAAGCTAGGCTCTAAAGTTGTAAAAGGATAATTTGCGATTTTGGGACGAGCTGATGAAACTGCACTCAACAAAGTTGACTTTCCTGCATTTGGGAATCCGACCAAACCGACATCAGCCAACAATTTCAATTCTAAAATAACTGTCAACTCTTGCATTGGCTCTCCTGGCTGAGCAAAACGAGGAGCCTGATTAGTCGCTGTACGAAATTCCCAGTTTCCCAAGCCACCTCGACCACCTTTCAATAACAGAACAACTTGTCCGTCAGAAG
Organism: uncultured bacterium; assembly: GCA_905214795.1. Classification (GTDB taxonomy): domain Bacteria; phylum Bacteroidota; class Bacteroidia; order Bacteroidales; family Bacteroidaceae; genus Paraprevotella. The sequence continues at coordinate 21,337 of CAJMNM010000037.1, forward strand.
TCACATCACAAATATATTCGCCGGTTTCTGCATTATAAACTACAGTTCCACAAGGAACATCAATATATTTGTCCTCGCCATCCTTACCTGTCGAGCGGCACTTTGAACCATTTCCTCCATGACCGGCAAACACATGACGATCATAACGCAAATGAAGTAATGTCCAATAATTACGATTACCGCGCAGATAGATATGGCCGCCCCGACCGCCATTTCCTCCATCCGGTCCACCGTTTGGCTGATATTTGGCACGATGCATGTGCATGGAACCTCGCCCTCCTTTTCCTGAACGGCAATAAATTTTCACATAGTCTACAAAGTTCGATTCAGCCATATCTGTCTGTTTGGTTATTTATAATACTTTTAATCTTATAATCTTAATTTATGCTTTATCAATAGCATTGCAAATGTCTGCAAAGATTACGTCCAGTTCACCTGTACCCTTGATATGGGTATATTTTCCGTCATTCTTATACCAATCAATCAATGGTGAAGTTTGATTATGATAAACATCCAATCTTTTCTTAATAGTTTCTTCATTATCATCAGCACGACCAGAAATCTGACCACGTTTAATCAAACGGTCCATCAATTCATCTTCCGGAACCTCAAGATCAAGCATTACACTTACTTCTGTACCACGCTCTGCCAACATTGCTTTCAAGGCCTCTGCCTGTGGAATTGTACGTGGAAAACCATCAAAAATCACACCTTCAACCGGGCCGAAACCATCATATACACTAGCCAAGATATCAATCATCAGTGAATCAGGAATCAACTGACCGTTATCAATATATCCCTTAGCTGTTTTACCAAGTTCTGTACCATTTTTGATTTCACCACGAAGCACATCTCCTGTAGAGATATGTTTGAAACCATACTTTTCTACAATCTTATCACTTTGTGTACCCTTACCTGAACCGGGTGCACCAAAAATTACTATATTCTTCATATTATTTATAAATAAAATAGTGCTCTTAAACAAAACTACTCCTCCACGACCCTATATATATCACGTACATTCCGTCCTAAGCCATCATAATCCAAACCATATCCTAAAATAAAATCATCAGGAATATCAAAACATCGATAACGAATATCAAGAGACACCTTTAAACGGCCCGGCTTAACCAAAAGCGAACAGATTGATAAAGAACGAGGAGACATTGATCTTAACTTTGCTGTCAGGAAATCCATCGTCAAACCCGAATCAATAATGTCCTCAACTATAATGATATCACGTCCTTCTATATCATTACGTTCAACACCAATCATCTCAAGTACCTTTCCTGTAGAGGATGTGCCTTTATATGAGGCTAATTTAATAAACGAAATACTCGCCTGAAGTTTAATTTCACGCATCAAATCAGCAGCAAAAACAAATGATCCGTTCAACACCGCCAAAAAAAGCGGAGAACCCGTTTCAAAGTCACGGTTTATCTCTGAAGCCACACGCTTCACTTGTCGCAGTATTTCTCTCTCGGGCAATGTTACGACAAATTTTTTATCCTTGACCTGAATCGTTTCCATATCTTTTTTGCTAATTTTGTGCAAAGATACAAAAAATCCATAGAGAAAAAGTCAATACTATCTCAATTTAGTTATATTTGCAATATGAAAATACTCACTTCGGCCCAACTGAAAGAACTGGATAAATATACAATAGAACATGAACCAATTAGTTCTATTAACCTGATGGAACGAGTGGCTACAGCCATGACACAGGAAATTCTGAAAAGATGGTCAAAACAAAACCACTTCATTATTTTCGCAGGCCCGGGAAATAACGGAGGCGATGCTTTAGCTATCGCACGTTTACTTGACAAAGAAGGTGTGGAAAATATACAAGTATTTTTGTTTAACATTACAGGCAAACTGAGTGACGATTGTCTGACTAACAAAAAGAGATTAGAAAATTGCCGCCACATTGACTTTTCAGAGATTTCATCACAATTCACATTCCCCCATATTAATGATTCTGACATTATCATTGATGGACTTTTCGGCACAGGTTTGAATAAGCCCCTCAGCGGCGGATATGCAGGATTAACAAAAAAAATCAATGAATGTAAGGCTAAGAAAGTAAGTATAGATATACCATCCGGACTGATGTGCGAAGACAATACCTATAATCTCATGACAAGCATAGTGCATGCAGATTTGACATTAACAGTCCAACTCCCAAAATTATCTTTCTATTTTGCAGAAAATCAAAAATATTTAGGAGAAATTAAAGTGATTGACGCTCACCTTCATCCAGAAGGTTTGGCACAAGCTGAATGCAATATTTATGTCAACTCACGTGATGATGTAAAAAAACTCATTAAACCTCGTAATACTTTTGCCCATAAAGGTACCATGGGCCATGCCCTTATAGTCAGTGGTAGCTACGGCATGGCTGGAGCAACCATTCTATGTGCCAAAGCATGTATGAGAAGTGGTGTCGGAAAACTTACTATTCATACACCGGAGCTCAACAATGATATTCTACAATGCAGTGTGCCTGAAGCAATTCTAAGTCACGATTTATCAGATGTTCTAATCTCCAAAGCGATTCCAACATATGACTTCAACGCCATAGGAATAGGTCCTGGTATCGGTACAGACGCAGAAACAGCAGATGCCTTAAAAGAATTCATCCAAAATCACTCTGGTGAAATAGTTATTGATGCTGATGCTATCAATATTCTAGGAGGCCACCCCGAATGGATGCACCTGTTGCCACAAGATGCTATTCTAACACCTCATCCTAAGGAATTGGAAAATCTTGTAGGCCAATGTCAGGACAGTTATGACCGCCTTATAAAGGCACGTGAATTAGCAATCAAACTACAGATTTTTATCATCATAAAAGGACATTTCTCCATGATATGCACACCAACCGGACGTACCATAATCAATCCTACAGGAAATGCAGGCATGGCAACAGCTGGTAGTGGTGATGTTCTCACTGGTATACTTACAGGATTATTGGCACGTGGTTACACGGCAAATGAAGCATGCCAACTGGGCACTTATCTGCATGGATTAGCGGGAGACATTGTGCGTGATCTCAATGGAGAAGAATCTCTTATCGCAAGCGACATTGTAAACGCGTTACCAAAAGCATTCAAAACACTAAACGAATGAAGCTTATGAAAACAAAATTTTTATTTTGTTCGTTGCTGTTATGTGCAGCTAGCCTCAAAGCCCAGACTGAAGTCTCAACATTCACACCGGGCGTTACAATAGAAGGTGTTAACTACTTTCTTCCACAAACGGCAATCAGATTGGTTGTAATAGCCGAAAAACAAGTTTACCAACCAGGAGACTTCCGTAATTATGCGGGTTTATACCTTAATTTAAAAGATATCCCTAAAGATTCCTACACAAAATGGACAATCAAAAGTATATCAATTGACACCTATGGTGTACCAGACCCACAAAAGGCATATAATATAAAACTACAAAAGCGCACAGTCGCTCCTCTTGTTGGTCTGAGCTCTGAAGGTATTCTACTCTCCATTAATACTGAAGGTTCAGAAGAAACCCTCCCTGATTTACCTAAAAATACAGAACCTGCCAAACGTTTTAATCCACGTGACTTCATGAATCGTGATATGCTTTCTGCAGGTAGTAATGCAAAAATTGCAGAATTAGTCGCAGATGAAATCTACGACATACGGGATAGTCGTAATGCTTTAATCCGCGGCGAGGCTGACAATACGCCCAAAGACGGCACACAATTAAAGCTTATGCTGGATAATCTACAAAACCAAGAAGATGCTTTTCTACAATTATTCAAAGGTTATACAGCAACAAGTACTGAAGTCTTTAGCGTAAGCCTTACGCCGACTACAGAACTTGACAAAATGGTATTATTCCGCTTCTCTGAAAAACTTGGCGTGTTAGATAACGATGATCTTGCAGGTGAACCGGTTTATATCAGTATTAAGAATCTGAACACCTCTCCTGCTCCTGTAGAGGATGAAAAAGCAACACGCAAAAAACATAAAATGGATAAAGGTATATGGTATAATGTACCGGGACAGGCTGCTATTAAAGTGTTCAATTCCAAACAGACATTCTGTAAAGGTGAATACCCATTTGCACAATTTGGTACTTCTGAAATATTAAGTGATGTCTTATTTGACAAGAACAGTACTATAAAAGTTACTTTTTACCAATCTACAGGAGGAATAGAACAATTAACCGACGGAAAAACGGAATAATTAATTTCGTATCTTATAAAATGGAAAAAATAAGTGGAATCTAAATTCCACTTATTTTTTTATCACCTAACATAAAAATGGGGATATGCCTTACTGACATATCCCCACTATTTATGCTGTTATTTTCAGATTATAACTTATCGTTAGAACCCAATACATTAACAATCTTGTGAATGTACATCTTCTTCATGTTCTCACGAGCCGGTCCGAGATACTTACGAGGATCGAATTCTGCTGGATTCTCAGCGAATACCTTACGTACAGCAGCTGTCATTGCCAAACGAGAATCTGAGTCAATGTTAATCTTGCAAACTGCAGACTTTGCAGCCTTACGCAACTGTTCTTCAGGTATACCAACAGCGGCTTTCAACTTACCACCGTACTTGTTGATTGTATCAACTTCATCCTGAGGAACTGAAGAAGAACCGTGAAGAACGATTGGGAATCCAGGAAGTTCTTTCATTACTCCGTCAAGCACATCAAATGCCAATGGAGGAGGAACCAAACGACCTGTAGCAGGATCCAAATGGCACTGTTCTGGTTTAAACTTATAAGCACCATGTGAAGTACCGATTGAAATAGCCAAAGAATCACAACCTGTCTTTGTAACGAAGTCTACAACTTCTTCAGGACGAGTATAAGTATGATGTTCAGCAACAACATCATCTTCTACACCGGCCAAAACACCAAGCTCGCCTTCTACTGTTACATCAAACTGATGAGCATAGTCAACAACTTTCTTTGTCAAAGCTACGTTTTCATCATATGGAAGATGTGAACCATCAATCATTACAGATGAAAAACCTGCATCGATACAACTCTTACAAGTTTCAAATGTATCACCATGGTCAAGATGCAATACAATCTGAGGCTTCTCGCAACCCAATTCCTTTGCATATTCAACAGCACCCTGAGCCATGTAACGCAACAATGTAGCGTTTGCATACTGACGTGCACCCTTTGAAACCTGCAGAATCACCGGAGACTTTGTTTCAACAGCTGCCATAATGATAGCCTGGAGCTGCTCCATGTTATTAAAGTTAAATGCTGGAATGGCATAGCCACCGTTGATTGCCTTGGCAAACATCTCTCTAGTGTTTACCAAACCTAAATCTTTGTAATTTACCATGTCGTTATAATTTTAAATTAACGAAATAAATATCCTTTTTACGTTGGACAAAGATAGTCATTTTTCTTCAAATATCTATTCCATGCCATATTTTTTAAACAAAAAAAATCATTAAACTGTCATTCCTTAAACAGGCAAAATATATACATAATCGTTTACTGACTGCTTTTCAGGCTTTTCTAAGCCTTCAACAAAAAAATATTCAGCCATTTCTTTGGCCAAGTTAAATAAAAGGCTTAACTTTGCACCTCGTAAAACCAGACCATTACACACTATAGTTACCAGCTATAAGTTGAACTGATAAAAATATATTATAAAAATATGAAGAAAGATATCCATCCTGAAAACTATCGTCCTGTTGTATTCAAAGATATGAGCAACGGTGACATGTTCCTTTCTCGTTCTACTTGCAAAACAACTGATACAGTAGAATTCGAAGGCGAAACTTACCCAGTAGTTAAGCTTGAAATCTCAAGCTCATCTCACCCGTTCTATACAGGTAAGAGCAAGTTGGTCGACACAGCTGGTCGTGTGGACAAGTTCATGAGCCGTTACGCAAAAACACGCAAATAAGCGTTACGATACAAAACAATAACAAAAGAGTGTGGATGAATTCATCCACACTCTTTTGTTATAAAAAGGTCTGCTGCTGTTTTTTTATACCGGCATATTATATAAATCACATAATTTATACCAAACTATACTAATTATAACATAATTGTTTAGAACAAAACAAGATCTCTTTAACCATATATTAAAATTTACAAGCTGATCCTGTCACACATTAAACTTTTCTTGATTTGTATAAATAAACTAAGAATCTCTAATCTGTTTCTTATCCTTACGTATTACCTCTTACTTTACACGTTCAAATCGTTTTCCATTCCAGGTGTAAACAATATCCCGCAATAATGGTTTTATACGTTTTGAAACTTCTTCATCAACAGCGACCGGTGAAAGATTAAAGGTCAGACTATAATCGTCTGGAGAAAGCGTTGCAGATATCAGATGCAAGTCTTGTTGATGCTGCAAGTCTGGAATGCTGTCTGCCATCACACTATCTCCAACCACCCAGAAATCAGTATAACGGGGCATATCAATCCACTTACTTCGTGCGACTTCTTTCCATTCTGAGGTATAAAGCGTCACTGAACTCTCTTTTTCAAGACCTTCTACAGTCTTAACCATACAAATATAATTCAGACTGTCTTTTATCGGAAAAAGCTTCATCTCGACTTCGCATGAGGCAGTAAGCTTCAAATCCAAATAATCATCAGTCATTTTCTTCAGTTCACTGAACGCATCAAAACGGTTACGTACACGAGCTTGCATATTATTTTCTATAAAATCAATACAATCCAATCGATTGTTACGAGTCATCACATACAAAATGCTGTCAGGCATATCTGCAAAATAATCCCTCATTCGTTTAGCTGGAACAGCCTGCAACATCATAAACCCTATAAGGCACAATAAAATTCGTTTCATCATTATCAGTCTCTTTAATGCAAACTTAATCATTTTCTATTGAAAACATCAACTTTCCACAATTTTTATAACACCTGTTCACTATTTGGAACCTATATATAAGAACACCATACCCAAAAGAACCAGCAACAAATCAATAACCTTACTCTTCAGATTCTTTTCACGGAATACCATAGCCCCAAACAGGAACGACACAATAACGCTTCCACGTCTTATCATCGATACAATGGAAATCATGGCTCCATCCAGACTTAAAGCATAAAAATAAACAAAATCTGCAGCTGAAAGGAATATAGAAATCAAGATGATACACCAATCCCAACGAAATGGTGTGGTCTGTTTACGTTTTGGATACCACAAAAGCATCATCATACATCCCATCATAAAAAATTGATAGATGTTATAATAACTTTGTACCACCATTCGATCCAATCCCACTCCACCGTTTTCGATTGAAGCCATCAGATATTTATCATACAAGCCACTCACTGCTCCTAAGACACTGGCAGCTACTATAAAATAAATCCACTTGTCATGCTTAAAGTCGATGCCTTCCTTTTTACCGCTTCTGCTAAGCATAAAAAAAGACAATATAGCCAATATCACACCAATCCACTGATACAAATTCAACTCTTCACCGAAGACAAGCAGAGCACCAATAAGCACCATCACAGGGCGAGTCGCATTAATAGGTCCTACTATTGTTATCGGTAAATGTTTCATTCCAAAATACCCAAAAATCCATGATGACAAAACGATGCACGATTTTAATAATATATACTTTTGTGCAGCCCAACCAGCAACCGGTATATAAAATGTATTCGACTCATCCATCACTCCTGCAGCCGAAGCAATAATTAAAGGAATAAAAATTAAACTGCAAAAAAGCGTATTCAAGAACAAAACCGGAATAACGGCATTACCTTTCAAAGACTTTTTCTTAAATACATCATAAAAGCCTAAAAGAGCTGCCGAAACAAATGCTAAAACTAACCACATACTTTTTACCTAACTAACTATTATGTTTAAATCAAGCTTCAAAACAACTTAAAGGATAAGCAACATCTACAAGAAACAACGCATTACCCGGCATCGATTCTCCTGCCTTACAACGATTCTTCCCTTCTATAACCTGCCTAAACTCCTCTATGCTTAGCTTTCCACGTCCCACTTCAACCAATGTACCGACAATAGCCCGCACCATATTACGTAAAAAGCGGTCTGCCTGAATTTCAAAACGCCACTCCCCTGCCGAGATCTCTGTCCAGCGGGCTTTCATAATTTTACAGTTGTTAGTCTTTGTATCGGTATGAAGCTTACTGAAACTTGTAAAATCAGTATATTCAAATAATATACTTGCCGCCTCATTCATCTTATCAAAATCTAATGTTGAATACAAACGGCAAGAATATGCACGCAAAAACGGTGATTTTCCAATATGCACAAAATAATGATAAGTTCTCGACAAAGCATCAAAACGTGCATGTGCTGTATTTAAGACAGGTACAACCTTATAAACAGAAATATCCGGTGGCAACAATCTGTTAAGCTTGTCAGTCAACCACGTTCCATCTATACGCCGTAGCGGTTCATCCTCATATTCATAATCAAAATGCACCACCATCAGACGAGCATGCACACCTGCATCCGTTCTACCAGCTCCAACTACAGATATCTGACACCGCAATAAAGTTTGCAATGCCTCCTGTAAGACTTGTTGTACACTTATTCCATTAGGCTGTATCTGCCAACCATGATAACGTGTGCCGTCATAGGCCATATAGATAAAATATCTCTGCATGCGTAATTCTTTTTCAAGCGCAAAGATACGCATTTTTTATTGAATGATATAATCTGACAACACAACGATAAAAAGACCGGTCACACACATATCCTTTTCCAAAGAATAGCATATACTTTTGTATATACAAAAAATCCTCCGACGACCTTTCGGTCCGGAGGATTTCTCTATCAATAAAAAAAGGCGGCTACCTACTCTC
>CAJMNM010000038.1 GCA_905214795.1 uncultured bacterium
AAGTCCGCCTCCTAATATAATGTTAAACCGTCCAACTTTTGGGGGTCACATCATTACAAGCTACCGGACGTAAATAATGGTAGCTTGTAAATAACTGTTCATGTAATGGTTTAGACATTGGTTGTTGATGGTGAGTATTTATTATCAGGATCTGCCTTTCTTGTGATTTTGTAACCTGATGCAGCGATAATAAGCGACATGACAGGACTGAGATAATTAAAAAAGCAGAATGGTAGATAAACCAGTGTGGAAACGCCTAAAACCATAGATTGAGTCATGCCGCAGCTGTTCCAAGGAATTAATACCGAGGTGACGGTTGCGGCATCTTCTGTACTTCTGCTCAACAACTTGCTTTCGTAACCCAGCTTTTTATAATGTTCGCGGAACATGTTACCTGTCAGGATAATAGATAAATATTGGTCTGCGCATACAATATTAAGGAACAATCCGACACCGACTGTCGAGGCAACCAGAGAAAAAGCATTATGGGTAATTCGGATAAACATGCGCATGATGCTTTCTATCATACCGGCTGCGCTCATTGAGGCTCCCAGTGTCATGGCACAGAATATTAACCATACGGTACTCATCATACCGGACATTCCTCGAGTACTGACCAAATCATTGAGTTCCGGAACGCCTGTATCAATGCCTGTACTACCGTACACTACAATCATTACACCACGGAAACGGTTCATCCATGTGCCGTAGTTGCTGTCTGCTATATGGTCTATTAATGTGGTTTGCGTCAGAATAGCTGCGATGCAAGCCATAAGTGTTGCCGAAAAGAGAATGACAACAGCTGGAAGTCGTTTGGCAATCATGATTCCGGTTAAAACTGGTACAATCATAAGCCAGGGTGAAATAAAAAATACATTGCTGAGTCCGTCCGCAAAACTGGAAATTTGTCCGTCGTTTACCGTTTGATAGAATAGGCCTTTAAAAGTAAAAATAATCAACGCTACGACAAAAGCAGGAGTTGTGGTATACATCATATACTTAATATGTGTAAATAACGGAGTTTTTGTAGTTGATGAGGCCAGGACAGTTGTTTCGCTCATTGGAGATATCTTATCGCCGAAATATGCTCCAGAGATGATGGCACCGGCAATCCAGCCTTCTTCAAAGCCTTGTGCTTTTCCGATGCCAAGCAGCGCAATACCTATCGTTGCTATGGTTGTCCAGGAGCTACCGGTCATGACGGATATAACAGCACATATCAGGCAGGATGAAACCAGAAACCATTGCGGATTGATAATGTGCATGCCATAATAGATTAGGGTAGGTACAATTCCACTGACCATCCATGCTCCACCTACAGCGCCAATAAGTAACAGAATGAGTATAGATTGTGAGACATCGCCGATATGTTTATTTACAGATCGTTCAAAATCTTCCCATTTCATGGTTTTTGCGCACAAACCAAGCAGAATACAACAAGCAGATGTGACAAGAAGGGCTATTTGGCTGGCACCGGATAGGGCATCAGTTCCAAAAACAGACAAAACCAATACCAAAAGGCCAATTAAGATAAGTAAAGGAAGAAATGAAAGCCAGACAGATGGTAATTTTTTATTTTCTTGCATATTTATTAGTTTTGAAAAGCTGAGTCATAAACCTAAAAAAAGCGTCGCTATAAAATATCTGATGATATAGCGACGCTTTTTATTTATTGAAGCATATGCTTATCAGGCTACTTTTTCAAGCTTCTTCATAATTGAGAATATGAATATGGCAGAAAGCAGGCAGAGTACAATCAATACGCTCCAAACCATCCAAAGTTCCATTCCGCCCCATAAGTAACCGATGATGGCGACAAGGTAGTTACCGATGGCGGTGGCTACAAACCAACCACCCATCATTGAACCTTTCATTTTGGGAGGTGCAACCTTAGATACGAATGAGATACCCATAGGAGAGAGCAGTAATTCGGCAAAGGTCAGTACCAAATAGGTTGATATAAGCCAATTTGGTGAAACCAATGTACTGAGGCTGCTGTCTTGTTTTAAAGCATCGGGTGTAGGAAGTCCCATTGAACCAATAGCTAATACAAGGAATCCGCATGCAGCAATTAACATACCAAGTCCGATTTTTCTTGGAGCTGAAGGCTCTTTGCCTTTTTTGGCCAGATAGCCAAAGATAGCTAATGATACAGGGGTCAGTGATACTACGAAGAAAGGATTAAATTGCTGGAACTGTTGTGGTAAAATACTAACAGTTTCAGGAGCTGACGTGTATGAAATACCTAAAGCTATTAAAGATGCAACTGTTACTATTCCTGCTATTGTTTTACCTTTGCTGGTTTTTGATTGAAAAACAGCAAATATGGCGTAAATGGCAATTACCAGGAAGGTTAGATTCAATACGTCAAATCCGATTCGGTTCAGTCCGCTAACTTCATGAACGGTGTAGTCACGTGCGAAGAATGTCATGGTCAGACCGTTTTGGTGGAATGCCATCCAGAAGAAAAGTACAACAGCAAACACCAGCAATAATGCTACAACACGTTGTTTTGTTTCAGCGGGAGATAATTCTTCGTGAACGACTGTTTCAGCTGCTGTTTCTTTTGTTCCATCAGCTTGTTTGAATGTAGAACGGAAAGATACGTAAATAATGAAAGAGACAATTAAAGATACACATGCTACAGCAAAACCATAGTTATAAGCTTCAGACAAATGTCTGATATAGGCTTCACAGAAAGCCCCAGTATCGCCAATGAAATTCTGGCTGGCTTTCAAGGTCTCCAGTAATTCAGCATTCTGTGGAGTTATAGAGCCATCCATGAACTGGTGTGCCAGGTTAGGAATTCGGCCATCATATGTGAAATTGTATTCTCCTAAAATCCAGTTTGTCATTTTGGTTGCTGCAGTAGGTGCGTACATGGCACCGATGTTGATAGCCATATAGAATAGGCTAAACGCAGTGTCACGTTTGCTGGAGTAGCGTGGGTCGTCATAAAGATTACCTACCATAACCTGTAAGTTACCCTTGAAAAGTCCTGTACCGATAGAAATAAGTCCTAGTGAACAGAACATCATAACTTTACCGACAGAAGCTTCTGTTGGAATGGATAACATTATATAACCGATAAACATTACAACAAATCCCATCATGACCATTTTACCATAGCCGAATTTGTCTGCAAGAAAACCACCGATTAACGGCATGAAATACACTGCGGCAAGAAAACCTCCAAAGATAGTAGATGTTTCATGCTCGGTATAGCCAAACTTGGCCTGTAGAAAAAGTGTGAAAATGGCAAGCATGGTGTAATAACCAAATCGTTCGCCCGTGTTGGCTAATGCCAACGCATAAAGTCCTTTGGGTTGACCCTCAAACATAACAGTTAATTTTTAAATGTGATTAATATTTTGTTTGCAAACTTAATAAAAATAGGTGGAATAAGCTAATAAAAACTCTATAATGCTGTTTCTTTAAGTATAAAATAAAGAAAAAGTATTCATTGATGATAGGTGAAAAAGTAATAAATAGTATTATTTTCAACTATTTTGAAAGCTTTTTTAGCATTTTTCTATAGAATATGACATTAAATCCCTAACTTTGCAACCTCTGTATAGCAAAATAAGTGCGTTTAGGTAATAAAGATATTATTTCAATTAAAACAGTTTATGGATAAATTTACATTCAAGCCAAAACTTTTCTTAGATTTGGCTACTTATGACAAATCCAAGTTCATATCAGATTTGATGGCGGGCTTGATTGTTGGTATTGTGGCTTTACCGTTAGCTATTGCATTTGGAATTGCTTCAGGAGTAACCCCAGAAAAAGGTATAATTACTGCTATTATAGCAGGTCTGGCAATTTCATTGTTTGGTGGAAGTCGTGTTCAGATCGGTGGACCAACCGGTGCTTTTATTGTCATTATATATGGTATTATTCAGCAATATGGTGAGACAGGATTGTTGATAGCTACCATTTTAGCCGGTATTTTCTTGATTCTCTTGGGAGTGTTTCATCTAGGGACTATAATAAAATATATTCCTTATCCTATTGTTGTTGGTTTTACAAGCGGTATCGCAGTTACAATTTTTACCACACAAGTAAAAGACTTATTCGGTTTGACTCTAGATGAGAATCCGGCTGATTTTATAGAGAAATGGGGAGTATATATCCGTAATTTTGGTACAATAGATCCATGGTCTGCAGCTGTTGGTATATTGAGTGTGGTAATTATTGCTGTTTCTCCAAAATTAAGTCGTAAGATACCTGGTTCGCTTATTGCAATTATAGTAATGACTGTTGCTGTTTATTTACTGAAACAATATGCAGGTGTGACAACTGTTGAGACAATCGGTGACCGTTTTTCTATTAATGCCACCCTACCTGGTATGAATGTACCTGAATTGACATGGGAAACTGTTAAAGCTTTGGTTTCTCCAGCTATAACTATTGCTGTATTAGGCGCAATTGAATCATTGTTGTCTGCAACTGTAGCTGATGGAGTAATTGGTGATCATCATGATTCCAATCAAGAACTGGTTGGGCAGGGTATTGCCAATATTCTTTCGCCGTTGTTTGGTGGTATTCCTGCTACCGGTGCAATAGCCAGAACAATGACTAATATCAATAATGGTGGAAAGACACCGGTTGCCGGTATTATACATGCAATCGTGCTTTTATTGATTTTTTTATTATTGATGCCTTTGGCTCAATATATTCCAATGGCTTGTCTGGCAGGTGTATTGGTTATTGTCAGTTATAATATGAGTGGTTGGCGTACATTCCGGGAGTTGTTGAATAATCCGAAATCAGATGTTGCTGTATTGCTCATTACGTTCTTTTTAACTGTTATCTTTGATTTAACAGTAGCTATTGAATTTGGTTTGGTTCTGGCATGTCTGCTTTTTATTAAACGTGTAATGGAAGTAACAGAGGTCAGCATCCTTCGTGATGAAATTATTCCAAGAGACAGCGATGGAATAGAACTTGTTCAGGAAGAGCATCTTATAATTCCAGATGGAGTAGAAGTTTATGAAATTAACGGTCCGTATTTTTTTGGTATTGCCAACCGTTTTGAAGAAGTCGTTTTGCAGACAAAAGACAAGCCTAAAGTACGTATTATACGTATGCGTAAAGTGCCGTTTATTGATTCAACAGGTATTCACAATCTGACAAGTTTATGTGAAATCAGTCATAAGGAAGGAATTCACGTTATTCTTTCAGGAGTAAATCCGAAAGTACATGATGTGCTTAAGAAAAGTGGTTTCTATGAAATGTTAGGTAAGAAGAATATTTGTGATAATATTCATGCCGCATTAGATGAGTCTCGCCATTTCCTTAACAGAAGATAATAAAAATACATCTGCTTAAGTATTTGGAACTTTAACAGAAATAGCCTACTTTTGTAGGATGTGTCGTGAAAAAACGACTTGAATTTAGAAGTTAACTTTTACATAATATAGTAGAAATGATAAAAAAAGTATTAATTGCCAACAGAGGTGAGATTGCCATTCGCGTTATGCGTTCATGCCGTGAAATGGAAATTCGCACTGTGGCTGTTTTCTCGGAAGCCGACCGTACGTCACATCATGTGATGTATGCTGACGAGGCCTATGAAATAGGTCCTGCTGTTGCAAAAGAAAGTTATCTGAACATAGAGCGTATTATAGAGGTCGCAAAAAAATGTAAGGCTGATGCCATTCATCCTGGTTATGGCTTTTTGTCAGAGAATGCTGATTTTGCGCGCCGTTGTCGGGAAGAAGGCATTATCTTTATCGGTCCGGCTCCTGAGACGATGGAAGCCATGGGCGATAAAATCTCAGCAAGAAAGCGTATGATTGCAGCTGGTGTACCGGTTGTACCAGGTACTGAAAAACCGCTTCAAAGTGCAGAGGAAGCTCGACAGATATGTAATGAGATTGGTTATCCTGTGATGTTAAAGGCGTCTATGGGTGGAGGTGGAAAAGGTATGCGCCTTATTCATAGTGAAGATGAAGTTGTTGAGGCTTATAATACAGCGCGTTCAGAATCAATGTCTTCTTTCGGTGATGATACTGTTTATCTGGAGAAATTTGTAGAGGAACCCCATCATATTGAATTCCAGATTCTTGGCGATAATCATGGTAACGTGATTCACTTGTTCGATCGTGAATGTTCTGTGCAACGACGTAATCAGAAGATTGTTGAGGAAAGTCCGTCTCCATTCCTTACTCCTGAATTACGTAAAGAGATGGGTGAGAAAGCTGTGGCAGCCGCAAAAGCTGTAAATTATTCTGGTGCCGGTACAATTGAATTCTTGGTCGATAAATATCGTAACTTCTATTTCCTTGAAATGAACACCCGTTTGCAGGTTGAACATCCTATTACAGAGGAAGTGGTTGGTGTGGATTTGGTCAAGGAACAGATTCGTGTGGCAAATAACGAGGTTCTTCATCTTAAACAAGAAGATTTACATCAGCGCGGACATGCCATTGAATGTCGTATCTGTGCAGAGGATACAGAGAATGGATTTATGCCTTCACCTGGTATCATCAAGCAACTTATTGAGCCGAATGGTATAGGTGTGCGTATAGACAGTTATGTTTATGAAGGCTATGAGATTCCAATATTCTATGATCCGATGATCGGTAAGTTGATAGTATGGGCTACAACACGTCAGTATGCCATAGAACGTATGCGTCGTGTATTGTACGAATACAAAATTACTGGTTTGAAGAATAACCTGAATTATTTGAAACGAATCATGCATAATCCTGATTTTGTTAAAGGTGAGTATAACACACTTTTTATTCAGAAGAATGCTCGTATGTTGATGCGTTCAAATAGCGGTAATGAGGAATTCGAGAATATGGCTATGATTGCGGCATATATTGATTATCTGATGAATCTTGAAGAGAATGTTGGAAATCATTTGCCGGATACTCGTCCTATTAGTCGTTGGCGTGAGTTCGGTTTACAAAAGGGTGTGTTGAGAATCTAAAATATCCTTGTATCAACGTATAAATAAAATCAGAAAAATGGAAATACATATAGGTGACCGTGTGGCAGACGTAACTTTGGTTAGTAAGGATGGTAACAAGGTTCAGGTGATGATTGACAATAAATTGTATAATGTGGACATCGCTATGGCTGAAAACGGAAACTGTTCTATCCTTCATGAAGGTAATTCTTATAATGCCGAATTGATACGTGGTGAGGGGGGAAAGAATTATGATGTGAATATGTTTTATCGTTCGTTTCATGTTGATATTATAGACACTCAGACAAAATATTTGAGAATGAAACATGGAGCTGATGATGTGCAGGATGATAAGATTGTTGCACCTATGCCAGGTAAGATTGTGAAGATTCCTGTTCAGAAGGGCGATCAGTTAGCTGCCGGTGATATAGCCGTAGTCATTGAGGCTATGAAGATGCAAAGTAATTATAAAGTTACTTCAGATTGCATTGTGCGAGATATTCTGGTTAGTGAAGGAGATTCTGTAGATGCCAATCAAGTACTGGTTCAATTGGAAATAATTAAAAAAGATTAGTGTTATGACACGCGAAGAAATATATGAACAGTTTGAAGAACTGGACAAACGCGCCTCTTTAGGTGGCGGTGTAGACAAAATAGAGAAGCAGCATGCTTCAGGTAGAATGACAGCCCGTGAGCGTATTGAAATGTTGCTTGATAAAGGTACCTTCAATGAGTTTGATAAGTTGGTGTCACACCGCTGTACAAACTTTGGTATGGAGAAAAAGCAGATTGCCGGTGATGGTATGGTGACCGGTTACGGTAAAATTGATGGCCGTCTGGTTTTTGTTTATGCTTATGATTTTACCGCGCATGGCGGTTCTTTAAGTGAGAGTAATGCGGCTAAGATTGTTAAGGTACAGCAAATGGCATTGAAAACAGGTGCTCCGGTTATAGCAATGAACGACTCTGGCGGTGCACGTATTCAGGAGGGAGT
The DNA here is from genome assembly GCA_905214795.1 of uncultured bacterium. Taxonomy (GTDB): domain Bacteria; phylum Bacteroidota; class Bacteroidia; order Bacteroidales; family Bacteroidaceae; genus Paraprevotella. Next base: position 7,914 of record CAJMNM010000038.1, read on the forward strand.
GAATAGTCTGGCCGGTTATGCTTCTATTTTCTATCAGAATACAATTGCTTCAGGTGTTATACCTCAGATTTCGGCTATTCTAGGACCTTGTGCGGGTGGTGCTTGTTATTCACCTGCTTTGACTGACTTTATTTTTATGGTAAAGGAACAAAGTCATATGTTCATCACCGGACCGGATGTTGTCAAAACTGTAACCAATGAGGTCGTAGGAAAAGAAGAACTTGGTGGCGCGCATACTCATAGTAGCAAAAGTGGTGTGGCTCATTTCATGTGTAATAACGAGGAAGAAACATTGATGAGTATTCGTGAATTGCTCAGTTTTCTCCCGTCAAACAATATGGAAGATGCTCCATTGGCACCTTGTACTGACGATATTCAGCGTCAGGTTGAGGCTTTGCAGACTGTGATTCCGGAAGATCCGAATAAGCCGTATGATATTAAGGATATTATAGAGCCGGTACTCGACAATCAATATTTCTTTGAGGTAATGCCTCACTTTGCAAAGAATGTTGTAATAGGTTTCGGCCGTTTGAATGGTCGTTCTGTTGGTATTGTAGCCAATCAGCCTGCATTCCTGGCTGGTGTGTTAGATATCGACGCATCAGACAAGGCTGCACGTTTCATTCGTTTCTGCGATTGTTTCAATATTCCTTTGATTACGTTTGAAGATGTTCCGGGATTCTTGCCGGGTACGGTTCAGGAACATAATGGTATCATACGTCACGGTGCCAAGATTGTCTATGCTTATGCAGAGGCTACTGTGCCTAAGATTACATTAATTACACGTAAGGCTTATGGTGGCGCTTATATTGTGATGTCTAGCAAACCGACTGGTGCAGATGTAAATTTGGCTTATCCGCAGGCTGAAATTGCAGTTATGGGTGCTGAAGGTGCTGTAAATATACTTTACCGTAAGTCGACTTCTGAGGAGAAAGCAGAAATTATTAAGGAATATGAAGCTAAGTTCTCTAATCCATATCGTGCAGCCGAACGTGGTTTAATTGATGAGGTTATTATGCCACGGGATACTCGTTACAAGTTGATTCAGGCTTTGGAGATGGCTCATAATAAGAATCAGAGTAATCCTCCTAAAAAACATGGTAATATGCCTTTGTAAATTAAGATACATTAATTTTTAAGGATTAAATATAGAAAGCGGGTGTCTTTTAGGATACCCGCTTTCTATATTCAGAAAAGTCCAAGTCTTTATCGTTGATATGCTTAGGTGTTTACAGCAACTTAATGCTTATTATTTGTTTTATTTTTACATAAAGTAATTTATTATTAGTCAGCAAGGGTAAAAGTCCAACGGTTGTCTTGGCTGAATTCGGGATTGTAACAATATCCTTCCCAATTGAAGTCTTTAAGTTTTTCCGGAGAATTTATGTGATTCTTTATGATGTATCTGGTCATTTCACCACGGCACATCTTGGTGTATATCACGGTCGTTCGTGGTTTACCGTTGTGTATGTGGTAAAATTCAGGAGTGATAATCTGTATTTCCCTGCTGATATGTTTCCAGTCAAATAAATCTTTCATTTCAGCACTGGCCAGATTGATGAGTATTCCTCCTTCTTTTTTTATATTACGAATAAACATATCTGTAAGAATGGGACGCCAATAAGCAAATAATGTTTGTCCGTTGAGTTCTGGTAGTTTGATATTGCCTTCTAAACGGTAGGTTTTGATTAAATCCAGTGGTCTTAGCAGACCATATAGAAACGATGTAATGAGTAAATGCTCTTGGGCAAAATGCCAGTCTTCTGCTGTGAAATCTGCAGGATTGATATGTTTGAAAACAATGCCGGTATATGATGTAATTGCCGGCAAAGGAATATTTTCGTCAGTAGGGAATGATTGAAAACGTTTGTAATTTTGTGCGGCAAGTTTATTTGTGACATGTAGTGCCTTGCCAAGTTCCTCTTTGCTCAAAGTATTACACATCATAGCAATTTCTTTTGCATGATGTATGAATTTTGGCATAGTCACTGGTGGAGTGATGATAGAAGTGTTTTCGGTCATTGTTTTGGCACAAGAGATGAATGTCAACATATTGCGTGCGGTTATTTTTTAATATTGTTTCAAAAATAGCTATAATTTATTTTAAATCCAAATAACATTATGTATTTTATGATGAGTGAAGTGGCTTGTTATGAGTGAATTATGACATTTTTGTACCGCTTTCTATACTCGTTTAATATAATATGTTATTTACAGAATTTTCGCTATATTTGAAACATAAAAAATATATTTATGAAAGTAATTTTTAAGCCTGCCTTGTCTTTTTATTACAATTTTAGTTTGTGGATATGTTTGATGTGTTGCTCCGTATCTGTTAATGCGCAGTTACCCGTTGAATATGAAGCAAAGAAATTTGCTATGGATTTTTGGAATAATTTACATCAGCAAAGAAAACGTAATATTATAGATATGAATCTCTTATATTCTTCTAAAAATGGCTATTTGTATATTCCGGAGAATGAAGGAGGATTTGTATGGGTGAGTGGAGAAAAAGGGCATCCAATCATATTGGGATATGGTTCAGATATGTTGACGTCTGAATCAGATATGCCGGATATGCTTAGAAAATGGATGAATGCAATTCCTGTTTCAAAAGATTTTGTCAGAACATCAAGAAATATCGGTAAAGTAGTGCATCCACTTCTTGATTCGGAATGGACACAAGATAAGCCGTTTAATAATTTGTGTCCCTATTATCGTTACGATGATGGCAGTATTAGCGAAGTACCATGTCAGGTAGGCTGTGTCGCTACTGCGACGTCGGAGGTGATGCGTTACTATGCCCATCCGGTAGCGCTTTGTGATACGTTATATGGTTGGTCAACCTCACATTACATGCTTTCAGATGTAATGCCGGGTAAAAAGATTGATTGGACGAATATTCTTGATTCATATGATGATGGTTATTCTTTTACCGAAGGGCAGGCAGTTGCAGAACTTTCTCTTTATGTGGGAATGGCCTGCCATATGAATTATGGAGTAGATGCATCGGGGAGTCAGATTTTTTATCTTAATGAACCGCTTCAGCGTGTTTTCGATTATTCGTATGTGGCTTTTTATGATCGTGCCCGTTTTTCACCTGAGAACTGGAATAAAATGTTACGGTTTGAATTGCAACGAGGAGTCCCGTTGGTTTATAGCGCTTTTAGTTTTACGTTTGCCGGTCATGCTTTTGTTATAGATGGGGTAGACGAGAATGGATTTTATCATGTGAGATGGGGAAATGGAAGCAATTATAACGGTTATTTTGACATCGACGTATTAAGTGCATTGGAGAATCCTTCAGATCCAACAGAGATAGGGCAGATGAATGGTTATTTTTGTAATCAAGCCGCTCTTGCTTTTCATCCAGAGCCACTACCGGCTTTCGATGGCGATACGTTGACGTATAAAGCTGATGATATAAAAGTCGATAAAATTGAGTTCCTTCGTGAACCGGATTTAGAAGGGTATGTGCCAGTTGACGTGACCTTGACAAACAGTTCGTCTGATACAATCAGTTATACATTAGTGATATTTACGGCTGAAAACGGCGATAGTATAGATTGGAACAAAACAAAGACAGTTGGGGCTACCGCTGTAACCCTTTATCCTGATAGTACTTTGATTACAAGGGTATATTGTAGTTTTACAGCATCAGAACATACACAGTTGGGAATTTCCGGAGACGGTAATTATATATTGTCTCTCATGCCCTTTGAGTTGAAAAAGACTACGGGACATCAATTGGATTTCAGTAAAACAACTCTTTTAAATTTGGATTCCAGCAGTGCTACGTTTCAGCTGACCGTTACAAATCGTTCAACAGAGAATTGGGCTGGTGATATCATTACATATTGTTTGGTTGAAGAAGGTAATCCGTTAGACACCAGACACTGGACCATTCTGAATCTGGCACCTGGAGAAAGTCTTTCGGATACGATTTCTTTTTCAGGATTAAAACCGGATCATGATTATGTCTTTAATGCGCATTGTCCGTGGACAACGGTTAGTACATACAGTATTCACACTCCGTCAGCTGTTTCTGTAAAAGACACATATACTGATAATGCTGATGTTGTAAGGATTTATTCCCTTCAAGGGGTTTATATTGGCGAGATTGTTGTGAACCAGTTACAGGATTTTATGTCGCATATGCCAAGAGGTAGTTATGTCGTTACGTCTTTAAATGGTAGAACAAAACAGATTTATAACCGTTAAAAATGCTTTTATAGGTGGTCTGCTTCATTTTTTGTCTTAATTTTGTGTTATAGTAGAATAGATGTGATTATGGATACTAGTCTGATCATCAATAAATATTATAACGATAATCCGAAATTGAAAGATATTCTTGTTTGTCATAGCCGAAGCGTGACAGAACGTTGCTTACAGATAGCTGCAGCACATCCAGAGTTGAATATTGATTTGGATTTTGTGAAAGAAGCAGCCATGTTGCATGATATAGGTATTCTACGTACCGATGCTCCTGGTATTTTTTGTTTTGGTGATCAGCCATATATTTGCCATGGTTATTTGGGTGCTGAAATATTGCGTGCGGAAGGATTTCCTCGTCATGCAAGAGTTTGTGAGCGTCATACAGGTGCGGGGTTGACTCGCGACGAAATTATTCGCCAGCATGTACCGGTACCGGTTCAGGATTATTTGCCGGAGACTATTGAGGAACAGCTGATTTGTTATGCGGATAAATTTTATTCAAAAAGTCATCTGAATCGGGAGAAAACAGCAGAACATGCGCTGAAAAGCATTAGTAAATATGGAGAAGACGGTGCACGTCGTTTTAAGCATTGGATGGAGATTTTTGGATAAAATATCTGTTCATAAGCATATTTTGTGTATTTTTGCATTCTCTTAGATAGATGGTAAGGAAAAAGTTCGGATTCTCTTGAAAACAAAAATTGCGATATTTCTTTTGGTATTCTGTTCATTCTGTATTATAGCACAAGATAGGATGAACGGAGGTTTTTTTGCATTGCAGACTCCCCGAAATGGTTCTGCCGAAACTGATTCGGTGAAACCTGACAGTTCGCAAATGCTTTTGGCCGATTCGCTTGCTCAGATGGTACGTAAGCCGGTATTTCCAAAACATTCTGCCGGTGACAGCATTGCCGATAGTCTGCAATTATTTTCTGGAAAAGTTGATTCCGTATGGAATAATATTCTGGCTGCTGATAGCCTGAAAAAAAATATTCTGAAGAATGATAGTCTTCAGCAGGATTCTTTAGCCACAGATACACTATCGTCTGATACTGCGAAATCCAGTAAATCAGCACTTGATTTTCCTGTTCAGTATACAGCTAATGATTCTGTGACGTTTGAGGCAGAACAGGGTTATGCAAATCTTTTCGGTGACAGTAAGGTTAATTATCAGAATTTGGAGTTAACAGCAGATTTGATAACCATGAATATGGACAGTAGTATTGTTCATGCTGTTGGGCGTCCCGATTCTACAGGAAAGATGAAAGGTCAGCCGGTCTTCAAACAAGGGACAGACCAGTATGAACCCGAGAAAATCAGCTATAATTTTAAGACCCAGAAAGCATTTATTGATAATGTCTATACTGAGCAAGGAGATGGATTCCTTATCAGTGAAGAGTCTAAGCGTGACAATGAGGGGGTGATGTATGTTCGTCATGGTAAGTATACCACTTGTAATGCGAAACATCCCCATTTTTATCTGGCTCTTACACGTGCAAAAGTGCGTCCGGGTAAAGATGTGGTTTTCGGTCCGGCCTATCTGGTGGTAGAAGATGTGCCTCTTCCGTTAGCGGTGCCATATGGTTTCTTCCCGTTTAGCAAGAAATATTCCTCTGGTTTTATTATGCCTACTTTTGGTGATGAAAGTATTCGTGGTTTTTATTTGCGTGACGGAGGATATTATTTTGCTATCAATGACATGATAGATCTTAAATTAATAGGTGAGATTTATACCAAAGGGTCATGGGGCTTGAGCACTCAATCCAATTATAAGAAACGTTATCGTTTTTCTGGAAATTTCCTTGTAAGTTACCAAAATACGGTCGAGGGAGAGAAAAACATGCCTGATTATTCAAAATCAACGAGCTTTAAGGTTCAATGGACGCATCGTCAGGATGCAAAAGCTAATCCTTCACAAAGTTTCTCTGCAAGTGTAAATTTTGCGACATCAAATTATGAGCGCAATAATCTGACCAGTATGTATAATCCCGAGAATTATACACAAAGTACAAGAACATCAAGTGTAAGTTATTCAAAAAGTTTTTCCAAAATAGGATTGACTATTTCCGGATCGTTCAATTTGTCACAGAACATGCGCGATTCTTCATTGTCAATGACATTGCCAAGTCTGGATATTTCTTTAGCGCGTTTCTATCCGTTTAAACGTAAGAAAATGGCAGGTAAGGAACGTTGGTATGAGAAAATATCATTGAGTTATACCGGAAGTCTGAGTAACAGCATTGATACCAAAGAGGATATGCTTTTTAAATCCAATATTATTAAGGATTGGCGGAATGGTATGCGACACAGTGTACCTATTAGTGCGACTTTCAGTTTGTTTAATTACATTAATATTTCTCCTTCATTTAACTTCACCGATCGTATGTATACGCATAAAATCATGAAGCATTGGGATGAAGCCGGTCAAAGAGAAGTTAATGATACCGTATGGGGATTCCAGAACGTGTACAATTATGATATGAGCGTTTCTGCAACAACTAAACTGTATGGTTTCTATACACCGTTGTTTGGAAAGAAGATTCAGACCATCAGGCACGTCTTCACACCGACTGTCAGCTTCAATTATGCTCCTGATTTCGGTGCGTCGCGTTACGGTTATTATGCATCTTATGTTAAAACTGATGCTAATGGAAATGTATCAACTGTAAGCTATTCGCCTTATAGCAACAGTCTTTATGGCGTGCCGTCAAAGGGGAAAACAGGAAGTATTTCAATGGATGTGTCCAATAACATTGAAATGAAAATCCGTACAGATAACGATTCAACCAAGAAAATCAGTCTGATTGATGAACTGGGGGCTAGCCTTAGTTATAATATGGCGGCACAATCCAGACCATGGAGTGACTTGTCTATGCGTTTGCGTATTAAGACACCATGGAATTATACTTTCAGTATGAATGCTGTTTTTTCTACGTACGCTTATGAATTTGACGAGAACGGTGAAGTGTATGTAGGTGACCGTACGGAATGGTCATACGGACGTTTCGGACGTTTCCAAGGCATGTCTCAAAATCTTTCTTATACTTTTAGTAACGATACATTTAAGAAATTATTCGGGTGGGGGAAAGGTGAAAATACAGATGTGACCAAGAAAGAAGACAATGATACGGAAGACGAGGTGGGTGACACAAATGTCGATCCGGATTTAAAAAACAACGATAAACTGGCTGGTGAACCATCTGATTCAAAAACAGAAATAGACGAAGATGGTTATTTGAAATTTAAGTTGCCTTGGACCTTTACTGTATCTTATGGTATCAGTATGTCTGAAAATACAAGTGCCAAAATTCGTCCAAAGCGAATGCGTTATCCTTATAAGTTAACTCATACATTAAACTTCTCGGGAAATATCAGAATCTCTGATGGTTGGAATCTGACATATTCCTCAGGATATGATTTTAATTATCACCGTTTGTCTATGACAACGGCTTCTGTTTCACGTGATTTGCATTGCTTCTCAATGACAGCCAGCGTGGTACTTAGTCCTTATACGTCCTACAATTTTACGTTCTCAGCCAATGCTTCCGAACTGGCAGATGTACTTCGTTGGAAAAAACAGAGCAGTTATAGTTCAAATATTGAATGGTATTAATCTTGTGATAAAGCGTTTTGCATTGTTTTTATTAGATACTTTTTCCAATCATATTATAGGGCATTATGCGTAAAAGCAGTTGCTTGTTCGTATATAATATAATAAAAGGAAAAGTAAATGTATAATATTGCAAAAATGAAAAGGCATTTAGTCTTTGTTATAACGTGTGGGTTGTATGTTACTCCTGGTCTTATGGCGCAAAACGTGCAGATGGAGCAGACACATCCCCGTATTGTCACAACGTTGGCTGATAAAAAAGAAACGCTTGATTTGATTGCAACTCACGATTGGGCGAAAAAAGTCGTAGATAATCTTAGAAAGAATCTGTCACCATATGAGGATGAGTCTTCTGATTATTTAAGTTCACGCCTATATATGAACTGGAAGACTAAAGCAAAAGAAGTCTTTATTAAAGGTGAATACTTTAGTCACAATGGAGAGGATGCTGCACCTGTTCCTACTGTGATGTTCAGTGGCGCACGGTCTCATGCCACCAACTACGCCCGACCTTCTATTGAAGACAGATTACCATATGCGGATGAGACAAAGGGGGTATATATGCATAATAAGACTTTACCCGGAAATCCTTTGGAGTGGATTCATCCCAGTAAGGCAGGTACTCAGATAGAGAGTGGTAATTGTGATATCATGAATAAAGCACGTGATGCGGCTTTTCTTTGGTGGTTGACGGGAGAAGAGAAATACGGACGCATGGCTGCCAGCGTGTTGGATACTTATCTTAGCGGTATTTATTATCGTGATGTGCCGTATGATTTGAATCACGGTCATCAGCAGACACTGGTTGGTATGACTTCATTTGAAGTCATACATGATGGTATTGTAAGTTCGCTTACGGTTTGTTATGATTTCTTGTATGATTATCTGGCAGAACATTATGCAGATAAAATGTCTGTTTATAGCGGTGCTCTGAAAAAGATAGCCGATGTGATTGCCTTGCATGGAGTGCCTCATAATAATTGGGATATAATTCAGGCTCGTTTTATTTTTGACATTGCGCTTGTTCTTGAAGATGATGAGGATTATGTTGACCGCAAAGGCCGTCAACATTATATCAATGTTGTGGTGAATGACAGTACATTGAGACAGTGGAGCCTTAAAACATTAGCCGGATATGGATTTGACGAGCAAACCGGTATATGGGGAGAATGTCCGGGGTATAGTTGCAATGTGGTGAATGATTATGCCGACTTTGCTCTTCTTTTTGACAAATATTTCAGCCGTGATTTGGTGACGGAGATTCCTGTTATAGAAAAGGCGGTAGCGGCTACTCCGCAGTATTGTTTCCCGAACGGTAAGATTGTCGGCTTTGGTGATACACATCCATCTCTGTTGCGGACCAGTTATTTTGCCAGTCTTATTAAAAATGCGCAAAAGTACGGGAAACGAAAACAGGAAGAGAAGTTTACGGCCATGTGGCGTTGTTTTGAACCGGAATCGGTAGCCAAATCATCCGCTTCGCCGTCAACAGGCGGTAATCTGTTGAATCTTTATCCTCAAGAAAAACTTACTATTGATACGACAATAGCTGCAGGGTGTATAGAACGGTATGTCAGTCCTACGTTCTATGCGCCGAATGTCAGCTGGGTGGTTCAGCGTAATGGTATGGATGCCGGTAATAGTTTGATGTATTCGCTCAACGGTAGTGAAGGAAATCATCAGCATGCTAATGGACTTTCCGTGGAGTTTTATGGTAAAGGAGTTACTTTGGCTCCTGATGCAGGAATAGGGCAGACGTTGTATTCTGGTTTAGATTATTTGGAATATTATAGTCAGTTCCCGAGTCACAATACGGTATGTGTTGATGGAGTATCCAGTTATCCGGTGATGAAAAGCAATCATCCGGTGACACTCCAGAATTGTTATCCGTCTGCTACAACAGCAGAGCAACGTAATCTGTTGTCTGATGATTATTATAAGGAAGTTTGCTATACTGAGACCTATTTCCGTGAACCGGAAACAAGAGCCGACCAAACCCGTTTGCTGAGTATTGTAAATACAGAAAACGGTAAAGGTTATTATGTTGATATTTTTAGAAGTCGTAAGGAATTGGGTGGGGATAAGATGCATGATTATTTTTACCATAACTTAGGACAGGAGATGAAACTGACTGCAACTGATGGGACGGCGCTTGATTTTCGTCCGTCAGAAGAATTAAGTTTTGCCGGTGCACATTTATATGCATATTCATACATTTATAATCAGCAGGTGGTGGAAACTGATAAGGATATCAAAGCTCAGTTTACTATTCATCCCGATAACGGTGGGGCTGATATTTATATGACTATGTGGCAGCAAGGAATGAAGAATCGCAAGATATTTCAGGCGCTCAGTCCCGAGACAGAAGGATTGAGTCGTGACCGTACGATGCCTTATAAAATAGCAGGTTCGCCAACACTTACATATGTCGCACGTCAGTATGGCGAGGCTTGGACGAAACCATTTGTGTCTGTTTTCGAACCTTCTTCGTCAGAAGATGAAGGGGCAATTTCTAATGTATCATTTTTCACTCCATCAGAGAAAAATGATGAGACTGTCGGTATTGAAGTGACATTAAAGTCCGGGCGTAAGGACTATATATTCTCTGCGACAAAATCTGCAATACCAATGTCGGCTAATAATATGACTCTTAGTGCCGGTTATGCTTGTATCAGTATGGAGTCGGATATTCCGGTCCGGATTTTTTTATCTAATGCAACGGCTTTCCGTATGGGGCGCTGGCGTATGGAATCGAAGATACCTGCAGATGTCTCACTGATGTTAAGTAATGGTGAGTGGTATTATACAGCCAGTCAACCATGCAAGTTGACTGTTGATGGAAAATCCCGTAAGGTAGAGAGGTCTGCAAAACCGGTAAAGTGGTGAAGCCTTCATAAATGATATATGATTTACGGGTAAAATAATATAATATTTTTCCGTTCTTCAATTTTATTAGGATAAAATACTGTCCGCCATGATCAGCTTGGGTTGAGTAATGGCGGCTTTTTTATATTTATATACGTGGTCTTGACAACGGTTTATGAATAGACAGATGTGAGGTTGAAGAATAAATGTATGTAACGTGAAATAAGAACAAATATATTTTACTGCTATGTTATTATTTTTCAATAGATTATATTTATTCTTATATCGAACTCACGTTAAAATATATCGTGTATGGTTTAATGCCTAAGATAATGTAGAATCTGATGCGTAATATTATATTTCCGGAATATTTTTGAACTAAATGTTTGTAAGTAATGAGATTTTTACATACTTTTGTACTGTATTATAGAAGTAGTACAGTGCGACAAACTTTTGTCCTTGTCTGACGAAGTATGACAGCGGGAACTGCATGCGACGACCACAAAGGTCAATAGGAAGACAAAATAGAGTTAATATATGATTGAAATGAATGATTTGTATGCAGGATATGGTCGAAATCATGCCGTCCTGCGCGGTCTCAACGGCACGATTGCCGAAGGCCATATCTATGGACTGCTAGGTGCTAACGGCAGTGGTAAGACCACGCTCATGAAGACTTGGGCTGGAGCTTTACATCCCATATCGGGCAGTGTTGACGTATTCGGAAACCGTCCTGAGGATCGCAAGGTTGATTTTTTGGCTTCGACCGTTTTTATGCCAGACGAGATGTCGTTCCCGCGGCTCTCGGTGGCAGCTTTTGAGAAAATATACGGGCGATTCTATCCTAAGTTTTCGCATGAGGAGTTTAGCTACTATCTAAATATGTTGAGATTTAGTTTCGATGTGCGGCTCGACCATCTCTCGACGGGTAACCGCAAGAAATTTTTCGCTGCTTTTGCTATGGCGTGCAATCCCTCATTGCTGTTAATGGACGAACCGACTAACGGTCTAGATATAGAATCAAAGAAAGCATTCCGCCATATTCTTACTGAATTTGATACAACGAATCGTGTGATAGTCATTTCAACACATCAGGTGGCAGACTTAAACAACCTGCTATCAGCTATAGTGCTGGTACGCGACGGCGGTATCGCCTTAAATGCTACTTTCGATAAGATTTCCGAAAAATTGAATTTTGGAGGTATCTTGGCTACGGATGCCCTTTATTCCGATGGCCTACGGTCGATAAGCCTCAATAATAACGGCAAATATACAGACGTGGATATCGAATCGCTCTATCATGCAATACAAGAAAGTGAGTGTGTACGTTCATTTATCGCAGAAAACTTTGCAGGAAAGGAGGAAACATGTTGAGAGACATTATATCTTTGGCGGTTCGCCATTGGCGTGAAAATTGGTTGCGTGAGACGCTTTGTCTGTTGATTGTGGCTGCCGTGTCAGCAATACTGTATGCAGGAAATGTTTCTGACATTAGGACGGTATCGGAATCGCGCATCGTGATGCAGTTGAGTAATTTGAGGAACGGAATTATCTTGTGGTGGATTATAGCAACAGCAGTCTATACTCTATTTACTGCATTCCATGGATATAGCAATATACATCGTTGCTATGCAACATTACTGTTACCAACGTGCCGCAAGGCAAAGTATGCGTGGGAGTTGCTACGTACAATAGTTATATTCCCATTGGCGACATTGGTGTTGATATGGGGTATAGACACATTGGCGATCAAGTATATGGTGCATGTACGACCCATGCTGACGGATATTTTTGGAGATACAGGTTCGCTATGGGATATTATCATTGCTACTGGCGAGCCGCTCAATTATATACCTTGTATTATCTATCTTGTTGTGTGGTTTAATTCGGTGGCTATGCTTGTGCGGTCAGGGCTTCGTCCTACGGTAGCAACGGCAACAGTTATAGCAGCGTTAGCTATGGTGCTGACGTTTCCATGGTTGTCGGAGCGTGCGATACTCTATCCATTCATATGGGTAGACATAGAGCGTGCCTTCCCTATTGGGAGTGGCTTTCCAGTGGAATTGTGGATGCCGATGTCGTGGTGCTCACGCATGACTGGATATGTGATATGTTATGTATGGTACGCAGCACTGCCGTTGGCGGTGTATGTGTTGTCTTATCTTAAATTCAAAGAGAGGGAGATATAAAGTGAATTTTTCAGACAACAAACCCGTATTCCTACAGATCAAGGACTGGATTGAGGATCATATTCTGCGTGGAGAGTGGAGTGCTGATATGCAGTTACCCTCTGTACGCGAGTTGAGCGTACTGTTTGGTGTAAATGCCAATACAGTAGTGCGTACTTATGAGCGTATGCTCTTCGACGGTTCAGTACGCAGCGTGCGTGGTGTAGGTTTCTTCGTTGCAGAGGATGCTCGTGATATGATCGTAGCACGTCGCCGAAAGGAGTTCTACTCGGAAACGCTGCCTGCATTCGTTGAACAGATGGAACTTCTGGGGATTGGTATGCAGGAGGTGGAACGGGCATATGATAAAAATATTAAAAACGATAATAATAATGACACACAGAACAAGCAATAAATTCGCATTGGCAGTCGTAGCTGTCTTCGTACTGTTACCAGCGCTTTCATTCACAATGAACAGCGTGCGTGCAAAGAGATATGTCGATGATATGATACCACTCATACGACGAATATCAGATAATGACATACATGTAGTGGAACTCTATGGACGCAAAGCGTCAGAGGGAATGCTCTACGTTCAAAATGCGTGGCGTACACTGAATCATATTGATTTGAATGTTATGCCTAAGGATATGTCAATCGTTGGCGACACGCTTCGCGTTGTACTTGATGATGAGAGCGAAGTATATCAAGGTCGCATAATACTCGCCAATCTACAATGCGTAATCCGTAACGGTAAGGTAACTATGTTACGCCAACACTGACGTTTCAGTATCCGTTTTTTTACAAACTTCTTTCTGTTGCCCTGTAGTTTGTCGCATGCAGTTCCCGTTTTTGCCTGTACAGAATGCAATTAGGAATTAAAAATGTAAAAACAAATCGGATATGAATACTTTTAAAATTTTGCGAAACTTATGTAGTTCGCTTGTCGTTCCAGCGGTGTTGACCGTTCTCTGGATAGTTGTGCCTATGGGATGCAGTCGTTCGACACCACCCTCAATGAAGTGTGATCCCAATGTATTATATGCTATAATTGAAACGCTTTGCTCCGACTCTTTGGGAGGTCGCCGTGCTGGTAGTGGCAATGATTTGCGTGCAGCACATTTTCTAGCAACTGAGTTGAATACTATTGGTTGTGTACCTCTGTGGAATGAGGCTTTGGTGCCGTTCAGCATTGATGGTGCAGCTAAACGTAATGGTATGGAGAGAGTGTTGGCTGGTGAGTGGTACGACAGTTCGTTTAATGTAGTGATGACTATACAGAGCCGCTATCCCGATGCAGAGAAAGTGATACTCGGAGCACATTACGACCATTTAGGACTCTTCAAAGCTAATAAAGGCATAAGACATGCTGCAGGAGATATGTTGTACGGTGCCAACGATAACGCTTCGGGTTCGGCTGCAGTGGTAGAGATAGCTCGTTGTCTGCAACCATATGCCGACGATTTCAAGCATGATCTCGTTATTGCACTCTTCGGTGCCGAAGAAATGGGATTAATCGGATCGCGACATTTGGAACGTATGTTGCGCGACAGTATGGTTGTGGTGGGACATATGGTAAATCTTGAGATGCTTGGACGTATGCGTGGTGATACACTTCTCTTGCAAGGAGAGATGTTATCGCCATTGAGTAGTGTCGTGGATGCTACAGTTAATTCAGACTCGCTTCATATAGAGTTGTCAAAAAAGTTTTCGGTAGGCTCGGATCATTTTGCCTTCTCCTCGAAGATGATTCCCGTCTCGTTCTTTGTCACTACGGATGGCTCTACTTTACACACCGTGAACGATACACCCGAAAGTCTTGATATGGAAAGTATGGAGCGTGCTGTAAATTATATCACCCGTTATGTCTATACACTGCTAACCTCGGATCAACTGCCAAAACTACGTGATAATATTTAATCAATGAAACCGGTCCAAAAGCATTTTGAGGTCGGTTCCGTTTTTCTTAAGGGATATTGCAATTTAGGACTCCTATATGCTAAAAGGTCATACTGAACTTCGTTATCCAGACTAAGACTATTGCTACTGCTCACTTTGCATCCGTCATAAGGGATAGACGAGCGATAAGTGAAAACATATATCTTTTATTTATTATTATTCAACACTATAAATTTAATACTTTTATCGCTATGTTGCTAAGTGTCAGTAAAATATATTTGTTCTTATTTCGAACTCACGTTAGATTATAACATTTAAATTTTTAGGCCATGAAATTAAAGAAATTAAAATTGAATGAAATTTCAAGAACTCGTCTTGAAGAAAGTGAGATGTGCAGGTTACTGGGTGGTGGCACACCAGGAAATTGCACCTGCGGATGCCTGTATGCAAACAGTGGTGGCTCTTCTACTGCGTCAAATGATGCTGTAAATAACGCGAGCGGCCTTACCTCGTACGGCTATTCAGGTGAGAATTCACAAGGGTATGATCAAACGACACAAGGATTTTTGTGCACACCTCCACCACAGAAAGATTGTTTTTGCGATAAACAATCAACACTCTGCCCGTCAACCCAACCTACCTGTTGGTTGTGACAAAATGATAATCTATAGTAGATTGTCTTGTGTAAGTTTAATCTTTAATCGAAACATATGTGTTCCAGATATATTAATAAAATAATGGGCGCATATCTACTCACTTTTCTATTGGCAGTGTCGCAGAGCAGTTGTGACACTGCTGATAAAGTGAATGGGAAATATGTGACCTTTGAATTTGGTGAAGAGGCTCCCAAACTTTTAATACCCGTTACATTACAGGACAGCATTCCTGCTAAATTAGTTTTTGACACAGGTTGCGGAATTCCAACTTTAGACTCTACATTGGTTTACCAATATCCTTCATTAACACCCAAAGACATACCGTCACGAGAATACGGAATCGGTTCTGCCTGGAATCCTGCTTCTGTTAGAAAAGCTGCGTTGTATTTTATTCCTGAATTTGAATTCTTTAAGTTAAAGTTGGGCGAGAGTCCCATGCATTTTGGTTATTGGACCATTGGTAACTATCGTAAACTTTCTAATGTAAACGATGCGGATGGAATTACGGGCATTCCCAGTGCGGACAGTACAAAGGTTTGGGGACTCAATTTCGAGAACAACTACATAACCATAGAAGAGGCGGACAGCTTTGAGATGCCAAAAGGATATATGGTATTTCCGATGAATGTGGTCACTTATCCGGCAGTAGGTATGACAATCCATGTTAATCTTCCGCTGAAAGTACAAACGTCTGACGGAGATACGGTGACGATATACCGCGATTTCTTTGTTGATACCGGTGCGTGGGAGGATATTATTCTTACATCTGAAGCTTCCGAACTTGCATTTTTTGACAACAAGAAAGATGCGGTATGGATTGCTACACCTTATAACGGACTGTACACAAGAAATCATGAGGTAAAAGTAAGTCTGGGAGAGTATGAGGATGATTCGTTCCGTGTGACGACGCATGACCATAAATCCAATGTATCCAGTCGTTACCTTATAGGACTGAATTTTTTGAAGCATTTTAATGTGTATTTTGATTTTCAGAGGAAGGTGATGGGATTGAAGCCTATTCCGAATTTTGAAAGAATCATAGACAAGCATGCAAGACGCTATAAAGTGGGATTCAATATGGAAATTATAACCAAGCAACAACGTTTCATTGTTGAGACCATTGTCGACAACAAGGAGAACAACTACTATACAGCGGGTTTACGTGTAGGCGATGAAATTATTTCTGCAAATGGAATCTTATGGAAGGATCTCACACCGGAACAAAAAGAAACATTGTATCAAGGGGACAGTATTCTGTTTAGGATTATCCGGGACGGAAAGAACATGGAAATCCCGGTTCCTGTAAACAAGAATGAGTCTATTGGATATTAAATAAGATAAAATATCATTATCTGTTGAATTATTTTTTAGATATGGAAAGATAAAGTAAGTTAACGTGAGTTCGAAATAAAATTAGAAAATAGACAGTTGCCCGTCATTGACAAAATTCACGTCAATGGCGGGCTTCTTGTAGTATGCTCGGCTGAGTATTAGCTAACGTGTGCAAGTCCCCAATGAGCCCTAATAGCGGGAATCATACAGCCAATAGCAAGGGT
>CAJMNM010000039.1 GCA_905214795.1 uncultured bacterium
GCTTTTCTATTGTGCTTTATTTAATTATGTATGGCGCGTCTATGCCCCCGGGAATGGCCGTATTTATAGTCGTTTGCGCGATATTTTGTGCGGCAGGTATCTATTTCTTTATGAAAGGATATAAACAGGGACTGGCAATGAAAACCTTACGCGCATTGTCTCATATGCCGTTGCTAGGTAAACGTTTGAAGACATTTGTAGAGACTCGTGAGGAGGGGATCAGAAAAGTAGATTCACAAATTGCGGAATTACATGCTCGTCGTAAATCGACGTTTTATTTGTCTTTGGGACTGGAGTTTGGGGCTCGTATAATAGGGTGTCTGGAAGTCCAGTTTATATTATTGATTTTGACAGATCATGTATCCTTTTGGAATTGTGTGCTTATACAGGCTTTCACTTCTCTTTTTTCAAACCTTTTCTTTTTTGTTCCAATGAGTATGGGAGCACGTGAAGGCGGATTTGCACTAGCTGTTGGTGGCTTGTCCTTGGCGGGTGCTTATGGCGTGTATACTGGTTTGATTACACGTGTGCGTGAATTGATTTGGATAGCCATTGGGTTGTTGTTGATAAAGTTTGGTAATAAGAAACCGATGGGTAAAACTGCAACCTAGATGTAGTTATTATTTCGATTTTTATTCGCATATTACGGCGTTTTTCCTTAACTTTGTCAGCAAGCAGGGGATATTGAGATGAATAGACCAGAAGTACAGACACTGAAGATGAGATATGGTGTCGTCGGAAATTCCGACGGCTTAAACCGCGCCTTGGATATAGCCATACAGGTAGCTAAAACAGATTTATCGGTATTAATTACCGGTGAAAGCGGAGTGGGAAAAGAAATTATACCACGTATTATTCATGATAACAGTTTGCGAAAAAGTAAAAAGTATTTTGCTGTAAACTGTGGCTCTATTCCGGAAGGAACAATTGATTCAGAGTTGTTCGGACATGAGAAGGGGGCTTTTACCGGAGCTATAGGTGAGCGAGAAGGATATTTTGGAGCAGCGAATGGAGGTACTTTGTTTCTGGATGAAGTCGGTGAGTTGCCTTTGGCTACCCAGGCTCGTTTATTACGAGTGTTGGAATCTGGAGAGTATATACGTGTCGGTTCCAGTGATGTGCGTAAGACTGATGTCAGAATTGTAGCGGCCACCAATGTCAATATGGCAGAAGCGATTAAAAGCGGAAGGTTTCGTGAAGATTTATTTTATCGTTTGAATACAATCCCTATAAAGATGCCAGCCTTGCGTGAGCGTGGTGATGATGTGCTTTTGCTCTTTAAAAAATTTGCAATAGATACGGCTGAAAAATATAATATGCCGGGGCCAGTAGAACTTACAGAAGATGCGCAGCAAATGTTGAGGCAGTATCCGTGGCCGGGCAATATACGTCAGCTTAAAAATGTAACAGAGCAGATTTCTATTTTATCTCCGGAACGTACAATAACACGTGAGATATTAAGTGAGTATATACCGGATAATCCTATATCGAGAGATATAGTGCCTGTAAAACCTCACCAGGCAGAAACGCATAGCTTTGAGAATGAAAGAGAGATTTTATATAAAATATTATTTGATTTGCGTAATGATGTAACGGAACTTAAGAAGTTGGTTCACGAGCGGCGTGGAATGGATGTTGGAAGCTCATCAACAGCAGTTTCACCAGCTCCTCTTACAACAAACACGACACCAACGCCTGTAACGTATTATCCACATGATGCGGCAGGATATGCAACTCCGGCTCAGCATGTGGTTAAGGCTGATGAGGATTTTCAGACTCCGGAAGAATATGTCGAAGAATCACTTTCGCTAGATGATTGGGAACGTCAGATGATAGTCAAGGCTTTGGAAAAGAATCATGGTAAACGTAAAAACGCGGCAAAGGATTTAAATATATCTGAACGTACTCTTTATAGAAAAATAAAAGAATATGGACTCGATAAAGAAAACACATAAAATATTTTGGCGGGCGGGTGCATTGATTGCAGTACTCTTGCTGGTCTCCTGTACCATTACATATAAGTTTAACGGAGCATCTATTGATTATACAAAGGTTAAGACTATTCAGATTGCGCAGTTCCCAATACGTTCGGCTTATGTCTGGGCACCAATGCAGGCTATTTTTAACAATCAGTTGACTGATGTTTATGCCCGACAGACAAAATTGCAGCAGGTTAACCGCAATGGAGATTTACAGATTTCCGGAGAAATTACGGAATATAGTCAATTTAACAAAGGTATTTCTGCAGATGGTTATTCATCTCAGACGCAATTAAAGATGACTGTTAATGTGCGTTTTGTCAACAATACAAATCATAATGAGGATTTTGAACAAAAATTCTCTGCTACTTCCCAGTACGATTCTTCACAACAGTTGACTGCTGTACAAGAAGAGTTGGTTACTCAGATGGTTAAGGATATTGTAGATCAAATCTTCAACGCAACAGTTGCTAATTGGTAAATCATGAATTTGACCGAATATATCAGTCATCCTGAAACAATGGACGAAATGTCTCTTAATGCATTGCGTCGTATTGTGGATCGTTATCCTTATTTTCAGCCGGCCAGATTGCTTTATTTACGTAATCTGTATCAGTTGCATGATCCGGCTTTTGATAAGGAATTAAGGCGTGCTGCAATTTATATTGCAGACCGTAAGGCTCTTTTTATGTTGATAGAAGGGGATAATTACCGGTTGTCGTCTCATAAAGCACAAGTTGCGAAGTTTGAAAACGAAGACGTGGCAGACAGAACTGGTTCTTTAATAGATAGTTTTCTGTCTAACTTGCCTAAAGAAAAGCCACGTCGTCAGGTGCAGGTTGATGCATCTACGGATTATATCGCTTATTTGATGCAAAATACTTCTGAAAATGATTCAGCTGACATAGCTCCGCGTATGCAACATCAAGATCTGATAGATAATTTTATTGGTCAAGGTGACAGACGTATTGTTTTGTCTGATTCTAATGAGACAGAAGGAATGGTGCGTTTAGATGCTGCGGATAACAGTGAAGAGGAGTATTTTACCCTAACTTTAGCTAAAATATACATAAAACAAGAGAAATATACAAAAGCTCTTGAAATTATCCGCAAATTAAGTTTGAAATATCCAAAAAAAAATCGTTACTTTGCAGACCAAATTCGTTTTTTGGAGAAATTGATTATAAATAATAAATATAAAAATTCGTAAAATGTACACTTTGTTAATTATCTTAATTCTCATTGCGGCCATTTTGATGTGTCTGATTGTGCTCATTCAGGAGTCAAAAGGCGGTGGTTTGGCGTCAAGCTTCTCAAATTCTAACCAGATTTTGGGCGTTCGTAAAACGACCGACGTAATAGAGAAGATGACATGGGGGTTGGCTGCTTTCATTGTAGTATTGAGCATTTGTGCAGTTTATTTTGTACCAAAAGCTTCAGATGGTCAGTCTGTAGTGCTTAAACCGGCAATGGAACAGAAAGCTTCAAACGCAGGTAATCTGCCAGGATTTGGAGCCGCACAACAACCGGCTGCGACCAATAATGCGAACGGTGCAGCTCAGCCTGCTTCATCAAATGCTGCAGCTCCGGCAGCAACGGAAGCACCGGCTCAGTAGTAATTGAGCCAGGCCTTTTTAAAAAATTGACGTTTTTGTTTACGTCATATAGCAACGTACCATCAGGCTATTTAAACGCCTGATGGTACGTTGTTTTTTATGTAGACTTTTGTTTTTTTTTATATAGTTCTTCTTTAAATTGTTCTACTATTCTTTAAGAAATAACGTGGAGAAAGATGTATATGTAGTAGGAAAGATATATTAAAAAAGCCGTCTCAATAATCATTGAGACGGCTTTTTATGATGCTCGAATAAACTCGTTATTAAGCTTCTGCTTTAACTTCGACAGAAACAACGCTTCTGTCTTGACGGCCTCTGTAATTACACTTCTTGAAGTTTACTACACCGTCTACCAATGCGTAAAGCGTATGGTCTTTGCCCATGCCTACATTCTTGCCTGGGTAGTGAACAGTACCGCGCTGACGAACAATAACGTTGCCTGCAATACAGTTCTGGCCACCGAAAATTTTTACGCCTAATCTTTGAGCTGCTGACTCACGGCCGTTCTTAGAACTACCAACACCTTTTTTATGTGCCATTTTCTTCTACGTTTAAATGATTAAGCAATAACTTGTTTGATGGTTAACTCAGTGAACTGCTGGCGGTGGCCATTCAGTTTACGGAAACCTTTTCTTCTCTTTTTGTGGAATACCAAAACCTTGTCACCTTTTACAAGCGGAGAAACAACTTCGCAAACTACCTTTGCTCCTTCTACTGTAGGTGCACCTACGGTGATGTTACCTTCGTTGTCTACTAACAACACTTTTTCAAATTCAACAGCCTGGTTAGCTTCAGCATTCTGGATGTGGTGTACAAACAGTTTTTTGCCTTCTTCTGCCTTGAACTGCTGACCGTTAATTTCTACAATTGCGTACATTTTATTATAATTAAACGGGTTTTTCCAAGAGGCGGTTTCCATCGTGGAAACACTTTACCGAGCCTCAAAGGACTAAATCGGCTGCAAAATTACTGATTTTTTGTCTTCTATCCAAATATTGCAGCTCTTTTTTACTTTGATTTTTTATGCAGGTCATTCCTTTCTTGTCTTGAGAACACATCTGCAGTCTTCTTATCTTTTGATTTGCTCAGTGTCTGTATGATAAGGGAAATACCTTTGATATAATTAAAGCTTATGTTCGGCGAGATAACGCTCTGCTTCGATGGCTGCTTTACAACCACTTCCGGCTGCTGTAATAGCCTGACGGTAATGTGGGTCTGCTACATCGCCTGCTGCAAATACGCCTGGAACGCCTGTACGTGGAGAGTTTCCTTCTGTAATGATATAGCCCGTTTCGTCAGTTTTTACCCATGGCTTGAAAATGTCTGAGTTTGGCTTGTGGCCGATTGCCAGGAAGAAGCCGTCAATGGCAATGTCGTAACGTTCTTCATCCGGTTCGCCCAAGCGTTTTACCAGATGAGCGCCTTCAACTCCGTTTTCGCCAAATAGACCGACTGTATTGTGCTCGAAGAGTACTTCTATTTTAGGATTCTCCATTACGCGTTCCTGCATGATTTTAGATGCGCGTAAGAATGGTTTACGTACAATGAGGTATACCTTATTGGCCAAGCCTGCTAAATAAGTTGCTTCTTCACAGGCTGTGTCTCCTCCGCCGACAACGGCTACAGTTTTTTTCCGATAGAAAAAGCCGTCACAAGTTGCACAGGCACTTACACCCATACCGGCATAGCGTTTCTCGTCTTCCAAACCGAGGTATTTAGCTGTTGCGCCGGTTGCTATAATTAGAGTGTCGGCTTCAATTTCATCACCATTATCAAATGAGATTTTGTATGGTGCTTTACTAAGATCTGTTTTTACGGCAATGGCGCTACGCATATCTGCGCCAAAGCGTTCGGCTTGTTTGCGGAGGTCGTCCATTAATTCTGGTCCGCTGATACCTTCAGGATATCCGGGAAAGTTTTCAACTTCTGTTGTAGTAGTAAGTTGTCCGCCAGGTTGAATACCTTCATATAATACAGGGTTGAGGTTTGCACGGCCGGCATAAATGGCTGCAGTATATCCGGCTGGTCCGGAACCAATAATTAAACATCTGATATGTTCCATAGTGAGATAAAATTTATGATATTAATTTAATATGTTGTTATCGTAAATCTATGATTTCAGCTTTAGGGAAATCGTTATGATTGAATTCAAAGTCCGAATCTTTGTATGAACGGTTTGTTGAATACCGCTGTACTGTAATTCTGGTCCATGTTAAATCCTTTTGTTGTAGTCGGATGCATAATGGCGCATAATTATTCTTTTCTATGTCTATAATGACTGTACGCAGACTGTTTTGGGCGTTTTTGGCTTGAAGAGTAACTTCGTAGCATGACTTTCCTCGTAAGCTGGTTTCTTTCATGCTGTATTTATATCCTTTCTTGTAAAGATATACAAATGCGTATGGGTTCATACTTTGTTGTTCTTCAAGAGTAGGAGTACTGATATTTACCTCTTCATTGTTTTTGATATAACTCCATTGTGTTTTTCCATTGTACCATGTAATCATGTCGGGAGTGGTCATTTGGAATTTATTGCCTTTTATGTGCATAACACCGGATACGCTGCCTTTAACCTGATTGTTTTTGTTAAACTGATCAGCTTTAAATGTAGCTTCAATACCGCCACCTTTGGTAAAAGCATTTGCGGTAGCGTCTAAAACATTTTTTGCGCTTTTTTGTGCAGTTACAGGCATGATACCTATCAGAACGGCACAAATCAATCCAAGAATTTTTTTCATGATTTTTTTATAAAATGGTTTATCGCATATTACTAAGTTTCATTTCCAGATCTGTTTCGTCAACACAAAGGACTTCGCGTGGTTTACTGCCTTGTGCTGCGCCTACAATGCCGGCACGTTCCATTTGGTCCATTAACCGGCCTGCACGGTTGTAGCCAATCGAGAATTTTCGTTGTATCATTGATGTAGATCCTTGTTGTGTGGCGACAATCATATGTGCGGCTTCTTCAAAAAGAGGGTCAAGATGTGTCATGTCTACATCGCCGAGGCCTCCTCCTTCGTCACCTTCCATTTCTACTTTAGGTAATTCGAATGGACCA
The DNA here is from genome assembly GCA_905214795.1 of uncultured bacterium. GTDB lineage: Bacteria > Bacteroidota > Bacteroidia > Bacteroidales > Bacteroidaceae > Paraprevotella. Next base: position 6,654 of record CAJMNM010000039.1, read on the forward strand.
AGGTAACTTTGCTGACGGGCAATGTATGATGCTATTCTTTCCACTTCAGGAGTGTCCACAAAGGCGCATTGTACACGTACGGGTTCGCTTCCGCTAAGGAAGAGCATATCGCCGCGTCCGATTAACTGATTGGCTCCAGGCCGATCGAGAATTGTACGGGAGTCAATCATCGCACTGACCTTAAAGGCCATACGGGCCGGGAAGTTGGCTTTAATGGTACCGGTGATGATATTAGTTGTTGGACGTTGTGTCGCGATAATCATGTGAATGCCGACAGCACGTGCCAGTTGGGCAATGCGGGCAATAGGTAATTCCACCTCTTTCCCGGCAGTCATGATAAGATCGCCAAACTCATCAATTACGACTACTATATATGGCATAAAACGGTGGCCGTTTTCGGGGTTGAGCTGGCGGTTCTTGAATTTTGCATTGTATTCTTTAATATTTCTGGCTTTGGCTTTCTTTAATAAATCATAGCGGGTATCCATTTCGCAGCATAAGCTTTTCAATGTCTGAACCACTTTGTTTACATCCGTAATGATAGGTTCGCAGTTCTCATCTGCGACTCTCGCCAGAAAATGATTTTCAATAGGGGCGTAGATACTGAACTCAACCTTTTTAGGGTCGACCATTACAAATTTCAGTTCTGCGGGATGTTTCTTATATAATAAGGATGTGATAATTGCGTTTAATCCAACAGATTTACCTTGGCCTGTGGCACCGGCCACAAGCAGGTGAGGCATTTTAGCCAAATCTACCATAAAGACTTCGTTGGTGATGGTCTTTCCTAATGCGATGGGCAGCTCGTATTCGGATTCTTGAAATTTACGGCTGTTAAGTATGCTCTCCATTGACACGATACGTGGCTTGGCATTTGGTACTTCGATACCAATTGTTCCTTTACCGGGTATCGGCGCAATGATACGTATACCTAAGGCACTTAGACTCAAAGCAATATCGTCTTCAAGGTTTCTGATTCTAGAGATACGGACACCTTTTGCCGGCGTAATCTCGTAAAGTGTAATGGTAGGACCCACTGTGGCTTTTATGGATGAGATGCCTACACCAAAATTTTGTAGAACTTCAATAATCTGATCTTTATTTTTGTTCTGCTCCTCCATGTCTATGGGGATATTGTCGTCTGGGCGCTTATCCAAAAGGTCCAGTGTGGGATAATGATAGTTTTCTAAGTCCAGTTTCGGGTCGTACGGTTCAAGAGCTCCCTGACTGTTCTTGTCTGCAACTTCTTCTTTAATTGTCGGAACAATATCTAAATTGACATTATCTTTGTTGTCGCTTTTTGTTGTCGGTGATTGTTTTATTGGAGCATTCTTCTCTTCATCTTTTATATCATGTGAAAGATCAAAGTCTATGGTGTGGGATGTCACTTCTGGAATTGTTTCTATCGTGTTTTCAGAAAGGGAGGTGGCAATTTCCTCTTCGTTTTTTTCGGGGATGTAGTTGTCATTACCGATGTTATTGTCATCAATTTCTTCAGTATCCTCTTCTGTAAGTCCGTCTGTATTGTTGCTTTGACGTGATTTTATATAATCTACAGGGTTGAGTAGTCTGCGAATCCATTTTACGGTCCTGTTGCTAAGGTAGGCCAGATAGCTTATGGCGATGAAAACCAAAAGGATAAAAGTGCCGATGGATCCGATGCTGCTGTTCAGCCATGCACAGATAAACTGCCCGTGTCCGCCGCCGGGATTGATAAAGTTCCAGTTGGGTAAATTCTCAAATATGTTTTGTAAAAAGAAAGAACCTGCTACCGAAAACCATACCGTAAGAAATGCGCAGTGTAAGAACCATTTCCACAGCTTTACCTTGTATGCTCCGGTTAATTGCATGGCGGCAACAATCATGAAAACTGTCGCAAAAATTGTCGCAAAGCCAAAGCCATGGCTGAAAAAATAATCAGCGCAATATGCGCCTAAAGCACCTGCGTAATTCATAAATCCTTCAGAGGCTCCTTGTTCCAAAAGACATTGGTCTTCGGCTCCTGTGAAAATATATGATGTATAAGCAAGCAGGGCAATAAGTGATACAACAAGAAGTAACAGACCGGAAAAGAAGCGTACAGTTTCCATCCGGCTGAATGCCTTTTCTTCTGTTGAAGTTCCGGTTTTACTCCGGTTGTTCTTTGTGTTTTTTTTATTTTTGGAGCTTGCTATTGGATTGCCTAATTTGGTTGTTTGTACGGTAGTATCTTTTTTTATCATTATTTTCTTATACTCTTAAATCAACTACAAAAGTAAATGAAAAACATCAAAGTTTCTATTTTTTTGCATAATTTTTTGTAGCTTTGTAACTTTTATAAAATGACATGTTTTCTATGAGCGATAATAAAGAATCAAATGGGATTGTGTATTTACGCAATACAGTGGAATTTGTAACTGTTGCTGCTGAATTTTGTGCCTATATTGAGCAGTCTGAAGGGCGTAAACGCCGTGATTTTGTCAGTACTGTACTTAAACTTTTGCCGTTGCTGTATTTAAAAGCATCTTTGCTTGAAAAAATAGAAGGAGAAGAGGACTTCTTTCCAGAGGATTTTGTGACTGAGCACGATTATGAGTTTATTCGGTTGACATTATCTTCTGTGATGGAGGAACATGACGATTATCTTGATTTAGCCAATGATGAAGTGCGATTTAGTGATGAGTCTGTGGTTAAAAATATATCAGAGGATCTTGCTGATATTTATCAGTCTGTAAAAAACTTTGTTGAAACATATCGTCTTGGCCTGGAAGCAAATATGATTGAGGCTATAGCGGCTGTAGTTGAGCAGTTTGAATTGTATTGGGGACAAACATTAGTTAATGTGATGCGTGCGTTGCATCGTGTTAAATATGCGCCGTTAAGTCATGATGAAGAAGAGAACGATAATTTAGACGAGCTGGAGTAGATGTTGAATTGTTGAAGGGGGGGATATGAGAGTACTTTATAATAAAATAGATAAGAAAGATATCCAGACATTGCCTCGCGTATTGTTTGAAGGCCGTATTTTTGTCTTGCAGTCAGAATCTGAGGCGCAACGAGCAGTAGCTTATCTTAAAGGGTTTCCGGTGTTGGGTATTGATACAGAAACCCGTCCGTCTTTTCGTAAAGGACAGACTAATAAGGTCGCATTGTTACAGATTTCAACAGACGACACTTGTTTCCTGTTCCGGTTAAACAGGATGGGATTGCCGCCAGCTGTGATTCAGCTTCTGGAAGAGCCTTCGGTTGTTAAGGTCGGTTTGTCTTTGCATGATGATATAGCATCGTTGCGTAGGCGGGGCGATTTTGAGCCTCAGGCTTTTGTTGAGTTGCAGGAGGCTGTCAGAAGCATCGGTATTGAAGATAAAAGTTTGCAGAAATTGTATGCTAATTTTTTCGGCCAGAAAATATCTAAGGGACAACAACTGACAAATTGGGAGGCTGATGCCCTGACTGAGAATCAACAAAGATATGCGGCTACTGATGCTTGGGCCTGTGTGAAAATTTTCAGAGAATTAGAGCTGTTGAAGCGCACAAACGATTATGAATTGCAGATTGTGCCCGAGGAGACTGTGGTTACTGAATCCTGACAAGATGTTATAACTTTAATTTTATTTTATATTGCAATATGTATAAGAATTTATATCTGAAGAGAGGAAAAGAAGAGAGTCTTAAACGTTTTCATCCCTGGATATTTTCGGGCGCGGTGCAAAAGATTGAAGGAGAGCCGGAAGAAGGTGAAGTGGTACGTGTCCTTACATCCGAAGGGCAGTTTATCGCGGTCGGACAATGGCAGATTGGTTCAATAGCTGTCAGAGTGATGAGTTTTGAAGACGAACCGATAGATGCCGGATTCTGGAGAAAGCGTATTAAGATTGCTTACGAATTACGTCGTGCGATAGGTGTTGCCGGACGCGAAGACAATGATACCTATCGTTTGATTCATGGCGAGGGAGATTTCCTTCCCGGACTGATTATAGATGTTTATGGTAAAACAGCGGTGATGCAAGCCCATAGCGTGGGTATGCACGTAAACAGAATGGATGTGGCTCGGGCTGTTGTTGATATGTCAGGAGGAGCTATTGAGAATGTATATTATAAAAGTGAGACAACATTGCCTTTCAAGGCCGATCTCGGACAGGAAAACGGATTTATAATTGGTGGCAGTCAGGTTAATATAGCAGAGGAAAACGGTCTTAAATTTTATATAGACTGGCTTAAGGGACAAAAGACAGGTTTTTTTGTTGATCAACGGGAAAACAGAGCCTTGTTGGAGCATTATGCAAAAGGTCGGGCCGTATTAAACATGTTCTGCTATACCGGTGGCTTTAGTGTATATGCCATGAGAGGCGGAGCTAAACTGGTACATTCTGTAGACAGTTCAGCCAAAGCCATAGATTTGACAAATAGAAACATCGAGTTGAATTTTCCCGGCGATGAACGTCATAAGGCTTATGCTGAGGATGCCTTTAAATATCTTGATGCCATGGGAGGTGATTATGATTTGATAATTCTTGATCCTCCTGCTTTCGCAAAACATAAAGAGGCTTTGCGTCAAGCTCTTAAGGGATATACAAGATTAAATGCTAAGGCTTTCGAGAAAATCAAACATGGTGGTATCTTATTTACCTTTAGTTGTTCGCAAGTAGTAAGTAAGGAACATTTCCGGATGGCTGTTTTTACGGCTGCGGCTCAGAGCGGTCGTCGTGTTCGTATTTTGCATCAACTTCACCAGCCGGCAGATCATCCTATTAATATTTATCATCCTGAAGGAGAATATTTGAAGGGTTTGGTACTTTACGTAGAATAAAAAGGTGTGAATTATGTTAAAAAACATAATTTTGTAGTTAAAATCCTTGCAGTATAAAATAAAAACCGTACCTTTGTATCGTGTTTTTCATGGTATTAGATTTAAGGTTAATAAAAGATTGGTTGTCGAGATGACAACCTTCTTTTTTTTTATACCGTTGAACTCTGTTTTGTATGATATCTAAATAGAAAGATAGATATTAACCGGCAGGGCTCAATGGTTTTTTATTCATATTATGAATGTTTATAAACAGGGTAAGCAAAGTGGTTAATCCATGAAAAAGATAAGCTGTAAAGATAATCAATGTTTTTGCTGTAATGGAGAATTCGTATTGTAAAGATATGTGTAATCTCTGCTTTATGTGGCTTGAAGTCTTCTTTTTTTAAGGAAAAGAAGAATAAACGGTTTCTACCTTGATGCTGCCTGTCGGGTGGGATTTGTAACAAAGGTTTGATTTTATTTTTACGGTTGTAAACTTGATGTATGGTGATGTATTATTGCCTAAAAAAATAAAAAAATTTTGGTTTTATAACCGTTTATGAATTCTGTTATCAATGACAGATGTATAGATTGTTTTGTAAATTATTGACTGTTAATCTGTTATGTAATTGTGGATTTCGAGTTCTCTTCGTTTTTTTTCGGTTTGGTGTTTGGTTGGTTTAAAGTGGGGACGGTTTTGATTTTTTTGTGTACGGTTATGAATTTCATTCCATACGGTTACGAATTTTTTTCTGCACGGTTACGGCTTGCTTCATAACCGTACAGAAACAATTTTTGATACGGTTACGGAATTTTTCGTAACCGTATGTAATTTTAATGGTATCGGCCACAATTGAGCCTAACGGTAATTTATGTTGACATATTTGTCTCGGGTAAAAATCAAATGCAGGATAGAAATAGGAAAGGAAATATGTTTTTCTGATTCTTTTTTACTTGAAAATCTGCAAAAACAGGTATTGATGATGATTGTTTTGTGAAAACGCTCTCCAAAAATTGTGTTTTTAATGAGGCAGGATGAAGATAGTTTGGAAAATCCCCCAAAATGGCTTTGATGAAAGTGACATTAAGTTGCATAATTGTAGCTTAAAATTGCAAAAGTATGGATAAGTGTTTGTAATTCTTTAAATGTATTGGAAAATAAGATGATTTTTCTGGCTTTGTGACTTTTGGAAAAATCTCAAGATGTTAATGAGAAAATATAAAAAATAAGCTGATTCAGGTGCTTTTTTTATGATTTGTGCTACAAAATCCCGAAAAAGTGCAATTTCTTTGTAAGGTGACTGATTTTAAAGAAGTCATAATCTGTTACTTTGTTTTAGATTGTATGATGTAAAGATATATGCCTATACGTTGGTTAAAGACATCAATAACATTTTCATTGACTGGTTGTTTTTTTGCCGTTATCAGTCCTTGCTGTCTTTTATCAGTCTGTCGGGTTTTATTTTTGTTCTGTCAGGTTTTTATCGTCAAAAGTAAAATGTCAAAGGTGTAGAGTCAGAAAAGTTTTTTATATTTGCATTGAAATAATGAAGGGATGAAACAGGTCCTGCTTATATGAGATGATGAATTTAAAGACAAGGCTGATAATCATGAACTTCCTTGAGTTCGCTGTATGGGGGGCATATCTGACTTCCATGGGGAGTTATATCGCTTCTATCGGTTATGCCCGCAACATTGCCTGGTTCTATTCAGTACAGGGGTTTGTCTCTCTTTGTATGCCAGCTTTGATGGGGATTATTGCAGACAGATGGATTCCGGCACAGCGTCTGTTGAGTCTGTGTCATTTCCTTGCCGGAATATTTATGACTCTGACCGGGTTTTACGGACTTTTAATGGGGGAAAGTGTAGAAATAAGCATTTTTTTCTTGTGTTATACATTGGGAGTGGTCTTTTTCATGCCAACCCTTTCGTTGGCCAATGCCGTGGCTTATTCTGCTCTTGATGGTGCTCGTATGGATACGGTGAAGACTTTCACGTCTGTAAGAATGTATGGTACAATCGGATTTATTTGTGCCATGTGGGCTGTTGATCTTATGGGGCTTCAGCGTTCTGCTTTGCAATTTTCTTTTGCCGGGATGCTCGCTTTGCTTTTATCAGCTTACGCGTTGACTTTACCGTCCTGTCCGACAAATCGTGCATCATCTAAACGAAGTTTTTCGGATGCTTTTGGTTTGCGTGCTTTTGCACTGTTCCGTCAGCGTCGTATGGCTGTGTTTTTTGTATTTTCTGTTCTTGTAGGTATTTGTTTGCAGATAACGAATGGTTTTGCCAGCCCTTATTTGTTTTCATTCGGCAAAATGCCAGAGTTTGCGGATGCTTTTGGGGTACGTCATGCCAATATTTTAATATCCATATCTCAATTCAGTGAAACATTCTGTATTTTGCTTATACCTTATTTTTTGAACCGTTTTGGTATTAAACGTGTAATCCTGATAGCTATTTCCGCCTGGGCTCTTAGGTTCGCTTTCTTTGCTGTGGGTAATCCTGGAAACGGCGTATGGTTGTTTGTCTTGTCAATGCTTATGTATGGTGTGGCTTTCGATTTTTTCAATATTGCAGGCTCTTTGTTTGTCAATAAGGAAGCTGATGTGAGCGTGCGCAGCAGTGCCCAAGGATTATTCCTCATGATGACAAGCGGCTTGGGAACAACCATCGGAACACTGACTGCTCAAGCTATAATTAACAGTCATGTATACAATCTGCCGTCTGGCACTTCGCCGCGTGTAGTGATGAGCGGGTGGGCTGACAGCTGGATGATTTTTGCTTGTTATGCATTGACTGTCGGTCTTTTGTTCGCATTGTGTTTTAAGGAAAAGAACGAATGTAAAATTGAAACGGTATGATGAATGAAGCAATAAAAGAACTTATAGTCGTCTCCGTATCAAAATGTACACAGGACGGTGGCGCGTATATGGCTATTCTGCGTGAAAAAGACGGTCAGCGCATTATGCCGGTCTTGATGGAAAGAAGCGATGCTTTTCAGTTGATGATGAAAATGAAAGGCGCCCGTATAAAAGGGATGCCGTTAAATATCGCGGATATAATGTATGCGGCATTTTCACAGTCTGAGATGGATGTTGAGGAAGTACGTATATCTGCTGTACAGGCAGGAGTGACGTATTGTCATATCCTGTTCAGGGAACACAGTTCTTATCGTATGGTGCGTTATTGCAAGGCTGCGGATGGCTTGATTCTTGCATATACGTTTGGCAGTCCGGTAACAATCAGTGAGGAACTGCTTGCCAAACAGTACATGCGTGAGATTGGTGATGGTTCTTATTCTATGCCAGTTAACTCTGTAAATGTTGAGGCTTTGAAGGAAGCGCTTAAACGGGCGGTAGAAGAGGAAAATTATGAATTGGCATCACAGTTGCGTGATGAAATAAAAAGAAGACAATGAAAGAATTTAGATATTTTTATGCGCCGGAGGCGCCTGATAATCTTATGCTTCCGGAAGATGAGGCTGCTCATTGCGTGCGGGTTTTACGCCTTTCGGAAGGGGAGCATATTTATCTGACAAACGGACGTGGTCTGTTTATGGAAGGTGAGATTACAGCGGCGTCTGCAAAAAAATGTATGTTTCGTGTGATTGATTATAAACAACAGGATTCGGAGTGGACCGGGCATCTACATTTGGCTATGGCTCCGACGAAGAATAATGATCGGACGGAATGGTTTGCAGAAAAAGCGACTGAAATTGGTTTTAATGAACTGAGTTTTTTAAATTGTTGTCATTCGGAGCGTAAGGTTATAAAGACAGAACGTATTGATAAGATATTGGTGTCGGCCATGAAACAAAGTCATAAGGTTTATAAACCAATATTAAATGATATGGAGGACTTCTGTAAATTTATAAAGCATGATTTCAAAGGACAGAAATTTATAGCTCATTGTTATGATGAGTCTGATATAAATGGTGAGGAAATTGTTAAAAGCGAGGCTGAAAAAAAGATGGACGGAGGGAAACCTTTTTTGCTGGATGTCTTGGAACCGAAATGCGACGCTGTTGTTATGATTGGTCCGGAAGGTGATTTTAGTATAGAGGAGGTTAAAGAGGCTTTGAAACACGGTTTCCGTTCAGTCAGTCTGGGGAGAAGTCGTTTGCGGACAGAAACGGCGGCATTGGTTGCTGTACATCTTATGAACCTTAAACATGCGAAATAAAAAGTAAAAAATTAAATTTAAATAGTAAGAAACGATGAAAAACAGGAAGTGGCTTTACATTGTTCTTGTCGTTGTTTGCGGTATTGGGATATGGTTGTGTTGCCTGAATTTTGCAAAAAATGATTATTTGAATGTGTTGCCGGGACAGTCAAAAGCGTTGGCTGTAATCAATGTAGAACGTTTGATTAAAGAAGCCGATTTAGACGAAACTACGTTAAAACAAACAGGTTTGTTGTCAGAGCGTTATGCGGATATCGGTATAGACTGGTCAAAAGATATTTATTCGTTTGTAACAACGAAAGAATATGTGGGAGCGCTTGCGGCTGTAGATGATAAAGACAAACTTAAGGCCTTTTTTGAAAAAAGCCATGAAAAAGGTTATTGTGGAAATATAGAAAAACATCAGGGTTATCAGTGGGTTGTGTTACATGACAGCTGGCTGATTGGTTTTGATGATGAGGCTTTTTTATTAATGGGGCCGGCGGTAGGTTCTGATTTAAATATGTTGCGTCAGGATATGCTTCGCTTTTTTTATCAGGATGAGGATGAAAGCGGGCGGAAATCTCTTTTGTATGAAGGAGTAAAAGAGCGTCGTACATCAGTATCGTTAGCTTCAACATTAGATGTCTTGCCAACTACATATAGTGTGAAATTCAAGTCTGGTTTACCAGAGCATGCCACGTTGAGCGATATCAGAGTGGTTGCTGATTTTGAGTTTACACCCACAATGGTGACCATGAATTGTGAAGTTGGTTCTGATAATAAGGAAATAGACCGTTATTATGAGGGATTGGCTGTAATCAATGATGATATAGAGGGTACTTTTATATCAGAAGTTGATAGTACGACATTGCTATGGGCTAGTACGCATATTGAAGGTAAGGGACTGTTGGATCTGTTGCGTAAAAATCCTGATGTAAGAACCTTCTTATTGGGACTTAATTTCGGATTGGATGCAGACCAGATTATTCGAAGTATGAAAGGCGATGTGGCTTTTAGACTGGATTCCATAACCCAGTCTGATAAACCTGTATATACAATGCTTGCTGAGTTGTCTGATCAGTCGTTTCTTGACGGATCGGATTATTGGACACAGTCTGTGCCGGTTTATGGCGGTATTTCTTTAAAGAAACTGGATAAGACAGATTTCAGAATGGACCTTCAAGGTAAAACTTTCTTTTTCGGTGTAAATAATGACTGTTTTTATATGACGTCATCAGAGGCATCTGTAGGAAGCATGTTTAAAAAGTCTTCGTCTGTATTGAAACCATGGGAGAAAGACATTTGCTCCAGTCGTTATTTTGTATGGCTGAATATGCGTGCGTTTAAAACAGCAATGGAAAAATGGTCCGGGTTGCATGCCGGATATGCTGATTGGACGGATAAGCTGGATGTATTCGATTCTTTTGTAGTACATTCAAAAGACGCACGTCATATCGCGTTTGTTCTTAAAACAAAAGATAATAAGAATCTGTTTAAAGAATTATTGAAATGAATACGATTGAGTTGAAGAATACCTTACCGGAGGTTTTTGCAACACGTGATGATATCACAAGTGACATATGGCATCAGGAAGTTACTTTTGAGAAAGGTAAGGTTTATTTGGTTGAGGCAAAATCGGGTACGGGGAAATCCTCTCTTTGCAGTTATATTATAGGATACCGTGATGATTATCAAGGGTTGATTTGTTTTGACGGTAAGAATGTGCGGCAGAATACGATTTCAGACTGGGTTGAGATTCGCAAGCATTCTCTTAGTATGTTGTTTCAAGAGTTACGCTTGTTTCCGGAGTTGACAGCTTATGAGAATGTTGTTATAAAGAATAATCTGACAGGGTTTAAAAAACGTAAGCAGATAGAGGCTTGGTTTGAAGCATTGGGCATTGCGGATAAACTGGATGCTCCGATAGGTCGGATGAGTTTTGGACAGCAGCAGCGTGTGGCTATGATGCGTGCTCTATCTCAACCTTTTGATTTCTTGCTGGCTGATGAGCCGGTCAGTCATCTGGATGATGAGAATAGCCGTATTATGGGAGAAATAATGATGGAAGAGGCTAAAGCTCAGGGCGCGGGAGTTATTGTAACAAGTATAGGTAAGCATATGGCATTGGATTACGATAAAATTTTCAGGTTATGAATTTGGTTTGGAAACTTTTGCGTCGTCATGTGAGTGTATCGCAGTTGGCGGGTTTTTTCTTAGCCAATCTGTTTGGCATGTTGATTGTACTGTTGAGTATACAGTTCTATATGGATGTCATACCAGTGTTTACACAAGGTGACAGCTTTATAAAAAAAGATTATCTGATTGTTTCTAAAAGAATCAGTATGGTCAGTTCGTTGGCCGGAAAAAGTAATTCGTTTACGGAAGATGAGATAAATGATATCAGACAGCAGGACTTCTGTAAAAGTGTAGGAGTCTTTACACCTACTTTGTATAAAGTGGCAGCAAATATCGGTATGGATGGGATGGCTGCTTTTAGTACAGAGATGTTTTTTGAGTCTGTGCCAGACCGTTATGTCGATTTAAATACAAAGAACTGGACTTATAAGGATGGTGATACAACGATTCCCATTATTTTGCCACGCACTTATCTGACGATATATAATTTTGGTTTTGCACAGAGCCGTTCGCTGCCCAAATTATCAGAGGGGGTTATAGGTTTGATGGATTTAGATATTAAGTTGAGCGGTAACGGTTTGGAACAAAGAATGAAAGGACGTGTTATTGGTTTCAGTAACAGACTGAATACGATTTTGGTTCCTGGAGAATTTATGAAATGGAGCAATAATAAATTTGCTCCTGGTGCTAACACGGAGCCTGTTCGTCTTGTTGTAGAGGTTTATAATCCTACAGATGATGCTATTGCTAAATATTTTCAGGATAGAGGTTATGAGGTGGAATCCGATAAACTGGATGCGGGAAAAACGACTTTCTTTTTGAAGGTGGTTTCCGGTATAGTATTGGCTGTAGGACTGCTAATCAGTGCTTTGTCTTTTTATATACTGATGCTTAGTATTTATTTGCTGGTACAGAAAAATGCGGATAAATTACAGAATCTGCTGTTAATAGGGTATTCGCCGGCCAGAGTGAGTCGTCCGTACCAGACACTTACAATTCTAATGAACATGCTTGTCTTTGTGCTGGCATTGGGATTACTCGTAATCGTGCGCGGATATTATTTGGATACAATTTTATCGCTTTTCCCCGGTATGGAGGCTGCTGGTATGTGGCCGGCAATAGTAACTGGATGTATATTGTTTGTTCTGGTTAGTTTGCTTAATGTTTGGGCGGTTAAGAATAAAGTCTTGTCAATATGGAAATTAAATTCGTAGAGAAATGGAGAAGTTGATAGATTTGTATAAATCCAAGTATGGTTGTGACCCCGTTAGGGTAGAAAGTCTTCCAGGGGCGGGAAGTAACCGTGCTTACTATCGAATGTTTGCGGCAGACGGGACAACTGTAATTGGTGTGATTGGTACTTCTGTAGATGAGAATAAGGCTTTTGTTGCTTTATCCGGACATTTTAAGTTAAGACAACTTCCTGTACCGGAGGTGTTGGCGGTGTCGTCTGATTATATGCGTTATTTGCAGGATGATCTGGGAAGCCGTTCTTTGTTTGATGCCTTGTCGAAGGGGCGCGAAAGCGGAGGAAGATATACTGCATATGAAAAAGAATTGCTGAGACGGACTATAGTGGAACTTCCTAATCTTCAGATTAGAGGCGCGCGGGGATTGGATTTTTCTAAATGTTATCCTCAGCCGGAGATGGATATCACGAATGTCTTTTTTGATTTGAATTATTTTAAATATTGTTTTTTAAAACCGACCGGCCTGGATTTTCATGAGATGAAATTGGAAGCCAGTTTCCAGTTAATGGCAAAGGAACTTATCTCTGACAGGCAGGAAGCTTTCTTGTATCGTGATTTTCAGGCTCGCAATGTAATGCTTGATAAAAATGACAATCCGTTCTTTATTGATTTTCAGGGCGGAAGACGAGGTCCGGTAGAATATGATGTGGCTAGTTTTCTTTGGCAGGCGTCTGCTCATTATACGTCAGAGCTGAGGCGTGAATTAATTGATTGCTATCTTGATGCATTGCGACATTATACAGAGGTTGATGTAGCTTTATTCAGAGAGCGGTTAAAGCGTTTTGTGTTATTCCGTACCTTACAGGTTCTTGGAGCATATGGCTTCAGAGGGTATTTTGAACGTAAAAAACATTTCTTGGACAGCATTATTCCTGCTATTCAGAATTTACGGGAATTATTGGCAGACGGTGCTTGTCCGTATCCTTATTTGCGTGCGATGTTGACCGAGTTGACAGAATTGCCACAGTTTGCACCGGTTCCGCAGAAAATTGTTGAACGTAAAGACGGGTTACGTACAGCGGATAATGCAGGACTTTTTAAGACCCATCGTTCAGATGGACCGGCTACGTTTTCAAAGTATGACGGTAAAGGGCCTTTAGTGGTAAGAGTATTTAGTTTTTCTTTTCATAAAGGTATACCGGAAGATGAAAGCGGAAACGGCGGAGGATATGTTTTTGATTGTCGTAGCACGCATAATCCTGGACGGTATGAGCCATATAAGAAACTGACCGGATTGGATGAGCCGGTGATTCGTTTTTTGGAAGATGATGGCGAGATTCTGACGTTCCTAGACAGTGTGTATAAATTAGCTGATGCGCATGTGGCAAGGTATATTCAGAGAGGGTTCACTTCCTTGATGTTTTCATTCGGTTGTACCGGAGGACAGCATCGTAGTGTATATTCAGCGCAACATTTAGCCGAACATCTGCATGACAAATTTGGTATTGAGGTAAAGATCTGTCATCGAGAACAAGGTATAAAACAGACTTTGCCAGCTAAAGCCGTTTCGTAATAATGATATAATTAAAATAAGTATATGAAAGCAATGATTTTTGCGGCGGGATTAGGAACCCGTCTGAAACCGCTTACAGACACGATGCCAAAAGCTTTGGTTCCGGTCGGTGGAAAGCCTTTACTGGAAATCTTAATGAAAAAGTTAAAGGCTTCCGGTTTTACAGATGTGGTTATCAATGTTCACCATTTTGCAGAACAGATTATACAGTTTGTCGAGGAACATGAAGCATTCGGACTTCATGTTGATTTTAGTGATGAGACAGAAGCTTTGTTAGAGACCGGTGGAGCCATCAAGAAAGCAGCGCCGTTGCTGGTACAGGGACGTGAAGCTTGTGAAGTACCGTTCTTAATACATAATGTTGATATCATTAGTAACATTGATTTGAGAGCGTTTTGTTCTGACGATGCTTTGTGTAATGCGGCAACATTATTAGTAAGTAAGCGCCCCTCTAAACGGCAGTTGCTTTTTAATGAGGATAATCATCTTGTTGGTTGGTTGAATACAGAAACAGGACAGATTAAGTCTCCGTATGAGGATTTGGACTTGTCGTGTTGTCAGCAATATGCTTTCTCCGGAATTCATTTGTTTTCACCAGCTCTTTTCCCTTATTTTAAGGAGTGGCCGGATAAATTCTCTATCGTAGATTTCTATTTGTCGGTTTGTGATAAAGAGAATATATATGCTTATCCTGATTCAAATCTTAAGTTAATGGATGTAGGCAAGTTGGATACCTTGTTAAAGGCTGATGAATTCTTGAGAAACGAATGTTGTTAGAATAAAATTTTTATTGTAAATTTGTGCACAAATTCGTCAAACATATTTTTATGCAGCAAAAAATCATCATTTTAGATTTTGGCTCACAAACTACACAACTTATCGGACGTCGGGTACGTGAGTTGGATACGTTTTGTGAGATTTTGCCTTATAACAAATTTCCAAAAGATGATCCTTCTGTGATAGGCGTGATTCTGAGCGGTTCACCGTTCAGTGTTTATGACAAGGAAGCCTTTAAGATTGATTTAAATGAGATTAGAGGTAAATATCCAATCCTTGGTATTTGTTATGGAGCACAGTTTATGAGCTACGCGCTGGGCGGAAAGGTTGAGCCGGCAGGAACGCGTGAGTATGGACGTGCTAATTTGACCTCCTTTGACAAAGAGAATCCTTTGTTTAAGGGCTTTGAAGAGAATTCACAGGTATGGATGAGTCATGGTGATACCATTACGGCTTTGCCTGAGGGTTTTAAGGTGATAGCTTCAACAGATAAGGTCGTTAATGCAGCTTATCAGGCTGAAAATGAAAAACTGTGGGGCGTGCAGTTCCATCCGGAAGTTTTTCATAGTGTACAGGGTACACAGTTACTTAAAAACTTTGTGGTAGATATTTGTGGTGGCCGTCAGGACTGGAGTGCTGCTTCTTTTGTTGATACGACGGTAGCTGAATTGAAAGAACAGCTTGGTAACGATCGTGTGATACTCGGATTAAGCGGTGGAGTAGATTCATCTGTGGCGGCTGTATTATTGAATAAGGCTATCGGTAAGAACTTGACTTGTATCTTTGTAGATCATGGCATGTTGCGCAAAAACGAATTTAAAAATGTGCTTCATGATTATGAGTGTCTTGGTCTTAATGTGATAGGAGTTGATGCCAGTGAGAAGTTTTTTAAAGATCTTGAGGGCGTGACAGATCCCGAGCAGAAACGTAAGATTATCGGAAGGGATTTTGTCGAAGTGTTCGATGCCGAGGCAAGAAAAATTACAGATGCAAAATGGTTAGCTCAAGGTACAATTTATCCAGACCGTATTGAGAGTTTAAACATAACTGGTAAAACCATTAAAAGTCATCATAACGTAGGTGGTTTGCCCGAGGAAATGAATCTTCAGCTTTGTGAACCATTAAAATGGTTGTTTAAGGATGAGGTTCGTCGTGTAGGACGTCAAATGGGAATGCCCGAACATCTGATTACTCGTCATCCATTCCCTGGTCCAGGGCTGGCTGTTCGTATTTTGGGTGATATTACGCCTGAAAAAGTGCGAATTTTACAGGATGCGGATGATATCTTTATACAAGGACTTCGTGATTGGGGCTTGTACGATCAAGTATGGCAGGCTGGTGTTATTTTATTGCCTATTAAGAGTGTGGGTGTAATGGGGGATGAGCGTACTTATGAGCGAGCAGTTGCATTGAGAGCCGTAACAAGTACTGATGCTATGACTGCCGATTGGGCGCACTTACCATACGAATTTATGGCAAAGGTAAGTAATGATATCATTAATAAGGTGAAGGGAGTGAATCGTGTATGTTACGATATCTCTTCAAAACCACCTTCAACAATAGAGTGGGAATAAATTTTTCCTACGTGATATAGTGTGTTGTCCCGGAGCTGAGGTTTCGGGACAACTTGTTTTTATGAATATGCCTGTTTTATGAATTTACATCCTAGGGTTGATGTTATTAAAATAAAGTAGGATTTATTTTAACAAGGATTAGTTGATGGAAAGTGCTGGATAATAGGCATGATGGTTATATTGTGAACTGCACGAAAGGTCTGTAATGAAGTGTTTATGGTAATCAACTAGAGGTGATAATGCGGATAAATATACTAAAAAACATTCTTTTCTTTTGTTTTTCCCCAATTTATTTAAATTCTATCACTCCGCTATATTTTTTGCGATATTTATAGGATATATCGAAAGAAATTTATAAATTTGCAGTGTTCAAAACAACATGAGTTCCCTTTTGGGTAAAGCTTATAATAAAGTGAAATACAAAGGGTATAACTGAAAAAAAAGAGTTAAATAACATATATTTAAACCTTTATTTTAAAGATTAAGTAAAATGATTAAAGTAGGTATTAATGGTTTCGGTCGTATCGGCCGTTTCGTATTCCGTGCCGCTCAGAACAGAGACGACATTCAGATTGTAGGTATCAATGACTTGTGTCCGGTTGATTATTTGGCTTACATGCTGAAATATGATACTATGCACGGTGCATTCGAGGGTACTATCGAGGCAGACGTTGAAAATAGCAAGTTGATCGTTAACGGTAAGGAAATCCGTGTAACTGCTGAACGTAACCCGGCTGATCTGAAGTGGAACGAAGTTGAAGCTGAATACGTTGTTGAGTCTACTGGCTTGTTCTTGACTCAGGAGAAGGCTCAGGCTCACATCGATGCTGGTGCTAAGTACGTAGTTATGTCTGCTCCTTCTAAGGATGCTACTCCTATGTTCGTATGCGGTGTTAACTTCGACAAATATGTTAAGGGTACTCAGTTCGTTTCTAACGCTTCTTGTACTACTAACTGTTTGGCTCCTATCG
>CAJMNM010000040.1 GCA_905214795.1 uncultured bacterium
CCTTAACTCACAAATCAAACAGAATCCCTATTACGATCAAGTCCAATAAAAAGTCGTGATACACATTTCTTGTACATTCCCGGTATCACGCAACAGGCCGGAATCCTATTCCCCAGATTCCGGCCTGCTCTGTATTCATACATCAAAACTGTTTCTTTTTCAGAACTTCTCCAGTTCCAGTCTTGCGTAGTCCGATTGTAAGATCATCGACTTCCCGTCACACTTCACGATGTCAAACACCGTTATCTCCTGACTGTTGATACCATACTCGCGCAATCCCTCCACCGGCGCGTTCTCTTTTAAATCCCCTGTTGTCGATTTATTCTCAGAAACATCCTCTTTTAATTTGAAATCACTTAAAATCAGCTGCGTTTCATTCCCGTTATATCCCGTCCGCCCCACATAAGCGTCCAGTCCCTTGTCGCCCTGTTTCTCCGACACCTCAGTCACCATACAGGTAATGCTGTAATACAACCTGTTACACTGATGAACCTCACCGTCGGCCAGCGTCGTAAACGATTTCAATATCCAAAACCCCTCCACATCCTCGTTGATAGGTTTCTTCGTACAGCCTGTGGCCATAATCAGTAACACACAGACCATCCACAAATTTATAGCCCACTTCTTCATAACTTGATAATACCTGTTTTACGAATAGTAATCATTCCTCCCACACTGTTTCCCAAATAGTCACCTTTGTCGGCGGCAAACGCACCTGTCACACTCCAACCCCTGGCCCACTTTGGCTTGTAAATCACCTCAGCCAGTCCGGCAGCCTGATAACGTTCTTTATCCAAAGGCATATAATACGTTCCCCACTGCCGGCTGTAACTGAACAGCAGTCGCCACTGCCATTCGTCCGACGGCTCGCCGCTCACGCCCACATGCTGCATCTTCACACGACTGCTTTTTATATAATTGGTACCGTCACTGTTATACTGCGGCCCGTAAAGAAACGGGTGTCCCAGTGTCGCGCCATAATTCTGCCACCCCAGATACTCCCAGTTATTATAATAATGGTCATTACCGCTCATCTGCAAGTCACCGAACGACCCGGCCACGCCGTCATACAACACCGGCCTTGTCTGGTCATACGTACTCATGCCTTCCCACACCACGGCACTCACCCAACGGTTCTTCGGCGGATTAATCTCCAACCCGATATGCCCGTCCATCCAACGTCCATACTGGAAAAACATCTGCGAGTGATCCTCAAAATAATGCTCCAGATACAGCCTTACTCGCCAGTTCTTCGGATAAGCCGTCAGGGCTGCGTTCCAGCTTCCGCAATGATTCCCTTCTATGTTCTGCAACGTGCTGCTCTGTTTCGGGATAAACGCCTTCAGCATCGACTTCACGCCGTCCGGCATGTCCCGTACCAGTTCCGGTGTTCCGTCCGCGTTCTTTTTCATTCTGTCTCCCGCAAACTGTGCCGCGTCTACAATACCCACTTCAAACTCCAGCGGGAACACCTTCCGGTTTCCCACTCTGGCCATAAGTGATTTGCTGTGTAGCAATACTCCTTTCGTAAACTCCTTTCCCGGTGCCACGAAATCCTCCTGCCAGTTGCCGTCCGTAAAATAACCGTAACTGATATGACCTTTAAAGGCCAGCCATTCCTTCGTACCCGGTATACACCAAAAATCCTTCATCTCCGCTCTCACCTGCGGCACCGGCCGGGCATTCGTGCCCTCCACCATCCAGCCGCTTGTCAGTGCCTCATTCTTTTCCAACGGAAATCCCGCACGCTCCTTGCTGCCTATGCTCAGGTTCAGCATCCGCCATGTAATGTCGGCATAAGCCTGCTGCACCCACACCTTGGACGCCATGTTCAGTCCGCCTGCCACATCCACGCCGGCCCCTATGCGCCATCCGTGCTTCAGGTCATGACTCCACGTGGCGCCGGCCCTCAGATAACCACTCTTTGCCTCCTCACTTCCCATGCCATAACGGTTAGCCGTGAGCCATGTCGGTGCAAACTTGCCGCTAGCGACATCGCCCGCCATCTCCACACGATAACAGATGCTGTCATCGGCCAGTACGCCCTGACAACCCGCCATTACCGTCAAAAAAGCCAGTACCGTTTTTTTCATTCCGCTTCTATTCATTATACTTTATATTCTGTCTGATTTTCAAATTCGTCGTAAAGATAGTCAAAACCGCGTATATCGACAAAAAAACATCATTACATACCTGTAAAACAGATGAACGGGAAACAGTTGCCAAAGCCCCCGTTTCCCGTCCATCTGTTATTTTCTGTCCATTCTCCTAAACCGTTTCTGTCATTCTGCAAGCTCCCTGTACACCGCCGCCGTCTCGTCGGCAATCACGTCCCAGTCATATTTAGACATCTCGTAATCCACCGGACAGAACGCCGAGTCAATTCTCTCCTGAAGCCGTTCCGCCAGTTCGTCCACATTCCCCACCGGGAAGTAACAACGCCCGTCCAGCCCCACTTCCATATTCGCCGGAATGTCACTCACCACCACCGGCAACCGGTAACTCATCGCCTCCAGCAACGCAATCGGCAACCCCTCATGCGATGACGGCAACACAAAACACCGCGCGTTCGTCAGCAACGCGTGCAGCTTCCGTCCCTTCACAAAGCCCGTCAGCACCACCCCATTGCGTCTCGCCATCTCCTTCAGTCCCCTCGAATAGTCATCCTCAAAGTCCGTGTCCCCGGCCAGCACCAGTTTACAGCCCTTCGCATCAATCCTCGAGAACGCCTCCACCAGATGATGCAGATTCTTCTCCGGCACAAAACGGCACATACCCAGTATATACCGCCCCTTCTCAATCTCCAGTTCCTCGAAATACTCCGGATACTCACAGATGTCCGGCTTCGGCACACCATTATAAATCAGATGCACCCCCTTCGTCCGGTTATACTTCTTCGCTATCAGGTTACGGATAACGTCCGATATGACAATCACCCTGTCCGCAAACATACACCCCATCCGTTCGCCCAGTTTCAGCATCGTTTTTGCAGCCGTCCCCCATTTGTCACGGTCATAGTCCGGCCCGTGATGCGTAAACACCACCTTCATCCCCAGCGTCTTCGCCAACGGCACCAGCAGTGCGGGCCCTATAGCATGAATGTGCAGCACGTCCGCTCCCAGCTGTTTCGCCTTCACCACCGCCTTAAAGGTATGGATAATCGCCTCAAACGACTTCTTCTTCGGCGTCTCTATATCCACCAGTTTCACCCCTTTGAAGCTCGTCGGCGAATCCTTCACATAACTCTTTCTGCGAATCACCGTCACATCCAGTCCACGCTTCACGATACGTGGAAACAGCTCCTCACAATGCGTCTCCACCCCGCCCATGATATCAGGAATACCACGGGTACCGGTTACAACAACCTTCATAAGATTCTTGATTTAAGAAAATAATTACTACTTTTGCTTCGTCATATTCCGAAACAAAAACATGTCCAGGCTTTTCAGAACCATTAAAGAATATGCCCAATACGTCGGCATCATCCTTCTTTCCTGCCTTTCCGCCCTATGGCTTTGGATCAGACGGAAAAGAATAAAATAATAAGCTATAAGCAACTCTCAGAACAGGTGCCATTCTAGAAATAACCTATAATGACACCATACTGATTTATCTGTCAAAATTCAAATCGCCCTGCTGCGGGTCCTGACCCACATCACAATACTTGAAGTCCAGACAAGCCGGCTTACCCTGCATGGAACGCAGTTTATTCTTCAACGCCCATTTCATCGGATACTTGATATACTTGTGCATCACCGGACTCGCCGTACCAACCATCCAGCAGTTCTTCGGACACTTACGCACCTTGGCACGCACCCTGGCCGCCTGCTCACTGTTCCAGATGGTCATAAAGTCAGCGTCATGAATATTACCCATGCTCCATGACTTCGGCGTATCGCTTTCTGCCGGCTTCAGCTTGTCATTAGATACATTATTCGGGTCGGCAGCCAGCTTCTCATTATATTCTGCCACCGTCATGTCGTCCCCGTCCTGTTTCAGCTTGTTCTCCTTATGCTTGTCATCCATACGGGTCTCCAGGCCGTTGCAAGGCATCACCTCACCCCACGGATCGATAAAGAAGTTTGCCGTACCAGCCTCACAAGGCAACATGCGGCGGTTACCTTCAATATAGTTTATCAGTCCCATGTTAAACCATGCACGAAACCAGCTTTTCGGGCTCTTCTCCTTCAGCTGCCATTCGATAAGTTGTCTGAAGTTTCCGCACACCTCATCATGATTGGTAATTACGTTATCTCCCTTATGAAAATAATAAGAATTATGGAAAGCAGCTGTCGCAAACTCCAATCCCATAGACAAAGAAAGTTGATAGAGTTTGAGCATGTCTCCCGAGTTATAGTTGCTCACAGTACAGCCAAAACCAATATCCTTCAACCCCATACACTGAAGAGTTTTCAATGTTTTGATAGCTTTGTCAAAGGTACCTTGACGGCCTCTTAGTTCATCATTCTTCTCTGCAAGTCCTTCAATGGATATGCGGATTCCAATATTGGGAAATTTTTTAGCCAAAGCGATTACTCGTTCTTGAAACCATCCCGACGTAGAAATCACGATACGGTCAGTATGCCTGTAACATTCCTCTACAATCTCATCCAAATCCTCACGTATAAAAGGCTCGCCCCCCGTCAGATTAATAAACTTCAGTTTAGGCAACGATTTTAAATCGGCAGCCTTGATTTCCTCTTTTCTATCAGTCGGATTCTTCCAGATGTTACACATCACGCAACGCATCGGACAACGATACGTCAGAATAATACTCGCGTCAGTAGGACAAGCCACTTTATTGTTTTCCATATTATATTAAGATTAAATTATACGCTTAAAACTTTCATACATACCATTTGCTGTATCATCCCAATTATATTTTTTATACTGTAGCTCACAATTCGCGATAAGTTTATCTCTTAACGTCTTATCTTTAGATATTCTATTCATAGCATCTAATAATTGGTATTTATCCTCACTATTAAAGATTAATGCGCTACCTCCTGCAATTTCGGGTAACGCACCAGCATTAGAACATATTACAGGTACGTTATATTCCATTGCTTCTAATACAGGAAATCCGAAGCCTTCAAATCTTGAAGATATAATCGTAGCCAAACAATTTTTATAAAGTAACACTAAATCTTCATCTGAAACTCTACCCAAATAAACGACTCGTCTATTTATATAATCATCTTGAGACAAATCTGTAACCATCAAATTATACCCCTCACCTTTCGGACCAACTAATACTAACTTAATATTTGTGTCCTTATATAATCTAAAAGTATTAAATAGAAAATCTAATCCCTTCCCAAAATAATCTGTTCTACCAGGCGTAAAGAAATATTGTCCTTTTGCAAGACCAAATTTTTGAAGTTTCGCTTCACTTTCCTCAATATTCACATTTGTATGTGGAGATGCACCATTATATACTACAGCAATTTTTGACATACTGACACCAAAAAGCTTTACAAGATCATTTGCTGTATACTGTGATACAGTAGTAAAAAAATTGGCACGTTTTATATTTAAAGGAATACAAATCTTCTTTCTGAAAAACATTCTTGATATTGAATATTTATTTTTTATATGATATTCCCCAAAATCATGAAACGTTGTTAAAATAGGAATATTCCATTTCCCTGGAAAATGATTACAACCACTAGGTATCCAAAAACAATCAGGTGTATATTTGTTTATTATTCTTTTAGAAAAAAATTCTAACCATATTGCTTTCTTATATTGATTGTTGAGCATGCCAACTCTTACTAATGTTATTCTATCACGTTTTTCAAATGATGCTAACACTTCATCATTACAAAAAACAATCCATTCAACATCCAAATATTTTTTTACAACTGCTTTAATAGTTGCCTCAAAACACAACTCAGCTCCAGCACGTCGCCCATAAAGAGTATATATTGTTGCTATTTTCATTTATAAATACTAGCTAAAATAAGTTATTGTTTAAAAAGATATAAAAACAATTTTTGTTACTATGTTTACTTGATCCTATTATAATATCTGACAAAAATCTCTTTAGGGAGTTTCTTAGAAAAAGATGTCATAACAACATTCCACTCTCCTCTTGATAATATCATATATATATTGGGATATTTTACCGTTATTCCAATAGCATAATGAAAAATCGAACTCAAACAAGTCAGCACTAAAAATGTAACTTGCAAAATCACTGCAATAAATCTATTGCCATTAGAAAAGAAAATAATATTTCCTCTATGTGCTGCCGGTTTTGTTGCTGTCTGAACCTTTGACAATGATTTTCCCGACATTCCTTCATAATGAATAATTCTCACATTATCATCAACATAACATTCATACCCACACCTATTTAATGTTGTAGACAATGCTATATCTTCGGGACAAAAGAAATAACGTTCATCAAACCATCCTACTTCCCTAAATATACTTGTTTTTATCAAAAATGCAGCTCCTGTTATATTATAAGATTTAAATACGCCCTGCTTATTCACATATTTCATTTGTCTATTCCTATTCCATATATGCATTTTTTCCAATATAAATGTTTTCCAATTCATAGGAGGTACACCACAAACTTGGACATTTTTTTTCCAATTTAATATTGTCGGACTAACGATTGCAACCTTTTCTGGTAAAGAAGCTATTGTTTCAACCAATTTGTCTACTACAGGCATTTCCATTTCTGTATCATCATTTACCACAAAACAATATTTTCCTTTAACTTGTCTCAGAGCTAAATTATTGTTCTCAGAAAATCCTCGTATTTCATTACTTTCTATAAAAGTTACCCATGGAAAATCTTGTTTCACTTTTTCAAGATTTTCTTGAGAAAAAAGATACGCAACGACAAACGTTTCATATGATACTTTGCTATTATACTTCTTGATACTTTCTAAACAAGGGTATAAGTTCTTTAGATTGTTCATACAAACAATCACAATGCTGACTTCAATTTCATTTACAACCATATATTATTTGTTCCTTATTAAACTGTGGTGATAGTTTTATGAATATGATAATAAAAAGATAGTACATGTGTATAAGCATCCCTGGAACGGATGTCAAAGAAGCAACCAACCAATAAGCCAATGACAAAAAGAACACTGGTTTCGATTTGTAATGCATAGGCACTTTCCACAACGCATAATATGCATAATATATATTAGCAAGAACCCCTAACAATCCAAACTGAGTAATGATTTGAAACCATATACTTTCCATTCCTAATAGTTGTGCCGTTAACATATTATTCATCCCATTGAGAAATTTAAATCCAAGGCCTATCAATGGCGATTTTTCCATAAGTGCAATAGCCGCAGCCAATTGATTGAACCGCATATCAGCATTACTTCCTCCCACTTGTTCCTGCGCTTTACTGTCAAAGATGCTTAAAATATTCGAAGCATAGTCTCCCAAATAAGGAGATACAATAACAAACCCTACCAAACAAATTATCCAAAAAACATATGTTCTCCTAACATTCAAATTTACAACTGACAAAATAGCCAACATCAAAAACAATATAGGACCTCGACTATTAGTAAAGAAAAGGCAAGGAATCCCCAATAGAACCGCAATCCAAACAAGATACTTATTTTTAAACACATAGTAAAACTTGACATACAATGACAAAATAAATACTATAAACATACCCCAATTAATTCCTGCTCCAATAGCATGTTCAAACACAGATTGCACCCTATATCCACGTCCTTTATCAGCATCATATGTGAATATAACTGCCCTATCTGCATCACCAATAAGTGTAGCCTCATACTCCACTAAAGGATTGGCTTGAATCTGATGTTCATATATGCCATATAAAGAAATTACAATAAAAGCAATAGAAAACCATTTGATAATAAAATGTAAATCATTTTTCACATTTACTAACTTCCACATCATCCACACAATAACCAATTGCTCAAAAACAGTACCAATAAATTGCGAAACTGCACCTAAAAAGCCAATATAAGCAAAAATGGTAGAAAGAAACCATGACACCATAAGAATGCCAAATGGCCGAATATACGGGAAAGGTACAGATTCTACCGTCAACACGTTCCTTTTTCTCAAGAATTGTAAATAAAAGACAGCAATCAGGAACATATTCCATTTCAATAGCGGTATACCAGGAAGGGCAATCACAGTTATATTAGTAACTAAAAACATCTCGAACACAAGAAGCCATAAGAATGCTTTCTTATAATTCTTAAAACTATATACAATAAGAAATACACCTATCAAGTTAAAAATCATAATGAAATAGCGTATATCAGGTTTATATTTTGGTCACAAAATTCCAATAAATATTTGATGCAGGTAAGTGATTCCATTCAGGCAGATATCGGTTTATGGAATAAGATGAATGCCCTAATAACGAACCATAGAACAATAAACTGGAGGTCAAACCTACCAATGTACAATTGTTCATATCTATTAGAAGTAATTCAATGGAGATTCCATCATCTATTACAACATATTCAACACACAGTTTTTTACACACCTTTTTTATAATATCCCGACTATATTCAGATTCTCCGCCATGAAATTTAAGATAAATTTTATCAAATGGATGATTTCCAAAAAAAGATTCTAAACTTTGTTCAACAGCCATACTATAGTGCTGTTCACTTATACTTGAACACTTTATAACATTATCCCCAATCCATAAACATGAACCGTCTGGCAAATTTCCAAAATCTGTGTCGCAATAGAACGATTTTACATCTTTCAAATTAAGCACATATTTACGATCTTTTATCCCAGGATAAGTATATTCCGAAAAACAATAATATGATATATCAGGTATCAAGTTATAACATGAAGCTACCCCTGGCAATAAATCTATTTGTGCATTTCTTTTCCCTCTTATTATTAACTTAAAAGTTTCAATTCCATATTTAAGCCTAGAATAGAATGTAGGCCTAAAATTATTTTTTAATTCAAATATTGTATATGAGAATAATGAGTTTTCTTTATAATTATCCATTCCCTCCTCAATAAAGTTAATCTTCTTGCAATGACTATTTGTCATAAAAAGATATTTATAATGTGGGTAATTTATATAAAGCGTATAATCATCATCATCAGTTACCCTACTGATCAGTTGATCAATATAACGAGCATAATTCCAATATTTAAACTTTACTATTACATTCTCATTCAATGAAAAATAAATAATTTGTATTGGTGTTATTTGAGGACGAAACGAATGATTATCAGACAATATGCAAATATTATTATTTTTAATGTTTAAGTGCTTAATAATAGCTAATGACATTAAATAAGTAATATGAGAGTGCACAATAAATAAATGTTTCATAATTTATCTTTTATTAATGTATTAATAAATTCTCTTACACACCATTCTCCACCTTTTTTCGTCATAATACAAATGCCAGTAATAGCTTTCACTTCCTCACAAGCATCAGCTGGACAAGCCTTTACTCCTACAGCTTTTAATAAATCAACACAATTAATATCATCTCCGATATACGCAACTTCATCCATTGTGATACCTAATCGTTCGCATATCTCTTTAGCAGTAGCTAACTTTCCTCCATCTCTTTTTCCTTGATATAGAAAATCAACTTTTAGTTTTTTTGCACGATTTTCCACTATCTTAGTATTCTCAGAAGTGATAATACCTGTTTTTATTCCTGCTTCGCGAAGCAACTGAAATCCCATTCCATCCCGGGTATTAAATTTCTTCAATTCGTCACCATTCTCGGAATAATACATTCCTCCATCAGTCAGTGTACCATCAACGTCGCATAGGAAGAGTTTGATGGGTTTCCTCGGTTCTTTATATTTTGATAAAACATGTTTGCGCATCAGATTCTCAAGCACAATCCAATCATCCGGTTCGTCAATTTCTGGAGCTGTATATTCCGGCATCTCATAAATACCAATATGTCCGCTTAAGCGATTGCCTGATTCAAGTATATTTTTTACAGTATTAATGTAAAAGGCTCCGTTTTCCATCAGCATACCGCTAAAATTCTGTCTTCTGGGTCTGTTTTTATAATCATAGTTCATACTTGTGCCATTCTCATTCCAAAAGAAGCGGTAATTGCGTACACAGGTTAGAATGGAGTCATATTCTCCTCGTTTATACATATTTAATGCTTCTGTGAAATGGATAGTTTCTGTTAGAGGAGATGTGGCTTGTACCAACATGAATATATTTTCACCTGTAAGTTTTGCATAATGAATATATTCTAGCATGACACTTTCTGTACTGGCTGTATCACAAGCATTCTCAGCAGAACGTCTGTATATTTTTGTTTTATGGTATGATTGTGAAGATACGACTTCTTCAATTTTGTCTGAATCTGTGGCTACTATAATTTCGTCTACTTCCTCGCATTTTTCCAGAGCTTCAATATTCCAGCAAACCAATGGCTTACCGCAAAATGACTTTATATTTTTAAGAGGAATGGATTTACTGCCTCCTCTTACGGGTATAAAAGCAATTATCATAATCTGATTAATTTAATTTTTTTGTTTTTTTATGAATAAATAAATCCCAAGACATAAAATCAGAAGTAATACAAATGAAATTGTATAGTATGCTGTAGTATTGGGAAATAATTTCTGAAGAATAATAACAGGAATCATATGCCATAGGTATATTTGTAAAGAATGTCTCCCGCAATATTCAAGTACTTCATTATGAATCTTATTTTCACTTATTATTGGAAGAAAACAAAATATACAAAGGAAAGTAATCAATGGTAATTCTATAAACATTCTATAAAACGCTATTGTATTATCAATAAAAATATTTATAAAGAATACAATAACAATATAATATACTAAAGTATATTCCCATCTTATATTATTTATATTCAGTCTTTTATGTGTGAATATTCCTAATAGAAAGAAGAAAAGTAGGCTACAATTATAAGCTCCACTTATGCTATATTGAGTATTTGATAAATTATAAAGTAGAATACTGATACATGTTAAGAGTATAGAAACCGTAGTACGTTTTTTAGCATCTTCAAATGCTATCCTAACAATAAGAATCATTAAGAATAACGCTGGAACAAACCATAAATGATAGTAAGGATTGTAACAATTATAAAGAATGTTCTTAATACTAAAATTATGATATACTGCGTAAGTAGTATAAATAATAAAAGCAATAAACCATTCTTTTATCATGCGTTGCCAGTATTTTTTAAAAATACTCTTGTATGTTTTGTCTACAAGTCCTTCTATTCTTATAAGATAACCGCTTATATAGAAAAAAGCTGGCATGTGAAAAGAATAGATAAAATATCGAATAATATTTTCATCTAATGATCCACGTAGTATGTGTCCAATGATTACTGTGATGATTAAAATGCCTTTTAAAGTATCAATTGATTTGTTATATGTATAGGTTACCATTTAACCTGGTTCTTTTTCAGTTTATTCCTTTGTACTTTTTCTATATCAAGAATATCCTCTTTTTTATAAGTTAGAGCTTTTGCTACGGCTCGACAGTCACGTGCCAGTTTACGTACACCATCTGGTTCAAGAGATGCCGCATGGTCTGTACCTTTCCAAGTTCTGTCTAAAGTATAATGGCGTTCTATCCATTCCGCGCCAAGAGCTACAGCAGCACTGTCTACAGCTATACCTAAATGGTGTCCTGAAAAACCAATGGCTTTTACTCTGTCAGCGTATAATTCACGTAGGCGGATAATCTCAAGTAAGCAAATATCTTCAAATGGAACCGGATAACCAGATGTACAATCGTATATAACTAAATCCTTATTGCGACCTTTTGATTCGAAGAACTGAATGATTTGTTCTTCTTCCTCACGGGTGGTCATACCAAAAGACAAGTGTATTTCTCCATCAAAATTATCACATAAGTATTCTAACAAACCTTTATTTAGATTGCATGCAGAAGGAACTTTTATAAGATTAGGATGTAAAGTACTGATTTCTTTTGCAGATGTAAGATCCCATACAGAAGTGGAGTATTCTATACCGAACTCATTACACCATGCTTGTAATTGTTTGTGTTGTTCGAGGCTAAATTCCAGAAATTCTCGATGTTCACCATAAGTTTTACCATATGAGTTTTCCGGATGAGGATGGGGAGCATTGTATTCTTCAGAAGTCAATAACTCTCGGTTACATCTTTTTTGAAACTTGACAACATCTGCCTTACAATACGTAGCCGCTGTCATAATCATCTCTTTTGCGATTGCCATGTCACCTTTGTGATTGCAACCAATTTCTGCAATAATTTTTGGCGCTTTCATTATTTCAATATTTTCTTTATTGATTTCTTTATTTGATTTAATCGATAAACTAAATGCGGATATAAAATCTCAAAATAGATCTTATAAGAGTTCCATTTGCTTAAATGATAATGTGGAGAAGTTTTATAATATGGATAATATTTCAAAAGATTCTTTTGTATTTTTCTTAACGTAATTTTGTCATTACTATAACATGCTAGAAACTTTTGTAGGACAATTCGGTTTGAAACAAATTGTCTAGCATTATGAGTATTTAATATTTCAGAATCATTAAAAGAAGATAAGATCTTATGGCAAATTTCATCGGCTTTTAACCGCTCTAAAAAGTTGTAGTTGAATTCTTTCTGTGTAATCATATTAAGATTCACAGAGGTATTATTGACTGTATAATGATAAAGTATTCGCGATAAGTAAACTACATGATTACAATGGATAATGTAATTTAATACAAAAATTTCATCTTCACAGAAATGAATGTCTTCAGGAAAAACGAGTTTATTGTCTCGTATAATTTGAGTCTTGTATAATTTATTCCATGGCCATCCACAAAACGAATCTTGTGAAAATAATTTAATAATAGCTTCTCTTTGATTATAAATATAATCTTTTGACGGAACTTTTATCCATTCATACTTATTATTAGAGATTTCGCGCCAACATCCACAACAAACTAAATCGGAGCTATATTTATTTATTGCTTCTAACATGGATGATAAATAATCAGGTTCTAAATAGTCATCAGAATCTATAAAACAACAATATTCTCCTTTTGCTATTTCTATACCTTTGTTTCGGGCTACTGAAACGCCTGAATTTTCTTGTGATAGTAGTATTATGTTGTCGTAGTTCTTTGAATATGATTTGCATATAGATAATGACTCATCCTTACTACCATCATTTATTAGGATTAGCTCAAAATCAGTAAATGTTTGTGCGATAATGCTATTGATACAGCGTGGTAAATATTTTTCAACATTGTATACAGGTACAATAACGGATATTTTAGGAACTTGTTCCATAAAGAATAAAAGTAAGTCTAATATTTTTTATTAATGACCTTTTAATTTTTTGAAAGTAGAATAAAATTTATCAATTAAAAATTTACGTTCAGACGGAGTGCAGCCCCCAATGTAAATAGTAGTAGAAGTACATAGCACACAAATAGCACATACTATAAAAAATCTGCTCCAGGTATTGTCCATATTATTAAATAGCGCAAATGGAATAATTGGAGATAATATGGCTATAGTGAAAATAGGAATGATAACTTGCTTGAAATAATTGCCTATATCCATGCGGATCATGGGTAATACTATTCGTAGCCGGACGTATTGGGTGAACACTTCTATAATAATATGTACTATAAATACACTTTCCGGTTTAACATGAAAGAATTTCAATAGGATATAAGCAACTGGCACAATCAATAACAACATTGTGCCTTCAATAAGCTGGAATTTTTTGAGTTTACCTGTAGCATGTACAGATACGATGATAGGATTTGATAAAGTAAAAAGTAGTCCAACAACTAATATCAGACGCAGAAAATTTACAGTATGTTCCGGAACCTGTCCTAACCAGACTTTTAGAACCATTTCTGCCTCAAATATCAACGGAAGGGCAATAATGAATAAAATATAGAAAGAAAATTTGGAACTCTTGACTAATAGTCTGTGCATGTCATACAAATTTCCTTGTGCATAGCTTTTAGTCAGTTGTGGATTTAAAGCCATTTGAAAGTTTGAGCAGAACTGCTGGCATACATTCTGCACCTGAACGGCTATTCCGCGCGCAGCATTTACTGCTGGACCGAAAAATATATTTAGTAAAATATTTAATCCTTGGGTAAACCCCATAACAGCAAGACTGCCATTCATAGTCCATCCTGCAAAAGCAAATATTTCTTTGAACAATTTTCCATTATATTGTGGAGAAGTCCTGGTTTCCTCAAAATGTCGGGAGCAGTATATGCCATAAACAATACGGTCGAACGTCTGTATGCAGAAAAATAGAATGGCATAGACAATCAGTTTGTCGTAAGGAATAATCACCAATAGATAAACAATCAATAGTTTCAATACGGCATCGGCAATAGAAATGTAGGCAAAAGCAGACATTTTCTCATGAGCGATAATGGTGGCATTGTATGGCACACTAATTACGGCCAGTATGGATGAAAAAATAGAGAATTGGTAAACCCACATGGCTGCTGTTTCACGTTCAGGGGGAATCTGTAATTGAGTAGACATGAACCATAATCCTAAAGTTTCTCCTACGATTAAGACAATTGCAGCCAGAATGAAATGAATACTCAGTATGTTGCCGAATGTTTTTTTCATGACATTCATATCACCTTTTCCTAAATCGTATGTGATATACCGTGAAGATGCAGCGCCTAATGAACCGGTAAGAAATCCCAGCATGGTAATAACACCTCCCACAACATTGTTAATACCAAAGTCAACAACGCCTAATGTATTTAGTATGACGCGTGATGCATAAAGATTTACAGCTAGCATAAACAGCATGCGTACATACAACAACAGTGTATTCTTCGCTATCCTCTTATTATTTTGTGCAATATCTGTCATCTTCAAATAAATTATAGACTTCCACTGAAGTCATTATTATATTCATTAAAACTAGATTTTCTTCTTACTAAGATTTGGAATCAAGTTCACTGAAACTCATGGAAATAAACATCTGTCATTATGTAAGCACTCAATTTAGGGCATCCCCCTTTGAAAGGGCACTTTTGAGTGCCCTAAATCGAGTTATGTTAATTAATTGATATTGAATTTAACATTGGCCGGTAGCCAAAGTGATTTTGTCAGGCACCATGTTAACATAATCCCTGCATCCGTTAAAGATATTTTTGAAGAAAGTTCCGATGAAGTTCCAGACAGAACTGCCGTGAAGCTTTACCGTTCCTATTACACTATGATAAGTCGCAGCCATCTCGGCACCGGCGTCACTTCCATAATGAAGTGAATTGTTGCGTTGGGTAGTCAGCTTCCGGATGGTTCTCTCTGCAAGATTATTGTCTATCGGTAGTTCGCCGTCATCCAGGTAAGCAAAGATCTCTTTCCAGAACCGGTTCAGATAATTAAGAGCTTCTGTATAATACTGACTTCTGAATTCTGAATCCTTTGACATTTCACTGTCCAACAGACTGCGCAACTCTATCAGAAGTTCTTTCGTTTCCAGGCTTTGCCTTTCCCGTAACCTCTCTTCCGGAGTAAATCCGGCATCGTCACATTTACGCTCCCTCATAAAGAAATCCTTTAAAATATTGGAAAAGCGTTCAGCAGCCGGCTCACCGCCCTGATTGGCAGCCTTGACAAACCTGTTCCTGGCATGAGACATACAAACCTGATGCACGGTATCTTTAAACCGGGCTGATTTCAACTCATCTCCGATAAATACATAAGCATTGTATCCGTCGGACATGATACTCTTCAATTCCGCATCACCCAGGAAGTCTGTAAGAACCTCACGAGAACGGGAGCCATTCTCATAGAAGAAAATGGCTGTTTTCTGAGCCTTGTTGACCAATACCCGGATATAACACTTTTTATAGTGGTCATATTTGCGCACTTTACACCAGGTCTCATCGCAGTTCACAATCGAATCCTTTTCCAAGGCAACAGACTTCAATACACGAACCAACTTATCAAGGTATTTCTTGCCTTTTCTAAGCCAGTTGTGCAATGTGTTTTTAGAAATGGTCATGCCCATATCTACCAGCCATTGGTGAAGAAGACCGAAGGTCACATTCTTTACATAAACCTCATAGGCTATGGCCTGCAGGAATTCAGGAGTAGCTTTAGTCCCCTCGAATCTGGTTATTACCTGCGGATGACCTTCAGAGGGGAAATAACCCCACCTGGGCTTTTTGCCCGGCTCCGCGTAATGAACCATCTCAAAACATTCTTCCGTAAGGACTGTACGGAAACTGAACACACGTACCATCCTTCTTTCAATGATACGCCCTGGAACCTTTGCCGGATCAGAAGGATGCTCTATCGATTCTCCGGCTACTCCCATCGTTTTATACCCGTCGGGATGATTACTCAGGTCACGTTCCTTTTTGGGAAGAGCCGGCTCATTCCGGGATTCGTTATTGTCTACAGAATCTGTACGGAGTGTATCGTCCGTGCCGTCATATCCGTCCTGTTCATCCTGACGGTCCGGTTCAGAAGGCACCGGCTTGCCCGATTTGTCTTTCTTCATCACACGCTGACGTCTGTCACCGAACTTTTCCTGACGGGCATAGTCCAGTTTTTCCCGGAGAGCCTTGGCGTTATGCTCTGCTGATTTTCGAAGCTTACGCTCTTCCGACAACCGGTTTTCCAGATCAGACTGTTTCGATTGCATGGAGGCCATCTGATTCTTCAATTCCTTCATCTCAGCCATGAAATCCTCCAAGACAAGCTTCATGGCATCACTTGTCAACCTGAGTTCCTGATTCTGCTCAGCAAGGTATTGTATGTATCGGTCTTTCTGATCGTCTGCCATACCTTCACTATAATTTACAGGATTCCGTGAGTAGGTTTCCCTACTCAGCAACTCCTTTTTTAAGTCGATTATATGTTGCAGTTCGATCATACTTAAACCCTTGATTTACAGATATAAAGGTACTAAAACAATCGCAAAACTGCAAGCAAATAAACATATTAATTATCTGATTTTTAATGTTTTAACTATTGGGTTTCCCAATATCAGAACCACATCTTTCCAGTCAATCCGATAAACTGTATCTGCCCCGTTTCGCTTCACTTTCATGAACTGGTAGCCTGCAACAAACTTCTTTTCGAACAGGCTGTATGAACGATTGTCAAATGAAAATATACGGACTATTCTTCGGTTTCGGGACATGACTATAAAGACATCTCCGTCGCATGGTTCCCTGTGAAGACGTTCGCGAATGACAGACAACACACGGCTGTGTTTACAACGCATATCGGTAAAGTCACGCACATAATAAAAATGATTCAGACCGGTAACACTCAGCATAAATCCTCCAGCTTCTCTATCATCCGGACTAAATCCTGATAGCTTAAATTCTTTTGGGATAAGTGTAATCCGTTACTGATACGAATGTCAATCCATATGCGGACGGGATTGTCAGTACTGCTTTTTGATACAGGTTTAGGCTGATCACCGGCCTTGTCTTTTTCCCCATGGATAATCTCAGGAGCACCATCAGCACGGACTTCAACTACTTTTTTGCGAGTATCCTTAAACCATTTTTGAAAAATGTTATAAGGGACTTTGTTCTTGATACAAAACGATTGGAGAGATTCTCCATGAGGCAAAGCCTCTGTCTGGTACTGAAAGTAAAACCTTTCAAGATCCTCACTGCTATACATAATTCTACAAATTTGGTTGCCAGCGAAGGTAGTACTTTCAACTAATAGCCATTTTTTGACTGCTTACCGCAGTTTTTAATGCTTGGATATGCCGAGCCACATCCTACCTTATTTAAAGATAGTGAAAGGCGAGTGGAGAGACAAATGAAAAACAAGTTTTTCAATTTGGACTATCCCGAGCCGCATCCTACCTTATCCTATTCAACGATACTCATAAAGTTCCATATTATGTCGTGCCAAAATATCAGTCTTTCTCCGGAAGCACTTCCAAAAGATCGGGCGCTATCTCAGCCGCCACCGCCATGACACCTTGAATCTGTACCACTACCCGTTTGCTACGGGCACCTTTCACCTTGACAAATACGCCTTCTACGCCGTCGAACACTCCGCCATGCACACGAATACGTGTACCCCTGGCCAGATCAAGCTCTTCGGGCAAGAAATAAAGATGTTTGTTATCGCTGGTACCTGCCACACGAATAAACCGCTCCATCTGTACATCAGATACGATAATGGGACGACGGGTTCCGTCAATAGGCCGCATCATGAACTGCAACGCATTACAACCGGATTTCAAATCACGGATACGTGACTCCGAACAGTGAACAAAAATCAGATTATGGACAGCGGGTACATACAGACGAACCTTTTTCTCTTTCACCGTACGGACTTCATAACGCATGGGAATGAAATTTTCCACTCCAGCGTCATCAAGCATCTGCTTGACAGCCAGCTCCCTGCGATATGTCACTCGCATGGCAAACCACACAGGTTCATCATTATTCTGAGTAAAAGAAGTTGGCATACAGTTTATCGTCTATCAGCCGTCCGGCTCGTTTCAGGGTATTCTCTTGGGGCTTTGAATATTCAGTTTCTTATTGATATTCAAACAGTTAACAGGCTTGTCGTACAATAGCACATCGGTCTGCATTTACCCATTTATCTCTTATACCATACAAAAGTATCCTTTTTCCATGAGATACACAAACTTTACACACATTTGATTGCAAAAAATATAAAGAAATATTCATATTCTATAAATTTATACAAAATGAAATTATATTAAAAGAACAATCCTAAAAAACAGTCACTGAACCAAACTTTAAAATAAACAAATATAAGCAGAGAGCTTTTATAACCATAAAAAATCAACATTTACGAATACGATTCTGTAAAGAAGCTATGATCCCACGATTGGCCCGATCGATAACCGAGGTCTCCAATGAAGCCAGATAAATCTGTGTGGTTTTCTCAGAAGCATGTCCCATCCCCGCACTGATGACCGACAACGGCACCTGATGGTCGCGTGCCGCTGTTGCCCAGGAATGGCGTGCGGTGTACGATGTCAGACAGACGCCCTCTCCCAACAACTCAGACAACCGATGAAGCCGTTTATTATAATAGTTAAGCGCATCCTGGTATTCTGCGTAAGCTGAAGAAAGGTTCTCGGCATGCAGAATCGGAAACACATAGGGCGACCGGCGGGTACGTACGGCATAACGGTCAATGATATCCTGCATGCAACGCTCCACACGGATATTCAGCGGCCGGCCGGTTTTATGACGCCGGTATGTAATGACACCGCATACAATATCCTTTTTGCGCAAATAGGCCATGTCTACAAACGACATACCACGGGCATAGTAACTGAAGATGAAAAGATCACGGGCCAGTCGCAAGGACGGAGTCCGACGCAAATCCAACCGGCAAAGACGCACCAGACAATCTTCGCTGACCGCCCGTTTGCGGGTTCTGTCAATACCGGTATAAACACCTCTGAATGGATGGGTCTGGCATACGATATTCAGCCGCACGGCTTTGTTATAGATGGCGCGCAGATTACGCATATAAAACGATATGGAGTTACGTACGATACCACGGGACAAGAGCCAGTCGTTATACCCCAGAACCAACCGTTCGGTGAATCCGCTGAGCGGCAGGTCGTCCTGACAAAGATAATTGGAAAAACTGCTCAACGCACGCCGGTAATTAGCCGCAGTCCCCAAACGTCCCTGACTGCGCAGACGCGCAATCAGTTCATCAGCAAACTGGCCCAATGTCAATCCGTTACGAGTATCCAGATAACGGTGTATCACCATCGCGGCCGTATATGATTCACCGTTCTGCTCAAAGGCATCAGCTATATCGTAAATCCGGGACATTTCATGGTCAATCTCACGCTGGACCGCCAGCAATACCGGACTGACAAACAACTGTTCGCCACGTATTTTGGCCGACAGCAACCGCCACTCTTCAGGCCGGATACGGATGTGACTGTCCAGACGTCCGGATGATTTATGATGAGACAACTGATAATAAACAATACCGCGCTTACCCTGCACGGCAGACGTACGAAATTTAACACTGATTCTAACCATGGTTTTTAGAGTAAAATTAGAAAGTGTTTCAGTCTTTTACAACCTGCAGACACTCAAAAACAAACGGCCGGACACAAAAAAAGCGTCAGACTTACATCACGCAAGCCTGACGCCCTTAAAAGAATTATGTCTGTGGAGTATACAGGACTCGAACCTGCCACCTCTTGACTGCCAGTCAAACGCTCTAGCCAGATGAGCTAATACCCCAACACATCAATATACAGGCCGGAAGCCTGTCTGTTCCGAAACGGCGTTTCCCCACTCCGCCAAGCAGTTTTCCGTCGCGTCTCTGCAAAGATAAACATAAAAACAATACCACCTAGCATTTCCCCAATAATTTTACCCGGCAGTATTGTTTTTGCAGCATAACGGTCGGAAAAAACCGTTGCCGGAATTCATTTCGTTAAAATTTATACCCCAATGTAAAGAACACCTGATGATTGCTCAAATCCACATTAACCGGAGTCAGCTTCGCCCCGTTGGCACCTGAATAGGTATCGTCGAACGCATAGAAATCACCAGTCTGCTGTCTGTACTTATAAGCGGCATCCAGATAGAAATGTCTGAAGCGGTAACCCAGACCGACGGTATAAATGTTAACCTGATCTTTATTCATATAATCGGTTGTAGTCTGATAGTTGAACGCCGGAGAAGCATTCACCTGATCCAGATGAGCATTCTTGGCGAACGCGCTGGAATAGAAATTATAACCGGCACGCAGGTTCAGCCCCTCGATGAGATTCAATTCAAAACCGAACTTAAAGGAGTGCACTCCCTTGAATACGCTCTTGTTCAAATCCTTCATGTCACCATCGCGTACACCGTTGAAGGAGCCGTAACCGTCGTCATAGCTCTGACGCATCTTGGTGTAATTGGCATATTCGTATTCAGCACCGAGGGCCAGATAATTGCCTATCGTATGACCGGCTGACACACGGAACTTCCACGGTGTAGACAACGTATAGTAAAGATTGGCCAGTTCCTTATCGGGTGAATAATTGTAATATTGTATATTACCGGCCTTGTCGTAATCAATACCGCCGTCCTGATTGTATGGAGAATCAATGCTGTAGCTTACAGCCGACTCCAAATCATAGCGTGTAGGTGTCTCCACCGTCACACCGATACGGAAAGCAGAACTCTCAATGGGACGGAAAATGGCACCAAACTTGGCATTGATACCATATCCCCTGATGGAATGACAGTCATACGCCGAATACCACATGCCTAACGGAACCAGCGAACCGGTCACATTATCCACCCCTTGCATCTGCTCGGAATAGGTGGTATAACTGGTATAATCCACACGGTCCACACCGACGGTCAGACCCAGATAGACACGGTCGCTGAGATTGGTGGAGAGGTTAAAGTCAAAAGCAGACAAACTTCCTTCTGTCACCCTGCTGAACTGGTTGTTCCAACCGTCATAACCGACATAACCGGCCACATTATCGTCCGAACCATCCACAATATTACCGTCTTTATCTACCGGATCAATCAGATAACTGCTAAACATCAGGTCGGCCAGCGGCGAAGCCAGGTTGTTATTATAAAGATCGGCCATCTGCTGCGTCTGAGACAGTCCGTTCAGATTGGGATTATCTGCGATAAACGCATTGTTGAAACTGGCTTTCTTCTGATAATTAAAGGCGAAATTGACAAATTTCACCGTGCTGCCCATAATCGGTGTGGTAAACACAAAACCCATCTGATCGAAAGATGCCTGCGTCATATCGGCATTCACATCCGGTTTTTCTTTCTGGGTACGCACACCAAAAGTCAATGACACGTCACTCTTTCGGAAAAGACCGATGCCCGCCGGATTTGAAGATACAGCCGACATATCGGCGCCCAACGCGCCCAACGCGCCGCCCATACCTACATAACGCGCCGAACCGGACAAGTCGGGTGACAAAAGAT
>CAJMNM010000041.1 GCA_905214795.1 uncultured bacterium
TAATAATTTTTTTTATTACTTTTGCAAGTAAATGGCTGTTTCATACAGTAAAACGGTGATGTAACTCCAGGTGTTTTTCTGTTTTTATTCTAAAATTTTACAAATCATTTTCTGATTGGCTTGCGCCAGGGTGGTTGTATCGATGGTGGAAAGGTAGATTTGTGTGGTTTTCAGATTGTCGTGTCCAAGCCCGGTGCTGATGATGGAGAGGTCGAACCCCATGTCTCTCATTGTGCTTGCCCATGAATGGCGGGCCACATAGGTGGTGAGGGGAATGGGGAGGTTGGCCATGATACCTATTTTTTTAAGGTTGCGGTTGATGTTGTGTTCCATCTTTTCGTATTGCAGGCGTTCTGTTCCGTTTTGTATGGTGATGATGGGGAGAAGGTAGGGGCTGTCTGTGGTATGGCGGGCGTATTCGTCTACAATGGCTTGCATGGCGGGTTCCCATCTGATGGTGAGTGTCTGTCCGGTTTTCCGGCGGCTGTATTGCAGCAGGCCGTTGCGGATGTCGGACTTCCGGAGATAGGCCATGTCGATGAATGACATGCCTTGCAGATAGAGGCTTAGCATGAAGATGTCGCGGGCAAAGGCGAGCGGCGAATCCTCGGACAGTTTGAGGGCTCGGATGGCCTGGATGGAAACCACGGGAAGGGCGCGTTTGGAGGTTTTGGCGAATCCGGTGAATACGTGGCAGAAGATGTCTTTGTTGGTGGTCAGTTTCATTGCTACAGCTTTGAAATAGAGTGTGCGGAGTGTGCGCAGGTAACAGGAAGAGGAGTTGCGCTTCAGGCCGCAGCTTTTCAGCCAGGCCTCGTATGTGCTGATGATTTCTGAAGTCAGGTCGTCGGGGGTAAGATCTTCTCCCGAGCGGAAACGGATGAAGCTGGACAGAGCGGCCTGATAGGTCTTGGCTGTTCCCAACCGGCCGATTTTTGTTTTCAGGCTTATCATGCTGCGGATAAAGTCGAACCATGTCTGGCATGGGGGGAGCTGTTTATATGTGGAGATAATGTCGGAGGTGGTATATTCGACTCCGGAGTTTTCTTTTTCGGTAATGACAGCTGAGAACTGACGGATGTCCCACTGCAGTTTGGAGGCCTGCAGTCTTAGCCAGGCTTGTCTTTCGGGGGTGCCGGTAATGCGTATGGATGATGTCTGTTTGTCCCATTCGTCGGGGTGAAGGTGGTAACCGGTATAGACGGTTCCGGAAATCCGGCGGTGTATGATTTGGAAATATAAGGTGCCTTTTTTGTCCTTATTGGCCGAGGGGGCGAATTTTAATTTGAATGAAGCCATAACTGTTTGTTTTTTATAATTTGTAGATTTGTGTCTGAAAGGTAGTTCGCAGAAACGGACGGGCAATGGCTTTTCTAAATCAGGAACGGTGGGGGCATTGTGTTCAGGGGGGTATTGCCGGATGTGAGGCCAGAAAAGGAGGAGACGGGATTATGGCATAAAAAAAGCAGGAAGAAAACCGAGGTCTTCTTCCTGCCTGATATGAAATGTTAAATACAGTCGTTTAAAGTTTGCCAAGTGTGCTTTAGCAAGCAGCGCCAGCACTGAACTTGTCATTGTCGAACCACATTGATGTGCTTGACATGAAGTAATCGATGCCTCTTTTGGCATTTTCAAACCAACGGTTTGACATCTTTACCGCAAACATTACCACAAGCACTGCAGCCATAATCCCTACGACTAACAGTAAAATACTCATAGTTGTCATAATCTTTTTACCCTTTCTTCTTTAATTAAACAATCTTTTTACCTTAAAAACTTCTCCGCTAAGCGGAGTATCTAATACCTGAAATCCTTAATTTTCTTCTTAAAACACTGCAAATTTAGGGCCATGAAATATGATGTACAAGCTATGAATATTGTTTTTACATAAAAATCCCCATTTCCTTGATTTATGTCAAGAAAACAGGGATTTTTATGTCATATTGGTAACAGAACAGACTGACAAATGTTAATGACAAGATGTCATGTATCTGCGTTATCTCCTTTTAACGCAGTCTGTTACGTACAAAATGTGGTGTCACATAGGTGTTGAAGTATATCATGGAAATGATACAAAGCACACTGCCTACCAGATATACCATATTGAAAGCAAAGTGTTCGGCAATGTAACCTCCGCTGTAGATGCCGAGTCCGATACCTACATCCCAGGCTGTGAGATAGGTGCTGGTGGCTGTGCCGCGCTGATTGTTTGGGGCCAGATTGACATATAATGTGTTATAGGCCGGAAACATGACACCGAATCCGATACCGAGCATGAAGGGGACCAGGAAGAATATGGCTGTGGTGGCTGTGTGGCTGTAGGAAATGAGACTCGCGCAGCAGGACAGCATGAAGAAAGCGGCGGCTACGAGATAGAATCCGTAGGATATGGTCTGAGTGATATAGCCGCGATCGACGAACTTACCGGCAAAAATGCGGCTGATGCCCATGCCGACAGCCATGAGGGTGAAGAAAAAGCCGGTGGGTACTTCCAAACCGATTTGACGGGCATAGACGGCCACGTAGTTGGTGGTGGCGCCATAGGGAATGGAGAGCAAAAGCAGGGCGATGCTTGCCGGTATGCCTTTGAGCAGGATGAAACGGTCGAGCGAGATCGGGGGACGCTTGACCGGAGTCTTACGGGGTGTCTTGACCATCAGAGCCATGATGAGTCCGAGCGTACAGGTCAGAAGGCCGACGGTGAAGATGTTGGCATAACTCATGTGCGAGTCGTGAAGGAACAGGCCTGTCATGGGGCCTATACTCATGGCTGTATTATTGGTCAGGCCGTAGTAACCCAGGGCCTCGCCACGGCGTGAGGATGGGGTGATGTCTATAACTAATGTATTGCCACCTACTGTTACTGTGCCGAATGCGAAACCGTGCATGATGCGCAGCATGATGAATGCAGTGAGCAGTCCGGCCAGCAAGTAGCCTGCAAAAATGGAAGTAAAAAGGAAATATGCGGCAATATAAATCGGTTTACGCGCAAAACCGTCGTAGAGATAGCCCATGAAGGGGCGGATGCAAAGAGCTGATATGGTATAGCAACTCAACACGGCACCGATGACTCCCTCGCTGCATGAGAATGTTTCCTTGAGATAAAAGGGCAATATAGGAACTAGCAGCCAAAATCCGAAATAGAGTAGGAAATTGGCTGCC
This sequence comes from uncultured bacterium, assembly GCA_905214795.1. Classification (GTDB taxonomy): domain Bacteria; phylum Bacteroidota; class Bacteroidia; order Bacteroidales; family Bacteroidaceae; genus Paraprevotella. The sequence continues at coordinate 3,163 of CAJMNM010000041.1, forward strand.
AGTATACATATAAAGCTGCGCGTAAGTAGCTTTTCTTTCACTTGTATTAATTTGCTGATTTGAATTCTTCAAGAAAACGTGTGTCGTTTTCTGAGAACATGCGGAGGTCTTTAACCTGGTATTTGAGGTTGGTGATACGTTCTATACCCATACCGAAGGCATAACCGGTGTAGACCTTGCTGTCGATGCCGTTGGCTTCGAGTACAGCCGGATCGACCATACCGCAACCCAGAATCTCAACCCAACCGGTGTGTTTGCAGAATGAACAGCCTTTACCGCCACAGATGTTACAGCTGATGTCCATTTCGGCAGAAGGCTCGGTGAACGGGAAGTATGACGGACGCAGACGGATTTTGGTGTCCTTGCCGAACATTTCCTGTGCGAAGAGCAGCAGCACCTGTTTCAAATCGGTGAAAGAGACATTCTTGTCTATATAAAGGCCTTCAACCTGATGGAAGAAGCAGTGAGCACGTGCCGAGATGGCTTCGTTACGGTATACACGTCCCGGGCAGATGACACGGATAGGGGGCTGCTGGCGTTCCATTACGCGGGCCTGTACAGACGAGGTGTGTGAACGCAGTACAATGTCGGGGTGTGCCTCGACAAAGAAGGTGTCCTGCATGTCGCGTGCGGGGTGATCGTCGGCGAAGTTCATGGATGAATAAACGTGCCAGTCGTCTTCAATTTCCGGTCCTTCGGCCAAAGTGAAGCCCAAGCGTGAAAAGATGTCCACAATCTCGTTCTTAACGATGGTCAGCGGATGGCGTGTACCCAGACTGATAGGGTAGGCTGTGCGCGTCAGATCAATATCTTCGGCTGTAGTGTCTTTGGTGTCAACAGCTTCTTTAAGCGCGTTTATTTTTTCCTGAGCCTTGTTCTTCAGTTCGTTTAATTTCATGCCGACTTCTTTTTTCTGTTCGGCAGGTACGTTTCTGAAATCAGCCATCAGGGCGTTGATACAACCTTTTTTGCTGAGATATTTAATTCGTAGAGCTTCAACTTCCTCAGCACCAGATGCTTGTAAGTTTTCAACTTCGTCCAGAAGTTCCTGTATTTTTGCTATCATAGTCTTGAAATAAATTATTGCTTGCAAAATCCTTGCAAAGTTAAACAATTATTGGCAAATTTTATCGGTTATTTTAAAATAAAAGCGTACTTTTGCGTGATTTTTAATAGGGTTTTACCCTGACGTTAGTATGAAAGAAAAGTTTATTGGGTGTATGCTGGTGGTCATGTTATTGTCTGCCTGCAACAGTAGAAAAGCAGATTCTGACGCCTATCTGGCTGAGGAAGTCCTTGCTGACTCATTATCGAGAGAAGAAAGTGCCGAAGAAGCACCAATGGTAAATGAATCGGTTGATGAGGAGTTGCAGCTGCCCGAAAACGCGGACATGCTGTTTGATGATTTCGTGTTTGTTTTTGTTCAGAGCCGTAAGGTACAGCTGGATCGTGTCCGTTTCCCGTTTCCGGTAATAAATGGTAATGACACAACATGGTTACGTCGTGAGAACTGGCATCATGAAACACTTTATCTGAACAGTGATGAATATACCGTATTTTTTAACAATGAATCACAGATGGATTTGGAAAAAGGTACGGAACTGACGCACGTGGATGTGGAACACCTGTTGCTGAAAGAAAAATGTCTGGATACTTATCATTTTAAACGTATAAAGGGTAAATGGTGGATGGTGGCCAAAACCCGTCAGCCGTTATCGGCTTCTCCATTGGCTGGTTTTCTTGATTTTTATTATAGTTTTGCTACGGATTCGGTTTACAGATATGACCATATTTCAGACCCGTTGGAGTATGTAGCGCCCGATCCGGAGGATGAGTTTGAGATGATTAAAGGAACTATTGACAAGGAACAATGGCAGGCATTCGGTCCGGTATTGCCTTATCGTCATCTCACCAATATCCGTTATGGACAGACTTATAATGACCCGAACCGTATGGTGATGGTGATGAGAGGAATTGCAAACGGTATGATGGATATACTGACTTTCCATAAGCAGAACGGCGAATGGAAACTAGTGTCTTACGAAAATTGATAAAAAGGTATGCTGAAAAAAGAATATCATTGTTCGCTGCTGTGTCATAATACGTTTGGTATTGATGCGCAGGCTGCCTGTATGCTGACTTATGATGACGAAAAGGGATTGCATGAGGCGCTTGAGTGTATAAATGATGAGTTTCCCGGAAAGCCGGTGCTTCACATCGGCGGGGGAAGTAATCTGCTCTTTTTATCTGATTTTGATGGCGTTATATTGCATTCGGCCATTAAATCGTGGGAAGTGATGGAGGAAACGTCCGATGAGGTGACGGTTCGTGTAGGAGCCGGAACGGTGTGGGACGATTTTGTAGCTTCGTGTGTGGAGAATGGATATTACGGTGTGGAGAATCTGTCGCTGATACCGGGTGAGGTCGGCGCATCGGCCGTACAGAATATCGGTGCATATGGCGCCGAGGCTAAGGATATGATTGTCAGAGTTGAAACAATTGATATGCATAACGGTGAGTCTCGGATATTCGAAATGCCGGAATGTGATTACGGCTACAGGCAAAGCATATTCAAGACTGCTCCCGGACGAAAGTATGCCGTGACAAAAGTCTGGTTCAGACTGTCACGTCATTTTACTCCAAATGTGGCTTATGGCGGAATCCGTCATGCATTGGAAGAGGCCGGCATCTCTTTATCGGAGGTAACGGCTGCCGATGTGCGTCGTGTGGTGATTGACATACGGCGTGCGAAACTGCCCGATCCGGCAGTGACAGGCAATGCGGGCAGCTTCTTTATGAATCCGGTTGTAGAGCATGAGGTGTATGAGCGGTTGTTGTCGGATTATCCGGATATGCCTCATTATTTGCAGTCAGACGGTAGGGTGAAGATTCCTGCGGGCTGGCTTATCGAACAGTGTGGATGGAAGGGGCGTGAACTTGGCCGTGCAGCCGTTCATGACAAGCAGGCCCTTGTGCTGGTCAATAAAGGCGGTGCTACCGGCGGGGATATTCTCCGGTTATCGGATGCGGTTAGGGGAGATGTATATAAGCGGTTTGGTATAGAAATCCGTCCCGAAGTGAACTTTATCGGTGGAGGCTGTGTACGATGAAAATCACGTTTTTAGGTACGGGTACTAGCACGGGGGTGCCTCAGATTGGTTGCACATGTAAAGTATGTACAAGTACTGATGCCAAGGATAAACGTCTGCGCAGTTCTGTATGGGTGGAAACAGAACATACACATATTTTAATTGATTGCGGTCCGGATTTCAGGACTCAGATATTGGGCGTACCGTTCAGGAAGATTGACGCGGTATTGCTCACGCATGAGCATTATGACCATGTGGGAGGAATAGATGACTTGCGTCCTTTTGGCGTGTTCGGTGATGTGGATCTGTATGCTTTGGAACGTACGGCGCGTGTGGTTAGACAGGCGTTACCGTACTGTTTTGCAGAGAATAAGTATCCGGGTGTGCCTCGTCTATCGCTTCATCAGATTAAGCCTCATGAGCGGCTACACGTAGGGGATGTGGATATCATGCCGGTTGAAGTGATGCATGCCCGTCTGCCTATTTTAGGTTACAGGCTTAACAATATGGCTTATCTGACTGACATGAAAACAATAAATGACAGCGAACTGTCTTATCTTGATAATCTGGATGTGTTGATAGTGAACGGTTTGCGCCATGAGCCTCATTATTCTCATCAGACCATAGAAGACGCTTGTGCGTTTGCACGGCGAATCGGTGCACGCAGGACTTATCTTATTCACATGGGGCATAGCATTGACTTGCACGAACGTGAGAACGCTTTGTTGCCCGAGGGGGTCAGTCTGGCTTATGACGGTTTGGTGATTGATTGTTGATATTCTTGTTTATCTTGAAATAGCCTTTTTCGGGTTTGTATTTGTATGCCGGAAGAATGGATTATCTTTTTCTATCAGATATTTTTGTGGTGACATGAATAATATTATACCGCAAACAGTCGTGACTTAAATCTCAGATTGTTTGCGGTATATTTTTTCTTTTCTTACGAATAATCGTCTTTTCTTTATGGAATGTTATGTATCCGTTTCCTTCCCGGATAAATTAGAGAACGGTTTGGCTGTTCTTATTTGTCAGCAGGGGTGATTTTTGTTTTTCTGAGGAAACGACTCATAAAAAGCAGGCCGGCTGTTGTCAGTGCCACCGGGAACGCAAACCAGATGCCTGCCGGCCCGCCATGACATATAAAGCCGAAGATGTAACTCAATGGAAGTGAAATGACGATATAACTGATAAAAGCATATTTCATCAGAGGCTTGACATCGGCTATGGCACGCAGCGAATTGGCAAAGTTGATTTGCAAACCGTCGCCGATCTGATAGAGTATGAACGGCAAGATGAGTGACATGACAATGGCGTTGACACGGGCATCATCGGTAAAAAAGGAGGTGATATGCGGACTTAATGCCACGATTGTTCCACCAATGAGAATTCCTGAAGTGAGGATAAGAAAATAGCCGGCAAAAGCATTGCGTCGTACATTGACAATATCACCCAGACCATGGAAATGGCTGATGCGTATGGCTACGGCTGCACCGATACCATAGTATACCATAAAACACATGGAACCTACGATACACATAATCTGATGAGCGGCGAGGGCCGGTGTGCCAATCCATCCCTGCATGACGGCTGAAAGAGAGAATGAGGCTGTTTCCATGCCCATCTGAAGACCAAGAGGCCATCCCAAATGGTGAATCTCGCGACTGTAGACCTTTGTGTCTTTCCTGGCAACAAAGCCTTGTCGGTATGGTCGGAATACGGGATGGTGGATAAACATGATACACATGGCTACTACCAGACCAATTCGTGAAAGTAAGGTGGAAATGCCGGCTCCGGCAAGGCCGAGACAGGGGAAAGGACCGACACCATAAATGAGTAACCAGTTTCCGATGATATTGAAGGCGTTGGCCGAGATGAGCATCCACATTGGAATGCGTGTATGACCTATGCTGTCGGTGAATTGTTTGAAAGCATTGAACAGTGTCTGAAACGGAATGGAGATGATTACAATGATGTAGTAAGGACGGATCTCGGGCAACAGTTCTTCCGGTTGTCCGATGTGACCGAGAAAGAAATAACCAATTCCCATTATGAGCAGCAGAATCGTACCCATCAATCCGTTTACTCTTAATCCGGCACGCAGAGCCTGTCCGGCAGCAGAAAAATCATTGCGTGCCTGAAGCGGGCCTACTACGGGCGTGATGGAGTAAGAATAACCCAATGCGAAAATGAGAATCAGATTCATCACATTATTGACGAATCCGGCGGCAGCCAGAGAGTGGGCACTGAAATGGCCTACCATGACAGTATCGGCCAGTCCCTGTACGATGGTACCCAGCTGACCTACAATAATGGGCAGACCAAGGGCCAGCAGGGTTGTGATATGTGTTTTATATAAACGGGGCTGTAAGTTGTTAAGGTTCATTATGACGAAATGAAGGGTTGCGGGAACGGCATTCGGAACCATGCCGCTGTACCTGCAACAAAATAATAATGGATATTTATGATTTTTTAGATGGCATGCCTTTGAAAGGAACGACGAGGACGTTGCATATAGCGCATGAGTGAACTGACATGTCTGAATGGTAATGTAATCAGATAAATACTCAGGTTAATACCATAGGGCTTTTCTTCCAATGTGCGGCATGAACTGTTGAACTGTATGGTCTGCCATATGTTTGTAAGCAGATAAATCAGTGTTGATATGCCTGCAACAATATGGTATTGTCTGTTGATACAGGCCATTACGAGCGTGGCCAGCCAGAACAGGAAGAAGACAACCGGTATCCATTGTTTCAGATTGAAGATAAACCTGTAGGCACCTGTCTTGATAAAATGGCGTCGTGTTTCCATGTAGCGGACATTCTTTTCAGTCCAGTCTTTTGATGAAAGCACAGGGTCTTGTAGCATTTTTGCTTCAGGCTGCAAGACAACGGCTGTATTGTCTGAGGTGCTGTGGCGGTTGACTAACAGTTCTCCCGCACCACAAATCAGGTTGACATCCTCGGCAAAACCCTTATGGCTCATAAAATAGCTTTTTCTATAGCCTAGATTTGTCAGTGAGCCACGGTAGGCTTTATGATGTGTGGCCCATGTCAGATACTGAATCTGGTGATAAAGTCGGAAGAAGAGGCGTGAACGTATGCCTGTTCTTTCCGGAGTATAGTTCGTATAACCCAGTACAATCTGTGTCCTTGCGGTGAAAGCGTTTGTCATTGTGCGCAGCCATTGTGTGCTTTGCGGATGACAGTCCGGTTCGGTCAGAATGGTCAGTTCGTAATTGGCAGACTTGAAACCTATCGTTACAGCCATTCTTTTGGGACTGATATGACGTGAACTGTTCGGAATAAAGGTATGCCGCAGATGGGGATAACGCAGTTCCATATTGTTGAGCATTTCTTCCGTATCGTCGGTAGAAGAAGTGTTGACAACAATTACTTCAAAACTGTTGTGGTCCTGTTCCAGTATGCTAGGCAGGTTGCGGCGGAGCGCGTCAGCCTGATTATGTGCCGGAATAATGACAGATACAGGTTTGTCTTCACCGGCTTTGGGGGCTGATTGTGATTTGGCAGCACGTGTGATGTTCTTATATGAGCGTGCTACCAATAACTGTGCTGCCCACGCGATTAGAAAACCGACGAAGGCAGCATAGTTGGTCAGAAAATTCAGAAATGTATTCATTTAATAAAATCCTCTGTCACATATCCAACAGGCAATTCACGACAGTTATATCGTGAAGCCATGATTTCACCGTAGGCACCAGCTGAGCGTAAGGCTATAAGATCACCCCGGTGACATTTATTCAAATCGTATGCTTTAGCGAAAACGTCACTAGACTCACAGATGGGGCCAACAATGTCATAGGTTTCCTTGGGCTCGTCGCTACTCAGATTTTCTATTTCATGTAAAGCCTGATAGAGAGCCGGACGGATAAGGTCGGTCATACCGGCATCGACAATGGCAAATTGTTTGTATGTGGCCTGTTTAACGTAAAGTGTACGTGTAATCAGACTACCGCATTGTCCTACTACGGCACGGCCCAGTTCAAAATGTAATTGTTGTCCGGGACGCAGATTTAAATGACGTCGGTAAGTGTTGAAATAATCCTTGAAATTAGGAACGGGTACTTCATTAGGATGCTGGTAGTCTATACCAAGACCACCACCCACATTAATATTCTTAATGCAAATGTGGTGACGTTCCAGCTGATCCTGTAATTCGTTTATACGGTTGCAGAGCGCGACGAAGTCGTTCATTTCAAGAATCTGCGAACCGATGTGGAAATGTAGTCCGATAAATTTGACGTTGGTCATCTCTGAAGCGATGGTGATGACCTTTTCCATATCCTCCATTGCGATACCGAACTTGTTTTCGGAGAGTCCGGTTGTAATATTGGCATGGGTGTGTGCTCCTACGTTAGGATTAATTCTGAACGAAACTTGTGCGATTTTACCTTTGGAACCGGCCAATTGGTTTATAATTTCAAGTTCGGGGATGCTTTCTACGTTGAAGCAGAAAATGTTGTTGTCTAGTCCTAAATTGATTTCCCAGTCACTTTTACCTACACCTGCGTATACAATATCGTCTGGCTTAAATCCGGCTTCGAGAGCCGCTTTAATCTCACCACCGCTCACACAATCGGCACCAAAGCCTGCCTCACTGATTATTCTCAGTACTTTAGGATTGGCGTTGGCTTTTACGGCATAATGCAGATGATAGTTATCGTTCTTTTTTATTTCGTCTTTTATGGTTGTGAGTGTCTGGCGAAGAAGTGTTGTGTCGTAATAATAGAATGGTGTTCTGACGCCTTCAAATTTATCGATAGGGAATAAACCTTTCATTAGTGAGATGATTAAGAATGTGTATGTGGTTTTATATTTGTGTGAAGAACCCTTCCTGAAACGTGTGGCATATTGTTCTGCAGTGAGGCAGGAGGCATACCGCAGGTTTCGGGTAGGGCTCTTTTTCTATCTCAGACTGGGTTGAGCAATTCTTATTTGTTGTTGAACAGTGTGTCGCTCAAAGCCTGGAGTGTACGTTTCTTGTCTTCTTCTTTTACAAGGAAAGAAATGTTGTGTTTGCTGCCACCGTATGATATCATACGTACAGGAATATTTGTCAGGGCTTGTGTGGCCAGACTTTCGAAGCCTACGTTGTCCCATGAAAGGTCACCCACTACGCAAATGATACACATGTTTTCATTAACAGTAACAGTTCCGTATTTCATCAAATCAGCTACAATATCTTTCAGATAGGTCGTGTTATCGATGGTTACAGATACACCTACTTCTGATGTTGTTACCATATCGATACTGGTCTTGTAGCTTTCGAAGATTTCAAATACCTTGCGCAGGAAACCGTGAGCCAACAGCATGCGGCTTGACTGTATCTGTATGGATACGATATTGTCTTTTGCAGCAACGGCTTTGATCTTACCATGCTGTATCTCATTGTTAATGATTGTTCCGGGAGCAGACGGATCCATGGTGTTGAGCAGGCGTACGGGAACACCGGCAAATTTAGCAGGCTGGATACATGTAGGGTGCAGAATCTTGGCTCCGAAGTAGGCCAATTCGGCAGCTTCTTCGAAATAGAGCTGGCGTACAGGGTCGGTATGTTCTACAATACGTGGGTCGTTATTGTGCATGCCGTCAATGTCTGTCCAGATCTGGATTTCCTCGCAATTGATGGATGCACCGATCAGGCAAGCTGTATAGTCGGAACCGCCACGCAGCAGATTATCTATTTCGCCATAAGCGTTGCGGCAAATGAATCCTTGTGTGATATAAATCTCATAACCGGGATTTGCATTAAGTTGCTCTGAAAGTTTTTCTTTAATGTAGTTGACATCAGGCTCAGCGTTCTTGTCAGTACGCATGAAGTCAAGTGCAGAGAGCAATATGGTTTTTACACCACATTCTTTCAGGTAGTTGGTTACCATGTTAGTGCTGATAATCTCGCCTTGTGCCAGGATAATTTTTTCCTCGAATGAGGTGAACAGCATTTTGGTAAAGCTACGCAGATAATTGAATTCCTCACTCAGGAAAGCAAGCGTTTTCTGGCGATACTCGTCTGTGGCATAAAGTTCGTTGACGTGGTCCTGATATTTTCTTTCAAGCTGGTTGATGATGTTGTTTGCTCCTTCCGGATTCTTTTTGTAAAGATAGTCGGAAATCTCGACCAACGTATTGGTCGTGCCGGACATGGCTGAAAGGACTACAATTTTAGATTGTCCGTCACTCGTGATGAGCTTGGTTACATCTTTCATTCTTTGTGCGGAACCAACAGATGTTCCACCGAATTTCATTACTTTCATATCGTATAGTTTTATTTAATTGTTTTCGTTGGTTGTTTCTAAACTTTCTGTCTGAATATCAGATGCTTTTAGTCGGGCATGATACTGTTCGGTACATTCTTCCACATGTCCGTCTGTGCAGCGGTAAACGATACCTGGAAATGCATTAATCAGTGATTCATTGTGCGTACTCATAATGACAGTGGTACCACTTTCGCTGATGTGATGAAGCAGCTCAGCAGCGCGCTGGCTGTTTTCGCTGTCCAGATTACCTGTAGCCTCGTCAGCCAAAATAATTTTGGGGCGGTTTAGAATTGCACGTGCAATGCATATGCGTTGTTGTTCACCTCCCGAGAGCTCATAGGGCATTTTGTCAGCTTTGTCCTCCAGGCCGACCTGGTGGAGTACTTCCTCTATACGTTTACGGCGTTCCTGTTTGTTTTTTGTACCGGTAGCTTTCAGTACAAAATCGAGGTTGTGCCAGATGTTCCGGTCCATAAGCAACTGGAAGTCTTGAAATACAATGCCCAGTTGCTTTCTTAAGGCGGAAAGTTTTTTGGATTTCAACTTTTTGAGATTGAAATCCAGAACCGTTGCTTCTCCGCTGTGCACATCCAGTTCGCCGTAGAATGTTTTGAGAAGAGAGGATTTTCCCGTGCCTACTTTACCTATGAGATAGATAAATTCGCCGGCATCAGCTTCAAAACAGACATCTTGCAGTACGGTATGATCGTCGTATGCGATGTCTACGTGTTCATATTTGATGTACATATCTTATGCGATTGTTTTGATATTTACGGAGTAGATTAATGCTTTTTCCATCCGGGATTATGGCGCTCCTGTAATTCTGCCGCCATCTGTTCGATGCGCAGTCCTTTTGATGTGAGCAACACAATGAGGTGATAAATCATGTCGGAAGCTTCGTATATGAGACGTTCATCAGTTCCGTTTACGGCTTCGATAACTGCTTCCAGTGCTTCTTCGCCAACTTTTTGTGCCATACGGTTTAGTCCATCGTTGAACAAGCTGGTGGTGTATGAACCTTTAGGCATCTCGCGATGACGCTGTTCGATGAAATCCTGCAACTCGCTGAGGAACATCAGTGGGTTTGCCTCGTTCTTTTCTCCCCAACATGTGTCTGTTCCGGTATGACATACCGGACCTTCGGGGCGAACACGTATAAGGAGGGTATCATTGTCGCAGTCGTTTTTTATGGAAACAACATGCAGAAAGTTTCCGCTTTGTTCGCCTTTTGTCCACAAGCGATTTTTTGTACGGCTGAAAAAGGTTACTTTACCTGTTTCTACTGTTTTATCGTAAGCGTCCTTATTCATGAATCCCAACATGAGGACATTCTTTGTCGTAACATCTTGAATGATAGCAGGTACGAGACCTCCCATTTTATTAAAATCTATTTCCATATAGCAATATACGTTGATATGATTCTTAGTTAGAATTTATTATAGTCTCACATTGATGCCCTCATCGTGGAGGTATTGTTTAAGGTCTTTTATGGAGATTTCCCCGAAGTGGAATACGCTTGCCGCCAATGCTGCATCACACTTTCCATTAATAAAGGCGTCGCGGAAATGTTCCATCTTGCCGGCTCCGCCCGAAGCGATGATTGGAATAGTCAGTTCGTCAGCCAATCGGGCCAATGCCTGACAGGCAAATCCGTTTTTTACACCGTCGTGGTCCATTGAAGTGAACAGAATTTCACCCGCGCCTCTGTGACAGGCTTCAGCAGCCCAATCGAAAAGGTCGCGTCCGGTAGAGATGCGTCCGCCGTTAAGGTAACAAATCCATCCTTGTGGAGTTTCTTTTGCATCGATAGCTACAACACATACCTGCGAACCAAAATGACGGGCTATCTCGTCAATCAGTTCCGGACGTCGGATGGCCGCTGAATTGATGCTTACTTTATCTGCGCCGGCATTAAGCAGCCGGTCAACATCTTTCAGTTCATTGATACCACCTCCTACAGTAAACGGGATAGATATTTCGGACGCTACGCGTTCTACCATTTCTGTAAAGGTTTTGCGTCCTTCATGACTGGCGGTGATGTCTAGGTATACCAATTCGTCTGCTCCCAATGCGCTGTAAGCCTTGCCCAGCTCAACGGGGTCGCCTGCCAATCGCAGATTGACAAAGTTGGTTCCCTTTACCGTCTGTCCGTTTTTAACGTCAAGACATGGAATGATACGTTTTGCTAATGACATATTCTTATTTCGTTAGTTCTGCCCACCGGGCCAGTTCATTCAGTGATATTTTACCTTCATAAATGGCTTTACCAAAAACCACAGCCGGTATACCTTCGTCATTAAGATCGACAATATCCTTCAGACAACTGACACCACCACTGGCTATCAGCCGGCATTCCGGAAATGTTTGCATAATGGTTTTATAAAGGTCGATGGCCGGTCCTTGAAGCATGCCGTCTTTGCTGATTTCCGTACACAGTACATTGGTTACTCCATTGTTAATATATTGAGTAAGGAACGGAATTAAGTCGTGTGAGCTGTTTTCTTTCCATCCGTTAATGGATATCTGTCCGTCTTTAACGTCTGCTCCCAATATGATATGTTCGGCTCCATATTGCTGAAGCCAATGATAGAATGTATCGGGTGATGTGACTGCCACACTGCCTATTGTGGCCATAGTAGCTCCGCAGTCAAACGTGATACGCAGATCCTCATCTGTTTTAATACCTCCACCGAAGTCAATAGTCAGTGCCGTGTGTGTGGCTATTTTTTCCAGTATACGGTAATTTACCACATGTTTTGACCGTGCTCCGTCAAGATCGACTACGTGTATCCGTTTGAAACCATATGATTCAAATTCACGAGCCACACTGACGGGGTCCTCGTTATACACCTTTTCTGTAGCATAGTCTCCTTTTGTAAGTCTTACACATTTGCCTTCTATCAGGTCTATGGCGGGCACCAGTTCAATCATAATTTTAAGTCTAAGAAATTTTTAAGAATCCGTTCACCTACGCTGCCACTTTTTTCGGGATGAAACTGGGTGGCATAAAAGTTGTCTTTCTGCAGTGACGCACTGAAGGGTACGATGTAGTCCGTTACGGCTGTAGTGTATGCTGTGAGCGGAACATAGTAGCTATGTACAAAATAAACGAACTCGTTTTCTGTTATTTCCTTGAATAGTTGGCCTTTGGTTTCTCTTAAGCTGTTCCAGCCCATATGAGGCACCTTGTCGGCGTGTACTTTAGGACAGAACCGGCGAACATCTGCATCGAATATACCTAGACAGTCAACGTCGCCTTCTTCGCTGTGACGACACATCAGCTGTTGTCCGATGCATATACCCAGTACTGGCTGTTTTAAATCACGAATGAGACTGTCTAGCTTATGCTCGCGGAGGTAGGCCATTGTGCTTTTTGCTTCGCCCTGACCCGGAAAAAGAATCCGGTCGGCCTGCATGAGCCTTTCAGGAGAATCGGTTACCTCGGGAGTTATGCCAAGCCGTTCCATTGCGTGAACAACAGAATATATATTTCCGGCATTGTATTTTATGATGGCTACTTTCATTAAAATATTTCATTTTTCATATCCAGTGGCTACAAAGATACGAAAATAAGTGTATAGTTAGTATAATTTATCATTAAAAATACAATTCTGCTTACATTTCGCATTATTTTTCTTGCATTTTGAGAACAAAACGCAGTTTTATATGTGCTTTTTGAGAAAAAGTTTGTTTGTGATGACATCCGGCAATTCCTTTTCGTAATGTGTCACCATAATCATGGTTTTGTTTTTCCGCTGGCAGAATGTACTGATAATGTTACGTACCATCTGACGGTTGTAATCGTCCAAACCATGAAGAGGTTCATCCAGAATGAGTAATTCCGGGTCTTTTACGAATGCGCGTGCCAACAGGCATAAACGTTGTTCTCCACTGGATAATTTCAGGAATGTTTGATCTTTAAGGTCTTTTATTCCGAAGATATCCATCCACCATTCACATACGGCACGTTGCTCGGGTTTGGGATGTACATATAATCCTACCGAATCGTTAAGCCCACTGGCTACGATATCTATGGCCGGAAGGTCTTTCAAATAGGCACGGTGCATTTCCGGACTGACGTATCCGATATGTTTTTTGATTTCCCAAATACTTTCACCAGAGCCTCTTTTCCTGCCGAATAGTTCAATATCACAGGCATAACTTTGAGGGTTGTCGGCACAAACAAGACTTAGGAGAGTGGATTTCCCGGCTCCGTTTTCTCCGCTGAGAGCCCATTTTTCACCAAGTCGTACGTTCCAGCTTAAATCTTTTAATATTGTGCGTTGACCGTATCTTATGCATACATTGTTGAATTTTAGTATGCTGTTTTCGCTATTTATACTTTGGAAAGGCTGCTCTTTTTCCGGGTAATCCAGAATCTGTTGTGCTTTTTGGTCGGTCAGGACTCTGGCATCGGGGAGTTTATGTGAGTTGCAATAATCATTTCTTGTTTCTTTCGGGTATACGTGAAGCTTATCAACCGGGATAATATGGGAAATGAAGTCGGGTATATCATCTGTTTTTGATAGAACCAGTATAACCTGAAGGTCAGTCTCCTTTATCAGAATACGTAACAGGTCGGATAACTGTTCACGTGTTGATGCATCTAGCCCGATGAATGGATTATCCATAATGAGAATCCGTGGTCCGGACAATAATGTCTTGGTCAGTTGGAACTTACGTAGTTCGCCACTGGAAAGTAAAATAATGTATTTATCAAGCAAGGTCTCAAGATGGAACATTTCATAGAGCTTGTCGCGCAGCAGAAGACGACGCTTGTGTGCCAACTCGCGTTCGGCTTCGTTCATTCCGACTGACGTACTTTTTTCTGCCTGTTCGAAAGCCTCTTGCAAGAGTTGTTCTACTTTAGGCGTATTTTCATCTATGTCGTGCTGATTCCATCGTTGCTGATAATAGTAGGTGCTGTCATTGTCTCCGTATGAATCTCTGAAAGTAATATACTTGATGTTTTCACTGACCATCTTCATCGGAGAAGGGGTGAAGTCATAATGAACTTCATTCATGAGCAGAGGGTATCGTCCGGTGATGATGTCTACCAGGCGGGATTTACCTCCACCGTTAGGACCTACTATGGCTATCTGTTCATTAGCATATATGGTGAGATTTACAGGTTCTTTCATCCTGTAGAGTGGATGACGGGTAACACCGTTAATGATTTCTATTGTTTTCTGCATTGTTTCTCTAAATTATTTCAAACCTTTTATTTTCTCCGGATTCTTTCGGATAAAATCTTTCCATCCATGATAATGTGTATCTGTTTCCGGACGTCCCATTTGCAGAAAATGGCAATAGGCGGCAGCAAGTCCGTCTGTGGCGTCCATGTAAGGAAGTATTGATTCCTGTGGAATGTGTAACATGCGTATAAGCATGCCGGCAACCTGTTCCTTGCTGGCCTGACCGTTTCCAGTTATGGCCATCTTGATTTTAAGAGGGGCATATTCTGTGATAGGTATGTCTCTATGTATGGCTGCTGCTATGGCTACTCCTTGTGCACGGCCAAGTTTTAGCATACTTTGTACATTCTTTCCGAAAAAAGGTGCTTCAATGGCCATTTCATCGGGCAGATAGGATTCGATGATACCGGAAACCCGTTCGAATATCCGTCCCAGTTTTAGATAAGGATCTCCGTATTTCCGTAAATCAATTACTCCCATGGTTATCATCTCGGCTTTGTTATGACATACCTTAAGTACGCCATATCCCATAATGGTAGTACCCGGGTCAATGCCGAGGATTATTTTTTCGCTATTTGTTTTTACGGGCATATTTATGATTCTTCAATCACTTCCAACAGCGTGGTGAATCCTACAACTTTGTCTTTGAATACTTTCATCATCTCTTCGTTCAGAGCGGCACCCTGTTGAGAATACCATTTGTGAAGTATGGCAGAATCGGCAACCTCAAACTGGAGAGAAAAACATTCGGAGTCTGCATCATGATGTGAAAGCACTTTACATAGCCTGGGCTTCTTCAGCGTGCCATGTTCCAGTACTTTGGGGATATATACCTGATGAATCCAGATTACAAAATTTCTGGCATCTGCGAAATCGACCTGATAGGTGGCATTATAGATAAGCATAATGTATTTTTATATTTAACATATCTGAATGCAAAGGTACGAAAAACCCGTTTGACGTGCTAATAAAACCTATTTTTTCGTGAAAAACTACCGTATTATGTCAAAAGGTTGTATTTTTGCCGAAAGTATAAAAAACAAAAGGATATGAAAAAGTTATTGAT
>CAJMNM010000042.1 GCA_905214795.1 uncultured bacterium
TAGAAGCGTTAGAATGATTTTTCTGATATTCCGATGGTGTTATGCCGAATTCCTCTTTAAAACAAGCGGTGAAGTATTTACGGTTCTGATATCCCAATGCAGTGGCTACTTCACTGATGTTACTGCTTTTATTGTTAAGCAAGGCTTTGGCCTGTTTCATTTTTATGTGACGGATAAAATCCAAAGGAGTATCTCCGGTAATTGCTTTAAGTTTTCTGGTAAGCGTAGACCGTGACATGTTCATGGCTCTGGCCAGTTCGTTTACATCAAAATCCGGACTGGCAATATTCTCCTTTACGATGTTTATGGCTTTGTCTATTAAAAGTTTATCCAACTTTCCGGTTTCTTCGTTGTCGGTAGATGTTTGCTGCAGGTAACTTCTCATTTTAATCATTTCCGCGCTGTCAGCCCATAATTCTTCGCTTTTACGGTTTAAACGTTTGCTGTACCAATAAATAAGATAAGCGATAACTGCGCATCCGGTCAGAATATAGATGAGAAATGCCCACCAGGTTTCATAAAACATGGCTTGACGGTTAATAATTAATGAGGCTACCTGATTGCTCCATTGTCCGTTACTGTCAGTTGATTTGACCTCGAATATGTAATCTCCTTTAGGGAGATGACTGTAATTTGCAGAGTTTTCTCCATCTGTTGTATATTGCCATCTGTCATCTATACCAATCATGCGGTATGCAAATCTGGTTTTGTTGGCTGAGATATAATTTAAAGATGAAAAATAAATTGTGATGTTACGTTCATCAGGTCTCAGCTGCAGTTGTTGGTCTTTGTCGTATGGTCTGTGCAAGTCAAATAATAGAGACTGACCGTTTGCTGTAATGTCAGTAATGATCGTCTTGACAGGTGCAGGAGCATATTCAAGTTTCTCTGATGGCGTAAACTGACAGATTCCGTTTATTCCGCCAATATAGATATTGCCGTCTGTACCTTTACAGTAAGCAGAAGGAATGAATCGCCACAGATTCATCTGACTGTCTGTACTTTGATAACTGTGAAAAGAGTTATTATGCGGATTCAGTTCAATAAGTTTCTGATTGGTGCCAATCCAGATATGATCAAATTCGTCCGACATAACATAATTAACCATTTCTCCGTTCAACCCACAGATCTTGGCATACTTCTTGATTACTCCGGTACGAGGATCAAGGCGGATGACATCACCATCATGACTGCACAGCCATATTTGTTGGTTATTTGTAGTGGTAATGCCCGAAATAATCGATTTAAACAAATACCTGTGTACACTGTTATTCTTGTTTACGGAATAAATACCCTGACCGCTAGTAGCAATCCAAATGGTATGATTGTCAGATTCTACAATCTTGTTAACCAGTCTGCCTATCTGTATGACTTTGTTTGTTTTGTTGTTTTTGAGGTCATGCCGATAAACAGCTTCTCGTGTTCCTATCCACAAATATCTGCCATTATGAGTCTCGCAAACAGTACGTATCTGGTCATCTTGTGGCAGAATGGTATCTAATTTTATGATATCCGATATCCTCATGTTCATGCCTTCGCGGGCAAAGCGATAGATTACGGTTTCGCCGAGTCCTACTATCCATACTGCATTTTTCATGCGGCTTCTTTCCATAATTTCGCTAAGTCCCAGATACGGAACGGCCGTATCTGGAAAATCTTTCTGGAAAGAGACTTCGTTTGTTTTTATGTTATAGAGAAAAATGCCCATTCTTTCCTGATTAATCCAGAATATACCATCACCGCTGTCGCATAATGTTGAAACCGTAGGTGTATAGCTGGTATAGCGTTGCATGGATTGGAGAGGATAAAACTGGTGCATTTTATTTTGTGAATGCATGATAAAACTAGGATAAGTATATCCCGAAATCCATAAATTCTTATTCTTGTCCATTATGAGCTCATGCAATAATTGCGGCTTCTCCGGATAGGTGTGGGTTAATACCGGACAACCGTTTTTTATTTCATAAGTCTGCAGATGGGTAGTCGATGTACCCCATATCTTGTTACCCTCTTCGTTTTGAACAATAAGAAAAACATTGTTTGTAGGTGCTGATGGAGACTGATAATAAGTAAACATATTGTCCGGTTGGGCTGAAGGATCGAAACGTACAATACCGTCTCCCCATGTTGCAAGCCAATAGTAATTGTGTAGTTTGTCCTGAATGATGCAGCTGGGATTATGTTTGCGCATTAAATCTGGGAAAGCAATCAGAGAGTCTCTTTTGTTGTCATAACGGTATAGGAGGCCTGTTCTGAAGCCCATTATGATTTCTCCATCTCGTCCCTCGCAGAAACCGCACACAGCTGTAGCCGTATTACCGTTATAGGTGCGATAACCTTTAATCAGATTGCCGTCCGCGTTAAAACGGAATATGGTTCCGTCTGTTGAAACCCATATCTCGCCGTTTTTCCTTTTATACAATTCGAATATAAGTTTTTGTGCAAATAAATCTTTACGGATAGGGTAGACGCGGTAATCTTTTTTGTCAATACAATATAGTCCTTCTGTCGTACCAAACCATATACGTCCTTGGCGGTCTTCGGTAATACATTCTATACGGTTCGAGGCGATAAGTCCGCGGTGGTTGAAGTCCGAACGGAAAACCTTTATCTGATAGCCGTCGTCACGGTATAGTCCGTTGATGGTGCCATACCACATGAAACCTTCGCTGTCTTCAAAAATACGGTTAATGGCGGTAATCGGCAGTTTGTTCAGGTTAGGAATCTCGTCATAGACATCATATTGACTATTGGATATATTTTCAGCCTGAATGAAAAAAACAGACTGGAAGATTAGGAATAAAGTAATGATATATTTCATAATATAATTAAGTTCAATACAAAGATAGTGAAAGGCGCGAGCAGAGACAAACGAAAAACGCAGTTTTTAACGTTTGGCTATGCCGAGCCGCCTCCTGTCTTATTCAAAGATAGTGAAAGGCGCGAGCAGAGACAAACGAAAAACGCAGTTTTTAACGTTTGGCTATGCCGAGCCGCCTCCTGTCTTATTCAAAGATAGAATATTTTTCGGAAAAAATCCTTGTCTGTTTATAAATTAAGATGCTTTAAATATAGATAAAAAATGAATCAAAAAGGGGGTATAAATGTTCTAAAGCGGCATTTGATTAAATTTGAAGTCATGCAAATGATGCATGAGATTGTTTTTTAAGCTATATTTGTAAATTAATGGTTGAAAAAATAGAATAAGACGTTTTTAAACCAGATTTATCATTTGGTTAAAAATAATATTCTGTTTACAAATGGATATATGGCCATATCTTATTAACTTTTACATAATATGAAAAACGTTTTTACGAAACCGACTTTAACTTTAGGACTATGTCTTGGCTGTATTGCATGGCCTTTTTCCGACCTGCATGCGCAAAGCAAATTGTATCCTCGCTTGTTCGATCTGCAAGAGGTGACGCTCGAGAACGGAGTGTTTAAAACAGCGATGGATTTAAATTATAATACCTTGCTGGAATATGATGTCGACCGTTTGCTTACGCCATATATGCGTCAGGCCGGCTTTACCGAATGGGAGCAGCAGCACCCCAATTTCACCAACTGGGGATCCGGAAACTTCCGGCTCGACGGACATGTCGGGGGACATTACCTTTCAGCTCTGGCTTTGGCCTATGCGTCATCAAAGGACGAGTCTGTACGTGCCAAGATGAAAGAACGTATGGATTACATGGTAGATAAAATGGCCGAGTGTCAGGCAGTATTTGATTCGAATACCGATGGCTTGTACGGCTATATCGGCGGTCTGCCTGATAACAACGTATGGACAGGAATATATCATGGCAATCTGGGAGCATATAACAGTAACCGTGGTAATGTGCCTTTGTATACCATGCACAAGGTATATGCCGGTTTGCGCGATGCCTGGATGTATGGCGGCAATGAGAAAGCAAAGGAGTGTTTTCTTAAATTGTGTGATTGGGGCGTTAATCTGATTTCCAATCTCGATGATGCCACAGTGCAGAGTATTCTTGATACAGAACATGGCGGTATCAACGAAATGTACGTTGATGCTTATCAGATGACCGGTGAGGAGAAATATCTGACTGCCGCACGCCGCTACTCACACAAAACCATGGTAGATAATATGCAGACGGTTAATCATGCGTTTCTTGATAATAAGCATGCAAATACCCAGGTGCCGAAATATATCGGATTTGCACGTCTGGCGCAGAAAGATGACAAAAGTGCAGATGATATCGTAGCACGTTATCGTAAGGCCGCACATAATTTCTGGACTGATGTGGTATCTGCACGTACAGTAGCTTTGGGCGGAAACAGCATCGCTGAACACTTCCTGCCCGATTCTCGCTGTTCAGAGTACATCAACAATCCCGATGGTCCCGAAAGCTGTAACACCAATAATATGCTGAAGCTTACCGAAGATTTGTTTGCTGATGCGCAGGACTCCAGATATGCCGATTTTTATGAGCAGGCCATGCTCAACCACATTCTTTCCACACAGAATCCGCATACGGGAGGTTATGTATATTTTACCAGTCTTCGTCCGCAGCATTACCGGATGTATTCTCAGGTCAATCAGGGTATGTGGTGTTGCGTAGGTACGGGTATGGAAAATCACAGTAAGTATGGTGAGTTCGTTTATGCACATTCCTTGGCCGACGATACCTTGTATGTGAATCTTTTTGTGGCGAGTAAACTCAACAGCGAGAAATTCGCGTTGACACAGGAGACACAGTTCCCTTATGAAGAGAAAACAACCTTGACGGTAGACAAAGCCGGGCAGTATGTCATGGCCGTCCGTCGTCCGTCCTGGTGTAAGAACGGTTACAAGGTGCTGGTCAATGGCGTGGAGCAGGATGTGGCTGTTGTTGACGGGCAGTACGTCAGTCTGAACCGTTCCTGGCAAACCGGTGATAAGGTAGAAGTGCAGTTCCCCATGCAGATGGAACTGCTGGAGTGTCCTAATTATCCCGACTATGTCGCCTTCCGCTACGGTCCGGTCTTGTTGGGTGCCATTACCGGAACCGATAATCTGGTCGGTCAGTTTGCCGGTGAGGGCAGAATGGACCATGCTCCTTCACAGGGCGCGCAATTGAGTCTCACCTCAGCTCCCATGCTGATAGGCGAACGTGAGGATGTACTCAGCTATGTTTACCCTGTCGATAAGTCAAAACTGCAATTCAAGATACGCAAGGAATTATACAGCAGCGACCGTTTTGCCGATTTGGTATTGCAGCCGTTCTTTACCATACACGAGGCTCGTTACATGATGTACTGGAATCAGCTGACACAGGCCGAATGGGATGCCATTAAAGATCAGGTCATGGCCGAAGAACAGGTGATGCAACGATTGAACGACAGAACCTTGGACTTTGTGGCTACCGGTGAGCAGCAGAGCGATGCCGGCCATGTGCTTGAGGGTGATTTTGAGAAAGGGTCATATGCCGGTGAATTTTATGTAGATGCCTTGAAAGGCAAATGGTTCAGTTACCAGTTGGCTACAAAGGGTGTAAGTGAGGGACTCTCATTGATGTGCCGTTATCACAGCGCCGACGCGGGACGTGTCTGCACCATTTATATTAATGGTAAGGTCTTCCGCCAGGTTCAACTCGAGACCCGTCCGGCAGCAGGATTCTATAATGTAGAATATCCCATTCCGGCTGATATGGTTAAGGACGCCGACGGCAATGTACCCGACAGCATAACGGTGAAGTTCGAGGCTACTGGCACAACTCCCACTCCGGGACTTTACTATTTGCGCCTGTTGAAAGAATATCTTGGTCCTCAGCCCTTTCATTATTCCTGCTATCATTGGATGTCGGGAGATGCGGCACGTGTAGACCGTTTGGAATTTAACCGTTCAGCCAATACGGTGAAAGTTTATGGAAAGCAAGGCAATAACAATATTGCCTTGCAGTTCAATAAACTATATGACGATTCTTTGTATGTCAGAAGCAAGCAGCAATACTTTGTGGTCAAAGGTACTGATTTGAAGGTTGGCAGCGGTCTTTCATATTTATGGTGGCTTAACGGTGCCAACCATGGAACACAAGTGGCTCCGCAATATGCTGTGACAAACGACAAGGGTGAGACCTATGTCATTTGGGATGTGACACAAAGCGGTCTGGACGATAATCTGAAGAATGACAGTGTCATGTTTTCAAGCTACGGAAAAAGCATTAACACAGTGTTTGGTCTGACTTCTTCTGCGGCTGATTATTCTGCTGTTATTTCCGACATCGGTTTTTATTCTTTGAAAGAACTGTTGAAAACATATCCTGAACTGAAAACAACCATGAAGTGTAATGTGGTGGATGAGAACAGTAAGGTATGGGATGTCGACAACTCCTCTTCTGTCCGTAAGGCTTTGTTCATAAAGGATATTAAGGCTGATGAATGGACGGCGTTATGTTTGCCGGTTTCTGTCGGTATTTCAGACTCACGTGCTTTGTTTTCAGAAATCAAAGCCTTTGCCGGGCTGGAAAAGACCGAAGCCGGTGAACTCAAATTATATTTTGACGATGCCAATATGATAGATGCCGGTACTGTTTATCTGGTCAAGTCGTCTGAAGATTTGGCAGACTTTACTGTTGATAAAAGAATATCCGAGACAAACGATACTCCCGAAGGTCAGGTTATCGATGATGTTACTGTTCAGGGCACTTACATCAGTCGTACTTTGGCTCCTTATACTTATCTATATGCCAATGAAGGTTTCGTTAAGCCGGAAGGTACTGATGCCGAGGTAAAGGGCTTAAGCATGTATGTGATGTTGAACGCAGCCGATTGGGAAAACATGCAGAAAGTGACTGTTTCTTTTGACGGTATGCCCGATGCTGTTGCTACGCCGGTAGTCGGCAATCAGTCATTTACGGTTTATACCGTTGACGGAAAAAAGGTGTTGAACAGTGCGGCTCGTGATGATTTTGAACAGTTACCTAAAGGTATATACATATTGCGCGGACAGAAAGTATTGAAATAATCATCCGGACATGCAACATGTCATCTTACAGATGCCCACAGGTTGCATACTTTTATGATGATTTGTCCGCATTCGCTTTTTCTTATTCATAAAAGATTTCCCATAACTTTCCCCGAAAAAGTTATTTTTGTTAAATCCCCTTCACTCCTTCAAAACTACATCTAAGTTGGTGGATATAAGCAGTTTGTGTGTGAAGGGTATCTTTCATTCATCCTTCACGCCGGTTCATTTCCTTTTAGAATGATATCCTTAGAAAAATATTGACTTGTGGAAACCGGAATGCCTACGGTTGTGAGTTCTTTTGTGTACGGTTACGAATCTCATCCGCTACGGTCACGAATTTTTTTCTGCACGGTTACGGTGATGCCCGTAACCGTACCGGAATAAATTTCCGCACTGTTACCGTAAAACCCGTAACCGTGCCTGTCTATGTTTTGTAAATAAATAAGACCGTTTATGTTTTTAAGCAGAAAAATCATGCTGTGTGATGTTTTTGTTTTGCAGGTTATATGTGGTTCAGAACTGATTTGTAGCCTTTTTTTACAGAGAATCCGGAAATATGGTTGATGTGAATGATGTGAAATATTGTCCTTCACACTTAATTTATTGATTTAAAATGTGTTATATCACGTTGTGAAGGGGTGAAGGATAAAACGTGTTTCCTCGTAATTCAATGATATATAATGCGTTATCGTTCTAATGCCTTTCTTCGATCTTATTTGTATGTCTGAAAAACACCTTGTTAAAATGGTATATAAATCGTTTAAATAGGGGTATTTTTTAGTTCAAAACAATTAGGGGTATCTATTTGAATGATTTTTCTCCATTGGTTTGTGAATGATTTTATTGTTTTGCAAGTGTCAAACGGACAGTTATATATTGCTGCCGAACTTAGGTCTTTGTCCTGATTGGAAAATGAAAAACAGAATATAAAATTTAAATTTGAGCTGTCATGAATTTTGGGTGTGGCTACCTAAGCGAGATGATGATAATTTATCTTTCGTGGCAGCAGTTGAAAGAGAAAAAAGATATATAATTAATAATAACCTTAAATTTTAATCTCAATTATCAAATGAAAAAAAAGTTACTTTTTACAGCAGTTGTAGTTGCAGCAATGTCCGGTGCAATGGTGCCGGTATTGGCTTTGCAAAATTCGGCTGAGACTGAGGCCGGATTTATGGCCGGTGAGGCAGGAGATGCTGAGACATCTGATTATATTGATGTGACAGCTGATTTTGTGGTTAATGCATCTTGTACGGAAAATTATGGATGGAATAAGGACTCTCGGAATAATGGAGGGTATAATGTGACTAATCCGGATTTGACATCAGACGTTTACGATGGGACTGGAATAGAATTTTGGAAACCTAATGAGGCTTTGACCAGTTGTGATTTGATTTATCAGGATATTACCGGCCTACCCAATGGTAACTATCGCCTAACCGCTTTTGCCATGGGCCGCAATCAAGGTGGAGGTGATATATGTGAGGAAGGCCTTTATTTGTTTGCCAATGGTTCAAAGACTGCGGTAACATCAAATAAATGGGGTAGATTTTCAGTAGATGTAGAGGTTGAAAATAATACGTTGAAAATAGGCTTATGTGTGAATGAGAATAATAAAAATAACTGGGTGGCAATATCTCAAGTCGTTTTGGAAGGTAAGGCTGATGCTCTGTTAAGTTATTATCAGAATAAATTGCAAAGTTTGGTTACTGAAGCAAATGCTTTAGGACAGGAATATGAAACTGAAAATTTGGCCCCGAAGCCATGCATAGAAAAATTGAAAGGTTACAAGTATAACGACAAACTTGATACCAAAGAGTGTAAAGATTTAGTAGCAGAGATAAATCAGTATATAGAAGAAGCTAAAAAGTTGAAAACTGCTTTAGCAAACATTTATCTGCCAACAAAAGAAAATGCTGAAAGGCTTTTGACACAACTTGTCGTATCTGATGATTCTAAAAAAACAAATTTTGAAAGAGCTATTTCGGATTCATATACATCTGTGATGGATGAAATTTCTACTTTAGATGAGTTGAAAGCTAAAAGAAAAACTTTGCTTGATGCATGTAGGGATTTTTATGCTAGCAAAGAAGGTATGGCAGAAGGTGCTGTTAATTTGGATATGACTCCTTTTGTTGTTGTTAATCCTGGTTTTGATGAAAAGACTATGGATGGATGGATTTGTAATCAGACACCGGATTTAAATCATGGTATGGTGCTTTATAGTTTTAATCCGTGGTATAAACCTACTTTTGATTTTTATCAAGAACTGGTGAATGTACCTAATGGAAAATATTGTCTTTCTGTACAAGAACATGCTTCAATAGGAAATAAAACAGAACTTTATATCCAAAGTTCAGAAGGGCGCATGGGAACAACTATGAATTGGAACTATGGTGAAGACGTAGAAGGTGCAGAAAAAGCTTGGGCCGTGGATGAAGGAATCAATAGAGTTGCCACGGGTGAAGTGGTTGTGGTTGATGGAAAGATTCGTATAGGTGTAAATCGTCATACTGTAGCTGAAGGTATATTGTTCTTTGATAATTTCCGTTTGGTAAGGGTTAGCGATGGTGCTGAAGAAATAAAGCAACTTTATAATCAAAAGAAAGAAGAGGCAAATGCGTTTATTGAGGAAAATGTTAATGTATTATTGGATGTCTTAAAGACTTCATTAGAGTCAGCTTTAGATCAACAGCCTCAGACTGTAGAACAATGGTATGCGGCATATAATAATTTGAAAACAACAGTTGAAAATTGTAAAAATTCCATGCCGATGGCATATGAAATGGTTGATTTGATTAATGAATGTCAATCTTATTATGCTAATTCAATAGCCTCAGGAGAGGCTAAAGCTGACTTTTTAGCGAAGATAAATGATGCAAAAAAATATAAAGAGGCTCCAACTGTAGAGGATATACAAAAATACATAGAACCGTTAGAAACGGCTCGTCGTGAATTCGTAGAACAGGCTATTCCAACTGGGGATGTTAAATTTGATATAACGTATAAGTTGACCAATCCAGACTTGTCTTCTCTTCCGTCATGGACTAAGCAGGATGGTTGGTATACAGATACAGATAAGGGTATTCAGTGTATGCATAATGGAGAAGTAGCTTCTTCAGATGGAAAGGATGCTTTTTACGAAATATATGCAGGAAATAATACTCCGATGCCAGAAGGAAATCTCTTATATCAGAAACTTGTGTTAGAACCAGGAATATATAGAATGACAGCATATGCCTATGGAAAGGGTGTTAATGGTGGATATTCGGGAAATTTCTCAGGAAACTTTTTTGCAGGAGAAGTCAAAGGTGATGCTGTCACTGCACAGAATCTTACTGAAGGTGGAGTGAACTTTAGTCTGTCAAAAGAAGAAGAGATAAAATTAGGACTCTATTCAGACGGTACGGGTAAAGCAAACTGGGCCGGAATTGGTTATATGAAACTTTATACGCTTGCACCTAAAACTATGGCATTGAAAGAAACAGATGAGGCTTATAATGTTGAGGCTGATACATATACCAATGTGACAGTAAACCGCGTGCTTAAAGCTGACAGAAAATGGAATACATTCTGTGTACCATTTGCAATGACAGCAGATCAGCTGAAAGAGAACAAGATTACTGAAGTGCGCAAACTTGAAAGCGTGAAAAAGAACGGTGAATCTGTAGTCCTTAACTTCTCTGAACCGGTAACAGAAATCGAAGCCGGTGTGCCTTATATCGTAAAAGCCGGTGAACAGGTTAGTCAGATTACTGTAAACGGTGTCGTTGTAAAGGCTGCAGAGCCACAACCGCTGACTGTTGATAATGTAGTAGTGATGCAGGGCAATTATGCGAGCATGACAATTACCGGTGACAATTATTTCATTAGCAATAATAAATTCTATCGTGCGGCAGGTAAGACAATCACGGTTAATGGCTTTAGAGCTTATATCACATTCTCTGATGCTCAGGCTGCCGGTATCAACACGATGTTTATTAATATAGACGGTGAAGTGACAGCAATAGATGAGGCTGTTGAAGACGTATCAGATGAATTGGTAAATGTCTACACCATGAATGGTGTGTGTGTGAAAGCCGGCGTTAAGGCTTCTGAAGCGTTGAACGGTTTGCAGAGAGGCGCTTATATCGTGAATGGTAAGAAAGTAATAAAGTAAATTTTTTAAATACATATTGATTATGAATAAAAAAATATATATGAGTCCCGAGACAGTAGTGACAGTAATCACATCGAAGGAGCAGGTTATGCAATGTTCTTTATCTTCAAATGTAGATATAGACTATGGTGGTGATGTCGGTGATGATATAAGCTCTGCAGACTCAAACGGTAATTATTTTGGAGGCGAACTCTGGTGATGATTAGATATGCTTTTGTGTTGCGGATATCCGCAACACAAAAGTTTAAAACAGGTAGAGGTAGAAAGATTTTTTCGGAATAACTTTTTTAGTATAAAATAGAACCTTGATATTATAATGAAAAAGAAGTATGTTTTTGCGGCATGTTGCTTGTTTACCTCATGGGTAAACGTAAATGCGCAGGGAAGTTTTGTTCATCCCGGTCTGTTGCATTCAGAAGAAGACTTTGAGAATGTAAAAGCACGTATTGCCGCTAATGACCCTATCACGGTGCAGTCTATGGAGGCACTGCGTACGGCTCCGCCTGTAAACGGAAACTGGGGCGGAAACTGGGCCGTCAATGAAACCATTATCCGTGGTGTGTCTGGAGATAACTACATGAATGCTTATCGTAATGCGGCAAGAGCCTATGATTGTGCCTTGTTGTGGAAAATAACAGGTGAGGAGCATTATGGCGACATTGCGATTGATATATTGAATGCATATCCTATATATAACAAAGGACTGGGCGGAAATACGAATGTATCTTTGATTCCGGGCTTCATCGGTTATCAGTTTTTGAATGCTGCGGAAATCATGCGTGATTATTCAAAATGGAAAGCTGAGGATATAGAAGTGTTTAAACAATATATGATAGATATATGGTTTACCACAGCTCAGGATTTCCTGGAGCGCCGGCATGACACTGTAGTGCGTGAGGGTAACTGGTATCATTATCACAGTAACTGGGGACAGGGTAATGCGTTATTCTGTATCTCATTAGGCGTTTTCTGTGACTTGCCTGATATTTATAATTATGGTATGTACTGGTTGAAGGAAGGTCCGGGCAACGAGTCGCTTTATGTCGGTCCTACACATCCGTTGACTAACGGTTTGGGACTGTGCGGTTACGGTTGGGGACAATTGCCCTGGTTCCACAAAGATGAACGTGGTCCGTTGGGATATTTGTATCAGACTCAGGAGAGCGGACGAGACCAGGGACATGCGATGGCAGCTCTTGGTCTGATGTCATACGGCTTACAGACGGCATTCAATCAGGGAGACAACGCTTTCTGTAACTTGAATAATTCGCTGGTTGAAGGTGAGGCCGGCTCGGCAATGGTGGCCGGAGCGGCAGAATATGTGGCCATGTTTAATTCCATGGATAACAGCATACCTGAAGAGGCTGAAATCATCGCCTCCATACCTTATAAGACAAACTGGTGGATGACAGGTCTTAATTGGACCGGACAAGGACAGCACCGGCCAATCTGGCAGCTTTTTATCAATCATTATCAGAATCGTATGGGTATTCCGATGCAATACTGTACGAAGATGGAGAATAAACTTGGCTTTGAGCGTGGTGGCGGTTCTTACGGTAATAACAGTGGTGGTTATGACCATACAGGTTTTGGTAGTTTGATGCATAATGACGAACCGGTAACAGCCGATAAGGTACCTTCTCTGTTATTCCCCGTGATAACAATTAATGGTAAGGATATACGCCGTTATGCAGAGTATAAGGATATTGAGCCGGGTACTGTTGTGATGTTGTCGGCCAATCTTCCGGAAGGCGAGACAGATACCGGTAACTGGCAGTGGGAAGACGGCGTAACCGGTAATAACCGTCAGATTACAGTAAACAAGTCGGGCATTTACCGTTTGCACTATACCAATGCCAACGGCGTGAAGAGCACGCAGATGTTCTGTCTGTCCATGCGCGGTGAAGGTCTAAAGGGTACACTGACCGCAAATGTGACTTATAACGGTATCAGCAAAGGTGATATCGAGACTTTGGAAGTAGGTATGGGAGCAACAGTCGCTGTTTCTACATCTTATTCAAACTGGAATTACATTGAGAGTGAGAAATGGTATGATGAGAACGGTGAGGAAATCGGTACCGGTGGTACTTATACTTATAAGTTGAATGATACCAACGATCACAAGCTGATATTCAGATTGACCAATCAGTCCGGTGTCGTTTTGGAAAAAACAGTCAATCTGAAGTACAATGATAAGGATGTAACGCACACTATGCCGGATCCTTATTGCGAGGACGTAACAAAGTGGAATTGTACGACAGATGCCTTGAAGCGTAAAACAACAACGATTACAGGCTTAAGTGGCGCTTATTTGTCAATTGAGCGTCCGTCATCTCAGGATGATTTGAAATACTGGGGATTGGATGCGTTTACTCTGTCACAGCAGATGACAGGTCTGAAGCCGGGTAAGTATGAAATCGGCGCGAATATTGTCGCTACCCAGAATGGTAAGACCGGCGCGGAATCAAAAAGCTATGTGAAGGATGTTTATTTCTATGCCGGACATGTTCATGAGGCTGTCAGCTCGCAGGCTGACGCGGCAGAAAATGTCAAGGTGACAGTCTGGGTAGGAGAGGATGGTACGCTGACATACGGTGTAACCAATAAGACCAATCAGAATCACGGCTATTCATTCAACGGTATGAATCTGATGGCAATGGATAATTATAGCCTGATATATCTGGGTGAGGAGTCATTGGCCGAAGACTTTGCGGCGTTGCGTGATGAGGCACAACAGGTTAAGGAAGGAGACGTTCCGGCTGTATTTTATAACGCGTTGCAGACAGCCCTGGCGACAACAGAGCCGACTTTGTCCGCAATAATCGCTTTACAGAATGCGTTGGCCGATGTACGCGTGGTACAGGAACGGTATGCTGATTTTAATGCCAAGTATAGTCTTATCTCTACATATATAAAAGAGAATGATGTAAATGATGCTACGCTTAACGCTGCGCTGAAAGATTATGCCGATGCGGCTTCAGTGGAGGATTTTTATGCTTCATATGAAAAAATGGTGCAGGCATGGAATGCTTATCTGCCTTCAGCAATGGCGGGAGTAGACGTCAGTTCAGTGCTTCAGAATGTAGAACTTCAGTCTTCTCCATCGGATGTCATGTATGATAATGATTCACATTGGCTGACAGCGGCAGAAGGTGGTAATTTCCGTGTATTCGGTATTGACGGCTCTGATGCCAATCGTGGTGACGCTGTTGGAGATAATATGATTGAACGTTTCTGTACAGCCAATTTTATTGCTAATCAGCGGTTGATATATCAGATTCGTTCTGAATTGCCAATAGGTAAATATGTATTTGAAGCCTCTGCTTTCAAGGGTGCGGCTGGCGGAAACATAGAATTGTTTGCTAACTCAGAGGTAACTCCTGTGGTTTCTGTAAACAAATTCAAACGTTGCAGTGTGGCTGTTGAACTGACAGACAGTGTATTGGCTCTAGGTCTGAAGTCAACTTTAGGCAATGCCTGTCAATGGGTAGGTATGGCTGATGTGAACTTGATCTATTATAGTCCGTTGTATCTGTTGAAGGAAAAGCTGGCTGAGGTGGCTTCTCTGACATATGGTACGGATGAGGATGGCGCGCTCGAGGCTGCCAAAGCTGCTGCGACAGCATGTCTTGCCGAGGGTACAGCGTTGGAAAGAATGAAGGCATATGATGAGTTGGTTAAGGCGGCGGATGCTTATTGTCTGGCCAATGCTTCCGCAGAACATCCGTATGATATGACTTCTGTAGTGAGCAATGCGGATTTCAGTACATATAGTATGTCGGGCTGGACACTTTCCGGTGATCAGGTTTCTGGTTATGCTGATGGAACCATTGAGTTCTATAAGAAGCAGTTTGATTTGAAACAGGAAATTACAGGTCTGCCGGCCGGTGATTACAAAATCAGTTTACAGGCAAGAAGTGATAAGGGTGCCGAGAATAAATCTTTTGTGTTGTATGCGTCGGCCGGAGCTGTGTCATCTTCAAAAGAAGTTGAGGCTGTAACACGTGCCGAAGGAACAGATCAGACACAACATCTGCAGCAGAATGCTGATGATTTGAACGCCAATCCGGATGAGTCTGTTGTAAGTGTAATAATGTCAGTGGCAGAGGGAACTTTAACTATTGGTGCTAAATGTACAGACAATACGATGTGGTGTGTACTGAATGGCATGAAGTTGGAGTATCTGGGGGTATCAGAAGAAGGATTAATGGCAAACTGGCAGAAGCAGGTTGAGGCTGCCAATGCCTTTGATTTGACAACAATACCGGCCGGAATTGCAAATCAGTTGAATGAGGCCAAAAAGGTAGATGTGAGCGGAATGTCAACAGAAGAATTGACCGTAGCTCTTTCAAATCTGGTAGCAGCTCTTACCACAGCAGAAAATGCAGTGGCACCTTATAAAGAATTTAATGCAATAAAAGACGTTTGTCAGGAGATTGCTGATAATTCTGTTCCAAAGACAGCATTAGGTCTTACTCAGTTCAAGAGAACAATAGAAACAAACATTAATACGGTTGAAACGACATTGGTGGCTGAAGATATAAAGACGGCTTATACGGCTATGGAAAAGGCACGCCAGTCTTATTGTAAAACTTCTACTCCTATCAATGGTATATCATATGACATGACTTATTGCATCGTCAATCCGTCTGGTCAGCTGACAACAGGATGGGTTAATGACGGAGCCGGTAATTTCGGTCCTATAAATAATCCGGCTCAGAATGGCGAGTATCAGGGTGATATATTCTTTGAGAAGTGGGATGTTAAGGGCTACGAGTTTAAAAATGGCGCTCGTCCTATATATCAGACCATAACTTCAATGCCGGCCGGTAGATATAGTTTGACTGCTGCTGCATTCCGTGTTAACCAGGAGGGGGCGGGAAGCGTTCCGGAGGATGGAATCAGTTTGTATTTCAATGACGGACGTACTCATGTAACCTCAAATGTACTGAACTATTATACAGTGGAAGGTTATGTAAATGATAAGTCCGCAGAGTTTGGTTTTATTTCCGGTGAAACAAATACTGCAAACTGGGTAGGTCTGGCTGATGTGTCTTTGGTATTTTATGGCGTGGATACGATTATGGTCAGCGAAAATGATGCCCAGTTAACAGTAGAAAATAATAAGTATGGTTATGTAGATATTGAGCAGGAACTGACTGCGGCTCATTGGAATATAGTTTGTCTGCCGTTTGATCTGGCTTCGTCAGATGTGAGAAAGGTATTTGCTGAAGTACAGGAACTTTCTGCCCTCCAGGTTGATGGCGATCAGGTCAATCTGATGTTTGAAAAAACGAGAACTATGACGGCAGGTGTACCTTATCTGGTTAAGGTTGATGCCACTGCAAATAATTGGACGATCGAAGGCGCGACATTCCGTACAGAAACACTTCCTAACGGTGTGGTTACTGTTACAGACGGAGATGTATCCGCTAAATTGAAAGGTGTTTATGGTAAGACCGTTCTGAGTGGAGACAATAATTATCTGTTTGGTTGGAATATATTTAATAAGGCCGATATGGGAGAAACCATTAATGCATTTAGAGCTTATGTAGAGTTGGAAGGTGCGACACCGCAAACTTTGAACATCTATATAGATGGTGAGTTGACTCCTGTTAGTGACGTGATAGCCGATTCGGATAATAGCTTGGTTGATGTTTATACATTAAGTGGAACTTGTGTGAAACATGCGGTTAAGAAAGATGAAGCTAGAAAAGGTCTGAAGCCCGGTATTTACATTGTCAATGGTCAGAAGGTAAAAGTTATGAGGTAATAAAAATAAAGTTTTTTGGTTATATTAGTGTTAATGAATGTCTGCCCGTCGCATGCTTGTCATGTGGCGGGTGGATTTTTTATGTTTTTTGGGGGTAAAAGTTGACTTTTTATAGGATTGAATATGATAATTGGCCGTATGAGACTATAAAATTCAAAAAAAAGCAGAAAAAAATCAGGGTGTATTTCATTTGCGTAAAATATATGTTTTTCAACACATTGCTTGGATGTTTAGGATAAAATATCTAATTTTGGAG
>CAJMNM010000043.1 GCA_905214795.1 uncultured bacterium
CGCGAAGGTGCAGGATGGGCTTTGACTGAAAAGCGTACCTATGCTAATCAGGCTCATCAGGATCAGCTTGATGCCGCAACTATTTACAGCTTATTGGAGAATGAGATTCTGCCATTGTATTATGCACGTAACAGCAAGGGGTATTCTGCCGGATGGATTAAGACCATAAAGAATTCTATTGCCCGTATCGCGCCGCATTATACAATGAAGCGCCAGTTGGACGATTATTATAGCCGTTTCTATAATAAGGAAGCCGCACGTTTCAAAATGTTAAGTGCAGATAATAATAAAAAGGCTAAAGAAATTGCGGCTTGGAAAGAAGAAGTTGCATCAAAGTGGGATCAGATTCAGGTTGTATCTACCGAGAAATGCGAAGCTTTGGTTCAGGGCCAGATTGAATGTGGTAAGGATTATACTATCCGTATTGTTGTCGACGAGAAGGGACTTAAGGATGCTGTCGGTATTGAACTTGTTACTCTTCAGACAGACAAAGACGGAAAGGATCATGTATATTCAGTAGAGCCGTTGAATGTGGTTAAGGTTGAAGGCGATCTTTATACTTTCGAGGTTTGCCATACAATTAACAATGCAGGAAGCTTCAAGGTATCTTATCGTATGTTCCCGAAGAACGACGATCTGCCACACCGTCAGGATTTCTGCTATGTAAAATGGTTTAATTAATAAGATTATATAGAAAGAATAATCTTCTGATATTTTATAAGAGGTGTACGGATGCCGTACACCTCTTTTTATTTTTTGTCAAAAAGACTGTTGCAATGGTTACATTTGTATTTTTTCTGTGATGTTGTCTGAATAAAGATAAAGCCTATTAGGGCTAATATAAGCATGAGATTGTTAATGAACCTGTTCTTTGAACGTGGGGCAGGGCTTATATCGGTAGAACCACAGAACGGACATACCAATTCTTCTGAAGTAAACTCAGGTGTTGTGGAATGGATAATCTGATAGGCCCGGTCGTAATCCTTGGCATAAACCAGCACATCAACAGTTCCGATGTCATAAGCGCGGAAACTGTTATGGATGACAGATGCAATCCCTTCGCTTTCCAAGTGTCCTTGTATGAGGTGTGCATTTATACTGTCTCGACAACGGGCTACAATGATGGTCTTTTCGTCTGGATGGTTTTTCATGATGTTTTTTATTTTTAAGAACAAGTGTCTGATGTTTTTAATAATAATATTTTGAGAATATATTTTAAATATACTATTTTTGCTTTTACTAAGTTTATTAATTTCTCATGAAGCTGTGTAAATAATGTAATATAGTTTTAGGGGATTTAATTATAAAGTTTAGATATATATAGTAAGACTTCAGTATTTAAATTAATTATTGTTTTACAATAATAAGAATATTAATCATGCAATGACAAATATTCCGGCTTAATTTATGTTATATATTAATAAGAATAAATAATTATTTATGAAAACGTTGTGTAGGACCTTTGTTTTTTTGCTTTGTATTTTTGTATATTCGTTGCAACTTTCTGCTGCTGATGACGGGTATCAGTTTCGTGGTGGAGTTTGTTTACTTCGTGGGCAAATAAAAAATATGCCTGGACAGGAAATGCCGAAAATGTTTACCATTCATCTCAAGAATCTATTTCTGGATGAAGAAGCTAATTATTTGGTTCACGTAAATTCTGATGGCACTTTTCAGGAAAATGTTACTTTACCACATAGTCAGTTTGCTTTTTGGAGTAATAAAGCGAATGTTTTTTTAATGGTAGGTGACACGGTTGATGTGGTTTATGATGCCGGCAAAGGATTGGAATTTTTAGGTAATAACGTAACAGCTCAGGTTAATCGTTATTATCCTATGTTACGGAAAAAGTTTTTGTCAGCATATAGACAGTTTCCTGATGAGAGAGCGTCTAATCAAGTATATGAGGATTTTATAGATTTCAATTTTCAGGTTTTTGAGAAAATAAAGAAAGATATAGATAAATCACTACCTGCAGATTGTATGCCACTAACTCGCAACATTCTCAAGGCTTCACTATTGAGCGCCCCTTTAGTTAACGTTTTTGAGGCACGCGAAAACCATAAATGGACACAATATATTAAGAAATCAGATACAGAATGGATGACCAATGAAAGTTATCGTCCGTTAGACAATAAGAAATATTTCCGATTCCTGTTGAAGAATAAAGATAGCTTTATAGATAACCCTTATTTGGTTATGGGAGCAGACTCCTGGTTACCTTTTAACCGTATGGATTATGATATATTTAAAAATATTGATGATGTTTCGGACTATCGTTTGGCGCAACAGGATTATTTTTCAGAGAATGTAGCATGGTATGCCAGCGATTTCTTTTTACCGAAAGATTATGACCCGGAATTTTTGAAACAGGCAAAAGCATTACGCAATGATTTACTTTTTACTTATAGTGACTTTATAGAAAAGCAGTTCCAGAAATATAATAAAAATACGAAGTTGGGTAATAATTTTGCATTTCAGATTGCACTTTGTCATGATTTCAGAAAAAACACTGATTCAAACAGATTTCATGGGGACCGTTTGACAGAGCGTCTCATTGCCATAATACCTTACATTACTTATCCTCAGGTCCGTTTTCATTTGTTGCAGTGCTATAGGAATTGTATTCGTGAGCAAGAAGGAACTTCTGAGAGCCAATCATTGGAGAAAGACAGTGTATTCCAGCGTCTTATTAGTCCTTATGCAGGTAATGTACTTTATGTAGACTTTTGGGGAATGAGTTGTGGTCCTTGTCGTGTCGGCATGTTAGGACAGCGTGAAATGGTTGAGAAACTGAAAGATAAGCCGGTAAAGTTTTTATATATATGTAATGTAGCGGATTCTCCTCGTGAATCGGCAGAAGCCTGGATGAAAGAGAATAATATTCAAGGCGAACATATTTATATAAGTCCTGATGACTGGGCTTATCTTCAGGCTCATTTCCAGTTTACCGGTATTCCTTTTGCATTAATACTGGATAAAAAAGGAAAGTTGTTGGATAACCTCGATTGTAATCTTACAGTAGAATTTTTTGAGAAACTGATAAATGAATAGGTAGTCATAAGATAAACAGATATTTTGTGTCTTTCATTATAAAAAATAGAGATAGGCTTACTTGTAATCTATAAATTACAAATAAAAATTTCCTGTTTTCAGTCCTATAATCAGAATAAACAAGGGCTAAAACAGGAAATTTTTTATTTCTAAGTTTCAATCTATAAGATTTTTACTTTTGCGATTTTATTTTGAGACAGCTTCATCTGTATGTAGTTTCTCTTTCAGAAATTGTCCGGTATAGCTTTCGGTGCAGGCTGCAACCTCTTCAGGTGTGCCGCATACTACAATATTTCCTCCTTTATCACCACCTTCTGGTCCCAAGTCGATAATATGGTCTGCACACTTGATAATATCCATGTTGTGTTCAATGATAATAAGCGTATGCCCGCGTGCGATAAGGGCATCGAAAGCTGCCAACAGACGTTTGATATCATGGAAATGAAGTCCTGTGGTCGGTTCGTCAAAAATAAATATTGTTGGTTCTGACTTTTCCTGTCCAAGATAATAAGCCAGTTTGACACGTTGGTTCTCACCACCTGAAAGGGTACTTGATGATTGTCCTAACTTAATGTAACCCAGACCTACATCTTGAAGTGACTGCAGCTTTTTAACAATCTTAGGCTGGTTGTGCGTCGTAAAGAATTCGAGAGCCTGGTTGACCGTCATGTTTAATATGTCATAGATGTTCTGGCCTTGAAAACGCACTTCAAGAATATCGTTTTTAAAACGTTTGCCGTGGCACGACTCACATTCTAGTACGAGGTCTGCCATGAACTGCATTTCTACAGTTACCGTACCTTCGCCTTTACATTCCTCACAGCGTCCGCCTTCCGTATTGAAAGAGAAGAATCCGGCTGTAAATCCCATTTGTTTAGCCAGCGGTTGGTCTGCATAAAGTTTGCGAATCTCATCGTATGCCTTGACGTAAGTAACGGGGTTACTGCGTGAGGATTTGCCAATGGGGTTCTGATCAACAAATTCAATGTTGCGCACCATGTTCAAATCTCCTTCGAGACCAAGGAATTCACCGGGACGATCTGCTGCTTCGTCGAACTGGCGTTTCATGGCACGATAAAAAATATCCCGCACAAGGGTAGACTTTCCGGAACCGCTTACACCCGTAACAACTGTCATTACGTTGAGAGGAAATTTGGCGTTAATGCCACGTAGATTATTAGCTCTGGCTCCTTTTACCTCAATGAAGTTAGTCCACGGACGGTGGTGTTCGGGGAGTGCTATTGTTTCCTGGCCGGTAATATATTTTACAGTATAGCTTTTCGTGTCCTGCGGCTTCTCCTGTAACAGCTGTTTCAGGTCACCTTGAAATACCACTTCACCTCCTAATCTGCCGGCATTGGGACCAATATCGATGATATAGTCTGCGGCACGTATAATGTCTTCATCATGTTCCACAACAATGACGGTATTGCCCAGTTGTTGCAGCTGACGCAGTACGTTAACCAGTCTGAATGTGTCTCTGCTGTGCAATCCTATACTTGGTTCGTCCAAAATGTATAGAGAACCTACAAGGCTGCTGCCAAGAGATGTGGCCAGATTAATGCGTTGGCTTTCGCCGCCTGAGAGCGTATTGCTTTGACGGTTTAGAGTAAGATATCCTAATCCTACATTGATGAGGAATGACAGGCGGTTGTGAATTTCTGTCAGCAAACGTTTGCCAACTTGCTGTTCATGGTCGGTAAGCTCGAGGTTGTCAAAGAAACGAAGCAATTCATCAACCGGCATTTCAACAAGGTCTGAGATGGAGCGTCCGCCTATTTTTACATAGTTGGCTTCCGGTCTCAGGCGAGTGCCGTGACATTTGGGACATAGTGTTTTTCCACGATAGCGTGCCAGCATGACGCGGTATTGAATTTTGTATTGATTCTCTTCCAACATTTTGAAGAAAGAGTCGATACAGACTTCTTCACGCGGATTGGTCGCGTCCGGTCGGCCATGCCAAAGCAAATCTTTTTGTTCGCGTGTCAACTGAAAGTATGGTTCAAATATCGGAAACTTCATTGCCGCGGCACGACGGCAGAATTCTGTTTTCCATTCGCTCATCTTCTCTCCGCGCCAGCATACGACAGCACCGTCGTAAACGCTCAATGCCGAGTTGGGAATGACAAGACTTTCATCTATACCGATGACTTTACCGAATCCTTCGCAAACCGGACATGCGCCGATGGGCGAATTGAATGAGAACAGATTATCTGTCGGTTCTTCAAATGTCATTCCGTCTGCTTCGAAACGCATTGAAAAATGATGGAGTATTCCCGACGGATAGAAACGGAGCAGACATTCACCGTTGCCTTCATAGAATGCCGTTTCGGCCGAATCCACCAGGCGGGCGATGGTATCTTTTTCGTCATTACAACTCATTCGGTCTATGAGCAGATAAAGAGTTTGTCCGGAATATGCCTCCGGGTGCTGACTCAACGTTTGCATGCTGTCTTCAATGCGGACCATCTCACCATTGATTTCCAGACGTGTGAAACCTTGTTTCAGATTGTTGTCCAGTTGCTCGAGCAGTGTACGTCCTTGTGGAACCAGCAGAGGAGTCAGTACGGTAAAACGTGTGCCTTTTGAGTATGAAAGCATACATTGCACGATGTCTTCAGTGGAATGTTTTTTAACTTCCTGACCGCTGATGGGGGATACGGTGTGTCCGATACGCGCATAAAGCAATCTGAGATATTCGTAAATTTCAGTAGAAGTACCTACGGTAGAACGCGGATTGCTGCTTGTCACTTTCTGTTCTATGGCAATAGCGGGCGGAATACCTTTTATGTAGTCACATTCGGGTTTGCTCATGCGTCCTAAGAATTGACGTGCATAGGCCGACAGACTTTCAACGTAGCGCCGCTGACCTTCTGCATAAAGCGTGTCGAAGGCAAGTGACGATTTGCCGGAACCCGAAAGACCTGTGATGACGATGAGTTTGTTGCGCGGAATATCAAGCGAAATATTTTTCAGGTTGTTTACCCGTGCGCCCTTGATTTGTATGCAGTTGTTCATGTGACATCGTGGAATTTTATATTTAGGCAAAGTTACAATGTTTGTTTTGAAAAAACAAGTATGCTTCAGTGTGAAAGGAGAGGGGGAGCCGGTGGACTGTATTCAGACAACTCCGGGACTATATTAGCGGATTTAACGATTCCGGATGGTAAGAAACTTCTGCAATGTCTTGACAAAAGGGGGAATAGAAGCGTAAATCAGATACTTTTTCTTTCTGTTTTATTTGCAATACATGGGGCTTTTGTTGTATTTTTGCGAAGAAATATCACTTTTGCAATGAAAAAATTATCCTTTTTATTTATTTTTTGCTGGTTGCTCAGCATAACAGTAAGGGCTCAGTTGTCGCCTAAAAGGGAATTCCGCGGTGCGTGGATTCAGTGTGTGAATTATCAGTTTATGGGAATGGGTACGCAGAAGATGCAACAGACACTGACCTATCAGCTGGACGAGTTACAGAAATGTGGCATTAATGTGATTCTTTTTCAGGTAAGACCGGAATTCGACGCGCTTTATGCCAGCAGTTTTGAGCCGTGGAGCCGTTATCTTACGGGTCAGCAGGGCGTGGCGCCTTCGCCGTATTGGGATCCTTTGCAGTGGATGATTGAGCAATGCCATCAAAGAGGTATGGAGTTGCATGCTTGGATAAATCCTTATCGTGCTAAGACAAAGGGCACTACAGTAATGGCGTCTTCACATCCGTATTACAAACATCCCGATCGTTACTTTAAATACGATGGTCAGTTGATTATGGATCCGGGTATCCCCGAAAACCGTGATTATATTTGCCTTGTCGTGACAGACATTCTTTCACGATACGATGTGGACGGTATTCATATAGATGACTATTTTTATCCTTATCCGGTAGCCGGGCAACCTATTCCCGATGACGCTACGTATGCCCGTTACGGACGGGGCATGGATCGTGGAGACTGGCGCCGTGAGAATGTCAATGCGTTTATCCGCCAGCTTCATGATTGTATTCATGAGGTAAAGCCGTGGGTGAAGTTCGGTGTTTCGCCGTTTGGAATTTACCGGAACCTTAAGAGCGATCCAAAGAATGGAAGTAATACGCGCGGTCTTCAGAATTATGATGATTTATATGCTGATGTAATCAAATGGGTCAATGAAGGTTGGGTAGATTATAATGTACCGCAGATTTATTGGGAAATCGGACATCCGGCCGCTGATTACAGTACGTTGGCACGTTGGTGGAACGACCATGCCGGAAACCGTCCGTTGATTATCGGTCAGGATGTAGACCGGACAGTAGCCAAAGCCGACCCCGTAAATCCTTCTCAGCATCAGATGGTACGTAAGATGGCCCTTCAACGTTCGTTGTCTAATGTTGAAGGCAGTTGTCAGTGGTATGCCAAAGCAGTAGTGGACAATAAGGGAAACTACGGTACAATGTTGAAATACAACTATCACCGCTTTCCTGCGCTCCAACCCGAAATGCCATGGATAGACCATAAACGTCCAAAAAAGGTTCGTGGATTGAAGGCCGTATGGACAGAGGATGGTTATGTTTTGTTTTGGAGAGCCCCGCGCGGCAGCAAGGAGATGGATAAAGCCACACGTTATGTCGTATATCGCTTTGCGCATGGTGAGCATGTCAATTTGGATTATGCCGAGAATATTGTAGCTATTACCTCAAATACATTCTATAAGCTGCCTTATGAGGATGGCAGTCGTAAATATACTTATGTCGTGACTGCCCTTGATCGTTTGCAAAATGAATCGAAGAGCAGAAAAGAGAAAGTGAAGCTGTAAGGAAGATACGTACAGATATAAAACCGGGAAAGAACAACTTTAGAAAAACAGGTGTTCTTTCCCGGTTTTTTTATATTGTAATCAGCACCGCACGGTGCTTTGGTTCATGTTTCAGAGCGTCGTGTGGATTTAGATGTTTAGTAGCGCCCGCATTTGTCTGTAACCGATATGATAGATTTTTTTTGCGCTGTGCAGGTCAAAAATATTGTATGATTCCATATCTTTTATTTCGAGCAGTATATCGCAGAGTTGTCTTTCTGTTGCCGTGTTGGCATTAAAGATATATTGAAAAGATTTGGCTGCTACGTATATCATGTTTTCTTTATCATCGTTTGTCAGATAAGGACTGACGTTTATTCCGATGACGGTTTCACATATATCACGGATGGGCGTAACCGGCAGGTTCATGAACAGACCGCCGTCAACATAGCGCATGCCGTTGATTTTGATAGGTGGAAAGATAACGGGAATGGTACATGAGGCCAGCAGTCGTGGAATGAGTTCACCTTCTGAGAATACTTCATATTCACCGGTATCAAAATTAGACGCTACTACGTATAGCGGTATTTTAAGATCTTCAAAGTAACGTACAGGTAAGCTGCGTTCCAGAAATTCAGCAAACCCGTCATATTTCAGAAAACTTTTTCCGTTTAAGGTAAAATGAACAAAATCCTTCAGATTTTCTTCAACAAAAAGTCGCATGGTCCGTTCTGGTGAAACTCCTGCGGCATAAAATGCGCCGGCTATTGAGCCGGCACTCGTTCCTGCTATGATATCCGGTCGGATACCTCTTTCTGTAAGAGCTTTAAGTGCGCCAATATGTGCAAAACCTTTTGCTCCGCCTCCGCTTAACGATAGTCCGATATTATATTTAGGAGTATTTTTTGAGATAAATTCCATTGCAGTTTTGTTGTTAGGGAGTTGTTTTTCTTCTTTTTTACAAAGAAATAAAAATGTTTTGGATTGTTTAGCTTTTTCAGTCGTTTTTTTAAAAAGGTTGACAGCCTGACCATGAAAAATATCCGGGCGTTGTGTTTTTAACAGCTTATCTTCTTGTCGGAATTTTATTGTACGTTGCAGATATGACCAATCAATGTATGAATACAAAAAAATCATCCGATAGATAAGGTCGTATCGGATGATTCTTATAAAATAAATTTATTGTATGGATGAATAGACGATATTAAGGTTTACGGCGCGTTCTGTTTCCGTTTTTTCTTTTTTTCCACCACATGTAATATCCCGTTAGCGGGAGAGTAAAACCTATGAGCCCGGCGATGAAATAGATGATTTTGGTATAAATCCCTCCCCATGACCCTGTATGAAAGGCAAAAAACCATCCTTTAAGAGTTTGTGAAAGAGGAAGCTCGTTTCCGTTGGTGATTTGGCTGATAGCACCGGTTTCCGGGTCAATTTTTGCTGTGTCTGAGATCCGGCGGCCGGATGTAGCCTTCGGAATGATTTTTACTTCAGTAGAAGACAATGTTACACTCTGGTATTCCGGATAAAGCATGTCGATGTCATCCATCGTACGGTTCCACAACGTATATTTAAAGTCAGATTCCTTTTGACGTTTGTCCTGTTGTTGCGTCTGTCCGGATTTTCCTTCTTGATTTTTATCTGTTTTTATAACCGATTCCTGTTTCTTGCTTACACCGAACAGGGCATATGCGGCATTATTATACCATTTAAATGACCATGTGAGTCCGGTCAGTGCCATGATAAGAAGAAAAATCAGAGCATAAAATCCTAATGATACGTGCAGGTCATACCAGAAACGGTGCCATCCTTTGGTAAATGAAACTTTCAGTCGGTTGAACAGTGCTTTATTGTTGCGCGGAATCCATATGAATAGTCCTGTCAGTAGGATGACAACCATGAGCAGTGTTGTAATACCGACTATCATTTTTCCGACAGACATTTCACCTTTCACAGCGGGCGGATTTAGTAGCCAACGGTGCAGTTTTCGTACCTCTGAGAAAAAGGTATTGCTTTTAACCCAGTCTATGACTTGTCCCGTATATGGATTGATGGTCATAATGCGACGCGGGTTGTTGGTAAAAGTCACTTTGCAGACGTCGTCCGCACCACCGCCATACTCTAATGTCGCAATCCGCAGGCTGTCGGGAACCTGTGTGGCTACAAGATAAACAATGTCTGCGGGTTGTAATTTAGCGGCCCCTTTTTGATATGTCACCTTGTAGTAGGGTTCGTTGATTTTCTGTGTAATATCCTGTTCAAAGACAAGCAATGCGCCCGTCAGACAGATAATGGAGATGATAATTCCGAGTGGAATAGACAGCCAGAGATGGAAATCGTGAAATAGTTTTCTCATTGTTTTTTATTTAATTTAAAGTTTGTCGTTGCCGGACGGTTTCAATCTTCAGATGCGGTATTGCCGGACACTTTTTTTGTGTCCGGCAATTTTTATCTGTAAGTGCCGGAGTCGGTTACAAACCGGCAGAGAGTTTTCCTGCAGCTACCACTTCTTCAGCGTCAATCACCAGGCCTTTGGTTGCTTTTCCTGTTTGTGGATCTATTTTGTATAGGGCAGGAGAGTTACCATCGGTTGTGACTACCGGTATATATGTATATTTTCCTGATGAGAACGGTGTGCCAAAAGAGCTGATTTTATCAGAATCCGGAAGCCCTTCGGTAACCAGTCTGTATTCTCCGCTTTCTCCTTTGAATATCGCCAGTTCTTTGACCGGAGATGTTGAGCTCATTTCATTGGTGCTGTATTGTT
Organism: uncultured bacterium; assembly: GCA_905214795.1. Lineage (GTDB taxonomy): Bacteria > Bacteroidota > Bacteroidia > Bacteroidales > Bacteroidaceae > Paraprevotella. The sequence continues at coordinate 10,589 of CAJMNM010000043.1, forward strand.
GAATAAGGAAATAATCTTCTGTGATGTGCCAGCAGCGGAATAATGGATGACCGTTTCCTGCTTCTTCCAGATTATAGTAATAGTTCGGGTCGAAGTCTGTCTCACCGGCTTTGATTCGGACCACCCCCGATGGCAGGGTTCCGGTAACACGTTTCAAATCAGCTGACGAGGTCGCCGTACGTCCGTAACCGCTCGAGAAAACATACAGGTCACCATTGTCTGCGGGCCAGATGGTTTGATAATATTGCGACCTGTAACGTCCGCATGCATAACCGATTTTTCCTGTACGTGCAATGACCGGAGTCTCATTAAAAGAGTCGCCGTTATAAATGGCTATGAACGCGCTGTCCGGATATTGTGTTGTAGGAATCTGCCCGGGAGTATAAGCTCCCGATCCGCTTCCGCCTTTATTTGTTGCAATCAAGTCCGTATCGGTTATTTTATCAGGATAAGCTTTTACGCCATAATGGCTCATTCCCATAGGAATTACAGAAGTATATAATTTGCCGTTTGCTTCTACAAAACCGGCAAAGCTTACAGTTTCGCCATTGTTAAGGAAGTTTTCTGCGATATGGCTTCCGGTCTGGGTTACACCGCTGTTGGCGTTCAGATAGTTGAACTGTAAATATTTGGCATAGTATGTTGTGTCTGCTGACACAATGTTTTCGGCAGAACCGTTATTGGTTGATACGGTAATGACATTTTCGCCCCATACTCCGTATGTCGTAATACGGTTGAATGTATAGGATTTGTCTTCTTGTATTTTTCCGGTCGTAGCGTTAAGTTTATACGACGCTCCGGTTCCCGCAGATCCGTCGTTGTATTGAAGGCTGAACAGATATTTGTCACCATAGAATACCCAATACGACCCGCCAATGGTTTCTGTACCGTTGTTGCGTACACTAACATAACCGCTGTCAAGCGATTCGGCTGTAATTAAATATGTCGCGCCGCCGGCTTTGGCCGCTATGACATATTTGTCTGTTACTGTCGTGCTGCCGGACATGTCATTCATATCCGATGAATCATTGCAGGAGACCAAACACAATGTGCCACATAGAGCCACTGCGGCAGTCAGCATGTTGAATGCGTTGTTCTTTTTCATTTCTTATCGTTTTTATGATTGGGATTTGAATAAAAGGTTTAATTTGTTATTTGATTTTGGTGATTTTTTAATAGTCAGATTAGGGGGTAAGCGTGTTCTCGTCCCATAAACACCATGTTCGGTTTACCCGCCAAAGTATATTCTGAATTTACCATAAAATGCCCGTCCTGCCTTTTGCAGGCTAAAGTTGTCGTAGAGTTTCTCGTCTGTCAGATTGCGGCATTCTAACGAGAAATTATAACGTCCTTTTACAGTGCTGAATGTAAGTGTCAGGTTGTGTGAGAATTGTGTCGGGACACGAACTTTTGTTGTCGGGTCGCCTAACTCTTCCCAATAGAGCGGAAACTCATATTGATAAAAATTGTCGTAGGTAAGTGTAAGCACATTGCCTTTCCCGAATAAATCATGCCAGTTAAACGACGCGTCGAAATTTGCGTAACGGAATGGTTGGTTTGGAATGCGTTGGCCGTATGTAAGTGAAGCCTGGTCTGAATCGCCTGCGCGGTATTTCTCGTCATCCCGTGCATCCATCTGATTCCATGTCCCGCCAAAATTCAGCCACCGTCCGAACGTATAACGTAAACTGATGTTATATCCTTTGGTTTTAACCCGTCCATGATTTTCGTAGATGCCAAAATTTAACCCGCCAACCTTATCCAGTCCCCGGCGGATATAATCTTTGGTGTCGCGGTAGATGAGTCCGCTTTCTATATAGAGTGCATGTTTGCCGAAACGCGGAGCATAACTCACACTTAAGTTGAGGTTGTCGCTCCGTTCGGGGCGTAAGTCGGTTTTTCCGGCTTCAAGATCTTCATCACCGAAAAGTTCATCCGTTGATGGCAGACGTACAGCTTTTTCATACGACAGCTTGGTCTGAAGGTTTTTCATGATAAACCATGTACCAGCGGCACCATATCCCAACGATGCTGTTGAACGTTCCATCAGCGTATAATCGCCTATTCCGTCTGCGCTTTGTGATACCGGTCCTTCATTGTGTTGAAAATAGTATTTGCCGAAAGCTGTGGCGTTCCAGTGTTCTGAAAGAGTCAGACGATAGGAGAGTCCGCCCACATTTTTGCGGGTTTTCTTTGGTATGCTGAAATCAGACAGTTTTGAGCTTCCGCCGATTGCCGAACGTGTTGTGCGGCTGAATGTACTCAGCACATGGTTAAGGGTAAAGGTGTGCGCATGACCAATTCGGTATGTTGCGGTTGCGGTCGCGTTCCAGTTGGTATTCTTCATTTCGTTGTTTTGATAAGATTGTTCGCCGGGGGTACCTGTATATTTTTTATCTCCCAGCCAGTTATATTTCCATGCTGCCGTATCGATGTTTTCTGTGATGTTGTGGTTATAGTTGGCACTGGCTGTCAGGTCAAGTCCTTTTACTATAAAGTCACGTTTACGGTATTCTACAGATGGAACAAGAGAATGGCCGCGCCGGTGTTTTTGTCCGAAAACGATGTACTGGTAAACACCGGTCTGTATTTCCTTATAATAGTTCATCCACGTAAAACCAAACATCAGCCGGTCAGCCCACGACTTGTTGTTTATTCCTATTTTCCCCGATACAGACTCATTATGATAAGTGTCATTAAAGCGTTTCACATGATAAATCTTATTCTTGTCTGTGTTTTCGCTGATACCGTCATTCCCGAATTCTGTGATATAATTGTCTATATGATAATTATTGTCAGAGTAATTCTGAAAAGCGCTTATTTCATAGCTAAGCCCGTTTTTGAACGATTGTCCTGCATTCAGATAGGATTTATGAGTGTTAAACGAACCGTATGAATACGAGGCGTCAACAAACCATTTCCGGCTTTGTTTTCCGGTTACGATGTTTATTACGCCGCCAAGCGCGTCTGTTCCGAAACCGACGGGTACTACACCACGATATACTTCTATACGTTCGGCAAAATTCACAGGCAGGTTATTTAAATTAAAACCTGCTCCGGCTCCTTCTTGCGGTATGCCGTCGATGAATACTTTTACATGTTTGCCGCTGAAACCGTCAAGAGACAATTGCATATCAGAACCTACTCCTCCGGTTTCACGAAGTTTTACGCCCGGAACAGTTGTCAACACTTCCGCAAGGTTTTTACTTAAAGTAGCTTTGTTTTTCAGGTCTACGGCAACGGCGTTATAGGCAGATCGGTTGATGCGGTCGGCCTGACTGGCTTCTACGGCAACCTCTTTGAGGGCAATTTCCTTAGGCTTGATTTTTATATTTAGTTTAATTCGTTCGCCTGCTTTAACCGTAACCGTGTGCTGGGTGTCCTCGTATCCCATGGCACGCACCAGCAGTGTATATGTGCCGGCAGTTACCGGAATATGATAAAGGCCGTTCTTGTCGGTATGACTTCCCACTCCTGTGCCTTTAATCAATACCGTGGCGTAATCCATCACTTCGTGTGTTGTGGATATGATTTTTCCCGAAATAATGCCTTTGTTTTCTGAATGAGCGTTACGGCAGAGTCCGGATAAAAGAATGAATAATAACAGTTTAAATTTTGTTTCCAATTTTTTCCCTTTTTAAATCCGATGCAAAGGTACGTGCGTATTCCGGGGATTGCAATCGCAAAAAAAAAGTATTTTCATGATGTGTAAAATACCCGTTTTTAAGTATTGCGTAATGTTTTTTTTATCGGGTGGGGGAATATTTCTGCAATCTGTTGGCAGATATACTGCAATTTAAGTAAGAAGCATAATGTATTATATAAAATCCGGTGATAAATTGCTTTCATCGATTGACGTATAGAACGTTTCATTTGAAAAAACAGGCGCTTATCTGAAATTTTTTAATACAAAATTCTTTTCGTTTACACATAATTTTTATCTTTGCGCATAGTACAAAGTGCAAGTTACACGTTTATGGCTGGAAATGGCTTCTTGATAAATACAATCCGTTTGGTCAACTTTGGAAAAAGCAATGGTCAGCTTTTTACTCTTTTATCAAAAGAGCTGTTTTTTCATGCGCCATATTCTGCTATCAAACAATCAAATAATTCTGCCGGAAATTTGGATATGTGTGAAATTCGTGTAAACACACACATTCTGACCGGCGTACCTCGCGCGTAATTTATTCATTCTTATTAAGA
>CAJMNM010000044.1 GCA_905214795.1 uncultured bacterium
GAGGGCTTCGGGCGGAATATTTATGCCCTTTTGAGTTTTAGCGGACAGCAATATTATAAAATGTACTTTTGAGTGACGTGGTTAGGAGACGTCCCTTTATGTTTTACCATTGATAGGGAAAAAGCTACAATCAGTAGGGCAATGTCACCTTGAACATTGGATTATCCGTATGTTCCTTTCTTATTATGTCAAAAAGCTCGCGTACAATCTCGGGATGCTCGGCGGCAATGTCTTTGTCCTCATGCAGGTCAGTTGCGAGATTGTAGAGACGTGGAATGCCTTTGACGACAATCAGTTTCCAGTCACCGCGGCGCACAGCTATCTGGTCGGTTTCATGGAACTCCCAGTATAGGTGTTCATGTCTTTGCTGTTTTGTATTGTCACCGAGCAGTGTCGGAGCTATTGACAGCCCATCGAAACAGTCACCTGGAAGCGAGCGGTTGGTATAGCGCTTGCGAAAATTTTTCACTCCGGCAATGTCGCAAAATGTCGGCATTAGGTCATAGAAGGCAAATGGTAAATCACTTACTGTTCCTGCCTTAATGTGTCCCGGCCACCATGCAATAAACGGAATGCGTATTCCTCCCTCGTAGCATTGCCGTTTCAGCCCACGAAGTTTACCGTCGCGCCCGAAATATTCGGGATCAGCACCGCCTTCTTCATGAGGCCCATTGTCGGAAGTGAAGATTACTATTGTATTTTTGTCAAGCCCCTTTTCCTTAAGTTTCGCCATTATTTCTCCTACGTAAGCATCAAGTCGCGTTATCATTCCGGCGAACTGAGCGTGGGTGTGTTCCACGGGATTATAGCGTGAGCTTTCTTGGCCGCCCCACGTTTTGTCAACGAAAAATTTTTTCTTGTAGCTCTCAAGTATGTCATCGTCTGGCTGTGCCAGTTCGGCATGCGGCAGTGTGTAAGTGAAGAAACCGACAAACGGATGTTGTGTATCCTGCTTGTCTATCCATTCCAAAGCCTTGTCGTGAATAATCCGTGCGGAATATTGCGTACGCTTAAAATATTTGCGCCCGAACATCGGATATTTCATATTGTCTTCCATCACCTCGCGTACTACGGCAGTGTCACCAAGAGCACGCGAGAAACGGTTGAGGAAGTTTGGATAATACAGGTGTGCTTGGAACTGGCAGATATAACCGTAGAATTCGTCAACGCCACGCTTGTCGGGTGTTGATGCGGAGCCCTCATAGCCACCAGCCCACTTGCCAAAGACGCCGGTACGGTAGCCACGATCCTTGAGTATTTCGGGTAGAATCTTGTGGGCAGGGTCATATGGTTCCTGACCCACAACGGCAAAGTCCACGTTGTCGCCATATTTCATAGTGTTGTCATACGACCAGTATTCCTTGTTGCCACGTACATGCGAGTGACCGGAATGTTGACCTGTCATAATCGTTGCACGCGACGGTGCCGATACCGGTGAGCCGGCATAAGCCTGCGTAAAACGTATTCCTTCCTCTGCCACTCGGTCGATGTTCGGAGTGGATATGAACGGCTGACCATAACATGCAAGGTCGCCATAACCCATGTCGTCACAAAGGATAAGCAATATGTTTGGACGCGAGGCGTCTTCTTTCTGCGCCTTTGCAGATTTTGCGGGAAGTAATACCGGTGCGCATACGAGTCCGGTAGTAGCCAAAATAAGTTTCTTGTTCATTGTTGTATATAGGTTGGTTGCAAAGTTACAGTATTATTAATTAAAACTGCCTGTTTTTGGTTGTTACTTATCATATGGTAGCAGAGCGAGGCTATGATACTTTTTATGGTACCATAGCCTCGCAAATATGTTTATATTAAATTTCATTTAGCCCCACCACTGTCGCTGAGTCCAAATAATTCGTTATAACCGGGGTTCTGAGTGAGTTGCGGGTTGAGTACGATCTGGTTTGTCGGCACCATCATCAGATAGTAAGTGTCAATCCAACCGCCATCGGTCAACGGACTCGGATAAGTATATATCCATCCCGAGCCTACAGAATTCTGTTCGCCCGTGGCCTTGCCCGTGCGTTGTATCTCATCGTAGTCAACGAAGCTGCCAGAGTATGCGCTGTTCTTTGTCCCGTAAGGATTATCCTGAGCCTTTATCCACATTCCGCACGGTTGGCGGTTCACGTAGTAGGCAGCCTTCGCCCAGCGACGTACATCATAGAATGCGAATCCCTCACCGAACAGCTCAATCTGCCGCTCGCGGCGGATTTCCCACAATACGGGGTCAACCTCGTAGTTACCGAACTTTCCACCATTGCCAGTCCACCAGGGAGCATTGCCTTTGTCGCGGTTAGGATCGAAGTCGGATGTTATATCTGCCACGGTCATATGGGCCACACCTGAACGGTCGCGCAGCTTGTTGATGGTTTTGTCTGCCACGCCTTGGTCGAAGCGTCCGAGCTCCCATGCGGACTCGGCATAGTTGAGCAGCACTTCCTCAATCTTGAAGATAGGTTTATCGGCCGTGCAGTATGCGCTCGATCCAGTGGAGAATTCCCACATGTCATAGTGTTTCCATGTGTAGTAGCCAGTGCGGCAACGCATATATGCCGTCGTTGAATTGTCGGTCAGGTTAGGACTGTTCTTAGTGAGAGCCGCACCCCAGTTCTGCCCCGGTACTTTCTTCATGCCAGTTCCACCGAACGAACCACCACGCAAACACTGTGTGTTAGCACCAAGATAGTCCATATACGTACGGTATTTGGCAGCTTCTTCGGCTGTCACGGTATGACCTTCAACAACATCGCCTTCGCCCAAGTATTTCCATGTCTTGAACGAGTTCACGCCATCGGCTGTACCGTCATTGGCTGCAACAACATAAGGTGGCTGTATGTTCTGGTACAGACGTGGGTCGCGATTGTCAAACGTATCCCACATGTCCTTACCCTTGCCGCCCTTATATCCGGAGTTGGGATTGGCAATTGGCAGGCCGTTCTTCATAAGGAACATGTCAACGCTGTACTGTGGCACGTCTTCGAAGTGGGCTGCGATGTGCTCATAGTCGTTGAAGCGGTGCATCAGGATACCGTCGTAATACTGCTTGAAGAATATCACACCTGGAACATTGGTGAGATCTTCCGTTGTCCACATTTCGCCATATCCGGCTGCCGGATAGCTCTCGGTACCATTGTATAATGTTGAATACTGATTCATCAAGTCTTGCGACACTTCAAGACACTTAGACAAATATTGTTCGCAAGGCTCGTCAAGTCCGTGATATTTAGCCCATGTTCCCTCGCGTAAAAGGAAGCGTGAGAGTGCTGCTTTCACGGCATTGGCTGTGATAGTATTGTCACCGTCCTCGAAATTGCCGATATTTTGGGCGGCATACTCCAAACACTCGATAATGTGCTGTGCCACTTCAGCGCGCGGAGTACGCGGACCATAGGTCTCCTCGCTCCCTTCATTGATAACCTTGTCTACCCAAGGTACGTCGCCGAAACGATCTATTAGTTCCATATACCACCATGCCTTGAAAAAATAGCCCACAGAACGCCAATGAGCGGCTTCCGTTTCATTAAGCACGCCATCGTCGAGATGGCTGAGCATGATGTTGATACGGCGGATTATGGAGAAGTCCCATCCACCGCCCGATGTTGTCTGTGTGATTGATTGATAGGCATAGGGGTTGCGGCTGTTATCGCGGCTTGTCACGAGTCCGCCATACCAGTCACCGTAGAATGTCGAGCTCACCACTTGTCCATTAAGGTTGGTGCGTATCGTCGTGTTGGTGAACAGGTCGTAGCACGGATACATGAAAGCCTTGAAGTTGTTGTATTCCAGGAAGGCATTGGCCTCGGTAAGATCCGTCTTCGGGATTTTCTCAAGAAAATCGTCGTTGCAACTCGTCAGTGAGAGCGATGTAGCGGCAAGTGCGGCCGCGGCGAATATCTTTATGTCCATTGTATTCATTATTTAAAGTATGTTTTTAGAATGTGATGTTTGCACCGATGGAAATTGTACGGTAATAGGGATAGTCCCACACGATCGCGTTATTGGTGTTACCTTCTGGGTCGTATCCCTTCGGCAGATTAGATATTGTGCCGAGATTCTCAACGCTTACGTATATGCGGGCCGATTCCATGAGTACATGTTTCACCCAGTGTCGCGGCAATGTGTAGCCGAGTGTAATGTTCTTCACTCGTAGATAGGCGGCGTTCTGTAAATACTTGTCACTCACGCGGGTGTTCGAACCTACGTTGTTGCCTTGGTCGTAGATACGGAACAGCTTGGCATTGGGATTCTTTGCCACCATGTAGTCGGAATTCTCTGGGTCGTAGCTCTTGGCTGTCCAATAGTCTGTTTGATTGGAGAACAATGGTTGGAACACAGCATCGGCAGAACCTGAACCGGCAAACGGGAAGATTGACGAACCCGAGAGCCAGTAGTCACGTTTGCCTACGCCCTGCAGACGCACATCGAGACTGAACCCCTTGTAGGTTGCTCCGATGTTGGCTCCAAACTGGAAGCGTGCGCGGTTGTTGCCGATAATCTTACGGTCGCCAGGATCGCTCACGGTACCTGCACCACTGCTGATTACGCCATCGCCGTCGAAATCCTTGAACTTCTCGTCGCCCGGCTGAACCTTTACGCCTTGGATTGATGTTACACCTTCCTTCAGTGTCCATACGTCGCGCTTTGCATCGTCGAGCACGAAGTCATCGATAGTGTAATATCCGTCAGACACATAGCCCCATATTTCACCGAGCTTCTGGCCAACATAGTAGTCGCTGAGAAGTCCTGACTCATTGTTATATTTCTTAATTTTGGCTGTGTTGTCGTAGATATTGAAGCCGATGTTGTAGGCAAAGTCACCGATGTGGTCGCGCCATGTGAGGTTGAGTTCCCAACCGTTCGAGGTAAGGTCGGCCACGTTTTGAAGTGGAGCCGATGCGCCTACGACAGTCGGAATCTCTATGCCGGCGGCAAGCATACCGTTGGTGCGGCGGCGGTAAAGCTCGAATGTTAGTTGCAGACGGTTCTTGAAAGCTGTGAAGTCAGCACCGAGATTGATCGTCTTCACTGTCTCCCATGTAAAGCTACTGCTGACAAGACCCGGTGATGAGATGACATTCACCTTGTCATTCTTGTCGAGCCATACGGTGCTCGGACCTACCGACATTGTGGGCAGAAATTGGTAGGGATTGATATTCTGGTTGCCGATGGAACCATAGCTTGCACGGAGTTTGAGGTCATCGAGCCACGTGCGCGACCAATCCATGAACTTCTCCTGACCAAGACGCCAACCGATAGACACCGACGGGAAGAAACCAAAGCGGTCATTTTTCGGAAACTTTGATGAACCGTCGTAACGTCCGTTGAGTTCGAGAAGGTAGCGATCCATGAAGGCATAGTTCAGCCGTGCGAAGCCACTCCGGATAGAATATTCGGAATAGCCGTCGGTGATTGTCTTGTCGCCAGTTCCTCCTGCGAACGATGGCACGGAAGGTGTGGTCTGTCCTTTCACCTGTCCGTAGAAGCTCTTGTAATAATAACTTTCTTGGTTGAAGCCTGCCATTGCTTTGAACGAATGCTCACCCCAATGGTGCTCATAATTGGAGAATATGTTGAGGGCGTTGTAGCGCTTCTGCGTGTCCTGCATCTGGTAGTAGTCCTGTCCCTGCTCCACTGACCATTTGGCGGCAAGCTGCGTGTCGGCAAAGCGGAAGCGGTCAGAGTAGAAGTGCAAGTCGACATCCTTCTTATCAAAGGTGTATTCGGCTGTAATCGTCCAGTCTTTAAGAGGCTTTAAAATAGAGCGTGTGGAGACACGGGTCACAGCCGTGTTTTCATACGAAACAGGAGCGAGACGCAGCATGTTGCCCGGAGTCTGTGACGGCAGATCCTCGTCAATGCCGAGTATCGAACCAGGAATATCGCCTTCGGGATAATAGCTCACGAGGCGTGTCGTGTAAAATCCCATCATGTTGCCAACAGCCTGCGGTCTTTTCTTGTCCGCATCGGTGTAAAGCAAGCTCGCTTCCTGCGTGAACCACTTGTTGACATCAGCCGATACGAATGCCGATATATTCTTGCGCGTGTATGTATCCTTGTTGGTATCGAGCGGTCCATTCTCATGGCTGTAGCCAGCCGACATGCGGAAGCGTATGCGGTCATTGCCACCTGACACAGACACATTGTGGTTGTTCATTGCACCGGTGGTGAGGATATTCTTATACATGTTTTTCTCACTTAGCCAGTACACGCGGCCGTCAGAGTCCTTAAGAATACCGTCACCGACAGTACTCAGAGAACTTGGATTCTGCTTGTACTGCTGCAGATAATCGCGCCATTTCTCTACGTCACCGTTACCGGCCCAATAAGAGTTAGTATAGCCTGCCTCCATATATGCATCGAGATATTCTGTGAGCGATGATTGCTCAAGCACGTTGAGTGAACGTTCCCAACCCATGTTAAAATTATAGTTGAGGTTTATTTTCGACTTATCTTTCGGACGCTTTGTGGTAACGAGAATCACGCCACCGGCTGCACGTGCTCCGTAGATAGCTGACGATGCGGCATCTTTCAATACGGACACGCTTTCAATGTCGTCAGGGTTCAGAAGGCTGATATCTCCTTCCACGTTATCTATCAGCATGAGCGGTGATCCACCATTGATTGATAGCGTACCGCGAATGTTGAATGACTTTGATTGACCAGGACCTGTGCCGCCGCCGATTGTTAAGCCGGGCATCGCCCCCTGCAATGCCGCGGCGGCATTGGTGACTGGGCGATCACCGAGTACGTCGGCCATCTTCACTTGTGACACCGACCCCGTGAGGTTCTCTTTCTTCTGTGTACCGAAACCTACGACGACCACTTCATCAAGAGTCTTATTGTCTTCGGTGAGTTCTACTTTTATTGGAGAACCATTCCATATAATTTCCTTTGGCATGAACCCTATGAATGAAATTACGAGACGGCTGCCTTTTTTTACGCCACTAAGGTTAAAGTTGCCGTCAATTCCTGTCACGGTGCCATTAGTAGTTCCCTTCACTACGATAGAAGCTCCCATGAGCGGTTCACCACTTGTGTCAACCACGACACCCTTGCATAAGGATGGTTGTTGTTGCATTGTCAAGCCATTTGAGGAAGCATCGGCTCCCGACATACTTGCACTTGCTGGATAGGCAATAAGCGACATCATGAGCAATGCAACTTGAATTGTCTTGTTTTTCTTCATATAGACAAACTTTTTGTAAATGAGGTTAAACTTTTAGGTTATCTTTGCTTATAAACAATAATATCCATGCATCTTTTGCGATCACAGAACATATAATTGATATAAGCATAATGCAAATATATAATATTTTTATAGAAAAAGCATATTTTATAAGATTTTTCATTAATATTCTGCAATAATATATTGTAATAGCTAAAAATTAGGCAAACATAATATATTGTCTGCAATGCCGATGGCAGATATTATTTTCGAGGAAGATAAATCTCCATAGGATGAAAACAGTGCTACTTGGATGGGTGGAAAAATATGCATGCAGATCTTAAATTGGACATTTCATGAAATAAAAATGAGAGTCTGTTTAATTTTTATGTGATAATAGTTTTATAGCTGACACGTTATATATACGTTTCAAGCCGGGTAAAAAGGTTTGTGAAAAACAGTACATATCGAATGCAGGAGAGTAATGAAATATCCTAACTTAGTAAAAATCTTGCAATTTTTATTCTATCTGTACCTCATTATATAGATATTAATAATGAGGATTTTAATAAATTGATGGCTGTTTTAACAATATTGTTATCGCTGTTGCTGAGAAAATAACTACTTTTGCAAATCAGTGCATTATATATGCATTGATTGAATTTTATGAATAATAACCACTCATTTAGTGGTAAATACAGGCTATATGATACATGCAAATCCTAATCCAGAAATGACGGTTGCTGAAGTAAAAGCTTTCCGTGATAACCTTAGAAGGTATACCTTAGGGAATATTACGCGCCAAGAGAAGCAAGAAATAGAAGCAAGAACTCGAAGAATGAATAACGTTGCAGAAAGAATTATAGCTAACAATGGCGGGAAAAACCCAATTCTTGGATATTGATATTTCAATAAATAAATTACTGAGAGAGGACTTGAAACAAGTTCTCTCTTTTTCATGTGGTTGTAAGGAACTGGATGATTTTTTTCACAAAGAAATATATCTTTGTTCCAAGTATCATCATGTCGCGGCTTATTGTGCAAAAAATAAACAAGATAATGAGATCATTGCAATTTTTACCCTATCCAATGATTCCGTTGTCATAGATAATATAGAGGACAAAGAAGATTTTGTTTTAGAGGCAAAAAACAAAATTAGCGATGAGTATATTTCAACATTTGAAAGACAAACCTCGTTTCCTGCCATAAATATTGGACATTTAGGTGTACATAAAGATTGTCAAAGTAAAGGTATAGGCCAGCAAATCTTGGATTTTGTGTTGTATACTTTCTCTAATTACAATATGTCTGGTTGTCAATTTATCACAGTGGATTCACTAAATAATCCAAGGACCAATAAGTTTTATCTCAGAAATGGGTTCATAAATCAAACGAATAATGACATTCATGATTTAACCAGGCGTATGTATCAGCTTATTCAGTTGTTTATGACTCAAGAATGATGCCCACTATATTTTATGCAAGTGTTTATCTTTCGAAAGCACACCAATGATCTTTTCCGAAAATATTAAATACAATGATTAATACGAGATGACTTGCGAACCCTATATATAATTGTAAAAAAAAGATAAGATATTGTTTGGATTACACCTCTCAAATTCTATACCAGTAAACATCTTTCTCTGTCATAGGCAGTTCCTTATTGTTATTACATGATGAAAGTACTATAACTGATATGAATAATATCAATAGGATACTGCAGTATATATTCCCCAATCTCATGTAATGCATTTTAACTTAATGAAATGATATACAAGTGTTAGCTATTCTTAGAATCATAGTTACTTTTTTACATCAACTAATGATATGCAAAAAAATGCAGAAAGTAACGCCAATGTACGAATTGTGAAATTATGCTGTCCGCTTAGCCATTTAGTCACTTCACTTGGACGTTTGCCCAGTGCCTGTGCAAACTGCAACTTGGATAAGCCACGCTCCGTCATCAGTTCATAAATGCGGTTGGAAATGGCAAATTCCAAAGATACCTCTTGTTGGGTAGCCAAAGAGGTTCTTGCCAACATTTCATCAAAGGAAGGCTTTATCGTTTTCATATATCAAAAGTACAATTAATATTTTATTTATAAGTAAAAGAATGGTGTTTTTTTGCTCAAAACGGAACTTGTAGAATAACGTATGATGGATATATATATGTAACCTATATTCATCCAACCTCTTTAATTCACAACTGATTCGAGTAGATTTTTTTATGGTAGGCGTGGGAGAGTAATGGATATTTTCTAACTTATTAAGGATGAAAGTATTGTAAGTAATTGCTAATATCGATAAAAATAATTTAGCAAATAGGGCTTGCTGGTCTATTGCTTACTATTCCGATTAGTGAAATTACTCTTTCTATAATACTAATAGTGGCATTTGTGTGGATTTGTTTATATGAGCTTATTCAGTGAAGTTTTTAATAATGGATGGAAAGGTGATCTGGCTGGAATGTAAGGATGGGTGCAGAAATGGGAAAAATAAAATCATAAAGAGAAAATATATTAAATATTGCGGGTTTTAGGTATGGATATATTTTTTTCTTATAGACAAGCATTTAATTGGTGATTCGAACTTAATTTACTACTTTTGCTTTTAGAATTAAACAAATTAGAATAAGATATATGGCTTCTATTGAAATCAAATGTGTAGGTCCTTTGAATGACACTGGTAGGATAGAATTGAAAATGGTTAATCTATTTATAGGGAAGCAGAGTACAGGAAAGAGTACTCTGATGAAAATCCTTAGCTACTGCCGGTGGCTGGAAAAAACAATTATGACAGGAAGTGATACGATACTTTTCGCTTACACTCACAATAATAAGTTTATAAAAGAACTAATGCAATTTTACCGATTCAATATGGGGTATTTTTCAAATGATAGTGTGATTCATTATCAAGGGGATTGTGTGAGTATACTTTTGAATGGCGTTCAAAGTAATGTTCGCATAGAACGCCTATCTACTTTTGATGATGAACGGTATAATACAAAACTAAGCTTTATCCCTTCTGAGAGAAACCTGCTCTCCGCTATAAGGAACATAGACCGAGCTTATCGCGCATCTGATTTGGATGTACTCTTTAATTTTGTTTTTGAATGGGGGGAAGCTAAGGAGCACTATACAAACTCAGAGCCTAAAACATTAGTTGTATCTCCTAATATGGAGTATTATTTTGATAAAGAAAAGGGGGGAGATACAATTCGCTTGAAAGATAATAAAAAAGAGTTCACTACTTTTTATGCCTCAAGTGGTGTACAGTCCGCTCTTCCTGTGGAAATATTAGTTGATTATGTATGCGGAATGGCAGGACAACCTATCTCTGTCAGCAAAGGGGAGCTTTACGATATGATGGCTAAGTTTCTTCGTGAGCGGACATCAGATGATAAGTTGGTTGCATCCAATGAGGAAATCTTATCGGCCCATTTGCTTAACTACCAGTCTGCACAACTTTTTATTGAAGAACTGGAACAGAATCTTTATCCGGAATCTCAATGGAATCTCGTACGGAGCATTATTTATGCAATAAAAAAAGCCACAGTGCGGACAGAACATAATAGTATGGTAGTACTGACAACGCATAGTCCTTATGTATTGACTACATTGAATGTATTAATGCTGGCTTCTGTAGCATGGGAAAAGAATAAGAAAGCGACTTCGAAAATTGTTCCAGACGATTATATCCTGCCGATAGGAAGTATTGGAGCTTATTACTTGACAGATGAAGGAAAATTACAGGATATAGTAGATCCTGAGCTGCAAATGGTGAGTGGCTTGCAACTTGACGGGGTATCTGAATTGGTAGATGAGAGTATTGCTGCATTAAATTCTGTTATTTATGGCTGATACCAATTTACATGAGAGGTTGCAGAGAGATGGATACACCCCTGAACAGCCATTAGCAGTACGAAAAGTTGTAGCCACAGCTGAGAAAGGGAGACGTTACGTCCTTCAAGTCAGTAACTCAAAAGAGTCTGTCGTTTATAAAATAGACGGATATATCATCACTGCTGGTAGCAAGTGCGATAAGATGGTACTGATAAAAGATAGCAGTAATTGGACTCAGATATTTGTTGAATTGAAAGGTAAGGATCTTCATCATGCAATAGAACAGTTGGAAAGTACACTACAGAACAAAATGCTTGCGCATTCAGCCAATAAAGAAAAACGTGCAAGAATTGTGGCAGCATCTTTCCCTTCCAATCGAGGTGATATGACAATGGAAAAGGTAAAAATTCGTTTTAAGAAAATCTATAAATGCGATTTGCGTGGGTTAAAATCGGGTCAACCAGATAAGATATAAATAGTTAGTGGAAAATTATAATATCCTTGTTATAATGTAGATTTGGTAATATATACAAGAGAGTAGTAGGGTCTTGTAAACTTAGTAAAAATCTTGCTGTTTTTGTTATTAAACATAATATACGTTATAGATATAAATGTTACAGATCTTTTGAGGCCGTTTAACTAAGTAGCCTGTTGCTATTTTCAAGAAAGTCATTGAACTCTATCAGGTATGACAAGGGATACGGTGGTTATGTGGTAGAATACGAGGATACTCGGAACTTGTCGTAATGCCATCTATAGGACGATTCATAAAAAACTTCATAAAAATAATAGTGATATCTTCTTTAGCCCGTATCTTTGCATCAGATATTAGTAGACATAGTGAGAATGTAGATTTTGGAGCATCTGTAGCTCTCTGCTATGCTTGAGAGGTGATGCGATACAGAATATGGAGACCAATTCACACCAAATATGATAGAGAAATATACACCGGTAATATGGGA
This sequence comes from uncultured bacterium, assembly GCA_905214795.1. GTDB lineage: Bacteria > Bacteroidota > Bacteroidia > Bacteroidales > Bacteroidaceae > Paraprevotella. The sequence continues at coordinate 11,970 of CAJMNM010000044.1, forward strand.
TAACGTAAGGCTTGCTTTCGCTCCAGTGAAGGCTCTTGATGAAGTTCCCTCCTATCCTGAAGAGGAATGTGCCCGGATCTGCGGGGAATTGAATAAGATTGTAAAACTGTGTTCCTTCAAACCTAAAGCCGGTGACGTATATTACCATCCGGTAGCTTTCTCCCAGGGAAGGTTTCTTGTAGCTGATGAATTGGCGGATTTGGCCGGCTGCCCCTACCCTGCTTGTGCAGACCTGGACAGTTGCCAGAAAGTATGCGATATGATGAACCGGGTAATAGAAGAGATGGGAACTGATTCTTTCCGATAGTAGCAAAATTTACCGTGAGTATGTAATTCTATTTATAGAAATTTCCAACGAAACGAGATGTCTTTTGTTGGAATGGGGCGTTATGTCCTTTGACTATGTAGAATGATTTTAATTGTTAAAACTGTGCTTGTGGTTTACGAATTGAATGTTATTTTGTAATTTTGTACACCATAAAAATGTTTTCAAAATGAAAGGTATATTCCCCATACGTCTAAGAAGTGCACGCAAAATGCGTGGCATGTCTTTAAGAAGATTAAGCGAGGAAATGAATGGAGAAGTGTCCGCTAACGCATTGGCCAAATATGAAAGAGGAGATATTTTTCCTTCCAGCAAGGTGATGATAAAATTGGCTTCTGCATTGGGACTCCGTATTGATGATTTTTTTCGGCCCATTACTGTTTCCGTAGATTTGGAAAATATAAAATACCGAAAGCGTGCTTCTCTTGGGAAAAAAGAAATAGAAGCTATTAATTATTATGCATCATCTGAACTTGAAAAATATATTGAAGTAGAAAGTATGACAGGAGAATCGAAAATTTTTACTATGAATTATTTTGACACTCCTGTAAAAGACGATAAAGATGTACTTTCTATTGCAGCCAGATTCAGGCAAGATTTAAATCTTGGCGACTCTCCTATCACAACTCCTATTGAATTACTTGAAACGGCAGGAGTAAAGATCATAGAAGTTGATGCTTGCAAAAGATTTGATGGAAACAGCTTTACCTGTAATAATTTATTTGTTGTTGTGTTAAACAAAGGATTTACTCCAGAAAGAAAAAGGTTGTCATTATTCCATGAAGTAGGCCATAAAATAATGAGATTTCAAGATGGGGCTGACGAAGAAAGACTCTGCAATATATTTGCAAATGAAGTACTTCTTCCTGTCGAAGTCTTTATACAAAAAATAGGGAAAATAAGGAAAGACATTTCATTAATAGAGTTGAAGGATATTCAATGCCAATTTGGAATATCAGTAGAAGCCATGATGATAAAAGCCAGACAGGCAGGTATCATTTCTCAAAATAGATATGTTTCTTTCTATAAGTACAAAAACTCATCAAAACAGTTCAAGGAAAATGTAGAGAAAAGTGTGTTCCAGGATGAACATTGCAAAAGATTTGTGCGTCTCGTTTTTAAACTGCTTGCAAATGAAGTGATAACTGAATCTAAATGTGCCTCTCTGTTGGGATGTTCTGTACAAAAAGTGAGAGAAAACTTAAATCTGGTATGACATGGATATAGTGGTCAATGATACAAACATCTTTTTAGACCTTATATCTATAGGTTTGCTTGATGCGTCCTTTGAACTTCCCATAAAATTTCATACAGTTGATTATGTAATAGAGGAAATAATCAATGAGGAACAAAATGCAGAAGTCGCAGCATTGATAAAAGAGGGAAAGTTGTATGTCAAGGAATTTGATGAGAATGAATTTTCTGAAATTATAGATTTATATGAAAGTCTTAAGTACATGACAAAATTTCAAATATATTAAATTGTGCTTTGTAGCAAGGATTT
>CAJMNM010000045.1 GCA_905214795.1 uncultured bacterium
TCGCGACCCCAACCTTGGCAAGGTTGTGCTCTACCAACTGAGCTATTTCCGCATTATGTTCTTAACGGGTGCAAAGATAATTCTTTTTTTCTGACCTGCAAAATTTCTCGGCATTTTTATTGATTGTTTATCATTAATGTATTGCCTGAATAACTCATACGGTAACGATACAGGCTTATACCACCATCTCCTTCACTAACCAGACCCTGATTGTTTAAATTGTATACACGACCGCAAGACTGACAGGAGGCAAAACCTCCGACCTCAAGAGTCAACGTCTTTTGAATATGTAAATTCTCATAGCAATTTGGACAGGCCAAATCATAGCAGACTGGTGTAGAAGTAGTTGCACCCAACTCCGGAATATTTGGCAGACCTACTATAAAACCGGCAATTCCCAAATAATAATGCTGATTCTGATCTTCGGCCGTAATATTGACTGTTGTTTTATTACCGGATTCGTCTTTAAACACATAAGTTCCACGGTCTGCCTGAATCGTAGCAAAAACGCCTAAGCTATTCAGGGCACTATACAACGGCGGCACTGTATTGACATACTTATAGGTGAAACGTGCCAAATAACCGGAATACAAATTCTCCACATCCTCACTGCAGGAAGACAATCCTAACAGCGAAAGGATAAAAACAAAACGTACAAAGTACCAAATTCTTTTCATATAGCAAAGAACGGTACTTTGTACGTTATATTGTGTCTGACCAATGTTAAATCCGACCTAAAAGGCGTTGTTCGGCCTCTTCCATTTTCTTAAAATTGAAGTTGCTCCACACTTCATCCATCAGAGCCTGAATCTTATCATTGCATAAGTTTCCTATACTACCCTCGTGAGTATGTGCCACATGCTTGTCGGGTTTGAAGCATCCGGCCTCGATATCCAAACCTACTTTCTTATAGGCATCTCTGAATGGCATGCCTGCTGCAGCAAGGCGGTTCACCTCTTCTACACTGAACATGTTATCATATTTGGGTTCCTCGAGAATATGCTCATTTACCTTTATCTTGTTAATGATATAGGCTGTCATTTGCAAACAGTCTTTCAACTCCTGGAATGCAGGCAGAAAGACTTCCTTTATGATTTGCAAATCGCGGAAATAGCCGCACGGAAGATTATTCATAATTAATATAATCTGCTGCGGAAGAGCCTGTATTTTATTACACTTGGCTCTTGTCAATTCGAACACATCCGGATTTTTCTTATGCGGCATGATACTTGACCCTGTGGTACAATTATCGGGCAACTTCACAAAGCCGAAGTTCTGAGAATTGAACATACAAGCGTCATAAGCTAACTTTGAAATCGTACCGGCAATACCCGCTAACGCAAACGCTACGTTCCGTTCCATCTTGCCACGTCCCATCTGGGCATAGACAACATTGTAGTTCATTGAATCAAAACCAAGCAACTGAGTTGTCATGGTTCTGTTCAAAGGAAACGAAGAACCATAACCTGCCGCAGAGCCCAAAGGATTACGGTTTGTCATTTTGAACGCGGCCAACAGGAATTGCATATCATCAACAAGGCTCTCGGCATAAGCACCGAACCAGAGTCCGAAACTTGACGGCATGGCAACCTGAAGATGTGTATATCCCGGCATCAGAACATCCTTATAACGGTTGCTCTGTTCTATCAGTTCCTCAAACAGAACTTTTACCTCACCGGCAATTTCCTTCAACTGTGCCCTTGTATATAGCTTAAGATCGAGCAGCACCTGGTCATTACGTGAACGGCCGCTATGAATCTTTTTGCCTACATCGCCCAGCTTACGGGTCAGCATCAACTCGACCTGAGAATGAACATCCTCTACACCTTCTTCGATAACAAACTCACCGCGCTCAATGCCGGCATAGATATTTTTCAACTCAGCCAACAGCATTTCCAGTTCATCGGCCGTAAGAAGACCGATACTCTGCAACATGGTGATATGAGCCATTGAGCCCAATACATCATGTTTGGCCAAATATAAATCAAGTTCACGGTCGCGACCAACCGTGAACTTTTCTATTTCTTTATTTACTTCTGTATTTTTTTCCCAAAGTTTGCTTGCCATATTTTTTTATCATTTAGGCACCATATGGTATAAGCGTCAACATGTCTGCCAGTTTTTCAACGCCTTCTTGCAATGGTTTTGAAACCATTCCGCTGATAAACGGATTCAAATCTGCTCCTACTGTAAGTTTCATCTTGCATGTCGTTTCTGTAACCGGTAACAACTGAATCCAAAGATTCAAAGGTATCGGAGAGTTTACAGTCTCAAACTTAATGCAGTTAGGAACATCACGATCGATAATCCTTAATGAAACTTCGCCCAACGGCGAAACATTACATGTCACTGAGTCCGCATCGAAAGTCATTTCCTTAATACGCTGTGACAACTGTTCTAGTTTATCGGCAGGTACTTGATTTCCCAACGCTCCTCTTACCGTAGGATCATCAAATTTCTCTCTGATGACAGCCAGATTATTCAAATCGGATAATTTGGCATACACGCAAGACTGGCTGAACGGGATCTGCTTTACATTACTAACGAATTGTTTTTTAGACATATCTCTACTATTCTACTGTATATTTATCCGTTCCAGTGCGCCGGATCCTTACGCCAATCATTCAGCACTTCAACATCACTCTCATCAATATAACCAATTCTGACAGCCTCTTCAACAACAGCCTCATAGTTAGTTAATGTAAGAAGTTGTACCTTAGCGTTCTTAAATGCTTCTGCAGCCACATCAAAACCATATGTATATGCTGCAACCATACCAGTTACCTCACAACCATTGTTACGGATGGCCTCAACTGCTTTCAAGCTGCTACCGCCTGTTGAGATAAGATCTTCCACAACAACGACTTTCATACCCGGGCGAAGCTCACCTTCAATCAGATTCTCCAAGCCGTGGTCTTTTGGTTTTGAACGGACATAAACAAAGGGAAGGTTCAGTTCGTCTGCCACCAAAGCACCTTGAGGTATAGCGCCGGTTGCAACACCCGCAATGGCATCTACATCAGGGAAATGCTCTAAAATAAGACGACTGATTTCTATCTTCACAAACGTCCGCAACTCAGGATAAGACAATGTCTTACGATTATCACAATAGAACGGTGACTTCCATCCGGACGCCCATGTAAACGGGTTCGTAGGTTGAAGTTTAATCGCTTTGACTTTCAACAACTTAGCTGCAAAGATTTTCTCCAATGTTTTCATATCTGTTTCGCATTTTTTAAATAACCGCACAAAGATAAAAAAATAGAACGAGATTTTAGAGTAAAACCTCCTTTTATTTTCAGAGAATTCATCTAACCCCACGAGTGACCGGCCACAGCCAATGTCAACACACTCAACCGGATAGTACACCGGCCGGCAATTGTTTCAGCACAAGAGAGTAATGTAGCCCCGGTTGTCATCACATCATCTACCAACAGCACATGACGGCCAGTCAAAATATCAGGATCTGTAACGGCAAAAATATCTCTTACATTCTCTCTTCTTGAATCTGCTCCAAGCATTGTCTGGCTTGGATTGGAAATCATACGGACAACCGAGTCTACTGATACAGGCAAGCCTGTCACATCTGCAATTCCTCTTGCCAAACATTCGCTCTGATTGTATCCACGCTCACGCCGGCGTTCCTCTGCCAAAGGAATGGGAACAATTACGTCTACCCCATCAAAAAATCCCCTCGCCAACATTTTTGTAGCCATCAGACGGCCCATTTCATAACAGATACGCGGATTGTGATGATATTTCATCTCAAAAAGAAGACGACTAAGAGCTGAATCATGCCGATAATGAAAAACAGCAGCCGCACGTTCAAAAGGAACCAAGCCCCAAAATGTCTGAGCCATTGGATTATCTTCATATGAAGCATATCTTACAACCGGCATCCCTAACAGACAACAACTGCACAGGAAGTGTTCTTCGATTGCCAGATTCCGGCCACACACTACACATTGACGCGGAAAAAAGAAATCCATCAGAGCTCGCAATCTCATATTCACTCAAAATAATCGGTATCAGAACAACCTAACCGGCTTAAACAACGCGATATCACCCCTTGCTCGAAACCACGACCAGCTCCGAAACGCATCAACTTGCACCGACGCTCATAATCAGAACCAGCCTTTATCAAAGTGCTCTTTTTCTTTAACAAATCAAGCAGAAGCTCTTCATAAGCCTGTTCGTCTATCTCTTCCAAAGACTGTTCTATAACCGAGGCCGAGAGCCCTTTCTGCACTAAAGCCTGCTTTATTTTTATACGTCCCCATTTATTATACTTGAATTTATCTCGGACAAAACAGTTTCCATACCGTATATCATTGATATAATTCTCTTTAAGAAGCCGACGAATAATATCACCAGATGCAGACGTAGAAATGCCCCATTGTGTCAGCTTTTTCCAAAGTTCGCTCTCACAATGCTCTGCTGCCGCACAAAAGGCTGCTAATTTGGCGTAAGCCTGCTCCTCTGTTATTTGCTTGGTTTTATACATTTTACCATTCTATTATTATCGTACATATCCTTTTTCAATTCCACGCCAACAAACCCCGTATCTGAAAACAGCATCATCACCTCATCAGCATATGCCCGATTGATTTCTACAAAAAGTTTCCCTTCGGGATTTAACTTACGAATGGAATAGTCCGCTATGGCCTTATAAAAAAGCAACGGATTATCATCAGGAACAAACAGCGCTTCATGAGGCTCAAAACCAAGCACATTCTTTGACATTTCCATTGCTTCTGAGTCACATATATAAGGGGGATTGCTAACTATGATATCCCAAGACGACTTTGATAAAACATCATTTCCATCCGGATGTAGAATATCACCGCACAGCATATTAACCTCCACACCAATTGCCTGCGCATTAGCGTGAGCAATTTCCAAGGCTGCAGGACTGACATCCAAAGCCGATACTTTAGCACCGGGACATGTCTTTGCAAGGCTGACTGCAATACATCCGCTCCCTGTCCCGACATCAAGAACAGTGGCATTTTTAAGTCTGCCAAGTTCTTCCAGCACCCAATCCACCAGCTCCTCTGTTTCGGGACGCGGAATCAGCACACCTGGAGCTACATGGAACGTCAGTCCATGGAAATCCGCCTGTCCTAAAATATATTGTACCGGTTCCTGATGAAGAAGACGTTCTACAATAAAATCCAATTCTGCTCGTTCTTCTTCTGAGAAATGTCTATCTTTGCCCATATAAATATCTGGAATACTTATATTATAACGTACTTCCAGCACATAACGCACCAATGCCCGAGCCTCACCCTCAGGATAGACCTCCAGCAGCCTGTGCAACATATTGTTTACGATATTCTTCATTTAACAGGAGTTTATCAGACAAAAATAGAAATTTTACATTATATCAGAAAATGACTACAGAAGAAAAATACATGGACCGTTGCATTCAACTTGCCTTAAACGGCAGATATGGTGCAGCTCCAAATCCGATGGTCGGTGCCGTAATTGTCAGAAACGGAAAAATCATCGGAGAAGGTTATCATATCCGTTGCGGCGGACCACATGCAGAAGTCAATGCAATACGCTCTGTAAAAGATCAATCTCTTTTGAAAGACAGTACAATCTATGTCAGTCTGGAACCTTGTTCACATTACGGCAAGACCCCCCCATGTGCAGATCTTATCATTGAAAAAGGCATTCCACGTGTAGTTATCGGATGTCAAGACCCATTTGCCAAAGTAGCCGGACGGGGTATCCAGAAACTCAAGGACGCAGGAATAGACGTTACGGTTGGAATCCGCGAACAAGAATGTCTGGCATTGAATAAAAGATTTATTACTTTTCAACTACACCACAGACCATATATTACTTTGAAATGGGCAGAATCTGCGGACGGATTCATTGACGAGATACGTGACCCAAAGATACAGCCACCATTCCATTTTTCAACCTCTTTTACTCAGATGAGAGTACACCGTCTAAGAGCTATCAACCAGGCTATTATGGTAGGACGTCAGACCGCCCTTTCAGACAATCCTTCACTGACGAACCGATATTGGTCTGGTCCACAGCCTCTGCGTATCACCATCGACCGTCAAGGTACCCTACCCGATAATCTGCACATCTTTGATGGCAGTTGTCCAACCCGAGTCTATCAGGATAAACAGACTATGCTTGCCCATAAGAACACGAACAATATAAATGTTAAAAATATAGATTTTTCTAAAGATGTTCTTCCACAAATCATGGAAGACCTCTACCAAAGCAACATACAATCTCTTTTGGTAGAAGGCGGACGCAAACTTCACGAAAGTTTTATTCTTGATGAATTATGGGACGAGATTTTCATAGAAATCTCACCCGTATACCTCAAAAAAGGGATTCCGGCTCCCCATAAACCGGAAGGACATATCGAGACGAGCACTATTGACGGGCATCAATTCATACACATCATTAAACAACAGTTACTAATCTGACATTAAAAACAGCCTCTATGCAGTAAAAAACAGCACATTTATCAAGTTTTTTAGATAATTCAACGTTTTACGTTTCGTTATAGTAAAAATTGTGAGTACTTTTGTGCTTTAATATTTAGATATGAAATTAATGAAAAAAAGTCTGATTTTATTATATAGCTTGGTTTGCACACTTATTATCTTCTCTTCATGCTCGGATGATGAAAAAACCGTATTAAGTAATGATTGCTATATGAGCAGTTTTTCTTTAGGAAATATCAAACGACTGGTTCATATTACAACAGCAGCAGGAACCGACAGCAGTTATTATGCAACTTACAATGGCAGTTACTATACCATGGTAATCGACCAACGTAATAATACCATCTGTAATATAGACTCACTTCCTGTAGAAAGTAAAACAAATGCTATTCTGGTTACAGCCGAAAGTAGCGGTACAATCATTTACCGTTATACAAACGAATCAGGCGAGAACTGGTTAAGTTACTCTTCTTCCGATTCTATTGATTTCACTCGCCCACTTATATTCAGAGTTGTATCTGCAGACGGGAATGCGACAAGAGACTATACAGTAAAATTGAATGTACACCAACAGGACGGTGAAACATTCACATGGAACGAAATGAAAAACGACGCAGAATGGAATAGTGCAAATCAAATAAAATCCATTATCTGGAATGAAAAGGTTTATGTTTATGCCCTATATAATACACAGACTAAATTATACTCAAGCGATTTGACTGACGGGAAGAATTGGACAGTTTTACAGACAAACAACTGTGAAAATGCAATGCTGAACACTTTAACGTCTTTTAAAGACAAGCTTTATATGAGTTGCACAGATGGTAGTATAATTATGTCGACAGACGGTTCAAACTGGACAACACATGCAACATCTGTCAATGTATCCCTACTGACAGCTAACAACCGTTCTATCTATGGTTTAAGAAATGGACTGATAGTACGTTCGTCAGACGCATTATCATGGACAGACGAAACTTTGGACGACAACGCCGACAAATTACCGACACAAGATATAGCTACAATTGCCTACACACAGGAAAACGGCATTGAACGCGTTTTAATGCTAGGAAACCGTAATCCTTCTATATTTACAGAGGATACAGCAGCCGTTGTGTGGAGCAAAAGTATTTCACCTTATCAGGAAGAAGGTGATAAATGGGCTTACTTCCCCTGGTCTATCTATAACAGCAACGTTTGCCCTCAATTAAAGGCATTAAATCTTGTGGAATACAATCATGTATTGCTGGCTTTAGGAGGCTCATCACTAAATGGAAAGCATCAGGCCTTAGACAATCTTTATGTAAGCAACGACAATGGTATCTCTTGGGAAACGAATGCAACATACACATTACCTGAGAGTTTAAAAAATACTTCTGAACTTATCACAGCCGTCGCAGACAATGAATATAATTTGTGGATTTTTGCGGGGAGTAAGATTTGGAAAGGACGGCTAAACAAATTAAGTTTCAACAAATAAAAGGAATGTCAGATATCGGATGAAAAACAAACTCAGAACCGTCATATTACTCCTGCTAGTAACCGTGTCTATACATAACATGGCACAAGACGAAATCTATCGCATGGAGTTAGGAGCCGGTATAGGAGGATGTTTTTATTTGGGAGACGCGAATAGTAAACCATTTGCCAACCTAAGCGGTATGGGAGGTATTGTGGCACGCTATATATTCAATCCCCGCATGGCCTTAAAAGGAGACCTTGCATGGGGACAAATCCGGGGCGGAACCGGAAATATTTTTTTTCCGCAAGATCCCAACAGTGAAACGCAAGATGGCGGACAGGCGGGGTCATGCAGTTTCAAACGTAACCTGATTGACCTCAGTGTACAGTTTGAACTGAACTTCTGGGGATACGGCATAGGTCAGGGATATGAAGGATACAGCCGTATCACACCTTATCTTTTAATAGGAGGAGGACTGACTTTTGCACCAAAGCCGGTTGACTTAAATGTCGGCTTTCATATTCCGGTAGGTATCGGTGTTAAATACAAAGTCAAGCCAAGGCTCAATATCGGTCTTGAATGGAGCATACGCTTCACCACATCCGACGCACTTGACGTTTCAAATACGCAAGGAGTCATACTGAAAGAACCTTATGGTATATCATCACCCGGATTCAAGAACAAGGACTGCTATTCATTTACCATGCTGACCTTAACTTATGACCTCTTTCCTAAATGTGCAAACTGTAATAATATAAAATATGTCTTTTAAGTACGAACTCGACTCTAAACGCATACCCGCACACGTTGCCATCATCATGGATGGTAATGGCAGATGGGCTAAAGCCCAAGGTTTGCCACGTACGGCCGGCCACCAGCAGGGCGTTGAAACAGTTAAGAAAATCACTGAAGAAGCCACAAGACTCGGCATCAAATATTTAACATTATATACCTTCTCTACTGAAAACTGGAATCGCCCCAGTGATGAAGTCGCTGCGCTCATGGGATTAATCATTGATCATCTTGAGGAAGAGATTTTCATGAAAAACAATGTCCGTTTCCGGATGATCGGTGATATGTCGCGTATACCCGAGGCTGTGCAAGCACGTATTAACCAATGCATAGCACGCACTGCAGCCAATGATAAAATGACCATGGTTATCGCCTTGAGTTATTCTTCGCGCTGGGAACTGACACGTACCACCCAACGTATCGCGCAAGAGATTTTAGAACAGAAGCTAAAACCGGAAGACATTACAGAAGATACTATCAGCAAACATTTGGAAACAGCCTTTATGCCCGATCCGGATTTGCTTATCCGTACCGGCGGTGAATTGCGTATCAGCAATTACCTGTTATGGCAATGTGCCTATACGGAATTGTATTTCTGTGATACCTACTGGCCAGATTTTAACGAAGAAGAATTACACAAAGCCATACATGACTACCAATCACGAGAAAGACGATTCGGAAAAACGAGTGAACAAGTAGCGAAAAAATAAGCATCTACGTATGAATACTGTTAAAAGCATCGGCCTTTGTCTGACAGCAAGTTTGCTGTGTTTCAACCAGCTGACAGCTCAGACCATTGGCGAAACTCAAATAAAACCTATCATAGAATATTCACGTACTCCCCGTACATATATCATTGGCGGCATTTCTGTAAAAGGTGCTGAAAATTATGACGATTATATTCTTATCGGTCTTTCAGGCCTTTCAGTTGGACAGAAAATAGACATCCCCGGTGAGGAAATTACAGAATCCATCAAACGCTTCTGGAACAACGGTTTGTTCTCAAATGTAAGCATTACGATGGATAGTACCGTTAATAACAAGGCTTACCTTTGTATCAATCTGACACAACGTCCGCGTGTTTCACAAATCAATTATTATGGCGTAAAAAAAGGTGAACGCGAAGATCTGGAAGCGAGACTGGGACTAATGAAAGACAACCAGCTCACGCCCAACATGATAGACCGTGCACAATTTCTGGCAAAAAAATATTTTGACGAAAAAGGATATAAAAATGCAGAAATAGAAATTCTTCAGCGCGACGATGTCAGTTCTCCAAATCATGTCATTGTAGATATTAATATTGATAAGAAAACTAAAGTAAAAATCAACTCTATAACCATTGAGGGAAATCATGCTTTAAGTACGAAAAAAATTAAAGGTAGCATGTTCATCCCGGGTGTATTTAAGAAAACGAACGAAAAGGGCCGTCCCGGAAGCTGGTTCCGCACAAAGAAATTCATAGAAGAAAATTACGAAACTGACAAAGAAAATCTTATCAACAAATATAACGAATTGGGATATCGTGACGCAGTTATTGTAGCTGACAGTGTAACGCCGCATAATGAAAAAACCGTTGATATCTATGTTAAAGTTGAGGAGGGACAAAAATATTACATACGCAATATTGAATGGGTAGGTAATACTATCTATAGCACAGACGATCTCAACAGAATCTTGCGGATGAAAAAGGGCGATGTATACAATCAGAAACTGCTCGCCGACCGTACAACCAACGATGAAGACGCCATCGGTAACCTATACTATAATAACGGTTATGTATTTTATGAATTAGACCCGGTTGAAATTAATGTAGACGGAGATTCTATAGACCTTGAAATGCGTATCAGGGAAGGTATGCAGGCAACCATCCGCCACGTCAGCATCAGTGGTAACGACCGTGTTTATGAAAATGTTGTACGCCGTGAATTAAGAACAAAACCCGGTGACTTGTTCAGCAAAGAAGCTCTTGAACGTTCTTATCGTGAAATAGCATCTATGGGACACTTTGATCCGGAACAGATCAATCAAGATATGGTTCATCCCAACCCAAGCAACGGTACTGTAGATATTGATTGGGGACTTGTATCCAAATCAAACGACCAAATAGAATTTTCTTTGGGTTACGGACAGACCGGTGTGATAGGAAAAATCGGATTAAAATTCTCAAATTTCTGTCTTGCCAATTTATTTGGAAAAGACGGTATACGCCGTGGCGGTTTCTTGCCACAGGGTAACGGCGAGACATTCAGCATTAGCGGTCAAACTAACGGACAATACTACCAGTCTTACAGTATCAACTATATGAACCCTTGGTTTGGAGGTAAACGTCCAAACTCACTGTCTTTCTCTGCTTTCTTCTCGAAACAGACAGACGTATATGACAATTATTATAATTCATCATATTATAATAGCTACTATAATTATCTGTACGGATAC